>MNTL01000026.1 GCA_001916965.1 Roseburia sp. CAG:10041_57
CAATGACTATCTGCCTTCCCATATCCGGGTTCTTTCTTCCGAGAGCGGTAAGCTGGAGCCGGATCTGGTCACAACACCGTTTGACGCAGAGCTGCCCTTTACTGCGGAGGAAGAGGCACAGATTTTCCAGCTGAAGCAGGACAACAAGCTGGACGAGGTGTTCCGCATCCTGTTCCTGAAGCAGTGCAATGCCCTGAACGAGATTCTGCCTGCTCTGTTTGAAAAAACAAAGAACTACACCGAGCTGCTGCTCAGCCTGTCCGTCATTGACCAGGATGGCGTGGTCTATCATCTGATCCACGACATCCCGGAGGATGACTTCAATATCGAGCGCGGCGGTCAGGTGGAGATCATCGGCTGGCTGTACCAGTATTACAATACCGAGCCGAAGGCCGCTGCATTTGCCAAGAACGGTAAGATCACCAAAGAGGAAATCCCTGCCGTGACCCAGCTTTTTACCCCGGACTGGATCGTCCGTTACATGGTGGAGAACAGTCTTGGCCGTCTGTGGGTGGAAGGACACCCGGAATGTGGCCTGAAAGAAAACTGGAAATACTATCTGGAGGAAGCACAACAGGAGCCGGAGGTGCAGGCAAAGCTGGCTGAAATTCGCAAAGAGTATGCCGCCCTGAATCCGGAAGACATCAAGCTCATCGACCCCTGCATGGGTTCCGGCCATATCCTCGTATACGCTTTTGATGTGCTGATGCAGATTTACGAGAGTGCCGGTTACAGCCAGCGCGATGCTGCAAAAAGCATTCTGGAGAACAACATCTACGGTCTGGACATTGATGACCGTGCCTATCAGCTGGCGTACTTTGCTGTGATGATGAAAGCACGTCAGTACAACCGCCGTATCTTGAACGGTGAAAACAGCTGCCATGTCTATGCCATTCAGGAGAGCAATAGCGTCAACCGTGCGCACTTGAAGTATTTCGGCGCAGGGATGGACGATATTGAGAAGAATGCTGCTAAGATGCAGCTGGAAGGTCTGCTGGACACCCTGACCGATGCCAAGGAGTACGGCTCTATCCTCAATGTGGAGAGCTATAACTGGGATTTGCTGCGCCGGTTTGTGGCAGCGGAGGATACTGCAGGGCAGATCAGCATGGACAGTGTGGGCGTGGAAGACACTGCTGAACAGCTGAATCGGCTCATTGATATCGGCGAGACCATGGCGCGGAAATATTGGGTTACCTGCACGAATCCGCCCTATGCCGGAACCAGCAACCTGAGTGCAAATGTCAACAACTTTGTCAAGAAGAACTATCCGGACAGCAAAGCTGACCTGTTTGCTGTGTTTATTGAACGCTGCCGTCAGATGACTGTAAACAACGGTTTTCAGGCAATGATTACACAGCACGCTTGGATGTTCCTGTCCAGCTTTGAAAAGCTGCGTGAAAAGATGATGCTGACAGAAACCGTCAACATGGCGCATCTGGGAGCAAGAGCCTTTGAGGAAATTGGTGGCGAGGTGGTGCAGACCACCGCCTTTGTGCGCTGCGCAAACCATGTAGAGGGTTATAAGGGTACTTACTGCCGTCTGATTGAGCCTACTTCTCAGCAGGGAAAAGCGGATATGTTCATTTCTGGTCAAAATCAATACCGCGTTGGACAAATCAGCTTTTCAAAAATTCCGGGTGTGCCAGTTGCATATTGGATTAGTCCGGAGGTGCTAAAACTTTTTGATGAAAGAACTGTTGGAAGTATTGCAGATGCTAAAAGTGGCATGACAACAACAGATAATACGCGCTTCTTGCGTCTGTGGGAAGAAGTTAATTGCCAGAAGATTGGTTTTGGATACGGCAATATTGCTGATACTCAAGATATGAAATACAAGTGGTTTCCATTTTGTAAGGGTGGAGATTTTAGACGTTGGGCAGGCAATGAAAGTTTTGTTGTCAACTGGTTTAATAATGGCGAAGAAATCCGTATTGCAGCAGAGGGGGCAACTGGAGGTAGACTCGTAAATATTGATTGCGCTTTGAGAGAATGCCTTGTATGGACTAAAATTTCAAGTGCCAATATTAGCTTGCGCATGAAGAAACAGGGAATCTTTTTTAGCGATGCTGCGCCGGGTGTCTTTGCAAATCGAGAAACACTTTATTATTTATTGGCATTGTTAAATACCAAGTATGCAAATGAGATTATTAAACTGATCAATCCGACGCTAAATTTTGTTCCCGGAGCGGTGTCAAGCGTTCCTGTTAAGAAAGACGAAAAGAATAAAGGAAAAATTATTGAGATAGCAGAAGGAAATGTACAGTTGTCTGAACAAGATTGGGACTCTTTTGAAACCTCATGGGACTTTAAGAAACACCCGTTACTTCAGAATGTTTCCACGATTTCTGAAGCCTTTAACCAGTGGCAGGCGGAATGTGATGACCGCTTTAACCAGCTGAAAACCAACGAAGAAGAGCTGAACCGCATTTTCATTGACATCTACGGTTTGCAGGATGAACTGACCCCGGAAGTGGAAGATAAAGATGTGACGGTGCGTAAGGCTGACTTGCAGCGGGACATCAAGAGTTTGCTCAGCTACGCTGTGGGCTGCATGTTTGGCCGCTACTCTCTGGATGTGGAAGGATTGGCCTATGCAGGCGGCGAGTGGGATAGCAGCAAATACCAGAGCTATATTCCGGATGCTGACAATGTTATCCCCATCACCGATGAAGAATATCTGGACGATGATATTGTATCGCGCCTGTGTGCATGGCTGAAAGCAGTGTACGGTGCTGATACGCTGGAAGCAAACCTTGATTATATCGCAAAAGCCCTCGGCAATAAGGGCAGCACCAGCCGGGAGATTATCCGCAACTACTTCTTGAACGATTTCTTCAAGGATCACTGCCAGACTTACTCTGTCACTGGCTCCGGCAAGCGTCCGATCTACTGGCTGTTTGACAGCGGCAAGCAGAACGGCTTTAAGGCACTGGTCTACCTGCACCGCTACACGCCGGATACCATCGGAAACCTGCGCATCGACTACCTGCACAAGATGCAGCGCGTATATGAATCCGAGATCAACCGGATGCAGGATATGATGGATCACAGCGAGAATGCCCGTGAGGTGGCAGCAGCCTCCAAACGCAAGGATAAACTCGCCAAGCAGCTGAAGGAATGCCGGGAGTATGATGAGAAGATCAGCCATCTGGCACTTTCTCGCATCGAGCTTGACCTTGATGACGGCGTAAAGGTCAATTACCGTAAGCTTCAGACCGCGCAGGACGGCAAGTTCTATGAGGTGCTGGCAGACAGTAAGAATATCATGGTGAAAGAAAAGAAATAAGAAAAATGACCGGAGGGAGTGGGAAAATGCAAA
>MNTL01000027.1 GCA_001916965.1 Roseburia sp. CAG:10041_57
AGAATTTCAAATGCATAATATGAGATTGGCTTGTCCGCCACCTGCTCCATAAATGCCTGATACTCCTCCTGAGTCCAAAACATAATTTCCTTCGACTCTTCTTTCCCCATAGAACCGGCTTTTCGAGCCACATTATCCTTCAAATCATACATATTAACTGCATGATTTAAGATAGCACTCAACTGATTGTGTATGGTTTTTAAATACGTCGGCGAATATGCTTCTCCGTTGTCCTTCTTGAGTTTCATAATCTCATTCTGCCATTGAATCACATCCGCCGGACAAATCTCGTTCAACTTCCTGTGCCCAAAGTATGGCAAAATCTTTGTTTCAATAATGTGCTTTTTCGTCAGAAACGAGTTGTACTTAATTCTTGGCTGAATATCCGAAAGGTACAATTCCGCGAAATCCTTGAATTTCATATTGATATTCATTTCATCCCTCAACTTAAAAGCACGTTCCCATTTCTGGGCCTCGCTCTTCTTAGCGAAGCCCCTCTTGGTCTTTTGCCTTCGTGTGCCCGTCCAGTCCTTATAATAAGTCCTGACCTCCCACATTCTGGTTTTTGGGTTTTTAATAACTGCCATCAAACCACCTCTTTCTTATCTGTTGTTCCATAGATTCGTTCATCAAAATACTGTCTGCTGACTCGTCCCTTGATTGTCACAAATCCATCTGCGGCTCGCTCTGCATTTAATTCGCGTATGAGCTTATATGCATATGATGTCGAGACTCCAAGCTCTTCCACCACATCCTGCACATTGATAAATCTTTTGTTCTCCATAAACTGCTACCTCCTCTCTCGTTTTTATTATTCAGTTCATTTTTGAACGGTTACGTTGTGTATTATATTATCAGTTCATTTCTGTACTGTCAATATCATTTATCAAAAAACATTTCATTTTTGCACTGTTAGTGTTATACTGTATATAGTTTGAAAAGAAGGAGCTTTTGTAATGGGCGATAAATTTACCAGCCGAGTAGGCGTTTTAATCAGAAACTTCCGAATCGCAGCCGAACTTACCCAAAAGGAATTGGCTGAGCGATGCGGACTTAATGAGTCTACAATCCGAAACTACGAATTAGGAAATCGTTACCCCAATGAAGCAACTTTGCTTAATATTGCAAATCATCTAGGTGTCAGCTTCTTTGCATTGTCAGATCCGGATGTAGCAAATATCTTCAGTGCACTCCATGTGTTATTTGATATGGAATGGGCATATGGATTGCGACCTACCATAAAGGATGGCGAAGTAATATTAAAATTTGAAGAACGACTTCCTAGTGCCGGATATCGTCCGCAGGAGGATTTAGATTCATTCAAAAAAATGGTTGAGTACTGGGCAAGATTAAGAGACAAACTCGATGACGGAGAAATCACCGAAAGTGATTATTACAAAAAAGAAATCCGCTTCCCTGCTAATCCGATAGATAGTGATGCATCTTACTCGGTATCTCTTGATTTAGCAGATGATGACCAGATGATGGTTCAGGAGATGATTGAAAATGAAGAGGTTGCAGAAGCATTGAAAGACTTGTTTCCGAATTTTTCTTATGTGAAGAGGAAAAGGAAGCCGAAGAAAGAGTAATACTATATAATCATACACTAAGGAGGGTAACTTACCATGTATACTGCTGAAGAACTACGCCAAGATATTATTGCAAACTTAAACGGAAACAGCGACTTTTCACCGCTTGTAATGTCAATTTTGCAAAATTCAAAATTTCAATTTAATGATACAAATTACTTTACAAGAGTGATATGGAATACTTACGAGCGTAATCTTATAATTTTTTGTGCTCCTGAAGACCGCAGCGAATTAGAAAAATATAAAGATGCTTTATACTCTTTATGTTCAAAAGTACATGGTACTCAAGACGATTATTTGATTATGTCTCTAGAAATTATTGCAAAAAGAGATATATTACCTGCATCAAATGCAACTGCCATAACCGATAATACAATTATAATTTCAACGAATATTATTATAGACCGTTCAGAAGAAAACAATATTGGCCATGGCGGATTTGGAGCAGTCTATAAATACTATGATGAAGAAAAAGAAGAAATGATTGCTGTAAAAATATATGAACCAAGTGTTTTTCAAATCAGTAGTCCTAAAATTATGAAAAAGCGTTTTTTACGTGAAGGCAAAAAGTTGATAAGTTACTCACATCCAAATGTCGTTAAAGCCTTTGATTACGGTTTTCTTGGCGATGATAGTGCATATATTAAAATGGAATATATTCCCGGGTCAAGACTTTCTGACTATGTGCTTTCAAACAAACCCCTTAAACCAACTTTAATCAATAATCTCTGCTATCAATATATCGATGCTATGGCATATGTTCATTCTCAAACTGATATGCACCGTGATATAAGTTATTCCAATGTTATGGTCACTAACAATAACGAGATTAAAGTGCTTGACTTTGGTTTTGCAAGAAATGCTGAAGACTCCAACTACGATACTGAATATAAGGACATACAGCGAAAATTTGTCCTTCCAAATGAAAAATACACTTTTAAAACTGAAATATACTGTATGGGAGCAATTTTATATACGCTTGTTACCGGAAATATTTTTGACAACTATGATGAATCTTTTATTGAGAGTGCAGATTGCGATCTCAAGTTAAAAGAATCAATAAAAATCTGCTTATCAAATAATCCCGATAACAGATTTGAAAATGCTGTACACCTAAAAAATTATGTACACGCAAACGAAGCTGAATTTTCCACTTCTACTTTTTCTCTTGACTTTTTTAGAGATTTACTTAAAGATAAAATAACATTGCATTTTAACATTCAAAGCCTTCCTACTAAAGAACATACACGAAAATGGCTAGAACAAGAATATAGGGACATTATTGAAAGTAGCACTTTTCAGAGCACTATAAATTTAATCACTTTATTAAACCGCATTCCAGGTATCACAAAAATTACGTACTACAAAGATGTTAATTATGATTTGAAAAAAACACAGTTAATAAAACTTTTAAATTTTTACGACACACTATCAAGTGATATGCAAGATTTATTTATAAAAAACATCCATTTGATTATTTTAGAAGTTTCAAAAGATGATGATTTTGACCTTCCATTTAATTAGAATAATTTTGCCAATAATGTATTATCCACTCAACTTTTCCAAAATTATTGTCATTCTATTGTCACGCAACAAAAAACGAGCCAAGAAACGCCGTAAATTCAACGTTTCTTGGCTCTTGTTTACTACTCAAACTCAAT
>MNTL01000066.1 GCA_001916965.1 Roseburia sp. CAG:10041_57
CATGGGTGTAAGTGCAGAGATGCACTGAGCTGAATGTCACTAATAGGTCGAGGGCTTATCCGGGAAGGCACAGGAAAGAGATACAAAAGGATGAAGATAATTTTCTTATTCGGTTTTGAGGGAACACCCCTTGAAAATTTGCTGGAACTGCTGAGAATGCAGAGTATTCTCATGGTGGTTTGCGAAGCAAAACATTTTCCTCGATAGCTCAATGGTAGAGCACTCGGCTGTTAACCGAGTTGTTGTAGGTTCGAGCCCTACTCGGGGAGTTAAGCGCGGAACGAATCCGATGCTGTTTAAGGCTCCGTGGTCAAGCGGTTAAGACATCGCCCTTTCACGGCGGTAACACGGGTTCGATTCCCGTCGGAGAATGTATATTCTGCATAATTCATGTTATGCCGATGTGGCTCAATTGGCAGAGCAGCTGATTTGTAATCAGCAGGTTATCGGTTCGAGTCCGATCATCGGCTTTACCTTTTAAAGGTATGACTCAAGAGGTATGCGGACCTTTAGCTCAGTTGGTTAGAGCAACCGGCTCATAACCGGTCGGTCCTGGGTTCGAGTCCCCGAAGGTCCAGTTATTTTCAATTATTTGTTTATATGGCCTAGTGGCTCAGTTGGTTAGAGCGCCGCCCTGTCACGGCGGAGGTCACGGGTTCGAGTCCCGTCTGGGTCGTTGGCGATAATAATTTTTTTGTTTGTTTGGGATCTTAGCTCAGCTGGGAGAGCATCTGCCTTACAAGCAGAGGGTCACAGGTTCGAGCCCTGTAGGTCCCATTTACTACATAAGTAGTAATAATCAGATTAATATGCCGGCGTGGCGGAACTGGCAGACGCCCGGGACTTAAAATCCCGTGGGTAGCGATACCCGTACCGGTTCGATTCCGGTCGCCGGCATTGTTAATCACCTTAATTTCATATGTGCGTTTAGCTCAGCTGGATAGAGCGTTTGGCTACGGACCAAAAGGTCGGGGGTTCGAATCCTCTAACGCACGTGATTAGAATATCGGAAATCCTTTGAAAAAGCAGGGATTTCCGATTTTTTACTCATATCTAATTGTTACACTCTGTTACATTAAAGTATAGATCATACTAATCCTCATTTCCGTGCATATCCTTTGCATACAGCTGGAAATAAGGTACTATATGGATATAGTTTATTTTGTACGAAATTAAACGAAAATTTATACGTGCATTATTCACAAATAATATATGTATTTATCGTCAATATTTCCCATTGAAAATAAGTTGCACAATTGCTAATATAAAAACATACAAAGTAGTTAGCAGATTGGATAGAAAACGTAAAGTTTGATTCTAAGTAAATGTTAGTTGTATATTGACCGCAGAAAGTGGAACTGAGCGGTTTTACTTATGTAAATTTTTGGAATCGTTTCCGATGATTAAAAATGCACGAAATTAGATTGCTTTCTATATGTTAATTATGTGCGTTTTGGAAGAAAATCTAGATAAGTAAATGAACAGGTTTATTAATGTTCTGCATGGGTAGAATTTTAATAATAGAAGAAACTAATATAATTAATTAAGGAGAGGAAAAAAATGAAAAAGCGTGTTTTATCATTAGTTATGTCAACAGCAATGGTTGCATCTGTATTAACAGCATGCGGAAGCTCAGCAGAAGCTCCTGCAACAGATAATAATGCAGCAGCAACAGAGACTAAGACAGAGGCAGCAGCAGCAACAACAGCAGCAGCAACAACAGAAGCAGCTGCAACAGAGGAAGTTACTGATTACGGTACAGGTGAAATTAAGGTTTGGGTTGCTGAGAATGTTCAGACATTTACCCAGGATCAGATTAAGGCATTCCAGGATGCAAATCCTCAGTATGCCGGATACACAGTAACAGTTGAGCCGGTAGGTGAGGGTGATGCATCAAGCAACATGATCACAGACGTTGAGGGTGGAGCTGATATCTACGGATTTGCTCAGGACCAGTTAGCTCGTCTGGTATCCGCAGGTGCATTAATGCCTATCACAGGTGACTATGCTACAGCAGTTACAACAAACAATGACGCAGGTGCAGCAGCAGCAGCTACAATGTCTGATACTGTATTTGCATTCCCTCTGACATCTGACAACGGATATTTCTTATATTATGATAAGAGTGTTGTTACAGATCCAACATCTCTCGATGCTATCGTAGCTGACTGCGAGAAGGCAGGCAAGAACATCTACATGGAGATTAACTCCGGCTGGTATCAGACAGCATTCTTCTTTGGTACAGGCTGTACATTAACATATGATACAGATGATGCCGGTAACTTTACAGTATGCAACGCAGATTATGCTTCAGATAACGGTGTTAAGGCTCTTAAGGGTATCATCAATCTGCATAAGTCATCTTCATTTGTAAATGGTTCTTCAGCAAGCAGCGCATCTAATATCGGTGCTATCGTAGATGGTACATGGGATGCTGGTGCTCTTAAGGATTTACTTGGTGACAACTATGCTTGTACTAAGCTTCCTTCTTTCACAGTTGACGGTACAGATTATCAGTTAAGCGGATTTGGTGGATTTAAGTTATTAGGTGTTAAACCTCAGACAGATGCTAACAAGATGGCTGTATGCCTTGCAATCGCTAATTACCTTACTGGTGAAGAGTGCCAGATTGCACGTTACAATGCAGTAGCTTGGGGTCCTTCTAACTTAACAGCACAGCAGGACAGCAGTGTTCAGTCTGATGAAGCTCTTTCCGCATTAGCAGAACAGCTAGCATACACAATCCCTCAGGGACAGTACCCTAACGATTACTGGACACTTGCAACATCTCTTGGTGATTCTATTATCGCTGGTGATTATGACAATGCTTCTGATGATGATTTGATGAAGGCTCTTGAATCCTTCCAGTCTTCTTGCGAATCTTACGCACAGTAAGTAATAGTAATTAGATTACTATAGTGAATAAACAGGATTGGACAGGGAGAGACAATCTCCCTGTCTGGTCTTATAAAAAATTATCTTGCTTTTGTAGGTGAAACATTCTGCATGGATTGCCTGCAATGATAAACACAATCTGGAGGGAATATGAAAGAAGAAAAAAACTCTGGTAAGGGCAATGTATTTAAAAATGCAGGAAGTGCAATTGGTAGATTTTTTCAATGGATTGGTGCTGATTTAAAAGAAATCGGTGTTACCTTTGCAAAAGGTGATTGGAAGACACGAATTTCATATCTGATTATGGGATTTGGACAGCTGATGCGCAAGCAGTTTGCTCGCGGTATCGCTTTTTTGGCTATAGAAGTAGCATTTATTTTGTATATTGTAAATTTTGGCTCCAAGTATCTGGCTGATTTAGCTACATTAGGTACTCATGGCAGAGGATTTAATCCGGATGGAACAGTTTCCTATGGTGATAACAGTTTCCTTATTCTGTTATACAGTGTGCTGAGTATTATCATTATACTTGCATTTATTCTTGTATGGAGAATGAATGTCAGGGATAACCGTAAATGTCAGCTTATTCTGGAATCAGGTAAATCTCTTCCGACAAACAGACAGGATTTACATTCATTACTGGATCAGAATTTTGATAAGACTCTTTTGGCATTACCTTGCCTGGGAATCTTTATTTTCACAGTTGTACCTATTATATTCATGATTTGTATAGCATTTACTAATTATGATTATAACCATCAGCCTCCTTCACAGTTATTTACCTGGGTAGGATGGACGAACTTTAAGAATTTGTTCTCATTCGGAACAAATGGATTTGGTTCTACATTTGGCACGGTATTAAGCTGGACATTAATTTGGGCATTCTTTGCAACTTTCCTGAACTATTTCCTGGGAATGGCAGTTGCGATTTTAATAAATAAGAAGGGCATTAAGTTCAAGAAGCTCTGGAGAACGATTCTCGTTATGACGATCGCAGTTCCTCAGTTCGTATCTCTGCTGTATGTCGGTAAAATGTTTGCGACAGACGGACTTGTTAATGCATATTTATTGAAATGGGGTCTGATCAGTCAGGCAATCCCATTCTGGGCAAACGGAACTTATGCAAAGATTCTGATTATCCTGATTAACTTATGGATTGGTATTCCATATATGATGTTGATTTCAACAGGACTTTTGATGAATATTCCGGCAGATTTATATGAAAGTGCACGTATAGATGGTGCTAATCCGGTTCAGATGTTTATGAAGATTACGCTTCCATATATGTTATTCGTAACAGGACCATTCCTGTTGACACAGTTTACAGGCAATCTGAACAACTTTAACGTTATCTTCCTGTTGACGCAGGGAAATCCACAGTCCATGAAGCTGGCTGGTGGCGCCGGTTATACAGATCTTTTGGTAACATGGCTGTATAAGATGACAGTACAGGATACAGATTATAAGATGGCGGCAGTTATTGGTATTATGGTATTCCTGGTAACAGCAGTTATTTCACTGGTAGTATACAATATCTTACCTTCAGTTAAGGATGAGGAGGGATTCCAATAATGGCACAGTCAAAGAAAATTCATAAACAACATAAGAAATTGGGAAATGCAATTGCTTATCTTGTATTGATTATCATCAGTATCATATGGCTTTTCCCATTTGTATGCTTATTTTTACAGAGCTTCCGTTCTTATATTACAGAGTTCGGTGGCATGGTTAATTATCTGCTGCCTAAGGAATTTTCTTTAGATTCCTACAAGTTCCTGTTCAGTAAGGATTGTCAGTTCTTCAAATGGTATGGCAACACATTAAAGATTGCGGTTGCAGTTACAATTTGTAACACGATTGTAGTTATCTGTGTGAGCTATGCATTATCCAGACTTCGTTTCAAAGGTCGTAAGGCATTGATGAATTTCTGGCTGGTGCTGGGTATGTTCCCTGGTTTCCTTACCATGATCTGCTTGTATTTCCTGTTAAAGCAGTTTGGATTGACACAGGCAGGTGCAATTCCTGGATTGATCCTGATTTCTGTAGCAGGTTCCGGTATGGGATATTATGTATGTAAAGGTTACTTCGATACAATTCCAAAATCTCTGGATGAAGCTGCATTGATGGATGGTGCTACAAGGGCACAGATCCTTGTACAGATGATTATTCCATTATCTAAGCCTATTATTATTTATACTGCTTTGCTGGCGTTCATGGCTCCATGGTGTGATTATGTATTTGCTTCTTATGTTGCATTAGGTAACAGCGATAGCTATAACGTAGCCGTAGCAATGCAGAGATGGGTTTGGACAAATGATTATCAGGGATACTTTACCAGATTCTGTGCTGGTGGTATTCTGGTAGCAGTTCCTGTTACAATTCTCTTCATGTGCTTACAGAAGTACTATGTAGAAGGTGTAACCGGTGGTGCTGTTAAGGGTTAATATGTGAGCATTGTTGTTTTTATAAAATCGGTAGTCATTTTGACTGCCGATTTTCAATTTATAGAAAGAGGGAGATAGAATGAAGAAAAGGAAATACATAGTATGTATGCTTGGAATGGTGATGACTATGCTGTGTATGTCTGGTTGTGGGAAAGCAGCCAATGATATGCAGGAATCTTATGAAGAGAGCGGAAGTATACAGGAAAACGGACAAGAGAAAACAAAGGAAAGCACACAGGAACACAGTCAGGCTGCAGATACAGATGTAAATGAGACTGCAAATGCAGTTAGTGGCTGGATTGGGGATGAATATCCATATGAACAGGAATTACAGATTGTAGATGATAACTATCGCAATTATTACGAAATATTTGTCTATTCCTTCTATGATTCTGATGGAGACGGTATTGGAGATCTGAATGGAGTGACACAGAAGCTTGATTATATCCAGAACATGGGATTTAATGGTATCTGGTTAATGCCGGTATTCCAGTCTACAACATACCACAAATATGACACAGTAGATTACATGCAGATAGATCCGGAATATGGAAGTACAGAGGATATGCAGAATTTAATTGAGGAATGTCATAAGCGGGGGATCCGTATTATTTTGGACTTTGTTATGAATCATACTTCATCACAGCACCTCTGGTTCACACAGGCGTGCGAATATCTGGAACAGCTGCCGCGGGGCGCAGAATCGGATGAGCAGGAATGCCCTTATGTAGGGTATTATCATTTTGCAAACGAACAGAAGCAGGACTATTACCAGGTTAAGAATACAGACTGGTACTATGAAGGTGTATTCTGGTCAGAAATGCCGGATCTGAATCTGGAGAATGAACAATTACGTGCAGAATTAGAGCAGATCGCATCATATTGGATTGGAATGGGTATTGATGGTTTCAGAATGGATGCTGCAATGCATTTTGAAGAGAATGATGCGACAACCAATACAAAGATACTGAACTGGTTCTATGAGTACTGTCTGAGTCAGAATCCGGATTTCTATATGGTATCAGAAGTATGGGCAAATGAAGCTACCGTTGCAGATTATTATACAAGCGGCACTCCAAGTATGTTTAACTTTGATCTGGCAGATAAGGAAGGTAAGCTGATCAAGGCAGCAAGAGGAACATATAAGGCTGCCAATCTTGTGCAGTCCATGCTGAAATACCAGACGGATTTTGCCGCAGAGAATCCTGATTATATAGATGCTCCTTTTATTACCAATCATGATATGGGACGCGTGGCGAATGCACTTCGAAATGATCCGGATGATCTGAAGATGGCAGGAGGTTTGCTTATGACATTGAGCGGTAATCCTTTTGTATATTATGGAGAAGAGATTGGTATGTCCAGCGCAGGAACCAAGGACGAGAATAAGAGACTGCCTTTTATATGGTCAGATACGGATACAGCCGGAATGACCAAAGGACCAAAGGATGCAGAGGCAGGAATTATTTCGGCTTTTGCTGGCGTAGAGGAACAGCAGGCTGATCTTGATTCTATATTAAATTATTATAAGAGAGCTCTCAGACTGCGAAATGAGAATCCTGAGTTAGCAAGAGGAACCATAGAAGCAGTAGAGACCTTGTGTGACGGACATCAGGCTGTAATCACAAAGACATGGGAAGACAGCACCATTGCAGTAGTATATAATACTTCGGATGAAGCCATAGAGGTTAATTTGGCAGGCTCAGCCATAGATTCTATGGCAATCAGGGGATACCTGACACTGCATGGAGAAGCGATTACCCTGGAGAACGGAGTACTTACAATGCCAGCACAATCCATATGTATTATGAAGTGATATATTGTTTTTTGGAAGCATTTATATTATAGTAAGTAATGAGGATGCAGATATGAAAATATATATTATTCGACATGGCGAGACAGATTGGAATAAGGTCAGACGTCTACAGGGGCGTTCAGATATTCCTTTGAATGAAGAAGGCAGGAGATTGGCAAGGATTACCGGCGAAGCTCTTAGCAGTGTGAATTTCAGGTGTATTTATACCAGTCCTTTGCGAAGGGCTAAGGAAACAGCAATGCTGGTGAAGGGTGACAGACAGATTGATGTAATTGAAGATGAGAGATTACAAGAGATTAGTTTCGGCATTTATGAAGGACATTGCTGTGCAAAAGACAATTATGAGATTCCGGATCCGGATTTTATGAATTTCTTTACACGACCGGATCAGTATCATCCACCTGAGGGCGCAGAATCCATAGAAGAATTATGTGCAAGAACCACTGATTTTTTGCAGGAATTGGTACATACTACACAGTATGGAGCTGAGGATGCAATACTGCTTTCTACACATGGGGCAGCACTTCGGGGATTGTTATCTTCGGTAGAAAAGACTGATATTGCGCATTTTTGGCAGGGCGGGGTACATAAGAATTGTGCAGTTACGATTCTTGATGTAACAGATGGCATTATTACCCTGGTTGTAGAAGGTAAAACATATTACGATGAATAGTTACAAAATATTGCAGTAATCAGGTAATTGTGAGCGAAGTGAATGACGAAAGAAGGCGGGCATAATGGTGGAAAATGAATATAGCAAAGTAAAAGTAAATAACGAAATGGATTACTGTTCTGTTACAGATATGGATGTGAAGGCAGCTCTGGAGAAGGCGTTTATGAAGGCAAGGGTTTCCTATTTTTTGAGATGGGAGAAACCAGGCTTCTTTGCAAGGCTTTTCTCAGGTTCTAAGACTAATATTGTATTCTGTATCAATTCTGCACAGCTGGAGACAGCAGAAGAGGTCGTAAAGGGACTGGGAGATATGGAGTCATCCATTAAGATGATTCGCACCAAATCAAACAATAAGATTGGATTCTAAGGGTATAAGTATATAAAAGGGCGTGTGAAAAATAAAAGTTTTTCACACGCCCTTAAATGTCCAGGCTTCACATTTAGAGATTATAGATCATCATCGTCGTAGTCTTCCTCACGATACATGTCATCATTCTCATTTATATATTCTGATTCTCCTTCATTTTCAAAGTCTTCCTCACTATATTCGTCTTCATAGTATTCTTCGTCTTCCCCGAAATAATTGCCCTCATCTTCCTCAGTGTATTCATCTTTGTCACATCCATCAGGGTATTCGTCTTCGTAATCTTCCTCATATTCAGATGGTGACTTTTTAAAGAAGCCACGTACAGAGACAAGGATCAGCATAACGACAACGACAATCGCCAGAGAAAGATAGACCAGAGTGGAGTCATCGAAAATAGCAAGCTTTGATTCACTATTCTCATCAGCCGCATCTGTGGAAGAGGTCGTATTGTCATCGGATGCTGCAGCACTGCTGCCGTTAGGATCAGTAGCCTGAGTCGTTGTATATTTGGTGGCTACAAAGCCGTCTTTACCATTATAATCAAAACGATACCAGCCGCCGCTTTCACCGGTAACTTCTATCTTGGAACCATTGGAGAGTGTACCGATTACAGAATAATCCGTTGAGGGACCGCTGCGGACATTAAGACCTTTCTCGGAGTTTACATAACAGGTGAGACTGGTGTCTTTTACTTCGTAGCCGGAAGCACTTTGTTCTGTAGAGGTATTTTCTGTGGCAAGGACGCTGACCGGTGCTGTTAAGGTAAGTATGGAGACTATAACAGCTGCGAATAATTTTAATTTTTTCATAAAAAAGGAAACCTCCTTACAGTCTGTATCAAAAGCATTTATTTGCCTTAGTATAGCATGCCCGCAAAGAGGTTCCTATATATATTTTGCACAAAATTGGATTATTCGACAAAATCAGTCTTCAAAGGTAACTGTGATATTGCCCATGGAACATGACAGCTCATAATTGCTGGAGGCATTATTGTTGAGTGTCTTCTCGTATTCCAATCCCCCGTATCCCTTGTCTCCTATGGAGATACTGCCCATACTGCCATCCAGGGAATAATTGTGTTTCTGTTCGCTATCAATGAAGGCAAAGGTCAGACTTCCCATGCCGCAATCAGCAGTCAGATCACCCCGGATGACGCCGGAGTAATTAAGCTCTCCCATCCCCACTTCAAAGGAAGCGTTCTGCAAAGTACAGTGGTTGAGGTCTATGATTCCTGCACCAAGGTTCACATCGGTAGTAGCAGCAGATACATTGGACAGGGTGATGGAGCCGGCACCTGCATCGAGTATGAGAGAATCTGTTGTAAGAGAATCCCACTCCAGATTACCGGCGCCCAGAGAAATAGTGACATCAGTAAATTCCAGATCAGATGGCAGGCGAAGAGTCAGTTTATTATGCCTGTCACCAAAGTTTATGCTGGAGCCATCGAACCCGATCACATAGAAAGTGCTATTCTCTGTGTAATATTGATACGTATCACTGCTTTCTGCAACAATCTGAAAATAGTGATTGTCAGAAGACTGTTCGATAATGTATTCACCACCGCCAAGATCTATATTAATGTGCTTGATCTTAGAGGCATCAGCTGCCTCATTGTCTGTCCTTGAACCTGAATAAACGGGATATTCGTCATTGAAATCAAAATGAACGATACGATTATCCACATGGAAAGCAGAATGAGAGGTATCTGAATTATTAAAATGAAATAAGCTGACCAGCTCCGGGATATTACCGGATTTCACATCATTGTGAAAAGAGGAGCCACCAACAAATGTACATATGACTAAAATAACAGCACCTACTGCAAAAAGAATACCCGCTGTAATCAGAGCATTTTTATAAAACTTTTTCATGCTTGCGCCTCCTTATTTCTGGAAAACAGTTTGTGAAATACTTTGCCCATGCCTGTGGCACACCAGGGGATGACTGTGGCACACAGCCAGACTCCAAGGACTATGAAAAGGATGCCTATAGCGGCGACCAGCAGCCCGGCGCCTAACAGGGAAAAGGCAATCAGCAGTGTGGTCCTGAACAGACATACAATTGCTGCAATGAATAGACTAATACCTATAAGTACACATCCGATGCCGCCAAACAAGGCACCTATCAGAATGCCTGCTAAAGTAGCAAATACCGCAATTATAATTGGAAACCAGAGGGGACTTAACACAACGGCAAGTATAACGGCAAGAATAATAACGGTTGAATCTGTTCCTTTTGCATGAGTCTGTTGATTGGACTGAGCCTGGCTTGCATATTGGGGGGTGTCTGCAATTGGTGCAAGGGGCTGTCTGGAGGATCGGTAATCTGAATCTACCTTAATGGCAGCAGCAATCTCTTCCGGTGAGCCTAATTCCTGCATAATGGCTTCTTCATTTTCAAGTCCGGCATCTTCAATATATTCGCGATAATAGGTGAGCGCTTCATCACGTTCTTCAGGTGGGATATCAGCAAGCAGCTGCGCCAGCCGGTCTATAAATTCATTTTTACTCATGAGTAATACCTCCCTCAAATACACTTGTTATTTTGGATGAATAATTGATCCATTCAGTCTCATACATCTGCAGCTGTGTAATACCTTTGTCAGTGATGCGGTAATATCGCCGGTTACGCCCTGCGCATTCTTTATCGTAAGTACTCAGGCATTCATCCTTCTGCAGACGTCTAAGAACCGGATACAGGGTTGATTCACTTAATTCAATAACTTCCCGTACATCCTGTGTGATCTTATATCCGTAGGTTCCCTCCGGGTCTTTGGAGACAACGGCAAGGACAATGGCATCCAGCAGTGTGGAACCTGTATTAAATACCATGGACTCATCTCCTCTATATTGCACGCATAATATTGTATAATATTATATGCTGTATAATATTGCTTGTGCCTATACTATACAGCGTATAATATAGATTGTCAATGGTATTTTTTCACTTGACAAAGGACTTGGGACTGCGATAGTATAATAGAAGCAAAAGGTAGTGCCAGAGAGGAGTATCTATTACCCCTTATCAGAGAGAAAGATTCATTGGCTGTAAGATCTTTTTAAGGAAAGGATAGAGAAGGTAGCTCTGAAACCGGAGTCCCGAAGTATTTATATAAAAGTATTTATATAGAAGTAAGGATTCACGTTTCGTCCACGTTATCGGACAGGATTTTGATAGAGATCCTATAAGAGGAACAATTTATTGTTTGAACAAAGGTGGTACCGCGTTAATACGCCCTTTGCCGGATATCCGGTGAAGGGTTTTTTTGCGCAAATGAGCAGAGCCATGGTTCACAATGCAGATGCATGGAATCATGCAGACTTTTTAAAAGAGAAAGGAAGAAAACCATGAGCAAAGAATTGGCTAAGACCTATGATCCACATGGACTGGAAGACAGAATTTATCAGAAGTGGCTTGACAAGAAGTATTTTCATGCAGAAGTAGACAGAAGCAGGAAACCATTTACTATTGTAATTCCACCCCCAAATATTACAGGACAGCTGCATATGGGACATGCGCTGGATAATACCATGCAGGATATCCTGATTCGTTTTAAGAGAATGCAGGGATATAATGCACTTTGGCAGCCCGGTACTGACCATGCAAGTATTGCAACTGAGGTCAAGATCATCCAGAAGCTGAAAGAAGAAGGTATTGACAAGCATGATCTGGGACGTGAGAAGTTCCTGGAGCGTGCGTGGGACTGGAAGAAGGAATATGGCGGAAGAATCATCAGCCAGTTAAAGAAGCTGGGCTCCTCCTGTGACTGGGACAGAGAACGTTTCACCATGGATGAGGGCTGCAACAAGGCTGTAACAGAAGTATTCTGCAAGATGCATGAGAAAGGCTACATCTATAAGGGCTCACGTATTGTCAACTGGTGTCCTGTATGTAATACTTCTATTTCTGATGCAGAGGTTGAATATGAGGATCAGGCTGGACATTTCTGGCATATTAAGTATCCTATTCTGAATGAGGATGGAACACAGTCAGGAGAGTATCTGACTTTTGCAACAACAAGACCTGAGACTATGCTGGGTGATACCGCAGTAGCCATTCATCCTGATGATGAGCGTTATACACATCTGAAGGGCAGGAAGGTATTACTTCCTATTATGAATCGTGAGATTCCTATCGTAGAAGATACTTACGTAGATATGGAATTCGGTACAGGCGTTGTTAAGATTACACCTGCCCATGACCCTAACGACTTTGAAGTAGGTAAGAGACATAATCTGCCGATCATCAACATTATGAATGATGATGCTACCATTAATGAAAATGGTGGTAAGTTCGCAGGTATGGATCGTTATGCAGCAAGGGAAGCCATCGTAAAAGAACTGGATGAGATGGGACTTCTCGTTAAGATTGAGGATTACAGCCACAATGTAGGCACACATGACCGTTGTAAGACTACGATTGAGCCATTGGTAAAACAGCAGTGGTTCGTTAAGATGGATGAGCTGATTAAACCGGCTGTAGAGGCAGTAAAGAATGGTGAGATCAAGCTGATTCCTGAAAGAATGGACAAGACATATTTCAACTGGACTGATAATATCAAGGACTGGTGTATTTCCAGACAGCTCTGGTGGGGACACAGAATTCCTGCATATTATTGTGATAAGTGTGGTGAGATCGTTGTTGCCAAGGAAATGCCTAAGGTATGCCCTAAGTGTGGATGTGAACACTTTACACAGGATCCGGATACACTGGATACCTGGTTCTCATCAGCATTGTGGCCTTTCTCCACATTAGGATGGCCTGACAAGACAGAAGATCTGGATTATTTCTATCCTACAGATGTACTGGTAACAGGTTATGATATCATCTTCTTCTGGGTTATTCGTATGATCTTCTCAGGTTATGAGCAGATGGGTGAGAGACCATTCAAGACAGTTCTGTTCCACGGTCTGGTTCGTGACTCTCAGGGACGTAAGATGTCCAAGTCTCTGGGCAATGGTATTGATCCTCTGGAAGTAATTGACCAGTATGGTGCAGATGCCCTTCGTATGACTCTGATTACAGGTAATGCACCTGGTAATGATATGCGTTTCTACTATGAAAGAGTAGAGGCAAACAGAAACTTCGCCAATAAGGTATGGAATGCTTCCCGTTTCATCATGATGAATATGGAAGGCAAAGAAGTGACAGATGCGTCAGATTCCTTAGAGCCTGTTGATAAGTGGATCATTTCCAAGCTGAACAGTCTGGTAAAAGAAGTAACAGATAACATGGAGAACTTCGAACTGGGTATTGCTGTCCAGAAGATTTATGATTTCATCTGGGATGAATTCTGCGACTGGTATATCGAAATGGTAAAACCAAGACTGTACAATTCAGATGACACAGCTTCACAGAATGCAGCATTGTGGACATTAAAGACAGTATTGGTTGATGCGCTGAAGCTGCTGCATCCATATATGCCTTTTATCACAGAGGAAATCTTCTGCACAATCCAGTCAGAAGAAGAATCCATTATGATCTCCAAGTGGCCTGAATACAGCGAGGCACGTAATTTCGCTTCTGAGGAAAAGGCAATCGAGATCATCAAGGAAGCAGTCCGTGGTATCCGTAACGTAAGAACAGAGATGAACGTAGCTCCTTCCAAGAAGGCTCATGTATATGTAGTATCAGAGAAGGAAGACATCAGAAAGACTTTTGAAGAAGGCAGACTGTTCTTCGCAACACTTTCCTATGCTTCTGATGTATCTGTTCAGACAGATAAGAATGGAATTGCTGATGATGCAGTATCCGTAGTAATCGCCAATGCCAATATCTATATTCCTTTTGCAGAACTGGTAGATATCAAGCAGGAGATTGAGCGTCTGGAGAAAGAATCAAAGCGTCTGGATGGAGAATTGGCGCGTGTCAATGGGATGCTATCCAATGAACGTTTCTTATCCAAAGCACCGGAGAGTAAAATTGCAGAAGAAAAAGAAAAATTGTCAAAATATACACAAATGAAACAACAAGTTGTAGAACGTCTTGCACAATTACAGTAAACAATGTTACAATAGACATAGGGGGCTGATTTTGTCTCCGATGGAGGTGGTTTCAATGGTCAACAGCAAATCCTATGTCAGGATAACAGATGATAAAACAGAAGCATGGCTGTATTTGTGTGCACCTGAGGAAGGTGCGGGATATGATAAAACCGAAATCATCCAATATCTCCAGAAGAATAAGGTAGTAGCCGGGATTAATGAATCCAATGTGGCTGCTATGTGTAAAAAGAAGATATATGAACGTGAAGTTAAAATCGCTGTCAGCGAAACAGGAGAAGAAGGATGTGCCGGGCATTATGAATTCTTTTTTGAAACCGGTAAAAGAAAACCCGCAATCAGGAAAGATGGTTCAGTAGATTACAGAAGCATGAGCCTGATTCAGAATGCAGAAGTGGGAGATCTGCTGGCAAGGTATTACCCTGCCGTACAGGGAACCCCCGGCAGGGATGTAACAGGTGGCTCTCAGATGGGAGTCGTCTATAAAGAACTAAGGCCACTGGCGGGCAAAGGAATCAGTAATGAGAAGAATCCGAATGAGTATTATGCTGTCAAAGCCGGTAAAATAGAATATGATGGAGACAACAAGCTCTCTATCGTAGAAGTCCATGAAATACAGGGGGACTGTGATCTGGCAAGCAACTCTGTCATTGACTTTAATGGCGATGTCGTAATCAACGGCAATGTTGAGGCAGGCGTTGTGATCAAAGCAGGTAAGAGTCTGACTGTAGAAGGCGTTGTGGAATCTGCAACGATTATTGCGGGTGGTGATGTGTGTCTCAAGAGAGGCATGCAGGGCGCAGGAAAAGGTTCTATTACAGCAGGTGGGGATGTTTTCACAGAGTTTCTGGAATACACAACCGTAAAGACCAAGGGTAATGTACAGGCTAATGTCATATTGAATTCACAGGTTAGTGCAGACCAGAAAGTAACGCTTACTGGTAAGAAAGGTCTGATTGCAGGCGGTTCTGTCCATGGCATGCTTGGAATCAGTTGTATTACAGCAGGCAATATGTCTGAAATTAGAACAGGGCTTCATGTAGGGCTGAAGCAGGAGACAATGGAACAGCGTATTGATGTAAATGAGCGGTACAGTAAAGTGAATCAGGAGCTGGAAGATACAGTGGCAAGTATGGCTAAGATTATGCGTGTAAGACAGCAGAGTGGAGAGCTGAGTGAACCGTTGCAGAAGCATCTGGTAGAATTGAAACGCCGTAAGGACGAGATCTACACACGCTGTATGGAGATCAAGAAAGAAGCAAATGCCATGGAATCCATGGTTCTTGCAGCCAGAGAGGCGAAAATCCGTGTGGAAGGCAATATATATCATGGCGTAGTCATCAGCATTGATAATCATGATATGGTGATTAACAGGGATACGAGCTTTATGGAATATCAATGTCAGAATGGTATTATTACAGGAACTGTGGTAGTAGTATAGAATAATTTATAAATGGATGAAAATGGGGGTCGTTTTGCGAAAGGTATTTCGTGAAGCGACTTTCTGCTTAGAGCATGCAGAAATATGGAAAGGCATGGTAATTAATATGGAGTACAGAGCACATAACTATAAGGAAGCAGAGCAATATCTGAATGAAGTCCCCAGATTTACAACGAAGAATCCATTGGAAGAGACAAGGGGATTCTATCAGTATCTTCTATCGGCAGAGTCAGGAACCGGCTTGCAGGAGACACAGCTTGGCATCATCATTCATGTTGCAGGAACCAATGGCAAGGGTTCTGTATGTGCTTATATGGATTCCATTTGCAGGGAAAGCGGATATCATACGGGATTATTTACCTCACCCCATCTGGTTACTACGAGAGAGCGGTTTCGGATTGATGGAGAGATGGTCAGTGAAGAGGAATTCGTGGAAGCTTTCAACTGGCTGGCAGAACAGATTGACTGTTATCATAAACATAGGGAAAGTTATCAGCCCACTTATTTTGAACGGCTTTTCTTCATGATGCTGTGGCTTTTTACCAAAGTGGGTGTAGAAGTTACGGTATTGGAGACCGGTCTGGGAGGAAGACTGGACACGACCAATGTGGTGGAGCATCCATCCCTGACCATGATTACGGAGATTGGCATGGACCACATGGCATATCTGGGAGATACGCTGGAGAAAATTGCGGGTGAGAAGGCGGGTATCATAAAATCCGGTGTACCCGTTGTCTATATCGACAAGCGGAAGGAGACTTCTGTCGTATTTGAGCAAAAGGCAGCAGAGGTTGGCGCAGAGTGCTTTAAAGTGTCGAAAAATGCATATAAAATTAATGGAATTCAAAAAAAATGCATTGATTTTTCAGTGTGTAGTCGGTATTATGGTTATATTGGATTGCAGGCGCATACTACAGCCGCATATCAGGCTGAGAATGGGGCAATGGCAGTATGTGGGGCAGAGCTTCTAAAGAAAAAGGGAGCACTTGGAAAAATAAATCGGGAATCCATAATAAGAGGGATATACAATATGCGATGGGCAGGAAGAATGGAAGAAATCAGACCGAATGTCTACATAGACGGTGCCCACAACGAGGATGGTATCAGAGCCTTTATTGAATCGGTGATGCTGATGCATGAACAATCCCCGGTTATTTTACTTTTTTCAGCCGTTAATGATAAGAGATATGACAGTATGATAGAGATGCTGACGGGAGTAGACTGTATTGACCAGTTCTGTATCACACAGATACCCGGCAGCAGAGGAGTTAGAATAGAAGAGCTTACACAGCAGTTTGCACAGCGTACAGACAAGCCGGTGCATGCCTTTGAGGATTTTAGGGATGCATATGACTTCTGTAGAAGGGCAAAGAAAGATGTGGGAACACTTTATATAGTAGGTTCCCTGTATCTTGCAGGGCTTGCGGAGGATATATTGCAATGATTAATTTTGAAGAAGAGTTAAAAAAATTTCATCCCAGCTTAGAGGTTGAGGATGCTGAAGAGGCAATTTATAATCAGGATTTAACAGATATGGCAGATGTACTTGTAAAAATGGTAAAGGAAGCGAAGGAAGAAGAGGAGTAGAGGTACGATAGAAAATGATATGCTATAACTGTGGATGCCGTTTATCGGAGAAGAATTTTTGTACCGGCTGCGGAGCTGATGTGACTTTATATAAGAAGATTATGTTTGCTTCCAACCGTTTCTATAATGAAGGTCTGGATAAAGCATCAGTCAGAGACTTGTCAGGTGCGATTACCAGTCTTAGAGAGAGCTTGAAATTAAATAAAAACAATATCGAAGCCAGAAATCTTCTGGGACTTGTTTACTATGAGAGAGGCGAAGTGGTAGCTGCTCTCAGTGAATGGGTCATCAGTAAAAATATCAAAGAAGATAAGAATATAGCTGATGATTATATTAATATGATTCAGAATAATCCGGGCAGACTGGAAACCTTTAACCAGACTGTGAAGAAATACAATCAGGCATTACTATATTGTCAGCAGGATAGTCTGGACCTGGCTGTGATCCAGTTAAAGAAAGTGTTGTCCATGAATCCGAGATTCCTGCAGGCACGCCAGCTGCTGTCTTTGTTGTATATCAACAATCAGGATTGGGACAAGGCGAAGAAAGAGCTGGATAAGTGCATTAAGATAGATGCGAACAATACAATGACACTTCGCTATATAAAAGAAGTGGAATCCATGATGCCTTCAGAAGAGGAACGTGTCAAGAAGAAGAAAGAAGCCATTGTATATCAGAGTGGTAATGACACGGTGATTCAGCCGGTAGGAAAGAAGGAAATTGTAGGTTTCCAGACACTGCTTAACATTATAATCGGTGTTGTAATCGGTGTGGGAGTCGCATGGTATTTGGTAGTGCCGGCAAGAGTACAGCATGCACAGAGTCAGGTAAATGAACAGCTCAAGTCTGTCAGCGAACAGCTGGATGCCAAGACAGTGCAGGTAGATGAACTGACACAACAGATCAATGATCTGACGAAGGAAAAGGACAGCCTCAGCAGCAGTCTCAACGAAGCACAGGGAGTTAATGTGGCTGTAGAAGCCAATACTGATCTGATCGAAGCTGCCCTGATGTATATGAATAAGACAGCAGATGAGCAGACAATAGCAGAAGAACTGGAACTGATCGATCAGGATTATCTGGATAGTGATGCAACAGAGAGCTTTAAGACGCTCTATCAGACGATTCTGGAAGCAGTGGGACCGGTTGTGGCAAAGAGCTATTACAATACAGGTTATGAAGCTTTCAGAACAGAAGAATATGATACGGCAATTGAGAATCTGGAGAAAGCATTCAAATATGATGCCACCAATGGAGAAGCGCTGTATAATCTGGCGCAGTCCTATAACAGAAGCGGAGACACAGACAAGGCTGTAGAGACATACAAGAAGGTAATAGAATTATTCCCGAACACGGAGAAAGCCAGAAAATCTGAGAATTATATCAAGGAATTGGAAGGCTGATCGACCACAGACAAATTCATAAGATACGTAAGAGGACATGCATAGAGGGTGCATGTCCTTTTTGTACGCCTTTTATGGAGAAAAGTGAAAAAAAGAGAGCAATGCCCGGGAGGTAGGAGTATGGAACAATTTGCAGTGATTGACAATTATCTGTGTATTAAAATGCCACAGGAGGTAGATCATCATGGAGCAGCAGGAATCAGGGAGAATGCAGACAGGCTTCTGTTGAATGAGAAAGTACGAAATATCGTATTTGAC
The DNA here is from genome assembly GCA_001916965.1 of Roseburia sp. CAG:10041_57. Lineage (GTDB taxonomy): Bacteria > Bacillota > Clostridia > Lachnospirales > Lachnospiraceae > COE1. The sequence goes on from MNTL01000066.1 coordinate 18,887, forward strand.
TTTGAAGATACGACATTCATGGACAGTTCAGGAATCGGTATCATTATCGGCAGGTATCGTAAGATATCCTGCTTCGGGGGAAAGGTATATGCAATTCATGCAGATGAAAGAATCAGGAGAATCCTGAAGGCATCTGGCATGTCGTCTATTATTGAAGTATTGGCATAATTGAGTGTGTGATGAGAAAGTTGACAGGGAGAAGAGGTTGAGAGGATGAAGAAGGAAATTCGTTTGGAGTTTGATGCAATATCGGAGAATGAGGGATTGGCAAGAGTGGTGGTAGCAGCTTTTCTGACGCAGCTGGACCCTACTCTGGAGGAAGTGCAGGATGTGAAGACCGCAGTATCAGAGGCAGTAACGAATGCAATCGTGCATGGCTATGAAGAGCATGGAGGGAGAATTATATTGGAGGCTTCCCTGGAGAATGGTATATTGGAAGTTGTGATAACAGATAAAGGTGTGGGAATAGAGGATGTGGAAAGAGCCATGCAGCCCATGTTTACAACCAGAGCAGACAGTGAACGAAGTGGCATGGGATTTGCTTTTATGGAAGCATTCATGGATCGGGTACAGGTTACAAGCTCTCCCGGAGAAGGAACGAGCGTACATATGTGGAAGGCTTTTAAAGGGGCGGTTCTGATGCAGGCGACCGTGTGGAAAAGTACACAGGTGTAGGGAATGGATGAGAAGGAGCTTTTCTTACAGGCACAGAAGGGAGACAAGGAAGCAAGAGAAGCACTTTTCGAGAAAAATGCAGGGTTGATACACCATGTGATAAAAAGATATACAGGAAGAGGGTATGAAACAGAAGATTTGTTTCAACTGGGAGCAATCGGTCTGCTCAAGGCAATTGAGAAGTTTGATACAGAATATGGCGTGTGTTTTTCTACATACGCAGTGCCTATGATAGCTGGCGAAGTGAGACGTTTTATGCGGGATGACGGCATGGTGAAGGTAAGCCGTGGAATCAAGGAGAATATATGGAAGCTCAACCGCACCAGAGAAGAACTCCATAACAGGCTGGGCAGGGAGGTAACACTGAAGGAATTATCCCAGGCATCAGGAGTACCAATGGAAGATGTGGTACTGGCAATGGATGCAGGAAGAGAAGTGGAATCTATCTACAGGACGGTATATCAGTCTGATGGCAATGAAATCTATCTGCTTGACATGATCAAGGAAGGGCAGCAGGCAGGACACGGCTGCATCATGCAGGATGAGGGAGAAGGCGTGCTGGACCGGATGCTTCTGGAACAGCTTATGAACCAGCTGGATAAGAGAGAGAGGATGCTGATCCGTATGCGTTTTTATGAAAATAAGACGCAGATGCAGGTTGCCCAAAGTCTTGGAATGAGTCAGGTACAGGTAAGCAGACTGGAGAAGAAGGTTCTTATACGGATGAGGGAATGTATGAATTAAGAGGGAATAGGACTAAAGTTTTAGAAAAAATCCGCCGATATATAATGAAAGAAGGCATGGATGCCGGAAATAGCATGTAATGATGTATGGAAAGGTTGGGTTTAGAGATGAATGGAATCAACTATAATACTTTATTAGGAAACACAGGCTTATTCTCACAGCAGACAAATACAGTTGCAGATGAGCTGAAATATAAAGGAACTTCCACAAAGGAGAAGACCACAGATAAGAAGCAGACCAATGCAGACCGTGATACAGTAGAGATCAATGGCGAAGCAGGACAGCTGCAGAAAGCCGGCTATGACAGACCTAAATGTACGGTAAGACAGCAGCAGACAAGCAAATATAAGGAAATTGATGAGAATGGAATCCAGGAAGGCGTACAGCTGAGTAGTGCAGCGAAGAATCTGTTAAAAGAGCTGCAGGAGAAATACTCCAATATGGAAATCTCAGTTGCAAACTGGTCCAGCGATGAAGAACAGGATTATTATGCAAGCAAATGCACCAAGGATTACAGTGTATTGATCTCCCCGGAAGCGCTTGAGCAGATGGCAGCAGATGAATCTGTAAGAGAAAAATATGAATCCATTCTGGATGGAGCAGGTGAGAGCTCCAAGAAGATGCAGGAAGAACTGGGAGACGATGTGAAGAAGATTCAGAGCTTCACAATTACCATTGATAAGGATGGTAAAGTGTCTTATGCAGTGAAGCTGATTCAGGATTTTGCCAAACGTAACGAAAAGCGTACAGAGGAAGCCAAGAAAGCACAGCAGGCTAAGAAAGAAGAAGAGAAGAAAGCTGACAAGAAGAAGGAAGAAGAGAAAAAGGCAGAAACGATACAGGCTGATTCTATTGAGGATCTAATCGCTGCTATCAAAGCAAAGCTTCATCCGGAAGAAACAGCTGACACAACAGATACAGAAGAAAATACCACAGAACAGAATACAACTACAGAAGAATAAAAAAAACAGGTCATGGAGTTTTTCCATGACCTGTTTTCTGTCTATAGAATTGTTTCTACATCAGGAATGAAGTGTTCCTGATTCTGTTCATCAAAAAGATAAACAGGCAAGGTGTTAGGGGCATCAGGTGTCAGAGTCAGTAAATCCTCTGGTACATGAAGGGAATAGCTCTTGCCTTCTTTAATGCGGTTGACATAATCAGCGGCAGAACGAAGTGGAGTATCAAAAGCAACACCGTAGAGGTTACCACTGTCGGTATGAGCTACCAGATGAATGTCAGAGCCTGCAGTCATGGGAATATGATGCTTGACTGCGTAGCGGTATGCCAGTCTGTCCTGATAGGAGGGATTGCCGGCATTGGCTACTTCAAAGGCATCACACTGAAAGGGATGCAGATCCACTCTGGAAAGATAATCTCTCTCTCGGAAAGGATGAGCCTGCACTACCAGACCACCGTATTTGTGAATCTGTTCCAGATGGGTAATGTGATCCCAGGTCATTATTTCAGGATGAGCAAGCAGCCATGCCTTGTCCAGACCGTATACCAGAAATTCATCACCATCAAAGCGGCATTCCCATCCAAAGAAAACGGAAAGGCCCTGTTTATCTCCTTCTGCTTTGGCTCTTTCATAGGAGAGACAGTAACGGTTGACCCTTTCCTCCCAGGGAAGGGTATCAGGAATACAGGTATTGCCGTTAAAGAAGTGGTCTGTGACAAAGATGCCGCTGTAGCCAAGCTTCTTATAATAAGGAATATATTCTTCAGGCTCGCTGCGCCCACAGGCGCTGGCAACACATGAGTGTAAATGGGTTTCGTATATATATGGCATATAAATTCTCCTTGTTTGTTTAAATCTTAACAAGGCTATTTTAGCATGCCATGATGTCTTTTTCAATGGGGTACGTACATTGCAAACAATATGGAGGCATGATAAGATAGGAAAAACAGGACAGAAAAAAGAAACAGGAGTAAATAAATGATGGATCAAAATAAGACCCCCCTGTTGGATGCAATAGGAGAGTTTATTCATACGAAGCCGGCGTACTTTAGGATACCGGGACATAGATTACAGAAAGGAATCAGCAGCCGATGGACTGATAAGGTAGGTGAAGAAATCTTTGCCTATGATGTGACAGAGACACCTTATACAGATGATCTGCATCAGGCGGAGGGTGCAATCAGGGAAGCACAGCAGCTGCTTGGGGAATTATATCATACTGACCGTAGTTTCTTTCTGGTGAATGGTTCCACCTGTGGGAATGAGGCAATGATTCTGGCGGGAGCATTGGAAGGACAGGAAATCATGATTGCCAGAAATGCCCATAAGTCAGCTATGATGGGATTGATTATGTCAGGAGCCAGACCTGTGTATGTGTCTCCCCAGGTATTAGGCGAATGGGGCATACAGGGCGGCATTACCCCAGAGGATGTGGAGTGTTGTTTCAAGGAGCATCCGGGATGCAGGGCTTTGTTCATGGTAAGTCCCAGCTATTATGGGATTACTTCAGACCTGAGGGCGATTGCCCAGGTATGTCATGAGCATGGTGCAATGCTGCTGGTAGATGAGGCACATGGAGGCCATGTGTATTTCCATGAAGCATTGCCACAGGGGGCTATCGAACAGGGCGCAGATATGTGTGTGCAGAGTATGCATAAGGTAACAGGAGCATTGACGCAAAGCTCCGTACTGCATGTACATTCCAGCCTGGTCGATATGGACAGGGTGACAAGTGCACTGCATATTGTACAGAGCACCAGCCCTAACTATCTGCTTATGACCTCTCTGGATTGTGCAAGATATGAGCTTGCCATGCATGGCAGGGAAATGATGCAGCAGGCCCTTGCTCTGGCGTCTTATGCCAGAGAGCAGATCAATAGGATTGCAGGCTTTGCATGCATGGGAACTGAAGTGGTAGGACAGGCTGGAATTGCAGGTCTTGATACGACCAGGCTTGTGATTACAGCAAAGAAGCTTGGATTGACAGGCTTTGATCTGGAAGAATGCCTTTTTCAGAAATATGCAGTCAATATGGAGCTGGCTGACTATGAGAATGTACTGGCAATCGTTACGTATGCCAATACAAGAGAAGAGATAGACCGCCTAATCAGTGCATGCCGCCGTATCAGTCAGGAACTATTAAGTGACACATGTGTCATAAATAGAAACTGGAAAGAGACACACAATCAGGAGATTCCATGTCAGCCACAACAGGTAATGACACCAAGACAGGCGTATTTTGCGCAGACGCAGAGAATCCCCTGGGAACAGGCGGTAGGAAGGATTGCAGGTGAGATGGTAGCACCATATCCGCCGGGAATTCCCATTCTGTATGCAGGAGAGAGAATCACGCAGGAAGTGTGGGAGTATCTGGAGCGATTCAGACAGGATAGCAGACATATGCATGGAATAGAGGATGGACAGATTACGGTAATGAAAGCAGTATCTGACGAATAGGAAAACTGCCAATGGAGATACTATCCTGTGAAAAAGAAAGAGAAAGCAGGTAGTAGCCATGAGTAATGTGACATTATATATTCAGGCAAGGCGAAATGTAGAAGCACAGGAGGATGAAGTGCTTCTGGGAGACGCTGCCAGCATTTACTGTGAGGACAGTGCTATCCGTGCCAAAGCCAATGCCATGAGGATTCATAAGTTCCATGAAGGTGAGGACACAAGGGCAGTTATCAGTATGATGAAGATTATAGAGAAACTGACACAGATGTCACCTGGAATTACAGTGGAGAGCATTGGTGAGAGTGCTATTGTAATGGAGAAAATACCGGAGAAGAAATACAAAGGGTCTATGGTAGTATGGAAGATTATTCTGGTGGCAGCAGTGAGCTTCTTTGGAACGGCTTTTACCATTATGGCGTATCATAATGACATTGGTATCTCCAATGTATTCATGAGAATCTACGAGATTGTGACAGGGAGGGAATCAGAGGGGTGTACCACTCTGGAAATTGCATATTCCATTGGACTGTGCCTGGGAATTATAGTATTCTATAATCATGTGGGCGGAAGACGCATTACGGCCGATCCCACTCCACTGGAAGTAGAAATGCGCAATTATGAGAGAGATGTGAATACCACACTGGTTGAGACTGCAGAGCGGGAGGGAATGGAAGTTGACGTGGATTAGAGAGATTCCCCTTGCTGTATTTGGCTTCAGCTTCGGTATTATGGTTGCCGGCGGTGTGTTTACAGTGTTGTTTGTAGTAGGCCTTATTCCCAGATTCGCAGGAAAGACAGATACTGCCAGATATGAGATATTTTATGAGGAATGTATCATAGCGGGATCAGTGGCAGGCTGTCTGTTCAGTGTATTCCAGTTCCCCTATAAGATAGGGCAGTACATGCAGAAGCTGCCCATGTGGGCATATCAGAGCCTGACAGTGACGGTACTGGTGATCATTGGGGTGTTCTCAGGAATGTTTGTAGGCTGCCTTGCGCTTGCTATTGCAGAGATGCTGGATTCCATCCCCATATTAGCAAGAAGAATAGGCTTCCGCCATGGGCTTGGGATTGTAGTACTGGCGATAGCAGTGGGCAAGTTAGTAGGCTCGTTGTTATATTTCTGCATGAGAATCTTTGAAACTGCCCAGTAATAGGAAAAGAGTACGAGAGAAGAAGGATAAAGGAGCATAAGAAATGTCAGTCAATAAAATGTTTGCAAAATATGTATCACAGAATATTATGGGGATGATTGGAATATCCCTGTATATTCTGGCGGATACTTTCTTTATATCGAAGGCACAGGGGGCAGATGGAATCACGGCACTGAACCTGGTCCTTCCGCTGTACAGTCTGATCTTTGCCATCGGTTCCATGATTGGCGTAGGCTCTGCCACACGTTTTAAGATATTGAGGGCAAAGGCAGATGTAGAAGCAGATACATATTTTACCAATGCGTTATTCTGGGCGTGTATATGCAGTCTGCCCTTTATGCTGGCAGGCGGTATATGGGCTGACGGGATTATGGCACTGCTTGGGGCAGATGAGAGGATTATTGAGGTCGGAACCATCTATACCAGGATATTTATGCTGTTTGCGCCTTTTTTCATGTGTAATTATGTGTTCAATGCCTTTGTAAGAAATGATGGAGCGCCTTCACTGGCAATGGCTGCGACCTTGTGCAGCAGCCTGTTCAATATTGTCATGGATTATGTGCTGATGTTCCCACTGAAGCTGGGGATGGCAGGTGCGGCACTGGCTACGGCAGTCTCACCGGTGGTAGGAATCCTGATCTGTAGTATGCATTTTGGGGCAAAAGGCAATACGATACGGTTCTGTCCGGTGAAGCCATCTATCCGCAGGCTGGCATTGTCCTGTCAGCTGGGCGTAGCGGCTTTTGTAGGAGAGATATCATCTGGTGTGACGACAGCAGTATTTAATATGCTGATTCTGGGACTGGCTGGTAATGTAGGAGTGGCAGCTTATGGAGTGGTTGCCAATACTGCACTGGTAGCAGTAGCTGTATTCAATGGAATCTCCCAGGGATGTCAGCCGATTCTCAGTGAATTCTATGGAAAAGGCGATAAGAAAGCTACTACAAGGGTATTACGTCTTGGTATCATACTGGCATTGATTATGGCAGCAGCGATCATTCTGGGAATTATGGCAGGTGCAGAAGGTATCGTAGCAATCTTTAATGGAGAGCAGGATGCACAGCTGGCATCTTATGCAGTGCCAGGCATTAAGCTGTATTTTATCGGATTTTTATTTGCAGGCATCAATATAGTAGGAACCGGATTTTTAAGTGCAACGGAGAAGGCTGGATGGGCTTTTGCCGCATCCATTTTGAGAGGGTTTATAGCAATCAGCGTCTGTGCAGTAGTCATGTCCATGTGCTTTGGCATGGTGGGTGTGTGGCTGGCTTTTCCAGTGGCAGAACTGCTTACGGTACTTGTAACAGGACGAGGCTTATATGGTTCTCTAAAAGACGCAAAAGGTGTATAATATATAAGAAACAGGGGATAACTATGACTAAAACCGAATATAAAGAGGATAAGTCATGGATAAAAAGGTAAAAGAATTTCAGGATTATGTAGAACAGATCTCACCAAAGACGAATCTGTGGTTGCAGATGGGAAAAGCATTTGTTATGGGAGGTGTGATCTGCTGTATTGGACAGTTCATTGTAAATATGGCAATGAACCAGTTCGGACTGGATAAGGATCTGGCGGCAAGCTGGTGCTCCATGCTGTTGATTCTGCTCAGTGCGGTGCTTACAGGATTTAATCTCTATGGAGGTCTTGTAAAATGGGGCGGTGCAGGTGCACTGGTGCCGATTACCGGATTTGCCAATTCTGTGGTGGCATCTGCCATTGAGTATAAGACGGAAGGACAGGTATTTGGTATCGGATGTAAAATATTCACCATTGCAGGGCCGGTTATTCTGTATGGAATCTTTACAAGCTGGGTATTGGGATTGATTTACTGGATATTGGGATTATGTGGAATTAGGCTATAGCATAGCGAAGGCTATGGGGAGGTACAGATGAGGAATTGTCAGGAGATTTATTTTATCGTAAATGAGGGCGCACGCACCGGAAGGGCAGCAGAAGTATGGAAGCAGGTGCGTGGGCTTCTGAAAGAAAAAGGAATTGCATACAAGGCGTATGAGACGAAGCATAAGGGACATGCTACCAGCCTTGCCGCGCATATTGCAGCCTTGCCACAGGATGTGATCTATCTGGTCGTCCTGGGCGGTGATGGCACAGTAAATGAAGTATTAAATGGCATTACGGATTTTGATAAGGTGAGATTGGGTGTGATACCCACAGGCTCCGGTAATGATTTTGGACGGGGAATCGGATTGCCCAAAGATCCACAGACCGCTCTGGAGAATATCTTATCCTGCATAGAACAGGAACAGCAGACAGGAAAAGCACCAGAGAGAATTGACCTGGGGCAGGTAAGCTGGCCCGGAGCAGATACTCCTAGAATCTTTGGAATCAGTGCAGGCGCAGGACTGGATGCGATTGTGTGTAAAAAGGCATTACAATCAGGATTAAAGAAGTTTTTAAATAAGATTCATCTGGGCAAGCTCACATACCTGTTACTGACAGTGCAGACACTCTTTACCATGGATACGGCACAGGTCACATATACATATTATGGAAAAGAGCAACAGGAGCAGACAGTAGATAAGAATAAAGTAATCTTTACTGCGGTCATGAACCTGAGAGCAGAGGGTGGTGGAGTTCCTATGGCGCCGCAAGCCTCTTATACGGACGGGTTATTGTCTGTGTGCAGTGCTTGTGGGATTCCAAAGTGGCGCACTTTCCTGTGTCTGCCTTTTCTCGTAGCAGCCAGACATGAGAAAATCAAAGGCTTCGACGTAGAGAATGTGCAGCGCATGGAGCTTGCCATGAGTGAGCCCATGGTGCTGCACGCAGACGGAGAATATCTGGGAGATGTAACACAGGCAAGCTTTGAGTGTCTGCACCATAAATTAATATTATTACAGTGATTATTAATCTGATTTTAATCTTTTCTGCATTTTTCTTTTAAAGAGTTGGGATATGATAACATCATCAACAACAAAGAAAAAAGAGAAAAAGAGAGGATAAAGAAATGGACAATTTTGAAAAGGTTGAAAAATTAAGGGAACATGCAAATGTTACGTATGAGGAAGCCAAGGAAGCATTGGAGAACAGTAACTGGGATATACTGGATGCCATGATTTATCTGGAGAAGAACGGTAAGACCAGGGAATCTCAAAGGGCAGAATATTCCACGAAGACAGAGAGATGTGTCGGTGAAGTTATAGATGATGGAAAAGAGGAACGCAGGAGCAATTTCAAGGATTCCATGCATCGATTCGCCAAATGGTGCAGTCATATTCTGGACATGGGCAATTCCAACAGCTTCTGTGTAGAGAAAGACGACAAGGAAATATTCAGAATTCCAATCACTGTACTGGTATTGCTTCTGCTCTTCGCATTCTGGGTAGTACTTCCACTGCTTATCATTGGATTATTCCTGAATATGCGATATCATTTTCAGGGACCGGACATGCATGCAGTAGATTTGGATATTAATAAGGCAATGGATTCAGCAGCGGAAACAGCAGAGAATATTAAGAACGGATTCAGTCAGGCAGTATCTAAGGACGAGAAGTAAATAAAAGGGCAAAAGGCGCAGGGACTGCGCCTTCTTTGCATACTGAAAGGTTTGGTTCATATATGGATAACAGAATTTTGATCGTAGAGGATGAAGAAAAGATTGCCAGATTCCTGGAGCTGGAGCTTCGGCATGAGGGCTATGAAGCAGATAAGGCATCCAATGGCAGGGAGGGACTGGATAAGGCACTGACAGGACAGTATGCACTGATGGTACTGGATGTCATGCTTCCTGAATTAAATGGTTTTGAAGTGCTGCGCAGACTTCGTAAAAATTCTGACATGCCTGTCATTATGTTAACTGCAAGAGATACTGTCATGGATAAGGTGGCAGGTCTGGATGGTGGTGCAGACGACTATATGACCAAGCCTTTTGCCATAGAAGAACTGTTGGCGAGAATCCGCCTGGCACTGAAGAAGAGGAAGAATACAGGAGTCATACAAAAAGGAAGCCAGTTGACATGTAAGGGACTGAATATGGATGTACAACGATACGAAGTTACCTATGGAGAGGACAGAATTGAACTTACCCACAGGGAGTTCGAGCTGCTTCGTGTATTGTTGGAGAATAAGAATATCGTCATTTCCAGAGAAACACTGCTGGAGAAGGTATGTGGATATGATTATCTGGGAGAGACAAATATTATAGACGTATATGTGCGGTATCTGCGCAGTAAGCTGGATGATGTGTATCAGGTGAAATGGATACAGACAGTGCGTGGTGTAGGATATGTAATCAGAGATGATGAGTGAGGATATCCATGAATGAGAGGAAAGAAGAGAAGAGAGTAACATCCATAGCAAGGAAGATCAATCTGCAGAATGTAGGCTCTATGCTGTTAGCATATCTGTGGGTGGATATACTGGTCTGCATTGTGCTGGCAGCGGTGATGATCTATGGACTGGATGTACAGCTGGCAGGACGATTCGATATTACATATGCAAGAAAGCTTATGATAGAGACTTCTGTCTGGGATATGGTCTATCAGGTAGGACATAAAGGAAGCAGCGTCTATTATCTGGTAGAGATAGGTCCATGGCTGATATGGTTCATGATAGGCGGATGCGTCGTCCTGGTCTGGGAACTGGTGGAGATTATCAAGAAACTGATGCGAGGTACGTATTCTGTACGTAGAGAGCTTCGCCCTTTAAATGAGCTTGCAGCGAAGGCACAGGAACTGAGTGAAATGTCTTTTGATGAATCTGCCTTTGATGAGAGCAAATATCATGATCTGGAGGATGCCATCAGCAGCCTTAAAGTAGAAAGGGAAGATGCAAAGATCCAGATGCATGACAAAGATCTGGCTGGTATTGAGAATGCACTGAATGATCTGTTGGAACGTATGCGTGCTTCTTATAAGCAGCAGGTACAGTTTGTATCAGATGCTTCCCATGAGCTGCGTACACCAATCGCAGTTATTCAGGGATATGTCAATATGCTGGACCGCTGGGGAAAGGACGATCAGGCAATACTGACAGAGTCCATTGAAGCAATTAAGAATGAGTCAGAGCATATGCAGAAGCTCGTGGAACAGCTTCTATTCCTGGCAAGGGGAGACTCCAACCGTCAGACACTGGATATGAAGTCATGCAGTCTTAACGATATCATGAGAGAAGTCTATGAGGAATCTGTCATGATTGATGAGAAACATCACTACCGTTATGAGGAAAAAGGCAATGGCTACGTATGGGCTGATACAGACATGTTGAAGCAGTCTGCCAGAATTCTGATTGACAATGCGGCAAAATATACGCCACAGGGAGAAGACATAGTAATTCGTGTGGGGCTGCTTACTGATGATAAAGTAACCAATGCCCCTTTCTATGAGATACAGGATAATGGAATTGGCATGGCACAAAAGGATGTGGAGCATGCCTTTGACAGATTCTACCGTGCAGATGCGGTACGCAACAGTAAGACTGGAGGAACGGGGCTTGGACTGTCTATTGCCAGGTGGATTATTGAGAAACACCATGGTTATGCCCAGATTGTAAGCAGAGAGGGACTGGGTACGAGATTTACAATTATTTTGCCGCAGAATCCCCAAATGGGGAGTTGAAATTGGTGTATTTCATGATACACTAAAGATATACGACAGGGGAGAACAAAAAGGAGGAATCAGGAATGAATCGTAAATGGGCGAGAGTCAATTACCAGCCAGGAGTAGGCTTGGGAGAAAATGGCGCAAGAGTCACAGCAGACAAGGAACATATCACTTTGTCAAAGGACGCTGCCAAGGAAGGCATGGTATTGTTAAAAAACGAGCAGCATGTACTGCCATTACAGACAGGAGCTAAAGTTGCACTCTTTGGCAAGGCAACCTTTGATTATGTAAAAGGTGGCGGCGGCAGCGGTGATGTTACAGTTGCCTATACCAGAAATCTCTATGAAGGGATCAAGGCTTTAAAGGGAAAGATCAGTGTATATGAAGAACTGGCTGACTTCTATCGTGAGAATGTGAAGGAACAGTACAAGGCAGGCAGAGTACCGGGCATGACCATAGAACCACAGGTTCCACAGGAGCTGTTACAGAAAGCAAAAGCATATACTGACACAGCTGTCATTTCTATCTGCCGATTCTCAGGTGAAGGCTGGGACAGAAAGAGTATTGTAGAGACAGAGAATAAGAATATCTGGGCAAGCGAGGAAGAAATGGCACGCCGCAGCGCGGAGATTTTTGAAGATGGTGACTTTTATCTGACTCATGCAGAGCAGGAAATGGTGAATACGGTAAAGCAGAATTTTGCCAGGGTCATTGTTGTTATGAATGTAGGCGGTATGGTAGATACTTCATGGTTCCATGATGATGCACAGATACAGAGTGTGTTAATGGCATGGCAGGGCGGTATGGAAGGTGGTCTTGCTACAGCAGAGTTACTTGCAGGAGAGGGCAATCCCAGTGGTAAGCTTTCTGATACCTTTGCCAGAGAATTAAATGACTATCCGTCTACTTATAATTTCCATGAGTCAGAGAAGTATGTAGAATATACAGATGATATTTATGTTGGATACCGCTATTTCGAGACGATACCGGGAGCAAAGGAGAAGGTCAATTATCCGTTTGGCTTTGGTTTATCCTACACACAGTTCACATTGGGCGAGAGCCAGATCAGCATAGAAGGGGATCAGATCCGGTGCATGGTATCTGTGACGAATACAGGAGCTATGGCTGGTAAGGAAGTCGTACAGGCATATTATGGTGCACCACAGGGCAGGCTTGGTAAGGCAGCCAGAGTACTGTGTGCTTTTGCCAAGACAAGACTGTTACAGCCTGGAGAGACACAGCTTATGACACTGTGCTGGAAGATTGCAGATATGGCATCCTATGATGATTGTGGTAAGGTCTGCAAGTCTGCGTATGTACTGGAACAGGGAGAATACAGATTCTATATTGGTACATCTGTGAGAGATGCAGTGGAGAATGCAACCGTGTATACAGCGGCAAAAGACATCGTGACACAGCAGCTTACTTCTCGTCTGGCACCCACATCTTTGACAAAACGTATGCTGGCAGACGGTACTTATGAAGAACTGGAAACAACAGAACCGGTAGATACAGATGCCAATGAGCTGGAGAAGATGACGACAGAGGAAATGGAAGCCTTTGCGCCAAAGACAGAAGGACGGGCAAGATGGCGCTTATGGGGAGATAAGACACCGGATAAGCAGCATCATTTCCTGATAGAAGCTGCAGAGGGTAAGATTACATTAGAGGAGTTCATGGCACAATTATCTGATGAGCAGTTAGCAGAATTATTAGGTGGACAGCCTAATACTGGTGTTGCCAATACCTTTGGCTTTGGTAATCTTCCTGATTATGGCGTACCGAATATCATGACTGCGGATGGCCCGGCAGGACTTCGTATCAGCCCGGAATGTGGTGTATGCACGACAGCATGGCCCTGCTCTACCCTGATTGCCTGCACCTGGAATCCGGAAGTGGCACAGCAGGTAGGTGCTGCCGGAGGTGCAGAAGTAAAAGAGAATAATATTGCAGTATGGCTGACACCGGCTGTAAATATCCATAGAAGTCCTCTGTGCGGACGTAACTTTGAGTATTATTCAGAAGATCCTTATCTGACCGGTAAAATGGCGTCTGCCATGGTCAAGGGTATTCAGAGTAATCATGTTGGTGCAACAGTGAAGCATTTTGCATTGAATAATAAAGAAACGAACCGTAAGAACAGTGATTCCAGAGCATCAGAGAGAGCGATTCGTGAGATTTATCTGAAAGCCTTTGAAATCATTGTAAAAGAAGCAAATCCATGGGCTATCATGTCTTCTTATAATATTGTAAATGGCAGAAGAACCTCAGAGAATCATGAATTACTGACAGATGTACTTCGTGGTGAATGGGGATTTGAAGGTGCTGTTACGACTGACTGGTGGACCAACGGGGAACATTATAAGGAAGTGGCAGCAGGCAATGATATCAAGATGGCAACCGGATTCCCAGAGAGATTGATGGAAGCCTTACATAAGGGTATCATCACAAGAGCAGAGCTTGAAACCTCTGCTAAGAGAGTACTGAACCTGATATTGAAAGTTGATTAAAGGTAATCAAAAAGGAAGCTTTCCATTTGGAGAGCTTCCTTTTGTTATACGAAGACTAGATTTCATAATCCATGCAGATACGAACCTTGGTATAGGGTCTGACTTTACCGTCAGCAACCTTTACATGTTCCGGGTGTACTGCATAATTCTTCAATGCTTCTGCATCTGTAAAAGTTGTATCCAGCATCACATCTGCATTGGAAGAGGGGAGGCAGTCAATATTGACATGAATATCAGTTAATCCCTCAATTTTGCCTTTTAATCCTTCCAGACCAGCCTTGATGCCAGCTTTGACCTCTGCCTTTTGTTCAGTGGTCAACTCATCTTTTAACTGCCATAATATAATATGCTTAACCATGTATATCGACTCCTATAATAACTGGATTCCATGTTTCTCACATTCAGCTGCCATTTCGTCAGGCCACAGAGAAGACTGTACTTCGCCGATGTGGGCTTTTCTCAAGAAGAACATACAGATACGTGACTGACCGATACCACCGCCGATGGTGAAAGGAAGTTCTTCATTGATAACTGCCTGCTGATAAGGAAGAGAAGCTCTCTCTTCACAGCCTGCTTTCTTTAACTGGGATAACAATGCATCCTTGTCAACACGAATACCCATGGAAGATAATTCCAGTGCAATATCCAGAACCGGATAATATACTACGATATCTGCGTTCAAAGACCAGTCATCATAATCCGGTGCACGGCCGTCGTGTGGCTCGCCATTCTCCATGGTATCACCAATCTGCATGATGCAGACAGCGCCCTTTGCCTTTGCAATATAGAATTCCCTTTCCTTAGGTGTGTAGTCAGGGAAGATCTCAGCCAATTCCTGGGTTGTTACAAAGAAAATATCATGAGGAAGGATCTCTTCGATATAATCATACTGGATTGCCATGAATTTCTCTGTCTTACGAAGGCACTTGTATACAGTCTTTACAGTTTCCTTCAAAATATTAAGATTACGTTCATCTTTTGTGATGATGCGTTCCCAATCCCACTGGTCAACAAAGATGGAATGTGTATTGTCTGCTACTTCATCACGACGGATAGCATTCATATCGGTGTAAATACCTTCGCCATATCCGAAGCCGTATTTCTTGAGTGCGTATCTTTTCCATTTGGCAAGAGACTGTACGACTTCTGCTTCTCTGCCGTTCTGTTCCTTAATATCAAAGGTAACAGGGCGTTCCACACCGTTCAGGTTATCATTCAGACCTGAGGTGGGATCTACAAATAAAGGGGCAGATACACGGGCCAGATTCAGACGTTCAGCCAGAAGATTCTGGAAGAAATCCTTTACGGTCTTAATGGCAATCTGGGTATCATGCAGATTCAACGCAGAATGATAATTCTTGGGAATCATTAAGTTATCCATATATATTTCTCCTCTCATTACGAGTGTATTCAAACAAAATTGGAACTATCCAGAAGCACATTCGCATAGCGCTGAACAGTTCCAATTTATTATAACACGCATGATTGCAAATTCAAGAAGTTTGCATGATTTCCTACCATAATTAGTTATTTGCAGAACGATGTACTAGGGACGCTGACCAAGACCACCTTCCAGGGTAAGTGTCTCACCAGTCATATACTTGAAGTCAGGAGATGCCAGTTGTACGCATACTCTGCCAATCTCAAGTTCGGCATCACCGAAATGTCCTGCGGGTGGAGTATGCACATTTTTCTCAAAAGCATCAGGATAGGCTTTCTGGAACTGTTCAAGCTGTGCAGTCCATGCCAGAGGGCAGATAATATTGACGTTAATGCCGTCTTTTGCCCATTCTGTAGCTGCAACTCTGGTCAGACCGCGGATGCCTTCTTTGGCAGCGGCGTAGGCACACTGACCGAAGTTACCGAACAATCCGGCACCGGAGGCAAAATTGATGACGCTGCCTTTGGTCTTAGCCAGATGCGGGTAGCAGGCTTTCATATAGTAGAAAGCAGCATAGAGTCCTGAATAAAGGGCAAGATTGAACTGTTCTGTCGTATGCTCTGCCAGAGGAACTCCGGAAGCGGATGCCTGGGCATTATTAATGAGGACGTCGATGCGTCCAAATTCTTTGATGGTCTCTTCTATTACATGATTTACTACGGCTTCGTTATCAGCGCCTGCATTGACGTCTGCCTGTACTGCCAGTACTTTAATGGAGTAGTTCTTCTCCAGTTCTTCTTTGGCGGCTTCCAGTTTGGCAACATTTCTGCCTGTAATGACGAGGTTGGCACCTTCTTTGGCATAGGCGGTGGCGATTCCATATCCAATAGAACCGCAGCGTCCGTCACTTAATACGGCGCGTCCTGCACCTGTGATAATGGCTGTTTTTCCTGTTAAAAATCCCATGTGTAATCCTCCTGTTCAAGTGGGCGTTTCGCGGTGATTATAAAGATATAATTTGTATCATTTGCTGCTATATAGATTATGCGCTAATCTATGATTTCATTATACGAAATAAAAGGGGAAAAATCCAGTAGGTAGGGGAGAGAGGGGATTGGGAAAACAAAAATTTAATTTGACAATATTTCAGGATGAAATAAGATGTATATAGAAAGTGTATGAAAATGATGTATGAGTGAACAGAAAGACGAGGGTACAAATATATGCCATATATAGAATTTAATCATATTGTAAAAGAGTATGGAAGTGGAGAGGCATCTATTAAAGCGTTGGATGATGCAAGCTTTTATGTAGAGAAGGGCGAGCTGGCGGTGATCCTTGGCTCATCGGGAGCTGGGAAGACGACGGCCCTTAATATTCTTGGGGGAATGGATACTGCCAGTGCAGGTCAGATCATTGTGGATGGAAATGATATTACACAATATAATAAAAAACAACTGGTAGGGTATCGGCGTAATGATATCGGATTTGTTTTTCAGTTCTATAATTTAGTGCCGAATCTGACCGCTTTGGAGAATGTTGAGCTGGCGGCACAGGTATGCAGAGATTCACTGGATGCCGCACAGACTTTGGAAAAGGTGGGACTGGGAGCGAGAAAGAATAATTTCCCGGCGCAGCTTTCCGGTGGAGAGCAGCAGAGAGTGTCTATTGCCCGTGCACTGGCAAAGAATCCCAAGCTGCTGCTTTGTGATGAGCCGACAGGAGCTCTTGATTACAATACGGGTAAGCAGATATTGCAGCTTTTACAGGACACTTGCAGAAAAGACAATATTACAGTGCTTCTTATCACACACAATTCAGCCCTGGCGCCAATGGCAGACAGGCTGATACGTTTCAAGAGTGGCAAAGTGACACAGATGACAACCAATGAACATCCAACACCAATCTCTGAAATTGAATGGTAGAAAGTGTGTGCCTGCGGCTCAAAGCCTGCAGGTTATAGAAAGGATATATATGAGATGAATAAAGCATATAGTAAGGATATCTGGAGGACGGTCAGAAGAGAGAAGAAGAGATTCGGTTCATTGCTGCTGATTACGGCACTTGGTGTTACGATGCTGAGTGGGCTTAGGGCGGCGTGTTCAGATCTGAGACATACAGCGGATGCATTTTATGATGGTCAGAATTTATATGATATCAGTATTGTATCGACCATGGGGCTGACCGCAGAGGATGTGGAAGCATTACAATCCATGGAGGAGATTGAGCAGGCAGAAGGCGTCTATAGTGAGGTAGTGCAGGTAACGCTGGAGAATGCAGATGGACAGGACTCGCAGGTTCATCAGAATAAGACAGCACAGGTCAAAACGCTTAGTTCCGGTAATCTCAACCTGCCATATATCATTGAGGGATGCCTGCCTGAAAAGGTGGATGAAATTGCTGTCACCGAGAATTACCTTACCCAGTCGGGAAAGAAAATAGGTGACACACTTGTCATAAATGAAGAACTGGAAGAAGACGAGGAGCCGAACTTCCTTCAGACAGAATATAAGATTACAGGCAGCATTGTAGATCCCATGGATGTGGACAGTCATGAGGGTGTCATGTCCTTTCGTTCTACAACAGCGGCTGAATACACATTTTATGTGATGCCGGGGGCAGTGGAGAGTGATGTTTATACAACGATTTATCTGACTGTGAAGAATGCAAAGGATGAACTTTGCTATTCAGATGCTTATAAAGAACTAATAGAGAAGCAGATCACAGCTATTGATACCGGAGTAAAAGATAAAAGACAGCAGGCTCGTTATGACAAGCTGACAGGCGATGCCAGTAAAAAATTGGCAGATGCAGAGGCTGAAGCTGATGCAGAGTTTGATAAAGCACAGCAGGACATAAATGAGGCAAAAGTGAAACTGTCTGAAAGTAGACAGCAGCTTGAAGCAGCCGCAGCTTTTCTACCATCTGAAGAGTTGGCAGTGCAGCAAAGTGCGCTGGAGGAAGCGCAGAAGGAGTTACAGGAAAATGAACAGAAGCTTGCAGAAGAAATGGCAAAGGCACAGCTGCAGTTTGATGATGCAAGAGCAGATATAGAAGCAATAGAGATGCCACAGTGGTACATTCAGGACAGGAGTGCACTGAGTGGATATATGAATGTGCAAAGTGATGCAGACTGTATTGAGGCAGTGGGAACAGCTTTCCCGATTCTGTTCCTGGTCGTAGCTATCCTGATCAGTCTGACTACGATTACCAGAATGGTAGAGGAAGAGAGAGGACTGATTGGAACCTATAAGGCATTGGGCTTTACAGACAGGGAGATTCGAAGAAAGTACCTGTTATATGCGGCAATAGCCTGTATACTTGGAGGTATTCTGGGGGATATATGTGGATTTGTAGTATTGCCTGCTATTATCTTTAGAATATTTGGAATCATGTATCAGCTGCCCTGGTATCTGTATGGATTTGATATGCTGTATGGATTAGGTGGAATCGCACTGTTTGCAGCAGGCATTATAGGGGCAACCTGGATATCCTGTGAAGCAGAGCTCAAGCATACACCGGCTTCCCTGATGCGGCCAAAGGCACCAAAGTCTGGGGCAAGAATCTTTCTGGAGAGATGGAAGTGTGTCTGGGGCAGATTGTCTTTTCTGAATAAAGTAACAGCCAGAAATCTGTTCCGCTATAAGAAACGTATGCTTATGACAATCGGTGGAATTATGGGCTGTACAGCGCTGGTGCTGTGTGGCTTTGTAATCAAGGATTCAGTTACTGCATTATGTGAGAATCAGTATGGTCATGTATATCGTTACGATATGCTGGCAGCTACAACAGATTCTGCTTATGATGATTTTTTAAATAAAATCGAAGAAATGACACAAGTGTCAGATTATATCTCGCTTAGAATAGAGACTGTGAAGGTAAAGAATCAGGGGGAAGAGCTGTCCATACCGATGTATGTCATCCCGGATGAAACAGATTATACGGACTATATCTGTCTGGAAGACCCGCAGGGGGAAAAGGCTTCTCTTGCTTCAAAAGGCATTACGGTTACGCAGAATGCGGCTAATGTGCTGCATTTTGATGAGGGTGATGTTGTACAATTGCAGAATCTCAAGCTGGTGCAGGAGGATGTGGAGGTCGTTGGTACAGTACGCAACTATATGGGAAATACAGTGTATATCACACAGACTGCCTATGAGGATATCTTTGGGGAATATGTACCCAATGGTGTATTGATGCACATTAGTGAGGATTGCCGGGATCAGGCGGCTTTTGCCGATGAGCTGGAAGAAATAGACGGCGTACAGTCAACCATGAGTGTTGCAGAGATGAAGGATAACTTCTCCGTATCTGTTCTGATCATTAATGTGGTGGTCTATATTATCATTATTATGGCTGCCGGGCTGGCTCTGGTGGTGCTGTTTACCCTGGCAACTACCAACATATCCGAGAGGGAGAGAGAGCTGGCAACGATTAAGGTGCTTGGATTCTATGATGCGGAAGTACATTTATACGTCAATAAAGAGACGCTGATTTTGACAGGGATAGGCATTCTGCTTGGACTTCCACTGGGCAGTGTACTTGGAAGTGCCCTGACCCGTGTATTGAATCTGCCATCCATTTATTTTGCAGTTACGATCAGACCGGTCAGTTATGTATATGCGGCTGTTTTGTCTTTTGGCTTTGCATTACTGGTAGATTGTCTGACAGACAGGACACTTAACCGCATTGACCCGGTAGAGGCTCTCAAGAGCGTGGAATAATGCCGGAATTACGAATGGAATTGACAGCCGCAGTACAATGAAGTACACTTGAGGTTGACATATTATATGCAGACAGAAAGTAGAGGAACAGAAGATGAGTACAGGTCTTACAGGCAAAGCAAGTATAGACAGACCGTGGTTAAACTATTATCCGGAGCCGTTCAAAAATGTGGAAGTACCTAAGATGACAATAGAGGCATTTCTGCGAATGAAGAATCCGGATCAGAACAGATGTGTATTTGAATATTATGGTAATCAATTCAATTATGAATGGCTGTGGCAGCAGGTGGACGCAGCCGCAAGGGCATTGAAGGCAGCAGGATTCCGGGAGGGTGACAGAATTCCCGTATTTATCCAGGCTGTACCTGCCCATTATATTTTGCTCCTGGCAGCAGAAAGAATAGGGGCGGCAATGCTGTGCCGTGATGATACACCGGAAGAATTGTGCTATGCAGTCCGTAAGACAACGACAGATGTTGTGTTTGTCCATGATTATATATCCAAAGAAGACGAAGAACTGATGCGTAATACAACACAGGCAAGGCGCATTGTAAAGATATCTCCTTATGATTATGCAGACCGTGGCAGTATGCCTGATTATGTGGCAAAAGGCATAGAAGCCCATTATGCTGTAGAAAGAGAAGATGTGGAAGGCGATATGACCTGGCAGGAATTTCTGGAACTTGGCAGGGAATATACCGGAGAGTACAGGGCAAGTGAAGACCCGGACAGACCGGTATTTGGCGCTTATACCAGTGGTTCTACAGGAGTATCCAAGCTGGTTATCCATTCGTCCTCCAATATTGTGGCAATTGCCTATCAGATGTCTATTTTCGTTCCACCATCTCCAGTGCAGGAGAAGTGGTGGCTGCCGATTCTGACACCTGCCCTGATTGCAGCGACAGTATCCATGACCGTATTCCCGCTTTCTACAGGACTTTGTGTGATATTAGATCCATTCTGCCCATTGGAAGACATTGATGTGCAGTTTATGAAATATAAGCCTAACTTCTGGGCTTTGATTCCAATGTTTTGCGAAATTCTGATGAAGAGCACCAGAATTCCTGATGACTATGATATGTCACATCTTAGAAGCATAGGAACAGGTGCAGAGCCCATGAATGAACGAAAGAGCAGGGAAGTAGAAGCATTTTTCCATAAGCATAATTGTATGGCTGCATTAAGTGCCGGTTATGGACAAAGTGAGGGCTGCTCCAACTTTACATTGCCCAATCCTCTGTTCCCATTAACGGATGGCTGTGTAGGTATGCCAATGCCTGCAACTGTTCTGGCAGTATTTGATCCTGAGACATTGGAAGAGAAGTCTTATGGAGAAATCGGCGAAGTATGTATGAACGGACCTGCCAAAATGCTGCACTATGGCGGCTTTTCCGCCGGTAAACTTACAGAAAGAACGCTGGTAATGCATCCGGATGGTGAGAGATGGCTGCATACAGGAGATATGGGATATATCAGTGAGAATGGTATCGTATATATTCTGGGCAGAGGTGATGTGAAGCGTTATGGTGGTGGAACACTGTATATGATGCGCATGGAGAGCCGTATGGTAGAAGCTCCCGGCGTAAAAGACGGCTTCTTCTGCTTCGTTCCAGATGCGGAACATGAGGGATATTCCGTGCCGTATCTGTTCGTCATTCTGGAAGAGGGTAAGAGCCTTGACGAGGTAAAAGACGGTATTCTGGAGACATTGGAGCCTTTTGAGTATCCTGTAGAGATTCGTCTGTTGACCGAGCGCCCATACTTCCATTTCAAGACAAACAGAAAAGAATTGACCGAAGAGATTTTAAAAGAAAGAAAGTAAATATAAACGGACGTTTGTCATGTATATGATGAGATAGTTCGGACATCATAAAAGGGATGCAACATTTTCTATAAATTGTTGCATCCCTTTTGCTTTACACTATATATATCGTCACATCTAACAGAAACTTTAGTGCGCATTTCAAATTTTTTCAAAAAATGACATATTCTGTCTTATTTCATTGTACTACAAAAACTGCGCCACATGCAATGCCGCAGAAGTTATTATTGTAATATTTTATAACTATTCAGAGTCATGCAGCAGCAATTTTGCGCATACTCAGATCAGGATGCTCCGATATATTGTCATCCTGTTCAATACACAGATATCGTTTGGTGATTTCAAAGGAAGAATGGTTATAGATAAGCATGATCACTATAGGGTCAGCCCCCTGTTTCCATGCACGGTAGCCAAAGGTCTTGCGCAGGGAATGGCAGCTGACCTTTTCCTGTATTTCTACAGATTCAGCAGCGTTTCGTATCATACGATATACCTGATAGCGTGACAGAGGGCGCTGGCTGACATATGGACTTGGAAAAAGATAGGGATTTCCTGTTTTATAGGCAGCAGATTTTACTAGAAAATGACGGTAAAGATTCAAGGCTTTA
>MNTL01000067.1 GCA_001916965.1 Roseburia sp. CAG:10041_57
TTAATCCTTCATCAGCTGCTGGGAACACGAATTTCGGATACGCTTACACTAAAAACGGACTGTTTGAGCATAAGAGAAAATCGATATTTTATACGAATCGAGCAGGTAAAATCAATCACATTTGAAAAAGCAATTAGTGATGAAATAGCACAGCTTATTATAAAGTCAATTGATTATACCGAGGAACATTATGGAAAGACAAAATATATTTTTGTAAAAAAAGAGGATCTATCGAGACCATTTCAGTATAGCATGCTTCAACATCGAGTCATGCAGATGATTAGGAAAAATGATATTCGGGATGAGAATGGAGAGCTGCTGAATTTTGGAACACATACATTCCGACATTGTTATGGGAAAAAGCTGACAGAGATGCATATCGACGACTGGATGATCGCAAGGCTTTTGGGGCATAAAACATTACAAAGTGTACATCATTACCGAAAGATTGGGAACAAGATAATGGCGGATGAAACGAGGGCAGTCAGAGAGAAAATCGATATGATTTTAATGGATGTGGTAAAGGAGTGGGATGGATATGAAATATGATAAGATGATAGCCGTTAATAAAGCTGAGAGTGAACAGAAAATAAAAAAGGCGATTCGGGCAATAGATGATATGGGTGCCAGAGGACTGCCGATTTCTGTAACAGAATTGGTTCGTTGGACAGGTTTATCAAGAGGATTTTTTTATAAGAATGAGCAAGTCCGTCAGAAACTGGAGGAAGCTATTAAACAGCCACGGCGGATAGATGTACAGCAGTCATCTGAAGAAAGAAATGTTGCAGGTCATAATTTTCAAGAATTGAAGAAAGATTTTAACAGCTGTCAGTCAGAGAATCAAAGGTTAAAGGTTGAAAATGAGCAGCTTCTTCAAAAGTGCAGTATACTTCAAAAAGAGGTGGACACGCTGAAGAAACGGTTGGATCGAAAGGAAATTGCATTGTTAAAAAAACTATAAAGGTTGTGATTAAGGATGAAAGCAAATAAAATCATCGAAATGAGCCAGGAAAAAAGCAGGCAAAAAGTAAAACTGGCAATGGATGAAATTCAAAGAATGCGTAATGAGGGCGAAAGGATTACAGTTTCCGGATTATGCAAAAGAACAGGCTTATCTAACTCGTTTTTTTACAGAAATCCAAAAATCAAAGAAGAAGTACATAAAGCTGTTGATATTCAAAATCAAAGCTATAAAATGAACATAGACGAAGTGGAACTCCTTGATGAGTATAAGGAAAAATTGTTAGCTATGAGAATCGAAATTATAAAGTTGAAAGCAGAAAATCAAAAGCTAAAATCAGAGTTAGATTTTTTGCGAATACAACAGGAAGGTGTGAGTGATGTTAAATGAAGTATGATAAAATCGTAGGGCTCAAGAAACAGCAAGAAAAAGAGAATTTAGAAATTATTCAGAGAGAGATTGATGCGATGCTTCGAAGAAAGGAGCGGATATCAATTACTGCATTGGCAAAATATGCAGGGGTGGATAGGAGCTATTTTTATAGAAATTTGCAGGCCAAACAAATGGTAGAAGAGGCACAATTGAAGCAGGGAGAATGTTATAATCCTAAAAAGGCAATTTTTGATAGAGCAACTGAGGAAGTTAATAAACAGCTGAAAAGACAAATGATTTTATACAAGAGACGAATTAAAGAGCTAGAGCTGCAGATAGAATTACTAGAAGAGGAAAATCAGAAGTTGAAAGAAAGCAAATAGGTAATTTTACATAAAGTAAGAGAGCAGACTTTTGGACAAGAGGATATCCAAGAGCCTGCTTTTTTACTAAATTAAAAAGAAAAATAATTTACACATCGGAGTGATGTGAAAGATGTGAAAAGTATTTTCAAGCATTCCGGGGCAGGTACTGGATTTTATAGAAGGACATTACAAGTATTGTGACAGACATTATGAAGAAGATCAAATCCAATGCGAACAGTATCTAAGCCAAAGGGCTATCTGACGGTATATCTGTCGCTTGTGTTCGCAATTGTGCTCTCTCTGCTGCTTACACTTATTGAGGGGGCAGCAGTAGGAGCCACAAGACTGCAGGCGGAGCTGGCAGCAGATCTTGGACTGGATTCTGTGTTTGCAGAATATCACAGGGAGTTAATGAAGCAGTATGGTGTATTTTACATAGATGATTCCTATGGCAATGAAAAAGGCGGCATCAGCAGAGTAGAACAGCATCTGGAGAGTTATCTGCGATATAACTGTAATCCCAATACGGATGGAAAGCTTCCTGTCGGACATAGTCTGATCAGGCTTACCAATCCGTATCTGGAGATTGAACAGGCTGCTTTTGCAACAGATGGATACGGACAGGTTTGGAAGGCACAGGCGATTGAGTGCATGAAAGAAAAATATGGGATTAGTTATATCAATGATATCAGGAATTATCTGAATATCATTGAAGCCCATGGTCTGGTCAATAGAGATATCATGTCGGAAATTGATCAGAAGAAGCAGGAATTCGAGAGAGAATTAGAGCAGGAAGAGATAACGGAAACAGATGTCAGTACAGATGGAGGTTATTCTTATGGCCAGATTAACGGCTGGCTTAGTGTATTGCATAGAATTGGCGTAACACAGCTGATTGCAGAGGACATGTCCAGTCAGCAGATTCAGGCAGGGCAATATATCAGCGCCAGGGCAAAAGCCGGAAATATGAATCAGGGCTGTGGACTGACTGAAGGTATAGAGACTCCTGATGGAATAGATGATGAACTGTTCTATGGCCAGTATCTGCTGGATCGATATGGTAATTACACCAATCAGAAAGAACAGAGCCTTTTGAAATACCAGGTAGAGTATATCCTGTATGGAAGTGACAGTGATGCGGTAAATCTGCAGTCTATGGTCAGAAGATTGCTGGCAATGAGAGCAGTGTCCAATTTTATTTATCTGAATGCGACAGACCATGCCAAAAAAGATGAGGTCAGAATTATCTGTGAAATACTTTGTACATTGCTTCTGGTGCCGGAGGCCAGCGAAGTATTAGCCTATGTTGTCTTAGGAATATGGTCATATATTGAGGCAGTAGCAGATGTGAAAGGGCTTTTGCAGGGATACCGTATTCCTTTGTTAAAGGACAGGGGACAGTGGAGTACCAATCTATGGGATATGTTAAAAGGTACCATATCAGTGGAATCCATATCTCCCAATACAACCAATGCAGGCCTTTCCTATGAAGACCATCTGAGAGTATTTCTGATGCTTATGAACAGACAGGATAAGGTCATGCGAAGTCTTGATATTGTGGAAATGGATATCAGACAGACCCCGGGAAATGAACATTTCAGAATTGACCAGTGCATTTCTTATCTGAAGGTAGGCTTCGGATTCTCTGATGCAGGTAAAAGAGAGTACGTATTTGACCGTGCCATGGGGTATCAATAAAGGAAAGGAGCAGACAGATATTTTCTTACAGGAATTAAGTATGAATCAAATCAATAATAAGAAAGGAAGAACAAAGAATTTCCGGACGAAGTACAGACAAACGCTTTTGGCATATGTAACAGTTCTCTGCAAGAAGATATCTGTCTGCGTCCTTTCCGGATATAAACGTAAGGCAGCAAAAGGCAGTATGACAGTAGAAGCTGCATTTGTACTTCCCTTTTGCCTGTATGCCATGGTAAATCTCATGTCTATTATGGAATTATACAGGCTACAGGGCAATTTAAGTGCAGCTATGCATAACACGGCTAAGGATATGGCGGTCTATGCACATTCCATTGAGAATAATTCTACGGCATTGAATGCTGCGTATGCCGGAATTAAGACGGAGTCTGAGCTGGGGGAGAAATATCTGGATCATTCACCTGTAACAGGAGGTGCGATGGGTATACTATGGCTGCAGTCCAGATTTCTACAGGAAGATGAGTGTATTGATCTGGTGGCTTCTTATCATGTAGGACCGACCTTTCGATTGATGGGGTATTCCGGCTTTGTCATGTATAACCGGACAAGAACAAGGGCCTGGACAGGGTATGATAATGCAGGGGCAGCAGGAAATGGCAGGAACGAGGAACAGCTTGTATACATTACACCAAGTGGAAGTGCTTATCATTTGTCAAAGAACTGTTCTTATCTGAAACTGTCGATACAGGGTGTGGATAAGGATATAGTGGGCGAGCTTCGTAATAAGGATGGAAGTATTTATTATGCCTGTGATGACTGTGGCAATCGGGACAGCAGCAGGGTATTTGTGACAGATTATGGAAACCGCTATCATACGACGTTACAGTGCAGCGGTCTTAAAAGGACAATTTATCTGGTTCCGATATCTCAGGCACAAGGGCGTACACCTTGTAGTAAATGTAATTGAAATTGAAATGAGGATGAATATGAAAATAATATACGCAATAACAATAGGAGTTATGTTTCTGCTGGCAGCAGAGGATGCTCGAACAAAAGAGATGGACTGGTGGAAGCTGGGTATGCTGGCATGCATCTGTCTGATTGGGTGTATCTGTATGCCGCAGAAGAATCTCTGGAGTATGGCAGGTGGTGGAATGATTGGATTGTGCATGATAGGGATTTCTTTTCTTAGTAAAGAACAGATCGGTATTGGGGACGGAATTGTGACAGGTCTGCTTGGATGTCTGCTTGGGGCAAGGGGATGTCTGGTTATGCTGTGTATCGCTTCCTGCCTTATGGCTGTTATATCCATAGGTATTTTAATCTTGAAAAAGGGCAGTCGAAGGACAACACTGCCTTTTGTACCGGCATTACTGGGAGGATATATTGCAGCGCTGGCGGTGCTTGGATGATAAAGAGAAGAATGGGTGGATATTTTACAGTTGAGGCAGCGCTGATTTTACCAATGGTAATACTGTTCATGACAACTATGCTTTTTGTAGGGTTCTATGTATATGACAGATGCATGCTGGAGCATTGTGCCTATGAAGCGGCGGTGAGAGGAAGCAGCAGCCTGTACCGCAGCAATGAAGAGGCTTATGAAGCTACACTGGACGCAGTGAATCTCCTGGTAAAGGATAAAATATTTGCTGCCAGGAATCTGGAATATTATATAACAGTGACTGGCCAGGATATTGAAGTGGTGTACGAATGTGATGTAAATGTACCTTTACTGAATTGGTTAAGCCAATACACGAAGGAAGTGAACTTTCATGTGTATGCAGAAGGCAGGGCACCAAGAGGGCGGCAGGTGAAGCTGATACGTATCATGGATCGGATTATCAATTGAAAGAGCGAACCACGTAAATTTGTTAGAAAGAAGAGATGATAGAGAATGAAAACGGATAGTTTGCCACAGAAGAGTTTTGAGAGAAATATGAATCATAATTATATGATTTTGAATCAGCCAAACTTCTTTCATGAGCAGGAGGAAGAGCAGGACTACAGGGTAAGGATGTTATTGGATAACAAAATAGAGGGGCTGTTACCCGTATCTGGCCGTACAGTGAACGGTGAAAGTAAATATTATTATGAGATAAATTCCTTGCAGTCCATGGACAGGGTATATGCAAAAGAGGAACTGGACTATCAACAGTTATGTACATTGCTGCAGGGGTGTATTCATCTGTATGACAGTCTGGAGGAATACCTGTTAGATGGTTCTCAGGTTATTCTAAAACCGGAATACATTTATTTGAATATGGATAGTTTGGAGCCGTATTTTGTATATTTTCCGGAGTATGAGAGCAATGCAAGAGACAGCTTCGCATCCTTTATTGAGGAACTGCTCCGAAAGGTGGATCATACGGATGAACAGGCGGTGATGCTGGCATACCAGGTATACCGTTATACGAGGAATACCAATTATGTATTGCGTGAGATCACACAGATGATGGAACAGACAAAAGAGGACATACCACCGCAACAACAGATGCCTTATGAATCAGAGGATTCTTATAGGCAGGAGGCGCACTATGATGACTGGGACAGTATATCCTATACATCTTCATCACCTGTGGAGAAACAGGAAGAACCAAAATCAGAGAATCATACTGCAAATGTAAATACAGAGAAAAGAGATTTGAAAAAAGCAGTCATGTGCTTTATCCTGACAGGTATTGCGGCAGTGTTGCTGGCCGGATGCAAGGTGGCAGGGCTTTATCCGCTGGATGAAAAACAGATTTTGTATCTGTATGGGGCAGTCAGTATGTCTGTTATGGCAGGGGTTATCTTTCTGGCATGTCATTTTAAAAAGAAGAACCGCATGAAAGAGATTCAGGAACTACAGGAAGATAGTCTATTAGAGAAGCATGAGCTTGTAGAATATCCTTCTTACCGTCCGGAGGAGAGGACATATGAAGAAGCTCATTCCTGGGAGAAAGAGCCTGTAGTACAGCAGTATGCCTATGGAGATACCATATGCCTGCAGCAGCTTCCTGACAGGGAGCCTTATCTGTCAGGGAGAGTAAATGGAGAGGATATCATGATACGGCTGGATAATCTGCCTTTGACGATTGGCAAAATGACAGGCAGAGTGGATTATGTCATTTCTGACAGTACTGTCAGTAAGATCCATGCCCGAATTGAAGAACGGAATGGGGCTATTTATGTAGAAGACCTCAATTCCACAAACGGAACACTTCGAAATGGAAGCATGATCGGTATGAATGAACCGGTATTATTACAGGTAGGGGATGAACTCACAATCGGCAGAGTGAACCTGAGATTATGTGCATAAATTGTTGCTGGAACGAGGTACGAGTGAACAGTAACGATATGTTCGGAAACCTGTTAAAACAGGTGCGGAATGGATTGACTGTAGATAAGGTTTAGAGTATACTTAACTTAATGAAATAGTGTAATGCATGAGATTTGGAGTCAAGCATAAGGATACCTGTGGAGGGTTCTTTTTGCTTGGCTTTTTTGCGCATGTGGTTCTGAATAGTTAATAGTTACTCAATTAAGAAGAGGAGGATATAGATATGTATGATGTAATCGTTATTGGTGCCGGTGTAACGGGATGCAGCATCGCCAGAGAGCTTGCAAGGAAGGAAAGGCAGATTCTTGTACTGGAAGCGTCCAGTGATATTTGTGAGGGAACAAGCAAGGCAAACAGTGGTATTGTCCATGCGGGGCATGATGCCATGCCGGGAAGTCTGAAGGCGAGGTTAAATGTAAGAGGTAATCAGATGATGGGTGAGCTGGCACAGAAGCTGCAATTTTCTTATCGCCAGAATGGCTCACTGATATTGTGCTTTGAAGAAGAGAATAAAGGAAAGCTGCAGGAATTGTATGAAAGAGGTATACAAAATGGTGTGCAGGGGCTTCAGATATTAACACAGAAGGAACTTCGGAAGATGGAACCTAATCTGACAGACAATGCAGTGGCTGCGCTCTACGCACCTACAGGTGGTATTGTATGCCCCTTTGGTCTGACAATCGCCATGGCAGAGAATGCAGCAGAGAATGGAGTCCTTTTCCAAAGAAACCGGAGAGTCACAGCCATTGAGGTAATGGAGAAAGGGTATCGTGTGCATACAGCAGATGAGAATGTCTATGAGGCAGCTATCATAATCAATGCAGCTGGTGTTCACGCAGATGAGATTCACAATATGCTGCCTGCAAAAGAGGGACACAAGGAAATGCACCTGATTGCCAGAAAGGGTGAGTATTGTCTCTATGATAAGAAAGCAGGAGCTTTGGTGGATAAGACTATATTCCAGTTACCGGGCAAATATGGCAAGGGCATTCTGGTCACACCTACTGTACATGGCAATCTGCTGATTGGTCCGACTGCTGTGGATATTCCGGATAAGAACGGTGTCAACACGACAGGAGAAGGATTGGAGACGGTCATGGAGAAGGCTTCTGTCAGTGTGAAGAAATTGCCGCCGGCTAAGCAGATCATAACGTCTTTTGCTGGAATCAGAGCACATCATGAGAGTGATGATTTTGTGATAGAAGAGTCAAAAGGCTATGCAGGCTTTATTGATGTGGCAGGTATCGAATCTCCGGGACTTACCAGTGCACCGGCAATTGGAGAGTACGTTGCACAGTTGGTAAATGAGATACAGAATCTGCCGGATAAGAAAGATTTTAAGGAAACCAGACAGGGAATCGTGCATATGGAGCAGGCTGATTTTGAGGAGAAACAGAAATTGATTGCACAAAATCCTGCTTATGCCAATATGATATGCCGTTGTGAGAGCATTTCAGAGGGAGAGATACTGGATGCCATTCACCGTCCTGTGGGAGCTACGACAGTAGATGGAGTAAAACGCAGGACAAGAGCCGGTATGGGACGCTGTCAGGGAGGTTTCTGTTCTCCTAAGGTAGTGGCGATCCTTTCCAGAGAACTGGGTGTTCCAATGGAAGAGATACGTAAATCCGACCAGGATAGTGTGATGCTTTATGGAGATACGAAGTAGAAGTTACTGATAGTCTGAAGGCTATGGAAAGGCAAGGTTTCATTATGAATATAGAAAAAGAAATAGTAATCATTGGCGGAGGTCCTGCGGGCATGGCAGCAGCTCTTGGGGCACTGGAGCAGGGAGCAGCACCTGAAGATATCTTGATATTAGAGAGGGATGCACAGCTTGGAGGCATTCTGAACCAGTGTATTCATAACGGTTTTGGATTGCATACTTTTAAAGAAGAGCTTACAGGGCCGGAGTATGCAGGGCGTTATCGCAGACAGATAGAGGAGAAGCAGATTCCATACAAGCTGCATACGATGGTCATGAGCCTTAGAAGCACTGACAGGCAGAATGGTTTTAATAAAGAAATCATAGCAATGAATAAGGAAGATGGTATGCTGCTAATTCAGGCTAAGGCAGTAATTCTTGCTATGGGATGCAGGGAAAGACCAAGGGGAGCACTGAATATTCCAGGGTATCGTCCGGCGGGAATCTATTCAGCTGGAACAGCCCAGTACTATGTCAATATAGAGGGTAAAATGCCGGGTAAAGAAGTCGTGATACTGGGAAGTGGTGATATAGGTCTGATCATGGCAAGACGTATGACGCTGGAAGGCGCTCATGTACAGGCAGTGGCAGAGCTGATGTCTTATTCTGGCGGATTGAAGAGAAATATCGTGCAGTGTCTGCAGGATTATGATATTCCTTTGCTGTTAAGTCATACTGTAGTAGATATTCAGGGTAAAGACAGAGTGGAAGGTGTTACGATCGCCAAGGTAGATACAAAAGGCAGGCCAATACCGGGTACAGAAATTACGTATCCATGTGATACACTGCTGTTATCCTGCGGCTTAATACCGGAAAACGAACTGTCAGCAGGATGTGGTGTGGAATTAAGCACTGTTACAGGAGGTCCGGTGGTAAATGAGAGTCTGGAGACTAATGTAGAAGGTGTTTTTGCCTGTGGCAATGTCCTGCATGTGCATGACCTGGTGGATTATGTATCAGGTGAGGCAAAGGAGGCAGGCGCAAGGGCTGCCCAATATTTAAAAGGTGGTAAAACAGACTCTCTAAAAGAGAATATAGTACAGATTATCCCTGAAAATGGTGTACGATATACTGTTCCATCCACAATCCGTCTATCTCATATGAAGAATACCCAGACAGTACGTTTCCGTGTAGGACGGGAATACAGAAACGTAAAGGTCTGCATCTATGCAGATGACCAGTTGTTACGTTCCCTGCCGAAAAAGACAATGGCTCCCGGTGAGATGGAAAATATCATCCTTATGGATAAAGACATGGTAAAAAAAGATGGAACAGATGTAGCAAGAATCAGAATCGCAGTTGAAGAATAAAAGGAGATGTGACACATATGTCAGAAATAGAGACCAGAGAATTAATCTGTATAGGCTGTCCGTTGGGCTGTCCACTTACAGTAGAAATGAAAGGCACAGAAGTAGTATCTGTGACCGGAAACACCTGTCCGAATGGCGACCGCTATGCCAGGAAGGAAGTAACAGATCCAAGGCGGACAGTGACCAGTACTGTAAGAGTGCTGGGCGGTAGCTTGCCTGTGGTATCTGTAAAGACCGCACAGGATATCCCGAAGAATAAAATATTTGACTGTATGCAGGAATTGGCTACAATAAGAGTTAAGGCACCTGTGCAGGAAGGGGATGTCATTGTAAGCAATATTGCCAATACGGGGGTGTCGGTCATTGCAACAAAGGAGATCCCGGCAGAATAATCTGGTGACACAGGTATGAAATAACGGAGGGCTAAGGGTATGGAGAAAAAACAATATATTATGGCATTGGATCAGGGGACGACCAGCTCACGCTGCATCCTTTTTGATAAAAAAGGCAATATCATCAGCATGGCACAGAAGGAGTTTGAACAGATATATCCAAAAGCGGGCTGGGTGGAACATAATCCCATGGAAATCTGGTCATCTCAGCTTGCGGTAGCGACAGAAGCTATGGCGAAGGTGGGGGCAGATGCTTCTGATATAGCAGCACTTGGAATTACCAATCAGCGTGAAACAACCATTGTGTGGGATAAGAACACAGGATTGCCGGTATATAATGCAATCTGCTGGCAGTGCCACAGAACAGCAGATATGGTAGAGGAACTGGTCAGGGATGGATTTGGGGATGTAATCAGAGCCAAGACCGGACTTGTACCGGATGCGTATTTCAGTGGAACGAAGCTGGCATGGATTCTGGATAATGTGGAAGGCGCCAGAGAACGTGCAGAGGCAGGTGAATTACTCTTTGGAACCGTGGATACCTGGCTTATCTGGAATCTTACAAAGGGCAGGATCTTTGTAACAGATTATACCAATGCTTCCAGAACGATGCTTTTTAACATTCATGAGAAATGCTGGGATGAGGAATTATTGCAGAAGCTGCGGATTCCCCATAGTATGCTGGCTCAGGTGAAGCCTTCCAGCTGCATGTATGGTATGACAGATGATGGTCTTCTGGGTGGAGAGATCAGGATTGCCGGGGCAGCAGGAGATCAGCAGGCAGCTTTATTTGGACAATGCTGTTTTGATGAAGGTGATGTAAAGAATACATATGGAACAGGCTGTTTTCTGCTTATGAATACAGGACACAGGGCAATTATTTCTGAGCACGGTCTTCTGACAACGATTGCAGCCAGTGACAAGGATGAACTGGAATATGCGCTGGAGGGCAGCGTATTTGTGGCAGGGGCAGCAATTCAATGGCTGCGTGATGAGATGCGTATGTTAAAGAGCTCTTCCCAGTCAGAGGAATATGCAGAAGCTGTGGAAGATACCAATGGCGTATATGTTGTGCCGGCTTTTACCGGATTGGGAGCACCTTACTGGAATCAGTATTGCAGAGGTATGGTAGTGGGAATCACCAGAGGATGCAGTAAAGAGCATTTTATCAGGGCAACTCTGGAATCTATTGCATACCAGACACACAGTGTACTCCGTGCTATGGAACATGACACAGGTGTCACAATTAAGAAGCTGCAGGTAGATGGTGGAGCCAGTGCCAATGACTTCCTGATGCAGTTCCAGGCGGATATTTTAAAGGGCGATGTACTGAGACCCTGTTGTATTGAGACGACAGCACTTGGAGCAGCCTATCTGGCAGGACTTGCGGTAGGGTATTGGAAAGATAGGGATGAAATCCGTGAGAACTGGCAGTTATCCAGACGATTTGTGCCATCCATGGAGGAAGAGAGCCGTAAAAAGCGCCTTCACGGCTGGGATAAAGCTGTGAAATGCGCTTTGATGTGGCAAGAGGATTAATGTAACGTTTTGGTATTCTGTAACCGATACTGCTTGGGTGTGATGTTCTTATACTTGCGGAAGGTCTTGATCATATGGCTGCAATCAGAGAATCCCGTTTCCTGACTGATATAGGTCAGGTCGTAGTCTGAGAACAGCAGCAGATCTTCCGCTTTTGTCACGCGGATATATTCAATATATTCCTTACAGGAACGGCCGTAGAGCTGGCGGAACTTTTTGGCAAAGAAGGAATAGCTCATGTTGCATAGAGATGCCAGATCTTCTACTTTAAGCGGCTGATTGGAATGAGCATCAATATATTCTGTAATGGTTTCAATAGAGTCGTCCTCTGGCTGCGTAGCCATCATGGGCGGTGTATAGCCATTGTCTTTCCATATGCGCACCATAGCAAGCAGAAGACATGTCAGGGAAGCATGCATGGCAAGATTGTAGCCGTAATTTTTGTATTCAAATTCATGGCAGCAGGAATACAGATAGGATTCAATGGGATATCCTACCATACTGTCTATCGGAAAATGTATGAATGCTTTCGGGTCATTGGCTGCCTGCAGAATAGATGATTTCAGCTGAGGCATGATACCCGAGGTATCATGAAAACGATTTAAGTCAAATTTTAAGACAAAATACCGTTTGCGCTCCGGTGTGGAACCACCAATGGAGTGAAGCTTCTTAGGTAATAGTGCAATCATATCTCCGGGATTGAGGTGATAGACTTCTCTGTCGCAGGTCACTTCTGTAGATCCTTCTAACATATATAATACTTCCATATAATGATGCCAGTGCTGATGCACAGGGAAGTCATGAATGACTGTATCAAAAACAAAAGCCTCATAGGGCGAATTCAAAATATCCCCATATTCAAATAAATTATGCATAGTCTTCCTCCCAATACCGCCTATTTTATCATAGCTGACTCAGGTTATCCAGTATAGAAGTAAAAAACAGATTCTAAAAATACTGAAAATCATTTACCAAAATGACTAAAAAAGGTATCATATGAATATGAAAACATTTGTGAGTGAAAGGGGCTATTATGGAAAAACAGGAAAAGGGAATTGTCTGGGAACAGGAAGAGCAGGATTTTCTGGATAATTTCAAAAGAAACAGTGGCAGCAGTATTAAGACTCTGCTTGGTTTGTATAAGGGGCATTATGCTTCATTATTTTTCTCGGTGCTGTTCTTCTTCATTAAACATTCACCGGTATGGATTCTGCCTATTGTAACATCCAATATCATTAATATTGCTACGAACCCGGATGAGAACGTTGTAAGGGATATTGCGCTCAATGTGGCATTTATGTGTGTGATGATCATACAGAATGTCTTTTCCAATTATGTGCATGTCTATCTATATTCCAAGACAATCCGCAACATGGAATGCAATCTGAGAGGTTCACTGGTGCGCAAGCTCCAGCAGTTGTCCATATCCTATCATAATGCGATGCAGTCAGGACGACTGCAGTCCAAGATCATGAGGGATGTGGAACAGATTGAGACGCTTTCAAGACAGATATTTATCTCTGTGTTGAGTATTATTATGAATATTGCAGTTGCTTTGGGTATCGTTGTGAGCAAAAGCCTGACTGTGTTTGTATTTTTCGTATTAACAGTTCCGGTTGCAGTCATCATCATGGTGGTATTTAAGAATAAGATCAAGCTGCATAACAGACAGTTCCGTAAGGACATGGAAGAGACCTCCGTGCGTGTCATGGAAATGGTGGAACTGATTCCTGTCACCAGGGCACATGCGTTGGAGAGCACAGAAACCATGCGTATGCAGGAACAGCTGGAGAATGTCGCCAAGAGTGGATTGAAGCTGGATATTATCCAGTCTTATTTCTCTTCTATCAGCTGGGTGGCATTTCAGGTATTTCAGGTGTTGTGTCTGGGATTTACAGGTTATCTGGCGGCGCAGGGTGAGATTACGGTAGGTGAAGTCGTTATGTATCAGACTTACTTCTCCAGCATTGTTGCACAGGTATCCAGTATTATTACCCTGCTCCCTACGATTGCAAAAGGCCTGGAATCTGTAGATTCTGTGGGCGATATCCTGCTGAGCCATGATGTAGAAGATAACGACCGGAAAAAGAAAATGAAAGAAGTACATGGCAACATTACCTTTGATGATGTCACCTTCTGTTATCCGGACAGTGAAGAACCGGTGCTGTCACATTTCAACCTGTCTATTAAAGAGGGTGAGACGATAGCCTTTGTAGGCGGTTCCGGTGCAGGTAAGACGACAGTGCTTAATCTGGTAATCGGATTCATTAAGACGACAGGGGGCAGAATCCTGATAGATGGCCAGGATATGAATGAGCTGAATCTTAAAAGCTTCAGACAGCATATTGCAGTCGTTCCACAGACGTCCATTCTTTTTACAGGAACAATACGCGATAATATTACCTATGGTAAAGACGATATCAGTGATGAGGAATTGAAGAAGGTCATTGATGCCGCCAACCTGAGTGAATTTATTGATTCTCTGCCGGAGGGGCTGGATTCCAGGATTACGGAGCATGGCAGCAACCTGAGTGGTGGACAGAGACAGAGGATCTCCATTGCCAGAGCCTTCGTGCGTGATCCAAGCATCCTGATACTGGATGAAGCGACATCTGCTCTGGACAGTATCTCCGAGAAACAGATCCAGACAGCCATCAACAACCTGGTAAAAGACAGAACGACTCTGATCGTGGCACACAGACTCTCTACCATACGTGATGCAGACAAAATTGCGGTTATTGGACACGGGGGACTGGAAGAGTTCGGAACCTATGAAGAGCTGATGGCAAAGAAGGGCAAGTTCTATGAACTGAAAGAATTGCAGATGTAAATGTACATGAATAGTTTTCATTTGACAATGTCTTTTGCATATGCTAGGATATAACAAATATTAGGGAGTAGTTCGCATCGGTCAACCGATGTTGTGCTGGTCGTCATCACGTTATCAGAAGCTGTATAGGCGGCAAGATAACCGGGCAGTACATTTCTATGGAAATGGAACGAGACTTTTATTGTACGTTTGTCGTGCAATAAGAGTCTTTTTGTATTTATGCGGCAAATGTAAAGCAACCGGTTTTATAAGGAGGATTTGTGTATGGCGCAGAAAAACATTTGGAACATTTCTACAGAAGAGCTGATGATGCAGCATCAGGTAACGAAAGAAGGACTGACCTCACAGCAGGTCGATAGGATCCGTCAGGAGAAAGGTGAGAATATCCTGCAGGAGGGTAAAAAGAAAAGTATTTTTCAGGTATTTATCAGTCAGTTCGCAGATCTTTTGGTAGTAATACTGATTGTGGCAGCAGTAATCTCCATGTTCTCCGGAAATGTGGAAAGTACCATTGTAATCCTGCTGGTGCTCGTGATGAACGCAGTTCTTGGTACGGTACAGCATGTAAAGGCGCAGCGTTCCCTGGAAAGCTTGAAACAGCTGTCTTCTCCCTGTGCAAAGGTCATAAGGGATGGTGTGAAGCAGGAAGTACCATCCAGGGAAATCGTACCCGGTGATATCGTGATGCTGGAAGCTGGGGATATGATTGTTGCAGATGGCCGTATTCTTCATAACTATTCTTTGCAGGTAAATGAAAGTTCTCTTACGGGAGAATCTACCAATGTGGAGAAATCAGATGCCGTGCTTGAAGGTGATGCTGCGCTGGCAGATCGAGTGAACATGGTGTATTCAGGAAGCCTTGTCACATATGGCCGTGCAGAAGTTCTGGTTACAGCCACTGGCATGGAGACGGAGCTTGGCAAGATTGCAGGACTGATGAATGCAGCAAAGGAGCGTAAGACTCCGCTGCAGGAGAATCTGGATCAGTTCAGTGGCAGACTGGCAATGCTCATTATGATTATATGTGCAGTTGTATTTGTATTGTGTATGTATCGTCAGATGCCGCTTCTGGATTCCATGATGTTTGCGGTAGCGCTTGCAGTAGCGGCAATACCGGAGGCATTAAGCTCTATCGTGACAATCGTGCAGGCCTTTGGTACGCAGAAAATGGCAAAGGAAAATGCCATCATCAAAGACTTGAAAGCAGTAGAAAGCCTGGGCTGTGTATCTGTAATCTGTTCTGATAAGACAGGGACACTTACACAGAATAAAATGACAGTCCAGCAGATTTATATGAATCATAAGGTGTATGAACCCCGTGAATTCAATATCTCCGACCAGACACAGCGTTATCTGCTCTATGATGCTGTACTGAACAATGATTCAAGTATTGTGGATGGAAAAGGAATCGGAGATCCGACAGAATATGCACTACTGGAGATGCTTCGTAATATTTATGTAGATGCCGGTACATTCTTTGATGAGACAGAAATCCATGAAGATGTATTGCGCCGCAACATGGAACGGCTTGAAGAAGTGCCTTTTGATTCTGACAGGAAGCTGATGAGTAGTAAATATCTGCTTCATGGAGTACCTACCATTCTGACTAAAGGGGCAGTAGATGTCCTGTTGGATCGCTGTACACATGTACGTTCCTGTAATGTGATACATCCCATGACAGAGCAGGAAAAGGACAAAATACGCAGACAGAATGAGATATTCTCCCAAAACGGACTAAGAGTACTGGCTTTTGCATACAAGGAATCGGATGAAGTATTAAGTCCAGATACAGAATATGGATTTATTTTCCTGGGAATGGTATCTATGGTGGACCCACCAAGACCAGAATCCATGGAAGCAGTGGCAAGTGCCAAAAGAGCAGGTATCAGACCGGTTATGATTACCGGCGATCATAAGATTACTGCGGTAGCGATTGCCAGACAAATCGGTATTTACGAAGAGGGGGATCTTGCTCTGACCGGCGCTGAACTGGATGCACTTACGGACAAGGAACTGGATGACAAGGTCAGCAGAATATCCGTGTATGCCAGAGTATCTCCAGAAAATAAGATACGTATCGTAGAAGCCTGGCAGAGAAAAGGCAATATTGTATCCATGACAGGTGATGGTGTTAATGATGCTCCGGCACTGAAAAAGGCAGACATTGGTGTAGCCATGGGCATCACAGGAACGGAAGTATCCAAGGATGCGGCGTCAATGATACTTTCGGATGATAACTTTGCCACAATTATAAAAGCAGTAGCCAATGGTCGTAATGTATATCGAAATATCAAAAATGCCATTCTGTTCCTGTTATCTGGAAATACAGCGGGGATTCTGTCGGTGCTTTATACATCCATTATGGGTTTACCAGTGCCATTTGCGCCAGTACATCTGTTATTTATCAATCTGCTGACTGATTCTCTGCCGGCGCTGGCGATAGGTATGGAACCGGCAGATGCAGAATTGTTAAACGAGAAGCCGCGAGATCCCAAGACAGGAATTATGACAAAAGATTTTGTTGTGACAATGCTGTCAGAAGGTATTCTGATAGCAATTGCTGCGATGAGCGCATATCATATTGGTATTGCCACCAGTGCTGCCATGGCATCCACTATGGCGTTTGCCACATTGACATTGGCGCGTCTGTTCCATGGATTTAACTGTAGGGGCAGAGAATCCATATTCAGATTAGGATTACGGTCCAATAAGTACAGCCTTTATGCCTTTGGCGCAGGCGTAGGACTGCTTGCATTGGTCATATTTGTACCTGTACTGCATGGTGTATTCAGTATAGAAAGCTTGTCAATTCAGGCAATAGGACAGATTGTAGTCCTGAGCTTTGTGCCAACGCTGATTATCCAGTTTGTAAAAATAATAAAAACAGATAAGAAATAGAAAAAATAAGATTTAGAGGCATATGAAAATAAACTTGACACATTGTCGGAAGTATTGTAAAATACAGCTTGTCATTGGCGATGTGTCAATGCCCAGATAGCTCAGTCGGTAGAGCAGAGGACTGAAAATCCTCGTGTCACTGGTTCGATTCCGGTTCTGGGCACTTTGCGGGTGTAGTTCAATGGTAGAACACCAGCCTTCCAAGCTGGATACGTGGGTTCGATTCCCATCACCCGCTTTGGTTATCAGCAGAAAGCAACATATTTTGTACATGTAAAAAAACAAAAATAATGTTGACAAAGTATGTGAAATCATGTATGATAATCAAGTCGGTTGAGTCAGTACGACATATGCGATAGTGGCGTAGTTGGTAACGCGCGACCTTGCCAAGGTCGAGACCGCGGGTTCGAGCCCCGTCTATCGCTCTCAGAGACATTTTAATATTGATGACAGAGTACAGTCGATAAACAAGCATTAAGGCAATACTTAATGAACAAATTAAACTAGGTTATGTCGCAGCGGGTTTAACTCGCTATTCGCTCTCTCAATAACGCCCGCAGGTTTATGGAAACATGGATTTGCGGGTCTCTTTTTGTCTCACCAGTTCAGCCATATAGCCGGGCAAATGCGATTGTGCTCGCACAAATGAGCATTTGCCCGGCTATATGGACTGAGCGCCACGTTCATGAGCAATCCGCCTGCGAAGCAGGCTTTGGAGCGCGGAGCGCGAGATTGCGAATGGCGCGCCTGAACGGCACTTGCCCCCACCTAAAGTCGGGCGAGCCTCGATGGCGTCAGCCCATCGGGCACGTCCCGTTACCCCGTAGTTGCCTCGATGGCGCAGCCCATCGGGCACGTCCCGTTACCCCCATAAGTGCCTCAATGGCGTCAGCCCATCGGGCACGTCCCCCTCTTTCTTTTCAAGGAGATCCATATGAATATTGGAATATTTGACTCAGGAATCGGTGGAATGTCCGTCCTTCACCAGGCGCTTGCCACCCTCCCTCATGAAAACTATATATTTTACGCAGACACTGACCACGTCCCCTACGGAACCAAGACCAAAGACCAGGTCATATCCTACGTAGACGAAATGATACAATTCATGTTATCCCATAACTGCAAAGCAGTGGTCATTGCCTGCAACACGGCAACCTCCGCCGCCGCTTTCATCATGCGTCAGAAATACACTATCCCTATTATAGGAATTGAACCTGCGGTAAAGCCTGCAGTGGAGCAGAGTCATGGCAGGCGTGTCATGGTCGTAGCCACTCCTCTTACAATCCGTGAGGAAAAGCTCAAGAATCTTGTAGACAGAGTAGACAATGCCCATCATGTAGATCTGCTCCCTTTACCGGAACTGGTGACTTTTGCAGAGAGAGAAGAATTTAATTCCCCACAGGTGGAAGCCTATCTACACAAGGAACTATCCTCCTATGACTTGTCCACTTACGGAGAATTGGTATTGGGCTGTACCCATTTTAACTATTTCAAAGACAGTTTTCGCAAGATTATGCCTTCCCAGGTACAGATCATAGATGGTAATAGGGGAACTGTGAACCAGTTAAAACGTATTCTTGAAAGTACAGATCAGTTAGAACAGTCAGAGGGAAAAGTAAGATATTTTACATCAGGCAGAGAAGTGGTGGCATCAGAACAGCTTGCCAGGATGGACAGGCTTCATGCCAGACTGGAAGAAATGTCACGTATAAAATGATTAAATGCTGTGCTTTATATAGAAGAAAACGGGATGCTGCATGAAAGCACATCCCGTTTTCGCTATTTCAGACAACTGACTTATTCCAGGTTCAGTTTCTTGGTCATCATATGAATATTGATGAAGTACATTGCAATTGCCAGAATAATCGTAGTAATTAAAATGGCAATAAAAGCCGGCATCATAAAGCTCATCAGCGGTAGTGTATCACCGGCAGCTGAAGCTGCAAATAATTTACCATAGGCTGGAAGCATTGCCAGATAAGTAATGACCTGCATAATCATGGTAACAATGAAATACGCAAGAATTGCACCAAGAATGCGGTGTTTTGTATAAAGCTGGCCAAGACTGACACATCCTAGCAGAATACAGCATCCGGTGATGCAGCCAATCAGACTGTATCCAATCAGGAATACACAGTACTGTGTCAATGTTACGCCAAGTGACTGTTGGAACTCTGTGCTTAGCATTGCAAAGGACATAGTTCCTGTATAACTTGTGGTATCTGAACCTAATACGGCTGCAATGATCACGGCAAAATATACGATTATAGACAGAAAAACCGTAATAGAAGACAGAAACTGGATAAGGCATGAAGCTATTGTTTTGGCTCCGACCAGCTGTCTGGCAGACACAGGTAACGTATGTGTCAGATAAGCGGCATCTGTATAGCATGATTTATAGAAACGGATTGCAACGATCAGACTTGTTCCAATGCTGCATACAATTAAGCCAAGATAATAAATGAGTACAGAGCCTATGAGCATAAAGAGTGAGTAGTTTTCATTTACATCATCAAATTCAAAATTGATGGACACAATGATTAAGGAAGAAACAAGCGTTGTTCCGGCCAGAATGGCGAGCATGACCAGAAACTGACGGCTGAGGCTTTTCCACTCATATTTTATTAATTTCCCTAACATGCGTATACCTCCCTGAAATAAGTATCAATGGATTTGCCCTGTTTCTCGCGGATGGCATCTGCGGATGTATGGAGAAGCAGGGAACCATTCTTCATGAATATGACTTCATCCAGTATATTCTCAATATCCGTGATCAAATGAGTAGATAACAGAATAGTGGCATTTTCATTGTAATTCGTAATAATTGTGCGCAGAATGAAGTCTCTGGCGGCAGGATCTACTCCGGCAATCGGCTCATCAAGGATGTAAAGTTCAGCTTCCCTGCTCATGACAAGGATTAACTGTACCTTTTCCTTGGTGCCTTTGGATAAGGTCTTTAATCTGGCATCCGGGTCAATGTCCAGAGAAGATAACATGCCATAGGCACGATCCTCATTGAAATCTTCATAGAAATCCTTGAAATAGGAAATCATTTCACGGATTCTCATATTGCTTTGTAAATAAGTACGTTCCGGCAGATAGGAGACAATCTTTTTCGTCTCAATTCCCGGTGCATATCCATTGATGGTAACAGTACCGCAGGATGGGGACAGCAATCCATTGATCATTTTGATCAAAGTGGTCTTACCACATCCATTAGGTCCCAGAAGTCCGATAATTTTACCGCGTGGTATAGACAGGTTCATGTGGTAAACTGCCATATAATTACCGGCACCCTTGTATTGTTTGCATAGATCCTTTACTTCCAATAAAGTGTCCATTATTGTATTCCTCCCTCAATTGTCTCTGTTATAAGCTTCAGAATATGTGCATTGTCATATCCAAGCTCATTCATTTTCTCAAAAAATCCCTTAATCTGCAATACTGCAATTTCTTTTTGAACCTGTTCGATCATTGTAATGTCCTCCGTTACGGTCCTTCCGCTCCCTCTTTGTGTTGTGACCAGTCCGCTCTTCTCCAATTGCACGAAAGCTCTTTGCATTGTGTTGGGATTTACACTGGCTTCGGCAGCCAGCTCTCTGACACTTGGCAGTCTGCTTCCCGGAGCATAAATGCCGGATATGATTCGGGTCCGTATGATTTCCAGAATCTGTGTGTAGACCGGGCGATCTGCATTAAGTTCCCACGCCATATGAAACACTCCTTTCTGCTGTACGTAAATCGCATTGCTGTATTAGCTGATTAATACAATAATACATAATATAAAAAAAGTCAATATAAAATAAAAAATATAAAATGAATAAAAAAACATCAATATGGAAACTACATGTATATTTATGTGCGTTAAAGTAAACTAAAATGTAGAATAAAGTTGAAAACTCTGAAATTTTGTAAAAAGTGAAAAGATTCAGAATTGCATATTGATCATGATCCTGTCATTTATCGTACCTTCCTTCTATCCTTATTCCTATAAGACACAGATCAAGGGTGCAAATAATCTGGCTCCGATGCAGTATTCTGCTGATGAGCTGGCAAGAATCGATGCAGGAGAGAGCGTATTCCCTCATATTCTTGGTACAGACAAGATGGGACGTGATTATGCGATCCGTGTTATGATGGGAAGCCGAATCTCCCTGATGGTTGGTCTGATCGCGACAGCAATCATTCTGGTAATCGGTTCTATCTATGGTTCTGTTGCAGCCTTCTTCGGAGGCTGGGTAGACCTGGTCATGATGAGAATCGTAGATATTATTTATACAGTTCCTGATGTTTTGCTAATTGTACTTCTGTCCTTTGCCATTAAGAGTCCTCTGGAATCACTGGCACAGGTTCCCGGTTTTGGCTGGGTACAGACAGTAGGTACGAACCTTATCAGTATCTTTATCGTATTTGCCCTGCTTTACTGGGTAGGTATGGCAC
The DNA here is from genome assembly GCA_001916965.1 of Roseburia sp. CAG:10041_57. Taxonomy (GTDB): domain Bacteria; phylum Bacillota; class Clostridia; order Lachnospirales; family Lachnospiraceae; genus COE1. The sequence continues at coordinate 21,791 of MNTL01000067.1, forward strand.
GTATGGTACGAAGCCAGATTCTGATGCTCAAGGAAAGCGAGTATGTTACTGCTGCGAGGGCACTGGGTGCAAAGAATGGCAGAATCATTAAGAAGCATCTGCTGACGAACTGCATCGGTACTTTGATTGTAACAACTACTTTGCAGATTCCTTCTTCCATCTTTACAGAGAGCTTTTTAAGCTTCCTGGGACTTGGTGTTGCAGTACCGCTTCCATCTTTGGGAAGTCTGGCGAGTGAAGCAATAAACGGTATTAATACATATCCGTATCTGCTGTTTATTCCATCAATACTGATCAGTTTGATTATTTTGAGCTTTAACCTGCTGGGTGATGGACTTAGAGACGCATTTGACCCTAAGCTCAAGAATTAACGCAGACAGGTTCATAGGAGGAAATTATGTCAGAATATCTTGTAGATATCAATCATGAGCGTCTATCCTTCTTTACCCCTGCGGGTGAAGTAAAGGCACTGAATGACGTGTCCATACATGTTAAGGAAGGCGAAGTATTAGGAATCGTAGGAGAAAGCGGTTCCGGTAAGTCTGTTACAGCATACAGCCTGATGGGGCTGACTGCATATCCGGGTAAGCTTATTGGAGGAACATTGGAGTTTAACGGACACAAAATTAATGAAATGACAGAGAAAGAGATGCGTAAGATCAGAGGAAATGAAGTATCTATCATTTTCCAGGACCCTATGACAAGCTTGAACCCTGTATATACAATTGGTAATCAGATTGAGGAGGTTATCCTTCTCCATACAGATAAAAAGAAAAAAGAAGCACATGAGCGTGCCAAGGAACTGCTGACTCTGGTAGGTATCAATGAGCCGGAGAAGAGATTAAAGCAGTATCCCCATGAGCTTTCCGGCGGTATGCGTCAGAGAGTCATGATTGCAATCGCATTAGCCTGCGAACCGAAGCTTCTGATTGCAGATGAACCTACTACTGCATTGGATGTTACGATTCAGGCGCAGATTCTGGAGCTGATGATGGAGCTTAAGGATAAGCTTGGAATGGCGATTATCATGATTACACATGACCTTGGTATTGTAGCCAGCATGTGTGAGAAGATTGCAGTTATGTATGCAGGCAGAATCGTAGAATATGGTACAACAGATGAGATATTCTATGAGCCGAAGCATGAATATACCAAGGGATTACTTAGAAGTATTCCCAAGCTGGATGCCAGGGAGCATGAGAAGCTGGTTCCAATCGAAGGAACTCCTATTGATTTGTTAAATCCGCCTAAGGGATGTCCGTTTGCACCGCGCTGCAATAACTGTATGAAGATATGTCTGCGCGAGATGCCGCCTGTTACGACCTTTGGTGATGTCCATTATACACAGTGCTGGATGAATCAGAAGGCACAGATGGAAGGAGGAGAGACAGGTGAGCGATAAGTTAGTTGAAGTACAGCACCTGAAACAATATTTCCCGGCCGGAGGCTATGGCAAGAACAAGAGATATGTAAAGGCTGTTGATGATGTATCCTTTTATGTAAATAAAGGAGAGACTCTTGGACTTGTAGGAGAGTCCGGATGTGGTAAGACCACAACAGGACGTACTCTGCTGCGTCTGTATGAGCCGACTGCAGGTAAGATCATCTATGATGATCAGGTAATCTTTGACGGTGAGAAGAAGATTGCAGTAGATATGCTTCCATATCGTAAGAAGATGCAGATCGTATTCCAGGATCCGTATGCAAGCCTTGACCCTCGAATGACAGTAGCCGATATTATAGGAGAGGCTATTGACATTCATAAGCTTGCTGCCAATAAGCAGGAAAGATATGATATTATTATTGAAATGCTTCGCAGAGTAGGATTGAATTCTGAACATGCCAACCGTTATCCACATGAATTCTCAGGTGGACAGAGACAGCGTGTAGGTATTGCCAGGGCATTGGCAGTCAATCCACAGTTTATTGTCTGTGATGAACCTATATCTGCATTGGATGTATCCATTCAGGCACAGGTCATTAATATGTTTGAAGATCTTCAACAGGAAATGGGTCTGACTTATCTGTTCATTGCCCACGACCTTTCAGTTGTAAAACATATATCTAACAGAATTGGTGTTATGTATTTAGGTAAGCTGGTAGAGTTGGCAGACAGCTATGAATTGACAACACACAGCATACATCCATACACTAGAAGCCTGATTTCTGCAATTCCAATTGCAGATCCCAAGACAGCGAGACAGAATAAGCGAATCGTGCTTGAAGGCGATGTGCCAAGCCCGCTGAATCCGCCTTCAGGCTGTAGATTCCGTACCAGATGTCCTTATGCGACAGAACAGTGTGCGGCAGAACAACCGGAGTGGAGAGAGGTGTCAACAGGTCACTATGTGGCATGTCATCACCCATGTATTTGATAGGCAGTTATGCAGTGTCACCGCTGCATAGTGTTTATATATAAACTTTTATTTCATAGAGGAGGATATGGTATGAAAAAGAAAGTAATTTCTCTTATGCTTGCTGCATGCATGGTTATGGGCATGACAGCATGCGGTTCATCTGCATCAACGACTGATTCACAGCCGGCAGCAGACGGAACAACATCTGAGACACAGGCAGCTACAACAGATGCAGCAGCCCAGACAACAGAGAGTACAGGCGACAAGGAACTTGCAGTTCAGATCGGACCTGACCCTGAAACAATCGATCCTGCTTTGAACAGTGCAGTAGATGGCGGTAACATGTTATTACATGCTTATGAGTGTCTGCTTACTGTAGGTGAGGATGGAACACTTCAGCCAGGACAGGCAGAATCCTATGATGTGTCTGAAGATGGTCTTACATGGACATTCCATTTAAGAGATGGATTAAAGTGGTCAGATGGTTCTGATTTAACGGCAAATGATTTCGTATACAGCTGGAAACGTGTATGCGATCCTGAAGTAGCAGCTCCTTATGCTGAAACAGTTCTTGGCATGGTTAAGGGTTATGACGAAGCAATCGATGGTAACCTTGATGCACTTGGAGTATCTGCACCGGATGATTCTACACTTGTAGTAGAGTTAGCTAATCCCTGCTCATACTTTGGCAGCCTTGCAGCATTTGCTACATTGAGCCCTGTTCAGGAAGCTACTATCGAAGCAAACGGTGAAGCATGGGCAACAGCTCCTGAAACATATGTATCTAATGGACCTTTCTACATGACAGAGTGGGTTCCTGGTTCTCATATTACATTCAGCAAGAACCCATACTACTGGAATGCAGATGCTATTAAACTTGACAGATTGAAATTCGTCCTGATGGAAGATTCTAATGCAGCTTACAGTGCATACCAGACAGGCGAAGTATTAATGATCAAGGATGTACCTACAGAAGAGATCCCAAGCCTTACAGGAACAGATGATTTCTATGTAGATCCTATTATTGGTACATACTACATCAGCCTTAACATTCAGAAGGCACCTTTTGATGATGTAAATGTACGTAAGGCATTAAGTCTTGCTATTGACCGTGAATATGTTGCAAGCACTCTGATGCAGGGTACTTATACAGCAGCAGGCAACTTCATGGGACCTGGCTGGATGGATACAGACGGAACAGAGTTCATGAGCAATGCTAACGGTGGTAAGCCATACATTGATACAACCAATTTTGAAGCTAATCTTGAAGAAGCTAAACAGCTCCTTGCAGATGCAGGATATCCTGATGGAGAAGGCTTCCCTACAATCAGCTATACAACAAATGATGCCGGTTATCACAAGGTAGTAGCTGAGTATTTACAGCAGGCATGGGCTGAACTTGGTATCGACCTTCAGGTTAATATCGTTGAGTGGTCCAGCTTCACTCCTATGCGTCGTTCCGGTGACTTTGAAGTTGCACGTAATGGTTGGGTAGGTGACTACAGTGATCCTTCTAACATGTTAGAGCTGTTCTGCACAACAAACGGTAACAATGATGGTAAGTTCAGCAATGCTGACTTTGATGCAGCTATTGATACTTCAAGATCTACTCTGGATGCAGCAGAGCGTTCTACAGCACTTCATACAGCAGAAGATATCTTAATGGATCAGGCTGGATGTATTCCTCTTGCTTACTACAATGACTTCTGGTTACAGAGCAGCAAGATTACAGGTGCTTGGCATTCCGCTTATGGATACTGGTACTTCATGTATGCAGATATTACAGAATAATTGAATCGTATGATTATTATAAAAATCCCGCAGGGCATATTCCTGTGGGATTTTTATGTTAACTGCCATTTGTAGAATGAACACACTGATAGTGCACAAAAGATGCAAATGCATGCATGAAAAATGCATTTATAAAATAAAAATAACTTTTTTATAAAATTATATAGTATAATGTTGGAAAATTTTGTTGATTTTTGCCGCAAAATATACTATAATTCGTCGTATATGAGAGAGCAGCTAGAGGGGAATTTAAAAATTGTGTAAAATGATAATAAACAAAGCTGGTTTATTATTTTTTGGTTGCGTAGATTACAATAGTAGTTTAGGCAACTTTTTTTTGTTTAAGGCAAATGAAATAGTAAAAAAGTCACAAATGTATCAGAAATGAGGACACAAATGAGATATATGGCAACGGCAGTTACGGATGCCGGCATCGTTAAAAAAATCAATCAGGATAGTCTCACTGTTAAAATTGCACAGACATCAGCAGGTCAGGTGTGTATGGCAGTTGTATGTGATGGTTTAGGAGGACTTTCGCTGGGTGAAGTAGCCAGTGGAAATGTTATATTGGCCTTCGATAAATGGTTCAAGGAACAATTTATGGCGCCCGGAGCAGAATGGACAGGAGAGAGTATCAGAAACAGTTGGGAAGATATTATCTATTCCATGAATCAGAAGATAAAGGAATACGGTGCAAGCCAGGGCGTAGAAATGGGAACGACTATTACGGCAGTTCTATTCTTAAAGGATAAATACTATGCCATACATGTAGGAGATTCCAGGTTATATGAGTTATCAGATGGCTGCCGGCAGATCACAGAGGATCAGACATTAATTGCAAGAGAACTGGCACAGGGAATTATCACGAAAGAACAGGCGTTGACAGACAGCCGGCGCAATGTGCTTTTACAGTGTATCGGCGTAACACAGAAACTGCTTCCTGCGTTTTACAGTGGTAATATCAATGGAGAAGCCGCTTATCTGGTCTGCTCAGATGGATTTCGCCATGTTATTACACCGGATGAGATCTATCAGTTGTGCAGACCACTGCAGAATCTTACACAAAAGGTCATGCAGGTGAATCTGACAAGTCTGGTGGAACGTGTTAAACAGCGTGGAGAGAGAGATAATATTTCGGCGGTATTGATTCAGGTAGGTAGAGAAACATGTTAGAAATAGGGTCCATAGTAGATGGCAAATACAGAATACTGAGTAAAGTCGGTCAGGGCGGTATGAGTACTGTTTACCTTGCCATCAATGAAAAAGCGAATAAGCCATGGGCGATTAAAGAAGTCCGTAAAGACGGCATTCAAAACTTTGAAGTAGTCAGACAAAGCCTGATTGTTGAAACGGATCTTTTAAAGAAGCTTAAGCATGATAATCTGCCCAGTATTATAGATATAATTGATCAGGATGATAACTTCCTTATTGTCATGGATTATATAGAAGGTATTACTTTAGATAAGGTAATAAAAGAGTATGGACCGCAGAAACAGGACGACGTTGTTAACTGGGCAATCCAGTTATGTGATGTGCTATGTTATCTGCATACCAGAAAACCTCCTATCATATATCGTGATATGAAGCCTTCAAACGTTATGCTTAAGTATGACGGAAGCGTTGTGCTGATCGATTTTGGTACAGCCCGGGAATATAAGGAAAGGGCAAGCGGCGATACAGCGTGTCTTGGGACACAGGGATACGCAGCACCGGAACAGTTTGGAGGGCAGGGTCAGACAGATGCCAGAACAGATATATATTGCCTGGGAGCTACTATGTACCATTTGCTTACAGGACATAATCCTTCCGAACCACCTTACGAAATGTATCCGATTACTTATTGGGACGCGTCTTTGTCCAGCGGATTAGAAGGAATCATTTTAAAATGTACGCAAAAAAATCCTGAAGATCGTTACCAGACAGCAGAAGAGCTTATGTATGCGCTTCAGAACTACAGAGATCTGGATGCTCCCATGATACGCAAATATAAACATCGTGTAATTTCTTTTGCTACCAGTGCTGCACTGGCGGTTTTATGTGGAGTCATGGCAGTTACGATGCATGTATCAGCCAGAGGACAGCAGAAAAGTGAATATGCTTATCTTATAGATGCTGCGCAGAAAGCCAGTAGTCAGGAAGATAAAAAAGCATATTACCTTGAAGCAATCAATACAGATAGTACGAAAGAAGATGCCTATTTAGGTTTGATAGATAATTTTATTGAAGATGGTGTTTTCACAGACGATGAGGAAAAAACATTGATCCGGCTCAATGCCAGTACACAGAAATATCTTCAGAAACTGGAAGAAACCAATAAACAGGAATATGCAGATTTATGTTTCCGTATTGGAAATGCTTACTGGTTCTACTATGAACATCAGGAAAGCAGACAATCCACAGCGGTTCCATGGTTCACTACGGCAGCTTCCTATTATGCAAATATGGAAGGAATGGAGCAGGAATATAAACGTTGTAATATTTATATTGAAATAGGCAATTTCTATAAGAAAATTATTGCTGCACAGATAGAAGGCACAGATGAAGGTATGTATGGTACATACTGGCAGAATCTGATAGAACTGAAAAAACTTAATGATGCGGCACCTGACAGAGAATTGATAACTCTCAGGCTGTATCAGGAGATTATCACACGTTCTACAGAATATGCAAAATACCTGAAAGAAGATGGCATTACAAAAGAGGATATCATGACTGTATATAATGAAATTTCATCAGATATTGATGCGATGGAACACAGTTCCAACAGCAAGGTTGACGAAGAAATAAATAATATAAGAAACCTGATGAAACAGGCAGAACCCATGATACGGTCCAGTTATAAGGAGGAGAAACAGGAATGAGCATGACAGTTGACCAGATGATATTGCTGTCGAGACTGTTTCTCGGTGCAATGATAATTCTAACGATAGTTGCAGCAGTATTATTTTTTGTATTTGATGTAAGGAGAGCCTGGCGGATTCTTAGAGGTAAGAAATTACCACCAGTACATAAGAATAAAGCAATGGCAGAGCATGTGACACAGAAGATCAGTACAAATGATCTTCTACATGAGGAACTTCGTACACGAAGACTGCAAATGCAAACAGAAGATATTACAAAGTTGCTTCAAAAACAGGGAAATATAGATGATCAATATAAAGGACAAGATGTTACAACAGTATTAGGAGACACCCAGGATACGGTACTATTAGTCAGTCAGGATGAACAGGACAACAAGAACGATATTATGTTGGACATTACCTTTATTCATACAGAACTGGTACTTTAACATAATGTAGGAAAGGTAAGAAGGAAATGAAGAGGAGTATTAAGTTAACAGTGAAAAGAATCAGTTGTCTGGTTATGGTATGTGCACTTTTGACAAGTTCATATCCTATACAGACAGTAGCTGCAGAAACTGATGTGGAGGAAACAACTCCGATAGCACAGGCAGATGTGCAGGAGGAAGATGACAAAGAAGCTGTTCAGAATGAAGCAGAGCAACATTCGGAAGCAGAAGAAGCAAACCAGTCATCAGAGGTTTCAAAGGAAAAGGAGTCAGTTGAAGATCAGACAAAAACTTCAAAGGAAGAAGAAACAACAGAACTGACAACAGAGGAAACAGGTAGCGAAGAAGAGACAACGACAGAAGAAGAGATAACATCCGAAGAAGAAACAACAACGGAAGAAGAGACGACATCCGAAGAGGAAACAACAACGGAAGAAACGACAGCAGATGCATTAGGAATAGCAGTTTACAGTGCTGACGCCTCACTTCAGATCAGTAATGTTGTTTTAAATGATATTAATCTGTCTTATGTAAGTGGAAAAGAAGGCTCCAGTGGATATTATGAGGCAGAAATAAGCGGTTCTGCACAGGCAGCATTACAGATAGACTCAACTCTTGTAGTAGATCCTGACACAGATACAGATCCTGATACAGATGGAGATCCTGACACAGATACAGATGTTGATCCTAATTTCTTAAATCCGGTTAAACCGGAACCGATTTCCAAGAGCTGTACTGTAAAACTGGTCATTAAGAATGACGACGATGAAGTACAGACTGTAGATACTCAGACACTCTCATTAAGGGAAGGTGATGATGCTCAGACAATTTCCGTGTCTGGTACAGTTAAGATCACACAGAGCGGTAAATATTCTGTGAGCATTGAAGTAACAGGTGATGATCTGTCAGATACATCAAAGACAAAAGACATAGAAGTAACAGTACCTGAGGCAATCAGCATAAAAGAATTTACCCCGACTTCACTTAATGTTACATCTGTTGATAAGATTATGGATGAAGAGGAATGTATCGGTTATAAGATATCCTATGCATTGAAAACAGATATTGCATTAGACGGTATGGATGATAAGATCTCATTAAATGACAGAAAGGATGAGATCGAGTACAGTCTGAAACAGAAAAAATATACGATCAATAACAATGGAAATAAAATTACCGATGGAAATTATGATCAGGAGGACATCATAAATGAACTGATCAGTTCAAACGGTCAAGCTTCCGATTGCATGATCAAAGGTGAGTTTACAGTAAATGCAGCAGGAGAATATCAGTTACAGGCAGTAGCAGATGTGGAAGAAATTACTGCTGAAACAGTAACTGTTGAGAAGCTGGATCAGACTGCAGTATTTGAAGTACAGCAGGATGCGTTCTATTTTAATGAAGATATAAAATATGAATTAACAGATGGTATTTTCGTTGGTGATGCCAAGTACTTTGTATCTGATGAACAGGGTACGGCTGTCAAGAACAGTAATGCAAAGATCACATATGATAAAACCAACAAATCATACAGTATTATCGTAGAAAATCCTAAGAAGGATGCGGCAGAAAATGTTTGCTTTACTGTAGTTTATGCAGGAAATAATATATATAAGGAATGGAAGCAGACCTATAAATTATCACTTACCAGAAAAAAAGCAAAGATCACATACACTGCTGATAAAAATAATGATCCTTACAAGTACTGTGATAAAATCACATATACAATACCAAAAGAATATAGTCTTGCGGATGTGACCTGTACAGAAGTAGATGCAGATGGACAGCCTGTAAGAGACAAGCAGCTTACCATTAGTGTAAATAATTATCTGTTGACCAAAAATATTACAGTAATAAATAATAACAGTGATAATAAAGACAAAGCAACAACGTATCTTCGTTTCTATTATGCAGGAAATGATAATTATGATGCAGATGAGCAGATCATTACTCTGAATTTTGCAAAGGAAGTTCAGAAAGTAACTTATACATATAATAAAAAGGACGTATATCAGTTCCAAGAAGAAATACAATTCAAACGTGGAAACAGCGAATATTACGGTACAGCAAAGTGTTACGTAACTGATGAAAATGGTGATGAGGTTAAGAATAGTCCACTTACCATTAAAGAAACGAACTATGGATATGTTATTGCAGATGAGAATACTGCATTGCAAAATAAAGCACAATATAATGTAACTTTTGAATATACAGGAGATAATTCACATCTGGGTAAAAAAGAGACTGTACAGATTAATTTTGCAAGACTGGATAATGAAGTAGAGTATAAACCAGATTGCACCCAGACAAGCCATGAATACGGTGAAGCAGTAACATTTAAATATGAAGCGGGTGTTGACACTGACGATATTACATGTTACGAATCTGACAAAGATGGTAAAAAAATTGAAGATGCCAAGCATTTGGATATTCAAAAAGCAGGTAAAGATTTCATAGTAAAGGGACAGGCTCTGTCAGACGGTGAAACACCATACTATGTTACAATAAAATATGCACAAAATGGTGTATATAAAGAAGCATCTCAGACATTTGCATTTGGCGTACATAAAATAAATCTCCATGGTGATATTACAGTCAACGAGAAAAAGCCATCTATTATACTTGGCAAGAACAAAAAACTGCAAGTAACTGTAACTATGGAAGCAGATAATGATAATCTGTTGAAAGAAGATGTTGATAAGATCAATTTTACGCTTGTTGCATTTGATGGCAAAGAACAGACTCCGTTAAAAGCAACTTTAAGCAGTGAAAGTCTTACAGAAAATAAAAAAGCAACTTATGTATATGAGATCGAACAGTCAAGTGCACATATGCTTGCAAGTGGAACCAAATATACAATTACAGCAACAGCTGACTATTCAAAATTTACTGATCCTGTATATTTTGAATCATATAGCAAAATATTTGACAGTATGGAGCTTACCAAGGCAACCTTGGGAATTAATGTACGGGATACCTTAACCGTAAAATATAATCATGATAACAATAAGCTGTATTATGAGATTACCGGTGAGAAGGATGAATATATAGGAAAACGTCCTGCAAGCTGTAAAATAAAAGTAGAAGATCCGGCAATTATTGAAATAGATGATGATGGAAACTTCCGCACATTAATGGGTGGAGAAACTACTTTGACGCTGACTGCAGATGATGCCTCAGAATATGATATTTATGAGAGCTGTACTAAGACAGTAAAAGTAAAGGTTGAATCATCTGAGAATGTTGACTTTACATTAAATAATATGTCGCAGGGTGAATTTGTGAAAAGTGCAACAAAGGTTGGCACTGAAAACTGGTATGGAGAAAATATCGAACTTACATTAGGTGAGAATAACTTATATGAGGAAATCGCATACAGTACAGACGGTGGTGATAGCTGGACATATGTAGAAGCCAGAAATATGGTTATTAACAATACCAGACCACAGAATTATATTTTCTATTTCTGTGACAGAGCCAAAAATATCTCAAGTCAGGATATAAAGAATGGACAGTTTACACTGGATCAGATCGCAGTGGATACTACAAATCCTTCATGGAATACTCAGTTGTCAGCAGATGAAAACGCAAGTACTCATTCAACAGAAAGCATTGACTATTTCTCAAAAGATGTTATATTGACAGGTTATACAGGGGAGAAACAGGGAAGCAATATATCCGTTGATGCAGGTTCCGGTATTAAAGAGTTAGTAGTACAGTATGGTACTTCAAGAAAAACGGAAACAATACCTGTTTCATTGGAGGACAGATATAAGGACGCATACAGTATTTTGCTTGATGAAAATAAAATCTATGGAACTATATCTGTAAAAGCAATTGATTATCTTGGACATGAAAGTGAAGTTGCAGAATACGGCAAAAGAATTTGTGTGGATAAGGTAGTTCCGATTGTAGGTTATGTAAATATTGACCAGAACGATAATGAAGTACAGTATACAGGTGAATGGACAAATCAGCAGCTTCGCTATGCGATTTCTCTACTTACAGGTGAACAGACATCAGGTATTTATCAATATCAGTATGCATTTATTCAGGCAGGAAGTAACATCAGTCTGGATGATGTGCATTGGACGGATATAAATAAAAAAGATATGAAAGTTGTGTTAGGAACCGTACTTGATCGTACACAGAGTACAGAAGAAGGAACCATGCAGTATGGCGACACAGCAAATGAAAGTAAAGTAATTACAGATATTACAGAATCAGCAAGAATGAATGGTACTTTATATTTCAGAGCAGAATCTAATGCGGCACTGACAACACATACGGAAGATATCAAGAAGAACAGCAGCAGAATTAAAATCTGGCAGCAGGATCTTGAGGTCGCTAACGTGGCAGCAACTGTTGCACCGGATTCTTCTACAGGCTGGTATAATAAGCAGACTGGACCGGTAAGCATCAGTTTCGCATATCCTGAATATGATGCAAAGAACTGTGCACCGGCAGCAGGTATCGTATATACATTTGAAACAAAAGATGAAAATGGAAATGTAAGTACAAATAAACGTAGCTTCTATCGTGGAATTTTAGATGAAGAATCAGGTAAGATCGTAGAGGTATCTGATTATAATGATCCGAACAGTCTGACAAGTCTGGAATCAGGAATAATTAATATTAATAGTGACAGTATCAATGAATTATCAGTATATGTAGAAGATGCAGCGGGTAACCGTTCTAACATTACTACTTATGAGATAAAGGCAGATTTCATAGCTCCTAATCAGATTACAGCAACAGCAGATGGTGCAAGTATGCCGGTTCATCTGGATGCTTCAGAAGGAGTATCCTACCGTGTATTTTCAAAGAGCAGCATCAGCATGAGCGGTCAGGCGCAATATGGAATCAGTGAGAAGAAGAGTTTCTCCATGACACTTACCAAAGAACAGGGTGGTGTGTCAGGAAGCGGCGCAGGTACGGATTCTATCAGTATTGATCCATGCAACAGAGGTCTGGTATACATATGTGCAATTGATGGCGCAGGAAACAAGTCCGAAGCATGGACAGATGGTGTTGTATCAGACAACATGATCCCTACAGGTGATACATCACAGGAGATCACGATCACACCTAAGGGCAAAAATGAAGCAGAATTCTACAACAAGGACGTAGAGGTATCTGTACATGTTGTAGATGCACCTAACAATGATAATTATGCAGGTCTTAAGAGTGTAACCTATACAGTTGGTAAAGATGGTAATGCAACACAGGCAAATGTCAGCATGTATAGCAATGAAGCTTCAGTATTGTCACTTGACCAGATCAGGAGCAGTCAGAAGTACAGTGATGACAAGTTGATCATCAATGCAACGCAGAATGAAAGTAATCATGCATATATTGCAGTTACTGCAACGGATCATGCAGGCAACACCGTAACAACGACCAAAGAGTTGAAAATCGATGTAACCAAGCCAGAGATTGAAATCAGCTTTGACACAGATGCAGCACAGAATGAGAGATACTACAATACAAACAGGGTAGCCAGAATTGATATTAAAGAACTGAACTTTGATCCTAATCAGGTAACATTCAGAATTTACAAAGATGGCGTGGAAGATCCTTCCCTGACACCTGCAGCATCAAGCTGGAGTACTAATGAGAACAGCATAGCACATACTTCTTATATTACATTTGCAGAAGATGGAGACTATTCCTTTGAGGTAGAATGTACAGACCTTGCAGGTAATGATTCTGAAATTGCCAAGACAGATACATTTACGATTGATAAGACCAAGCCGGTAGTTGAAGTAAGCTATGACAATAATCAGGCATGGAAAGAGAACTATTATAATCAGGCAAGAACAGCAACGATTTCTATTACTGAGCATAATTTTGACGAAAAGGATTTCCAGGCATCTATTACTCCACAGGCATCTGTTGGTGGATGGACACATAATGGTGATGTACATAAAATAACGATCCATTTCAACCAGGATGAGCATTATACTTACAGTGTGAACTATACAGACCTTGCAGGTAATACAATAGATACTTTCACACCGGAAGAATTTTATATCGACAGCAATGCACCAACAATTGAAATCAATGGTGTGGCAGACCATTCTGCAAATGCAGGAGATGTGAATCCTACAGTAAATGTAGCGGATAATAACTATGATGCAGAAGGTGTAAAGATCACTCTGCAGAACAGTAAAGGACAGCAGATCGAGCTGAAAAGAAGCCAGACAGGCAGTGAGAGTGGTTATACATATGCACTAACAAATGTAAATGAACAACCGGATGAAATCTATACGTTAGCAGTAGTTGCTACAGATAAAGCAGGTAATGAAAGTGAACTGAGTTACCGCTTTGCATTGAACAGACATGGTTCTGTATATGACTTAAGCCAGATATCCAGCCTGGTAGACAGAGCTTATATCCGTTATGAAGATCTGGGAGATCTACATATTCAGGAAATGAATGTAAGTGAAGTAAATGACTTTGAAGTATATGTGACCAGAAATGGTGAGATGGTTCAGAGCAGACAGCAGAAAGGCAGACCATCATCTAACGATAAAAACGCAGTCTATGTTGGAACACAGGTAAACGGAAGCGACGAGATCGGATATGAATATGATTACACATTGTATAGAGAATCTTTCCAGCAGGAAGGTATTTACAATATCATGTTCTATTCCAAGGATGCAGCCGGCAACGAAGTCAATAATACGCTGACAGAGAAGAAAGCAGATCTGACATTTATTATTGATAACACAGCTCCTACTGTTGTAATTGAGGGTGTAGAAGATGGACAGCTTTATGTTGAAGAGTCCAAGGATGTCAATGTATATGTGTCCGATAACTTCAAATTAACAGAAGCATACTTTACTCTTGTAGATGAAGAGGGTAATGTAGTAGAAACATATAATTATATGGATATGGCAAAAGAAGCAGGGGATATTGTTACACTGACACTTCCAAGCAGTGATAAGAAACAGTCTCTGCGCTACTATGCAGCCGATGCAGCCGGTAACAGTATTGTTACATTGGAAGATGAAAATACGGCAACAGGATTTACAATCTCTACGAATGCATGGCTTCGTTACACAAATGATAAGAAAGCAATCGCCGCAACAATTGCAACAGCAGCGGCTGTAATTATGGCGGGTATCGGCATTGTGATCTTTAAAAAGAAAAAAGTCAACAATAATCCGGCAGCGGCTAAGTAAAGATAAGAAAGGACAAAGCAGACATGAAATATAAAGTAGCAGTGGTAGATAATGATGAGCTGTATCTGGGAAGAATGTGCCGACTTTTTGGTGAAAAATATGCAGATAAGCTTACAATTTATTCTTATTCCAGCGTGGATAATTATGAAAAAGGCAAAGAGAATAACCGATTTGACCTGGTACTCTACGCGGAAGGAATCATAGCACCGCAGGATATTCCTAAAGGAACACTGACAGCGTATTTTGTTGGACAGAATGATATAGATAAAATCGAAGATATACCTGCAATCTGCAAATTCCAGAAACATGAAATATTGCTTAAACAGATCATGGATATGTGTCTGGAAAGTGAGGTCACTCATTATACCAAGAAAAATGTATTGGGTAATATCACGAAAGTCCTGTATGTTACATCAGCACAGGGGGGCGTTGGAGCCTCCACTGTGGCTGTTGCAGCAGCAAAGCATTTTGCACAGACAGGTAAGAAAGTACTTTATATTTCATTAGAAAAGAATTCCATTACAGATATGTTCTTCCGTCCAACGGAAGAAAGCACTTTTAGTGATGTGATCTACACCCTTAAAAGTAAAAAAGCAAATATGATCTCCCGTGTAGAAAACATTGTACAAAAGGACGATTCCGGGGTATATTTCTTCAGCCCATGCAGAACTGTATTTGATATGAATGAGCTAACTCTGACAGATATTGAGCAACTGCTCAAGGAGATCTGCTCCATGGGAAGCTATGAATATATAATTGTAGATGCTTTGCTGGAATATGATGAGGCAGGATATTTCCTGTGCGATTATGCAGATAATATTCTGCTGGTATCAGATGGGAGTCAGGCAAGCGAGCACAAATTAGAGAAGTTAATAGAAGCGATGCTCATCTGGGATTCTCAGAAAGATGCCCGTTTCGTAACCAAGAGCAGTCTGGTGTACAATCGATTTGACAGCAAATACGGTTCACAGTCACCGCAGCTTGATATCAAGATCCAGGGTGGCATCCCAAAATATGAAGGCGCTCAGGAAAAACAGATAGCAGATCAGATCGCAGCAATGAGATTCTGGGATAATGTGTGTGTATAAGAGATACGGAGGAACAATATGTATAATTTTACAACAGAAACACAAGGCTTAGATACCTTTCTGGTACATGAAATATCAGAAGAGACACAACTGGATACAGCAGGACTTGGAATGTTATTGAATAATAGAGTATCTGGTCTGTGCCCGGTATCCAGCATCGAAATTGATAATAGAAAAACAATACGTTATCAGGTATCATCTCAGATTCCACTGCAGCAGTTTTTCATGGATAAGGTGGACAAAAAAAGA
The DNA here is from genome assembly GCA_001916965.1 of Roseburia sp. CAG:10041_57. GTDB lineage: Bacteria > Bacillota > Clostridia > Lachnospirales > Lachnospiraceae > COE1. The sequence goes on from MNTL01000067.1 coordinate 37,752, forward strand.
TTTCTTACCGTATTAAATAATATACTTACAGCAATTGATAATATGGAAGATTTCATGCTGGACCCCGGAATGCTTTTATTGGACAGACAGTATATCTTCGTAAATGTAGGAACACTTCAGACAGATCTGATTTATTATCCTGTACTGTCAGATAGACATGAGTTTCGCTTGGACAATTTTATCAAAAGTATGATCATGAATACGGAATTCGATCCAAATGAACAGGATAATTATGTAACAATGCTCATTAGCTACCTGAATTGTGGGGAGAAACTTACCATTGCAGAAATTAAACAATATATAAGCCTGTTGTTAAGCAGTACAAATCATAAGCCACAGCAGCAAACCACAGCAGCTTATGCATCACAGCAGCCTTTTATGAATGGGGCAGTACAGCACCCTGCTATGAACATGGGAGCGCAGCCCTATATGACACAGACACCGCAGCAGTCTGGCAGTATGCAGCAGCCAATGGCGGCACCCGTGGCGTCTGCACCTGTAAATGGTGGATTTGCAGTTCCTAATGCAGCAATGACATCACAACAGCCGGCAGCATCACAGCAGCCAGCGAAGAAAAAAAGCTTATTGGAAATGTTGGGCTTAAGTTCATCCAAATCCAAAAAGGACAAACCCAAGAAAGAAAAAACGTCAAAGGCTGACAAAAAGTCTAAGAAGGACATTGTAACACCGTCAGGTATGGTAATTCCAAATATGGATAATACCAAGAGCAGTACGCTGCCACAGCCGCCGAGACCGGCGGGAGTACCCAGCCTGCCTCAGCAGAACCAGGTATTACAGCAGCCGGTCAATAATGTTGTACCACCTGCAACCCAGCAGCCGGTAATTACCAATGTACCGCCAGTACAGTTATCCAAGCCGCCCATTATTACGAATATACCGCCAATGCCGTCACAGCCTGTTGTGAATAATGTTCCGCAGCAACCGATAATCACAAATATACCGCCAGTGCAATCACAGCCGGTTAACAATCATACACAACAGCAGCCATTGCAGTTTGAACAGGACTATACAAGTACAGCTAACTTTGGCGAAACAGTTGTACTTGGAACAGATACTGCAGGAGAGACAACGGTGTTGAATGCAGGTTATAACACAGTGCAGAAACAGATGAATCCGTATCTTATTCGTAAGAAAACAGGAGAACGTGTAGAAATTAACAAGAATGTGTTCCGTATTGGTAAAGAGAAAAACTATGTAGATTATTGTATCAGCGATAATTCAGCAGTCAGCAGAAGCCATGCTGATATTATCAAGAAGGATAATGAGTTTTATATTGTAGATAACAATTCACTTAACCATACTTTCCTGAATAGTAAGCAGATTCCCAGCAGTCAGATGCAGAAACTCTCTGATTATATGATCATTCAGCTTGCTGATGAAATATTTGAGTTCAGACTGTAGAAGTAGGAGAATGAATTAATGAGTACAGGAAATATCATTACGCTCGCTGGTTTGGGAATTATATTAACTGTTTTGAGTATGATCCTGTTATATAAACAGTGGACTAAACTGTCACAGGATAATATAAAAATGCCAAAATGGATGAAAATATATTCCATTATCATTCTGTTAAGCCTTATTGCAATTATTTTGATCAGGCAGTCTGTTTATGAAGATACAGATGTTTGTGATGTAGCAAGGGATATGATGATCGTATCTTTACTGTGGGTTGCGGCAGCGATAGATAAAAAATTTTACAAAATACCTAATGGTATAATTATTACAGGAATTGTATATTGGATAGCAGCAACCATATATGATCTATTTACCCAGAGCGAAGTATGTTTAAGTAATGTTATATCAGAACTTATTGCAGTAGCTATTATTATTCTGGTAGTAGGAATCTGTCTTCTGCTTATGAAGAACAGTATTGGAATGGGTGACCTTAAACTTTTATTATTAGTAGCAGCATTTTTTGGACTGGCAGATATGTTGACAGCAGTGTTCCTGTCGCTTTTGGTTGCATTTGTCGCATCCCTGGTATTCCTGATAAGAAAGACCAAAACCAGACAGGATGTGATCCCGTTTGCACCATTTATGTTAACCGGAACTATGCTGGCAATTATATTGACAGGTATATAAGAGGAAGAAATGAGTAATTATAAAAATTTGGTTCCAATTGGATTGATTGTATTTGGCTTTCTCGGATGCTATACGAGACTGGATGACAGTGCAGCCAAGCAAAGACAATATGATCAATATCTTGAGGATGCAAGAACGTATCGTGAAGGTAAAATATATGTAGATTCATTTGCAAGCTATAAAAGTGCATTAGAAATGAAAAATACACTAAATATATGCGAAGAAGTTGGAGATATGCTTCTGGAATCCAATAAGGCAAGTGATATAGAATCGTGGGGTAAATATATGGTAGACACATATCCTAAAAATGTAGAAGGATATGAATATCTTATTGATTACTATATGGCTCACAAAAATTATCAGAACTGTTTTTCATATTATGATATTACAGAGAAAAGAAATCTGCATTCAGATACACTGACAGCTAAGATCAACAGTATATTATATGAATATGATCTGGGACTTGGCAGATATGATGAGATAGAAGAATATTCTAATGGATATGCAGTAGTGATCAATGAAGGTAAATATGGTTATGTTGATCATTCCGGCAATTACAACATAGAACCGACATATCAATATGCAGGCGCTTTCGGCAGAGATTTTGGTCCAATACAGGACGAAAGTGGAGAGTGGTATTATGTGGATAATGAAGGCAATCGCAGAATGAATTATCCGGATGATCTTGAATTGGAAGTAACTAAACTGGGGTATATTGGTAACGGACAATATGCTGTTGGAAATGAGAGTACCGTCTATTTTGCAAATACGGACGGTGAAATCGTATCAGGTCCCTATCAGGATGCGGGGGCGTATAATGAACAGCGGGCAGTTGTAAAAAAAGATGACAAATGGTATCTGGCAGACCTGCAAGGTAACATTTTATCGGATGGATATGAACAGTTTGCAATGGATGTGCAACGTAACAGTTATAGAAATGGTGTTGCTTTTGCACAAATACAGGAAAAATATGTTATGCTAAACGGAGATGGCAAGACAGTTACGACGCAGAAATACCAGGATGCAAAATGCTTTCTGGATGATACCTATGCTGCGGTTGAAATAAATGGATTGTGGGGATTTGTAGACAATCAGGGAAAAGTAGTAATAGAACCCGTTTATGAAGATGCTCTTTCCTTCTCAAATGGATTCGCTGCGGTAAAAAAAGATGGATTATGGGGATACATAAATTTGGAAGGCAAAATGGTAATCTCTCCTGTATTTGAAGATGCTCATTCAATGAATGCGAACAGATTGTGTTTTGTCAAAGAAGAGTCATCAGATAAATGGGCTGTATTGAGATTAATACGTTACCAGTAAATTAGCCGTTTCAGATCAAAGGAATAAAGTTTGAAACAAATAAGTAGAAGACAGCCAAGAAATAAAGGGTATAGCAAATAAACCACCTAAGCAGCCGGTTTTAAAAATTGAATATATACACAACA
>MNTL01000068.1 GCA_001916965.1 Roseburia sp. CAG:10041_57
TCCATACAGTAAAAAAAGTGTTCCGTCTTTCACAAGATAAACATTGGAAGTATTCTCTTCTTCCTTAATTTCAAATCCGAGAACATCCTTGTAAAAACGAATCATCTTTGCCATATCATCAACAAACAACCCAAAACCGTCTAATCTCATTTTCCTAATCCTCCATAGATTTTTAATATTTCCTCTGCATTCCTGCGAATAATGTCCCGCACTTCTTCGGGCTCAAGCACCTCTACTTTTGCTCCAAATGTCATAAGCCATGTCACAAGGTTTTCCATATCCGTATAGTCTGCTGAAAAGAGCAGCCTTCCATCGTCCGTTTCTGTAAAGCAGTTCGGTCCAAATTCTTCAACTAGCCGCCACTTCATATTCGGTGTGAAAAGAGCTTTTACCTTTATCCCACCCGGAAATATCTTCTCATTTGACAAATCCGGCATTGGTACATCTCTGCACAGAAATCCACAGTCTGTTTCAACAACACAATCCATACGGTTCAGTTTGAACAGCCTGTAATCTTTACGTTCTAAACACCACCCCCATACATACCAGCTCGACCACCGGAAAACCAGATAATATGGTTCTACCCTTCGGTTGCTCTCTCCGGACGGAGCATAATACTTAAATCGTATGATACGCCTGTTTTCTATTGCACTCTGGATTACCTCGATCTTTGGAGCAAGAGACCCCTTATACCATGAAGATAAGTCAATCAGCATAGAGTCTCTTCCACTGATGAACTCTGATGATCCGGTCTGGATTTTCTCCATCAGCTGACTGTAGTACCTGCTTCCGCTCACACTGTCAAGACTCCGCAAACCCGCAAGAATCATCTGCATATCTTTGGAACTCAAAATCGTCCTGTCCATACGATATCCATCCATAATACTGATACCACCACCGGTACCCTGTGCAGTTTTTATAGGAATACCTGCTTTACAAAGGTCTTCAATATCCCGATTTATTGTCCTTCGAGATACCTCAAATCTTTCTGCCAGTTCAGGAGCCGTTGTCTTTTCTTCCTGCAGTAAGATTGACAATATACCGATAAGTCTGTCTATTTTCATCGTTTCTTACACTCCATACATATTATACCTGATTCAACACGACAGCTATATGTCATGTTTATTATATCTGCGAAAAATTTTTCTGTATACAATAGAATGCACGCTCCGCAAACATTCTATTGTCATGAACAAAAAGCCTACGAACATCAGATTTTATTCCCAATGTCCGAAGGCTCAATAACATTAGTTGAATTTTCTCCATCCGATAAGCCAAGTTTAGCCTATGATTCACTTGGAATCATCTGAAAATACTTCAACGCCTCTTCAATCGCTATTTCTTTTTCTTTTGGGCATTCCGGCTGTCCGCCCTTCTCAGATTTTGGCTTATTATAGTTCTCTCTTTCTATAATTCCATGCTTCTGCTTTATCTGTGCAATATACAGATTAGATACCTTCATCCCATCATTATGCTCCGCTACGTACTTCTTTATCTCCTCATAAGTCGCCTTACTCTCCGCAGCTGTCAAATCCATCTCATCCATACCAAGTTTCACATTCACATGATGCTTCGCTTCATGAAGTTTGGACAATAAACATACCGTCTCTGTGTGCACCGTCTGACCAAACTGGTCCACGGCTCTTACTTTCCTGATCTCATACCCATTCTCGCACAGGTATTTCAGATCTCTTGCCAGTGTAGCGCTGTCGCAGCTTACATAGACGATTCTCTTTGGTGCCATCTTAATGATAGTATTAAGGCAAGCTTCATCACAGCCTTTGCGGGGCGGATCGACACAGATAACGTCTGCAAATATATGCTCTTCCTCATAGAGTCTCGGTAGCACTTCCTCAGCCTTGCCTACATAGAAGGTTGCATTCTCAATGTGATTGCACTCTGCATTCTTTCTGGCATCCTCGATTGCCTGCGGTACAATCTCCACACCATGGACTTCCTTGGCGCACTGCGCCATGAAAAGGCTGATCGTACCGATACCACAGTAGAGATCCCATACGGTTTCTTCGCCTGTCAGTCCTGCATATTCCAACGCCAGGCTGTAGAGCTTTTCTGTCTGGATTGGATTAACCTGATAAAAAGACAGCGGAGAAATGGCAAAAGTAATACCCTGCGGTGCATTTTCCTTTGAATCATATCGCAGGCAATCCTTGCCAGAGTTGATTTCCTCCATTGATCTTCTATGAATAACGTCTGTTATTGTATTTTGTCCCCATAGTACTCTGCCTTCTGTTCCCATAATGACATTGGTATTTTTCGTATTATAATTAAGCCATATACTTGTCATTCCTGGGATTTCCCGCAAAGTGCTTACAAGCCTGTCCTCCTTGGGCAGATTTTTACCATTGATGACCAGACACACCATAATCTCCCCTGAGGTAAAGCCTTTACGGATCAGAATATGGCGCACAAGCCCCTGGCCTGTTGTTTCATCATAAGCAGATATGCTCTCATTTTGCATGTATGCCAATACTTTCTGTAATATTGGTTCATTTTCTTCTATGCCTAATGCACAATCCGTATTGGCAATGATTGAATGGGTTCTTCCGGCATAGAAGCCTGTAATGATCCTGCCATCCTTATCTGTTCCCACTGGGAACTGTGCTTTATTGCGATAATGCCACGGCTGCTCCATACCAACCACCGGTTCCATCACTGACTCAATGAATAACTGGTCAAAGCCACCGATACGCACCAGATTGTTTTTTACTTTATTCTCTTTAAACTGTAACTGAGCCTCATAGCTCATTGCCTGAATCTGACAGCCACCACACTGTTTATGATATGGACAGACCGGCTTCACACGCAGCGGGGAAGATGTCAGCACCTTTTCCAGTCTGGCATAGGCATAATTCTTCTTTACCTTTACCAGTCTGGCTTCTACCACGTCACCCATGACCGCATCTTTTACAAAGAGGGTGAAGCCCTCTAGCTTGCCGATGCCTTCACCCTCTGTTCCGATATCCTCTATTTTTACTGTTACAATATCATTTTTGGAATATTGTGCCATTTTTACCGTACCTTTCCGGACTTATTATAAAGAAGAATTTCTCAGATTAGACTCAAAGAATCTGTTAAAGCCCAACCAGCCTGTTTCTTCTGTTGCTTCCAGTATCTCTGTAAATGTCTCCATCTTCGCATCCGTATCATCCGCACGATTAAGAGCGACTGCCTCAATCAGTGCCGGTTTCTTGGGAGAACCAAACTCATACTCTCCATGATGTGCAAGAATGCAATGCTTTAATTCCATAGCCAGCATAGGAGGGAAGCCCTCAATATCACGGATTTTCTCGCCGACCATTTCAGAACCCATCACGATATGTCCCAGGAACTGTCCTGCATCTGTATAATCATTTACCGGGAAAGCACTGATTTCTTTGGTTTTTCCAATATCGTGGCAGATTGCCGCTGTCAGGAGCAGGTCCCTTTTCAGGATTGGATACGCTGTGCAGTAATACTCACATAACTTTGTTACACTCAGGGTATGCTCCAGCAGTCCTCCAATGAATCCATGATGTACGGTCTTTGCAGCGGATGATTTCTTAAATGCTGCAATGAAATCTTTATCTTCTACGAAAAAGGCATTGAGCATTTTATGTAGGTAAGGGTTCTCAATTGATTTGATAATCGTAAGAAGCTGTGTATACATTTCTTCAATGTTCTTCTTGCTCATCGGCATATACTCAGCTTCATCATATTCTCCTTCCTGACAAAGCCGGACACGCTTTATATTGACCTGCAATGCACCGTTATAGCTGGTAACTTCGCCATATACTTCTACATAATCGCCTGCATCGAACTCTGCAATTCCTGCATTATTGGGGTCCCATATCTTGGCATCCAGTGTACCTGTCTTATCCTGAATGATCACATTATCATAGGATTTACCGTTTTTTGTTACTGCCGAACTCTTATATTTGCAATAATAAATATCAAATATTCTGTCTCCGTCTTTATAATCTTTAATATATTTCATCTTCTAAACCATACCTTTCTCTTAGTTTCTTGCCTTAGGCTGTACTGTAAACATCATCTGCTCATAGTCATCTTTACTTGCTCTTAATATTGTAATCTCAACGTCATGCTCTATGGTACAGCCACGTACTGCATTCATATAATCTGTGGCGCTGTGAATCTGGGTACTTCCCACCTGCACAATGATATCACCCTTCTGGATTCCATTGATCATCGCAGGTGAATCCATATCTATATCTGACACATAAGCGCCCTGTGGCAGTCCCTGCTGTGTCCGTACATTACTTGCAATATCCTGTGCATAGATACCAATATAAGGTACATCCTCTGCGTTGGACAGCTTCGTAATCATGCCTTTTAACTCAGATACACCGATTGCAGACAGCAGATTCTTCGTATCACTATGATTATATGTGTTATCAATGATACCAATGACCTGCCCCTGCGTATTGAGCAGAATACCGCTGGCGCTCTGGCTGGCGTAGATGTCTGTTGTCAGCATCTTATACTGATTATCTGCCAGTGTTACCACATTTCCTACAGAAGTGATCATACCATAACATACACTGTCATTATATCCCTGGATATTACCCACAGCTATCACAAGCGAACCTGCAAGTCCGTTATTCACGGAGCTTCCCAATGTTGCCACCGATACATAATCCAGCGTCGTATCACGCAGATATTTCAAATCCACTGCGATGACTGCCAGATTTGTATTCACATCATATTTTTTAATGCTTCCTTCTGCACTGACTCCATTGCAGAAATTCACTAGGATGCTCTGTGCTTTATCCAAAGGAGATTTTCTTGTAAGAATCAGCAGTTCCCTGTTATTATTAGCAATAATAACACCTGCTATGTTTCCTTCACTCTGATACGTATTATTGAACCAGTCTACATCTGATTTCACCGCAGTGACCGTAACAATACTGGTGGAGGCTTCCTGATATACCTGATGAAGACTGTCATACATTGCCTGATACTCAGTCAGATATGCCTTCTGTGGGTCCTCTGTAGAAGCACTCTCTGCTGTCTCCACTTCACTGGCTGGTGTCTCCTCTGCTGCAATCTGTGTTGTTACCTGTTCTGCCGTCTCTGTCTCACTCTCTGTCTGCGTTCCGGTCTCACCCTCTGTCAGCATATCTTCCGGTAACATTTCATCCTTCTCCTGCGGAAAAGTCACCGTCTGCGGTTCTTCTTCCGGATACAGCCAGTTATTCAGCACCGGCTCTAATAACAGGAATGTCAGACATGCCACAAGCCCAAACAGCAATGCCAGTGATGCCGTAATGACCATCCTTTGTAACAGTTTTTTCTTATCTATCGGTCTTTCCTTTATTTTCTCCTGCAAAAACTCAAAATCACTTGCTCTTTCAGACTCCTGATTCTGATTGTCCTGTTGCTTCTCTTCCATATATAATATAATCCCTTTCCAGTATCTGCTTTCTTTACTCATATAGTATATCCGAACCCCTTTGCAAAGTAAAGAAAGTTGTACAGTTTTCCAATGCGTGATATACTTATTCTGTTCACAAGAATAGTATTACAGGAAGGAATGTTCTATTTATGAATGACAAGGCATTGCGAATTCTCGAATACCATAAAATAATAAATTTACTGATAGATAAAGCAACCTCTCTGCCTGGTAAGGAAGTCTGTAAGAAACTGACACCCATGACAGAACTGGCTGCAATTGAAGAAGCCCAGCAACAGACTGCGGACGCTTTTACACGCCTGATCAAAGGTGGACGTATCCATTTCAGCGATAACAAGGATATCAGCTTCAGCTTGAAATCCCTAGAGATCGGCAGTAATCTGTCTGCTTCTGAGCTTCTTAAAATCGCATCCTCTCTGGCATGTGCCGGCAGAGCCAGATCCTACGCCAGAACAGAGCGTGATGAAGAGATTGCTGACAGCCTGAATCCTCTTTTTGAAGAGCTGGAGCCACTGACCCCACTGCAGAATGAAATCAATCGCTGTATCATCTCTGAAGAAGAGATTGCTGATGATGCCAGCCCCAATCTCAAGCACATCCGCCGCAGTATCAACCAGACCAATGACAAGATTCATTCCCAGCTTACCAACATGGTCAATACAAGCTATCGTACCTATCTGCAGGATGCCGTGATCACAATGCGTAACAACCGTTATTGTATTCCTGTCAAATCCGAATATAAGGGAAATGTCCCCGGTATGGTTCACGACCAGTCTTCCACCGGTTCTACACTTTTTATTGAGCCTGCTGCCATTGTGAACCTGAATAACCAGTTAAAAGAGCTGGCTCTACAGGAGAAAGAAGAAATTGAAGTCATTCTTGCTACCCTCAGTGCTTCCTGCTCTGAGCATATTGCTGCTTTGGGACATAATCTCAAACTTCTGACACAGCTGGACTTTATCTTTGCAAAAGCCGGTCTGGCAATTGACATGAACGCATCCAGACCTTTATTTAATAACGGACACTACATTCAGATCCGCAAAGGACGCCACCCTCTTCTTGATAAGAAGAAAGTCGTTCCCATTGATATCACTTTGGGAAAAGACTTTGACCTTCTGATCGTAACAGGTCCTAATACAGGTGGTAAGACTGTATCTTTGAAGACTGTGGGGCTTTTCACACTGATGGGACAGTCAGGACTGCATATTCCCGCCCTTGACCGTTCCGAGCTGTCTGTATTTACAGAGGTTTATGCGGATATCGGTGATGAACAGAGTATTGAGCAGAATCTGTCCACTTTCTCTGCCCATATGACGAATACGATATCCATTCTGGAACATGCAGATGAGAATTCCTTATGTCTGTTTGATGAATTAGGCGCAGGAACTGACCCTACAGAGGGTGCTGCCTTGGCAATCGCCATATTAAAGCACCTGCATAACCGCAGCATCCGGACAATGGCAACCACCCACTATAGTGAACTGAAGGTATTTGCCCTGACGACCTCCTATGTAGAAAATGCATGCTGTGAATTCGACGTAGAGACTCTGCGCCCTACGTACCGGCTTCTGATTGGTATTCCCGGTAAGAGTAATGCCTTCGCCATTTCCTCCAAGCTTGGGCTTTCCAATGAAATCATTGAATCAGCCAAGCAGCATATCAGTGAGGAAGATGAAAGCTTTGAAGACTTACTGGCTGATCTGGAGAACAGCCGTAAGACTATCGAAAAAGAACGTGCTGAAATAGAAAGCTATAAAAAGGAGATCAGCTCCTTAAAAGATAAGCTGACACAGAAGCAGGAGCGTCTCGATGCCCAGAAGGACAGGATTCTCAAGGAAGCCAATGAAGAAGCCCGTCAGATTTTGCAGGATGCCAAAGATGTGGCAGATGAGACGATCCGTAATTTCCAGAAGTACAATACAGGTACTTCCATGAAGGAAATGGAGAAAGCCCGTACCAAAGTACGTGATAAAATCAGTGAGAAGAATTCCAAGATCAGCCAGCAGGCTGCCAATCCTACACATAAGATATTAAAACCCAGCCAGATAAAGCCCGGCGATATGGTAAAGGTCGTATCCATGGGATTAAAAGGCACTGTCAGCTCTATGCCCGATGCCAAGGGTGACATGTTCGTTCAGTGTGGTATCATCCGCAGCAAAGTCAATATTAAAGACCTGGTACTAATCAATGAAGATGCTATGCCGAATAATCCTTACAAGAAACAGACTGCACGTACAACACGCAGCAATACCAGCCGTATCGGAGCCTCTAAGACTTCTACCTTCTCCATGGAGATCAATCTTCTGGGCAAGACTGTAGATGAAGCAATCTCTGAGCTGGATAAATATCTGGATGACGCTTACCTTTCCCATGCACCCAGTGTACGAATTGTCCATGGTAAAGGCACAGGCGCCCTGCGTGCTGCCGTACAGAGCTATTTAAAGAGTGTTTCCTATGTGAAATCCTTCCATCTGGGAGAATACGGCGAAGGCGACGCCGGTGTAACCATCGCTGAATTCAAATAGAAAGAGGTCCCTTTATGGCTAACAAACAAAAAATCCTAATCGTTGATGACGATGAAAATATTGCAGAACTTATTTCCCTTTATATGACGAAGGAATGCTTCGAGACACAGATCGTATATGATGGAGAATCCGCATTACAGGCGGCAGATACTTTCGCTCCTGACCTGATTCTGCTGGATCTGATGCTTCCAGGCATTGACGGATATCAGGTATGCAGGGAGATCCGCCAGAAATCCCAGACTCCGATCATTATCCTCTCTGCCAAAGGCGAAGTCTTTGATAAGGTACTGGGCTTAGAACTGGGTGCTGATGATTATATGGAGAAGCCCTTTGACACCAAGGAACTGGTTGCCAGAGTGAAGGCAGTTCTTCGCCGCTATAAAACAGCAGCCCCTGTTACAGAGACTCCCGCTTCCAAACAGGTCAGCTATCCTAACCTGACAATCAATTTAACGAACTATTCTGTTATTTATAACGGTCAAAATATAGATATGCCCCCCAAGGAACTGGAACTTCTGTATTTCCTTGCTTCTTCACCGAACCACGTGTATACAAGAGAACAGCTGCTTGACCAGATATGGGGTTATGAATACATTGGTGATACCCGTACAGTAGATGTGCATATCAAACGTCTCAGGGAGAAGATCAAGGATCATGAGACCTGGAGAATTGCTACAATCTGGGGTATCGGTTATAAATTCGAAGTCAAGAACGCATAATCTTTTACCGAAAAGAGAAAGGTATTTGCCATGAAACGTACTTTATATCTGAAATTTGTGCTTGCCTATTTCATATTTGGTTTCTTTGGATTTATTGTGGTAGCAACTTTTACCTCCAATATGACTTTGGAACATATGAAAAGGGAACGGGCAGATGCATTATATAAGGAGGCCTTGCTGATATCCAATTCCTATGCTGTTGACCTGTATAACAGTGAGATCACTCTGGAATCCGTGTGGAGACAGATCAATGCCATTGATACTTTCCTGGATGCCTCTGTCTGGATTGTCAATCCATCCGGTCTTATTGTATTGGACTCCAGTTCTCCACTGGATATTGAGAATCCCTCTACGATACCGAATTTCAGTCCCACGGTGACAGGAAGTTCCTTCTATACTGTAGGCAATTTCTTCGGTATGTTCGATGAAGATATGATATCGGCTTTTGCCCCGATAACTTCCCAATATAAAGTAAAAGGCTATGTAATCATCCATTCCTCCATGCAGGATCTGCATGACTCCTGTGATTCTCTGCTGAATATATCTTATCTGACACTGCTGATTCTTTTCCTGCTGTCATTGATTATTCTGCTCTTTTTCACAGAGATGGTCTATCTGCCACTGCGCAAGATCACACATGCCACAGAGCAGTACGCAATCGGTAACTTCCGCTATGAATTTCAGGTAGACAGCGAAGATGAGATTGGTTATCTGGCTGCCTCCCTGGCGTATATGGCAAGCGAGGTTGCTAAGAGTGAAGACAACCAGAAGAGACTGGTCGCCAATATTTCCCACGATTTCCGTTCTCCACTGACCTCTATGCGGGGTTATCTGGAAGCAATGCAGGATGGCACTATTCCCCCTGAACTTCATGAGAAATATATCGGTGTTGTATTAAATGAGACTGACAGACTGACCAAACTGACCAATTCCCTGCTGACTCTGAATAATCTGAATACACAGGGTATGATACTGGATCGGACTAATTTTGATATCAATCCGGTCATCAAGAATACAGCAGCTTCTTTTGAAGGCACCTGCCGCAGCAAATTCATTACCATTGAACTGGTTCTGACCGGAGAGCAGATGTACGTCAATGCTGATATGGTCAAGATTCAACAGGTTCTCTACAATCTGGTCGATAATGCAATTAAGTTCAGCCACAAGAACTCCTCTATCAAGATAGAGACGATTGAGAAGTCCAACAAGCTTCTGGTATCGGTAAAAGACAATGGAATCGGTATTCCAAAGGATAGTCTCAAACTGATATGGAACCGCTTCTATAAGACTGATCTCTCCAGAGGAAAAGACAAAAAAGGAACCGGTCTTGGTCTCTCCATTGCAAAAGAGATCATCCAGACCCATAATGAGAACATAAATGTAGTAAGTACCGAAGGTGTTGGTACAGAATTTATCTTTACATTAGAGAAGGCTTCCAAGTTCTAAGACCGGAAGCCTTTTTTTATTTATATTTATTGCTTATAGAACAATATGGGACATCAGTTCAGGAAGCTGCGCAAATGACTGGATTGTATAATCAGGTGCAACTGCTTCTCCAAAACCATACGCACAATATACAAAAGGAATACCGGCTACCCTGGCAGACTGTTCATCCCCTGCCGTATCTCCTACATATACAGCTCTTGTAATATTGTTTCTCTGCATGATGAGCTTGTTATTCTCACCCTTTGGCAGAAGATTATCTCCCCAGCACTGGATATCATCAAAATACTGCTCCAGCTTATGGGCTGCAATAAAGCTTTCAATATATCCCTGCTGGCAATTGCTTACCACATATAACTGATATTCCCTGTGAAGAATCTCCAGTGTCTCCTCCAGCTGTGGAAACAGAATTCCACCATTTCTTAGCAGATATGCGTTCTCTACTTTACAACATTCATCCATCATCTTCTGCTGTCCTTCACCGGTCTGCCTGGGAAAGAGCTTTGCTGCAATTTCAGTCATAGGAAGTCCAAAGCATCCGTTCAGCTCTTCCTGCGTAATCGGTCCTCTACCACATTCAGGATGCATTTCCAATACCTGGTTCCAAGACTTCAATACACCCTCGGAAGAATCCCACAATGTTCCATCCAGATCAAACAATATTGCCTGTACTTTCTCCATAATCTCCTCATTTCTGACATATATGTCATTTTTTATTTGTATCCTATCATAATTCCCTTAGATATGCTATCGACTTCTGGTAAAATAAGCGTGAATTCGGTGTAAATTCATCATCCATGGCATGAAAGGACAGATTCATTACACCTTGAAATGTAGTCACTCCGATAATTCTTCTGGCGTTAGCTGTAACCGGTGGCACGAATACATAATTGTATAACCGAAGACTGCCATACCGGGATGCAAGCGGCACTTTCACCAGATTGGTCACTGCCATTCCCTTAGGCGCCTCACCCATTCCCAATCGCTTCATGATTGTCTCTGTTACCGGATTCACATAGCGGCCATTCAGTTGAAACTGCACAGAATCCACCAGCTCTCCCGGCAATTCCCCAAGCAATCCAAGCTGCCGGTATTTTTCTTTACTGTTATCCAGATGAATCCTGCTGTGCAGCTTCTTCACATTCTGCGCAAAGTCCAGTGTATCATCATATAAATACTCGATCGGATAGGTATATTCATAATCTCCCATCCCATCATACTCTCCACGGAGACTTAGAACCATTGCAATCTGGTCCGGTTTCAATCCTGCCTCCTGCTGACGTCCTTTTGCATCAACAACAACTGCTGTTCTAAGCTCTCTGGACGCTCTGGCAAAAGCAGTCAGAAGAACAGAGTTTACCGTTACCTGCTGATTCTTTGCATACAAGGCAATACGGTATAAGGCATCCTTATGAAAGGTTTCATATTGAATCCACGTCTTTTTATTTCTCCATGCCTGGGCATGCAGCTGATAATACTCTTCTTCTGTAAAGTCTGTTCCTTCTTTATTCCAGTTTCGAAGTGTACTTGACAGCTTCATTTTCTCCATAAAGGATAGTCTACTTTCCTTTGGAAGACTGCTTAACTGAAAACGGATCAACGGCTTTGCCTTGACCGGCATATCTGCCAGTCCTCTCATGACATCATTCAGGAAAAAGCCATGAGAAGCCCCGTCGCCTGCCAATGCATGCGCAATGATCAGAAACTCCTGCTTATCCTCATTCATCAGATAATAAAATCGCAGTAATTCTCCATGGTCGAAATCAAATGCAATAGACTCCTGTTCACTGACGATATCCTTCCAGTATACATTATGCAGGACTCTGACCATATCATTGGGATTATCGTCAAATTTCTGAGTCTCATAATAAGCATTTCCATCCTTCTCAATGACTACTCTGGAATTTAGTATCTCATTTCTGGCAACAGCATTCTTTACTGCTTCCTTTAATTTCTCAATAAAAATAATACCTTCTACCTCCACATGTGTCACCAGAATATCTCTTGGCGCAAATAAATGGAGTCTTTCTTTATCTATCCGTTCTTTCATGCCTTGCCCCCCATCAGACAGATAAACCCAAGTTATAAAGAAGCGCACCCCTCTAAAGGGATGCGCCATACAGCCTCTTACTTAGCAGATCTCTGCTCCTGCAGGCATAGGCTTCTCAGGTGACACAAGAGCAAGATTACCCTCTGCGTCCTCTGCGCACAGCAGCATACCCTCAGATAAAACACCAGCCAGCTTAGCAGGCTTTAAGTTCACCAGAACCATAACTTTCTTACCAACCATTTCTTCTGGTGTATAATGTGCCTTAATACCAGATACGATCTGCTTTACCTGACTGCCGATCTTTACCTGGCTGCACAATAATTTCTTGGACTTTGGAACTGCCTCACAGGCAATGATCTCGCCTACCTGGAACTGCAGCCTGGCAAAATCATCATATGTGATCTCAGCCTTTGGTTCAATGTCAATGACATTCTCATCTTCTGCTGCTTCCTGTGTCTGTCCGGCTGCGGCTGCCTGCTTCTGCTGCAGCTCTTCTACCTTAGCCATAACTTCCTTAGGGTCCAGACGGGCAAAGAGAATCTCAGGAGTCTCTGTTACTTTATTTCCAGATGGATACAGACCGAAAGTCTTCACAGAATCGAAGTCTCTTACAGTTGTATTAAGCTGTGCTGCGATCTTCTGTGCTGTCTCCGGTAAATATGGCTCTAATAGACCAGCTCCGATAGAAATGCTCTCTACCAGATTGTACAGTACAGTAGCCAGTCTGTCCTTCTTCGCTTCATCCTTTGCCAGTACCCATGGTTCTGTCTCATCAATATATTTATTGCAGCGTTTGAACAGTGCAAAGATCTCAGTCAGGGCATCTGCAACTCTCAGATCCTCCATCTTGGCTTCTACCTTATCATAAGTACCTGTTACAACTGCCTTGAGATCATCATCGACAGGTTCTGCTGCATGTCTGTCCTCTACTACACCACCAAAATACTTATTGCTCATGGAAATGGTTCTATTGACCAGATTACCAAGCGTATTTGCCAGGTCAGAGTTGAGACGCTCAATCATAAGCTCCCATGTAATAGATCCATCATTTTCATAAGGCATCTCATGTAATACGAAGTAACGTACCGCATCTACACCGAAGAAATCCACCAGATCATCTGCATAGATGATATTACCCTTTGACTTACTCATCTTATCGTTGTTCTGTAACAGCCATGGATGCCCGAATACCTGCTTGGGCAGTTCTTCACCCAGCGCCATCAGGAAGATAGGCCAGTAAATCGTATGGAAACGAATGATATCCTTACCAATCAGGTGCAGGTCAGCAGGCCACAGCTTCTTATACTGCTCAGAACTGTTGCCGTCTGCATCATAACCAATACCCGTAATATAGTTGGTCAGCGCATCCAGCCATACATATACAACATGCTTATCATCAAAATCGACAGGAATTCCCCACTTAAAGGAGGTTCTGGATACACACAGATCCTGTAAGCCCGGAAGCAGGAAGTTATTCATCATTTCATTCTTACGGGATATCGGCTGTATGAATTCAGGATGCTTATTGATATGATCGATCAATCTGTCAGCATACTTGCTCATTTTGAAGAAATATGCCTCTTCCTTGGCAGGCTTTACTTCACGTCCACAGTCAGGACACTTGCCGTCCACTAACTGAGACTCTGTCCAGAAGGATTCACAGGGAGTACAGTATAAGCCTTCATAAGCTCCCTTATAGATATCACCCTGGTTATAGAGCTTCTTAAAAATCTTCTGTACCTGCTTCTCATGATAATCATCAGTTGTACGGATAAACTTATCATAGGAAATGTTAAGCAGATCACACAGACCACGAATGATTCCGGCAACATTATCTACGAATTCCTTAGGTGTTACTCCTGCTTCTGCTGCCTTTAACTCAATCTTCTGACCGTGTTCATCAGTACCAGTCTGGAAAAAGACATCATAGCCGTCCTTTCTCTTGAAACGTGCAATACTGTCTGCCAGTACGATTTCGTAATTGTTACCAATATGCGGTTTACCTGAAGTATAGGCAATCGCTGTTGTTAAATAATACTTACCTTTGTTTTCCATTATATTTTCAACCCTTTCTTTTTAATACATTATTAAAATACATGTAACTATTCAGAACCCCATTCGCAAAATCGCTGTTTCACAGCTTGCTTTTTGCTCATGTGGTTACTTCGCCATATAAATTGAGTCAAATATGCTTGTAATGGCTCTGAATAGTTACAAATACATTATGATACATCATGGCGCTTCTTACATTCTGTGAGCTGATACTTCTCTACAAAATTCTCAAAGAAAGCAATTTTACATACCTTGCGTATTTCATGATCCAAACAGGCTGTTTTCTCATAGCCGGCATCATTTAAATATTTTTCAAATACTTTCACATCCTCCGTCTGTGGAGCGGATAATGTTCCATCCGAATCATAAATAAGAAAAGTCATACCTGTGGTCTGCCAGATGGGTCCCACCAGAACTCTTCGTACTGATATCCCGATATTCAGGCTGCACATGACACGGGCTTCCCTTGCACCGAATTCATACCGGTTTCTGTTACAGTCATAAATCAGATAGTCTTCACTTCCACATTCATATTTTTGCAGCTCCAACTCCATGAAAAGCCCTCCTTCCTATAATTAAAACGGCTCCAATAACAACAAAACTCCCGTCCTTATATCATCTATAAGGACGAGAGTATATATCCCGTGTTACCACCTTAATTTACCTTAGCCTCACGGCAAAAGTCTCTGCGGGTACTGCATACCCTGTCGCTGTAACGGGCGAACCCTGTCGCAGTCTTATCAGTCATAACACTGACTCGGTGCGCTGCTCAGAAGCCATGTTCGATATATCTTCTTCGTGTCCATCTCAGCCAAAAGGACATTCTCTGTACAAATACAATATATCTACTCTCTTCATCATCGCTTTTCCATATAGGTTCAATGTAGCACAAAAAACAATATTTGTAAAGTAGCAAACTTTTTTGTTTGAATATAACTGTTTTTAATCTATTTTTCTTCATATATATGGAATGTTTTATGAAATTATAGTAAAATAATTGTGAATTTGAGAAATTTGTGTAAAAGCGCCACAAATCTTATTCATATAGCGCTTTAGAAATGAGGTTAACGCAAGCATGAACAAAAAAAATTTTGTGTCCATCAAAGCAAAACTGTTGGCGATCATTCTGCCTATTGTAATTATCATCGTTGCCATATTGACTATCATTTCTTACCTGGTCTCCAAGAGCGTCATTGCCAGTTATTCTGAGAACCTGCTGAGCTCTTCCATTCAGAATCAGGGAAACGAAATTGAAGCATGGCTTAATGAGAATCTGTCTGCCTTTCAGGCAATTAAACATAACATAGAGCAGACCAAGCCAAACGATGCTCAGCTACAGACTCTGTTAGACCAGTACTACGATTATAATTCCAACTACCCGGATGGATTATATCTGGCAGATGGTCAGGGCAATCTTATGACCGCATCAGCATCTTCCAAGTCGGAACAGAATCCTACTTCCTCTGTATGGTATACAGAAGGTTTGACCCGTATCAACATGGGCTTTACCAGTGCCTATACCAATTCTGAGGGAACCGCTGTTATCAGTGCATCAGGCATCTTAAATGACGGTTCCGGCAAACAGAGAGTCATTGCTGCTGATATGTCACTGCAAAGAATCAATGTCATTGTAAACAGCTTTATTGAAATGACAGATGCACAGGCGTTTCTGGTCAGCACTACAGACAATACCATTCTGGCTCATCGTGATACTTCTCTTATCTCCACTAAATTGGATGAGTCCAACAGTGATGCCTTTTTAAGCGGTGTTGCTGCCAGAATGAAGGCTTCTGACTATACACAGGGAGAAATAGCAGGTAACGAAACAGCCTTCCTTACCATTGACGGAACTGACTGGCTGCTCGTATCCTACGTTCCTACCTCAATTATCTTCTCAAGCGTTACATCAGTGCGTAACATCATGCTTCTGATTGGAATTGTATGTATTCTTGTCCTTGCTGTTGTAATTGAACGCGTCATACATCTTGTAATTAAACCAATAAAAGAACTGACCCATGTCATAACGCAGATGACAGATGGTGACTTTACTGTTGAAGTCCGTGCTGCAAGTAATGATGAGATTGGTAAAATGAGTTCCGGTGTCTCCAAATTCCTTGCCACTATGCGCGATATGATTGATTCTATCCATAACGTATCGGACAAGCTGCATGAACAATCCCAGTCAAGCTTGGAGATTTCTGATAGAATGCGTGAAGCAAGTACCACCCAGAGCGACTCCATGCAACAGCTAAATGAAACAGTAGAACAACTTTCAGCTTCTGTTAACGATATTGCAGAGCACGCAACAACCCTTGCAAATGTAGTTGCAGATACCAGAGAAGACGGCTCCCAGGTAGAAAATAAAATGAAAGAAACTGTGGAAATCTCCGAAAAAGGCAGAACAGATATGAATCAGGTCAATACTGCAATGCAGACAATCAATGAGTCTATTAACAGTCTGAAAGCAGCCATTGACAAGGTCGGTACTGCATCCAGCGAAATTACAAATATTACAGCGGTTATTGCTGATATTGCTGAAGAAACCAACCTTCTCTCCTTAAACGCATCCATTGAAGCAGCCAGAGCCGGTGAAAATGGCAGAGGTTTTGCAGTTGTCGCTACCCAGATTGGCAAGCTTGCCCAGACCAGTGCAGAATCTGTCCACACTATTGAAAATCTAATCCAGCAGATTAATGGTTATGTTGGCGCCTGTGTGACACAAGCTAATGTAAGCGTCAGCAATATTGGTGAAAGCGGTCAGTTAATCTCTGTAGCATTAGAAACCTTTGATTCTATTTTCCAGAACATTGCTGCCGCTAATGAACTCGTAGAATCTATGGTCACTAAAGTAAGCAAGGTAGATGATGTTGCAACCAATGTTGCTGCCATTTCTGAAGAACAGGCTGCAAGCTCACAGGAAATTCTTGCTACATCAGATACTATGGTCAGCCAGGCGCAGGAGATTACAAGGAGCAGTACTCATGCCGCCGAGGATTCCAAAGAGCTTAGTGTATCTGCTGAAGAACTATCCAATCAGGTTAATAAGTTTAAAATTTAGGAGGCATACCTTATGAAAAAAGGTTATTTGAAAATAGCTGGTACCATTCTTGCTGCCACACTGTTATTCACTGGCTGTGCCCAAACCGGAAGTCAATCTTCTGTCATTTCCGGAAACGACACTAAAATTCTTATGTGTATGTCGGATGGTAATGATACCTTCCGTGCTATGTTGGCAGATGCTGCTGCATCTACTGCCCAAAACCTTGGCGCACAGTTTGATCTGGTAGATGCACAGAATACAATAGAAACACAGGCAGACCAGATTCGTTCTGCCAAGGAACAGGGTTATGACGTTATTCTCTGTCTTCCTGTAGATGCTGATACTGCCATAGAACTGGAATCCTGCGCAGGCGATCTTCCAATCATCTTTATGAACAGCTGCCCTGCTGATAAACGGCTGAAAGCAGACCAGTATATGTATGTTGGTTCCAATGAACAAGTTGCAGGTCAGCTTCAGGCTGAATATGTTCTTGACAAAATGGCTTCCAAGGATGAAATCAACGTTGTTATCTTCAAAGGTGAAAAAAACCACTCTGCCACCAAAGGAAGAACAGAAGCACTTAAAACGGCTTTTAAGAACAGTGGCAAAAAGGTAAATATCGTATTTGAAGATTACGCTGACTGGAGTACAGATAAAGCAGCTGAAATGCTTAATGTCTTCATTGATCTGAATAAGTCATTTGACTGTGTTATCAGTAATAATGATTCCATGGCACTGGGCGCTGTAGAAGCCTGCAAAGCCAATGGCATTGATCCATCCTCCGTGCCAATCCTTGGTGTCGATGCTACTACAGATGGATGTGCTGCCATTGCATCCGGAGACATGGCTTTCACCGTATACCAGTCTGCAACCGGACAGGGTGAAGCCGCTGTCAAAGTAGCTGTAGCACTTGCCAATCATCAGTCTGCATCTTCAAGTGGCCTTGATGTCAGTGAAGATGGTAAATATGTATGGGTTCCATTTGAACCGGTAGACGCATCCAATGTAGCATCCTATCAATAGAATTTACAAAACAGTCAAAAAAGAACAGCCAACTGTTTTTACAGTGGCTGTTCTTTTTCTATGCATCCGTATACATTTACTCGAATTTCAAATCGTCACTGTCTATTTTAATGAAATTCACTTGATTTACACCTTCTGCTTCTTCCGAATCCCCTGAAATGACTACAAGCTTGGTATGAAGGCTTTTTCCTTTGGTATCTGCATTCTCTATGGTACTGTTTGCAAGCTCTGGATATTCATAAAATATCAGTATCAGCTTAGCAATCTTAATTGTCAGCTCAGAACCTATGGCAATCACCATGTCCGGCTTTTTCTCACTCATGAACTGAATACCGCCTATCAGCTGGATCTGGGATAATTTATCCCCGCCTATGTCATATTCTCCCATGATCACACCCATGGAATCCATATATGTTCTGATCTTGGATACAATATTACTTACTCCCTGGCTCATCTGACTATCCCTGATCAGTACGACATTTTTGCAGCTGATGTGTTCCAGGTAATCCCATGCCTTTCCTCCGCAGGAAAAGGCAGATTTAATTGCAATTGATTTTGTCATAAATGATGTTCCCTCCTTACATTCTTCACTTATTCCCTGCTCTCTTATCCTTAGACTAAAAAAAACGCTTGTAAACAGTAGAAAACTACTGTTACAAACGCCTTTGTTATATCTGTATCAATATCTTGTTCCGATATTAACTATACTCTTCGTTTTAACAATTGTCAATTGTTATATACAATCAGTAAATTAACCTTTCAATCCACTTGTCGCAATACCTTCTACAAAATATTTCTGCGCCGCAAAGAATAGAATCATGACAGGAATGACTGCTACAGTTGCCATTGCAAGGACTTTTCCCCATTGTACTACTGACTCTGCATCCAGAGACATTCTCAATGCCAGTGAAATCGGGTATTTTTTTACTGAATTAATAAATATCAATGAATTAAAATAATCATTATATGTCCACAAGAACTGGAAAAGCCCGGCAGAAAATAATGCAGGTTTCATTAAAGGCAGAATAATTCTTGTCAATGTTTTGAAAGTGCCACATCCGTCAATATATGCTGATTCATCCAGCTCCCTTGGAATTCCACGCAAAAATTGAATAATCATATATGGGAAAAATGAATTACAGCACAATACCGCCGGCGCATAGAATGGCATATAAGAATCCACCCAATGAAATTTATTATACAAAGTATATCTTGGAATAATTACTACCGCATTAGGTAACATCATCATTGCAAGTAATAAGATAAAAAGGAATTTTTTCCCTGGGAAATTAAATCTTGCAAAGCCATATGCAACAAATGTTGCCGATAAAACTGTTAATAGTGTAGTTGGTACCACCATAATAAATGTATTAAGAAAGAACTTTGCATAAGTAAATTTACCACTTCCCTTCCAGCCATCTATATAATACTGAAATGAAAAAGATTCCGGTAACAGTTTAAATGAACCAAATATTTCTTCATTCGTTTTAAAAGTAGAAAAGAACATCCAGATAATCGGATATAATAAAACAAATCCGATTATAAATATCAATAAATAATCAAAAAACAAATTTCGCTTTTTTGATTTCATGCTACTCACCATACCTTTCCTGTTTGTGTGAATTTATTATTTCTACACTATTCATCTGCATAATGAACCCAAAGTTTTGAAGATGCAAACAGTACTACTGTAAACGTCAATATTACAGTAAATACAATCCAGGAAATAGCACTTGCGTAACCCATTTTGAAATAACCGAATCCTTCCCTATACAGCTTCATGCCTAAAACATACGTTGACTTCAAAGGACCACCCTCTGTTATTACATCTGCGGAGGTAAAATTTTGCAGTGCCTGTATTGTCTGATTTAATACTGTAAAGAAAATGATTGGTGAAATCTGAGGCAAAGTTATATGCCAGAATCTCTTCGTTTTTCCTGCTCCATCGATCTCAGCCGCTTCATATAATGACTTGGGAACATTTTTTAATGCAGCCAGAAACATAACCATTGACGAACCAAATTGCCAGATTTCCAATAGACATATTGTTGGCAATGCCCATGTGGTGCTTCCGAGGAATTGTACATTAGGCAGTCTTAAAGCAGTTAATACAGCGTTAATAGGACCATTATCCAGGAACATTAATTTCCACAATATGGCAATTGCAACGCTTCCTCCAAACAAAGACGGTATATAATACAATGTTCGAATCAGATTGATTCCCCTGATATCTCTGTTCAGGAATATGGCAACTGCAAGTGCAAGTATTATTTTCCCCGGAACAGTCATTAACGCAAATACAATCGTAACACGAAGAGATGTCCAGAATTCCTTATCCTTTGTAAATAATTTTATATAATTTCCGAATCCGATAAAGTCGGGTTTTGAGCCTATTGAATAGTCTGCAAATGAATAAATTAACGAACTGATAAATGGATACAATTGAAGAATTGCAAACCCTATCAGCCAAGGCGCTATATAATAGTAGGCTTTTAAATCCCTTTTTGAATAGCCTGCCTTTTTACCAAGAGTCTTACTCATATTTCTACCCCTAACAGTTTTCTAAAAAAGAGATGCCCTATGCACAATAAGGCATCTCCGGTGTGTTTACACTATTTTATAATGAAGAAAGAGAATCTATAATTTCGCTTGCTGCTTCCTCTGGTGTAGTTGCACCATATCCAACAGTCTCTACTGCATCAAAGAGAATTGTTTTTGCCTCTTCTGAAGAAGAAATCTTGTCATTTGGTGTTCCTCCGGCTGCTGCTGCAATATTAGCACCTTCCATAGTAACTTCACTGAGCTTACCATTTTCAGAGCAGATCTTTCTTGCATTCTCTGTAGGTGGAACAGATCTTGTGGCACCTAATGTTGCAAGTGCTGTCTCATTGTTAAAGAAATAATTCATGAATTCTACTGCCATTTCCGGATGCTCACATGTCTTGGTCACTGCCATAACCTGAGGTGTATTAGAAGCCCATCCTTTTTCTGTGCATCCTGATAACATAGGTAACTGACTCATTGAATAATTTGCACTGTCATTCGCTGCTACCATGACATCAATTGTTGAAATGTAAGTAAGTGCAGATACATATTTACCTGCTATCCAGTTAGCATCTGACTGTAAATTATCACCGCCATAAGCCGCTTGATATGATGCCGGTGCTACTACTCCTTCATCATATAATTTCTTCACATATTGCATAAGCTCAGCCATCTGTTCTTCTGTAATGTTAAGCTCTCCTGTCTCCTTGTCGAATAAAGTACTTCCGCATAACTGCTTGCCATAATTGAATACAATCAGATTAACGATATATTCTTTATTTGCACATAACAGATACATACTGTCATCATATTCACGAACTTTCCTGCCCATTTCCAACAGATCATCCCATGTATAAGCCTGTGTAAAATCTATACCAATTTCATCTGCAAGATCCTGATTTACCAGGATACCTGCTCCGGAAATACCTGTAGGAAGTCCTAACTGTTTACCATCATATCTTCCGTTAATCTCCAGAGATATATAATTCTCATCAAATGTAGACAGATCCATGTTACTGTAGTCCATGTAATTAACAAAGTAATCTCCTGTTGAAACATACTGAGGGAATGTTTCTGGGTCTACCTGAACAATATCTGCTGCTGTTCCTGATGCCAGCTGAGTAGCCAGCTTATCATGATAACCGTCATTTCCGCCATACTCTGCCTCAATTGTTACATTAGGATGAAGCGCTTCGAACTGCTCAATCACTTCTAATGTAGCTGCATTACGTTCATCGCCGCCCCACCATGCAAATCTTAAAGTAATTGGTTCGTCATCAGAAGCTGCTGTCTGTGATATTTCAGATGCAGTATTCTGTTCTGTAACTTCTGATTGTGTCTGAGAAGTTGATGCTGTAGAATCACCAGATTCTGTTGAAGAGCTTCCACATCCAGTAAGCATCCCTGCTATCATTGTTACACTAAGCCCCATTGCTAATAGTTTTTTGTTCATAAAAACCTCCCTTTCTAAAAATACCTCTTAAGATAGATTTATTATATCTCCTTAGGTTTCTTTCAAAAAGGGAGGGACATTTTTATTTTTCCTCATTTTTTTTTAATTTTTTAATATAAGGTAATATTTTTTGTCATTCTCACACAATTTTTATGATTCTCTTGGCAAACAGAATCTGATTACAGTTCCCATATCCTTTTTACTATAGATATGCAGCTGAGCTTCTTCTCCATAGTACAGTTTCAATCTGCAGTTTACATTTGCCAGTCCTACATGATTAGGATTATAGTCTTTCATATTCTGTCTTTGCATCTGTAATTCCTCTTTTGTCATACCAATGCCGGAGTCAATTACTGAAATGACTACTTTAGGTTCTGTATGAGAATAATGTATTTTTACTTTTATATAACCTTTTTCCCGATAACGTACACCATGAAGTATACTATTCTCCACTATAGGCTGTAGCAAAAGTCTGAAAACCTGAAAATCCATCAGCTCTTCATCTACTTCATAGTATAGTATAAATTTATCTCCAAAACGAAGCTTCTGAATATTCACATATTTCTTCAGATACTGAATTTCCCTTGCAAAAGAAACTTTCTCATTAGAATTTCCTAACGCATATTTCAAAATGTCGCTCAGTTCTTCTATCGTTGTAGCGATTTTTCCATTTTTCCCTTCAACCTGATTTACTTCAAGCTGTATTGTTTGTAGGGTATTGAACAGGAAATGTGGATTAATCTGTGCCTGTAATGCTGTAATTTCAGCAATTCTTTCTTCTTCCTTTTTGATTTCCAACTGTTTATCAAGCTTTACCTTCTGTAAGAACAAATACACAATATTTTTCATGATAATGTCATATTCGTCTTTAGCCGGAGAACTCGATTTTGCCAGCACATAAATGCCTTTTTCAGCATTGGAAAAGATCTGGATAAACTCATCAAGATGTTGGAAGTTTCTCTTAGTCGTTATATAAGCCAATAAAGTCACTATAATACTGTTAATAAAGAATACAAGAAAATAAACAGGAAAAATATTACTTAATTCCTTATTAACTTCCGTCTTTGGTACTAGGGCTATTATTTCTAATTCACATTTTTCGTCATAAAGATTCTGAATTAAATAATTTTCATTATTTATGTTTACCCATTTAGACTCCCCTGCCTTCTGCATTATATTTTCTAATATCTCGTCATTTACACCTATGGTATCCTGATATGCTATGATGAGTTCATCTTGTGAATTGACAAATAACAAAGTCATTCCGATATCACCCACTGCCTGTTCCAGAATATTTTCATATGCCTGCAAGTCAATATTCATAATGACAAACCCATCCATCAGGAGCATTCTCTGATACACGGTAAGTTCATTCTTTGTATTCCTGTATTCTTCATACTCATGTCTTTTAACCAGCGTTTCCGTTTCTTCAGGCATACCCCTGCATTGTTCCAGCCAATATTCGTTTCCACTTATATCCTGTATAGCATTTTCCGAAGAATAGTATCTATCGTATCCTGTCAGATATATATTTATATCCGATACATAACTATATACTTCCTGTACACTACGAAGCATTGCCTTCATACTACGAAGATAAATCGTATCACTATATGAAATGAAATCAGATTTTTTTAATATATTTTTCAATGCAATTCCCATATATGGATTCTTTGTAAACAAATCATTCTGCATGGCTATATTGTTGATTACAAGTGACAGATTAGTATCTGTTGACTCTAATACCTTCTGTTCACGGCTGATGATTCTCTCCTCTGCACTATTTCCAAATATAACCATTGCAATTACAAAAAGCAGAAAAGTTGGTATAAAGAATGCCATAAAATATACCGCAAAACGTTTTAAAAAAAATTTTTTTTTCATTTTGCGGTACTTCCTTTCCTGTAATCCATAGGTGTCACTCCATAATAATTTTTGAAAGCATGAGAAAAACTCTTCGGATTATCATATCCTACATAATAAGCAATATCGTAAGTTTTGTACTGCAGATCCTGCAGCATAGCAGCAGCCTTTTCCATCCTGATCTGCAAAAGATATTCTGCGAATCCGAAATCACATTTCTCCTTTAAGATACGTGATAAATAACTGGCACTCAGATTGACTCTCACCGCCGCTTCCTCCAATGATGCTTCTTGAAAATGTTCTTCCGTATACGACTTTACTTCGACAAGTATTTTCTCATAATACCCCTTCGGCTGTTCCTGCTCGACATGATTTTTCCTGTCAAGCTCCTGTTTTATTTTCTCAAAGCAAGAAATAATATCTGCGCTCTTAAGAGGTTTCAGTAAATAATCCACAACATTTAGCTGAATTGCAGCCCTGAAATATTCATAATTCTGGTGACTGGATATAATTACAACTTTGATATCAGCTTTTGCTATTTCTTTTGTCAACTCTAATCCATTCATTTCCGGCATCTCGATATCACTCATCAATACGTCTACCTGATTTTGGTTAATATACTGCAATGCTTTATCCGGTTCGCTGAACGCATGTGCTTCAAATCCAATTTCTTTCCATGGAAACAGATTCGCAATTCCTTCTGATATTGTTACTTCATCATCAACGATAACTACCTGATACATATATATTTCTCCCAATATCCTCCATATTTACAGAAACCATATCTTCGCATTTGTAGATGAGACGGCAACTGCCCCGGCATCCAGTGCATTACATACATCCTCTTTATCAGAGATAAGCCCGCCTGCAATAAGCGGTGTTTTGTTTTCACCGGTGATCTTGCGTATGATCTTAGGCATGACTCCCGGAAGCACCTCAATACAGTCAGGTCTGGCTTCTCTGGTCTGCTTTGACAGATTGGATAGTGCCATGGAATCAATGATAAAAAAACGAAGTACCGTAGCAAGTCCAAGCTCCCTGGCATGTTTTGCCAGCATGGGTTTGGTCGTAATGATGCCATCCGCTTTCGTTCTTTCCTTAATATAATCAACACTGACCTCTTTGCTTCCAAGCCCCGCAATCAAATCCATATGCACCATCGCCAGCTTCCCCTCTGCTTTGATTCGTTCCACAATCTCTGCAATATTACAAATATCACCAAATAATATAAAAATGACGCAGGCGTCACTTTTCAGGCACTGTTCCAGGCTTTCTGCATCCTTTATGGCAGGAATGATAGGTGTATTTTCAATTGCTTCTTTAAATTCTGTCTGATGCTTTTCCATATTCATCCTCTAATCATACAATCGCACATCCGCAAAACATATATTTCTACATATGTCCTGCAATCCAGTCTGCTACATCTGCGTATACAGTCTCTTTATCCAGCTCATTTAAGATTTCATGTCTGTCATTTGGATAGAGCTTGATTGAAATATCTTTTATGCCACTGTCCTTATACTGCTGATAGATATGCTTTACGCCTTCTCCATAATTGCCTACAGGGTCATCTTCTCCGGCAATCATATATACCGGTAGATTCTTAGGAATCTTATTATAATTTTCCTGCTTCTGGATATATGTGAGCACTTCAAACAGAGTCTTATATCCATTAATGGTAAAGCCGAAAGTACAGAACTTGTGACCATTATACCAGTCTACAATAGATTGATCCTTTGTCAGCCAGTCATTCTCTGTACGCTTTTCAAATCTGTCATTATATCCTTTAAAAGAAGTCTTCCTGATGAACTCTGAACGATATCTCTGACCCTTAAATGCACCAAGGATTCCTGCTACCGTCTTACCGGCAAACAGGGTAGCACTGGCCTGTTCCCCGGTTCCGCACAATATTGCTCCTGTCAACTCATCACCATAAGTCATAAGATAGCGTCTTGCCATAAAGGAGCCCATACTGTGTCCTAACAAAAAGTAAGGAACCCCCGGATATTCCTTCTTGGCGTACTCTGTGACTGTATGCAGATCCTTTACTACAGTCTCACTCATATGCTCCGGGCAAAAATACCCCAGATCCTCATCACTTCCGGCAGTATGCCCATGTCCAAGATGATCATTTCCGATTACCAGAATATCCTGTTCATTCAGATATTGTGCCAGCCCTTCATATCGCTCTATAAATTCTATCATTCCATGCGAAAGCTGTAATACTGCCTTAGGCTCACCATCCGGCTGCCACACAACTACATGAAGCTTATGCACTCCATCATTAGAAGGCAATTCCATATTTTTTACCATGCCCTATACCATCCCTTTCCTTTTTATCCCCCAGACTCCTAAATCTATTCTACACGCTAGGTCTTACAATCGCAATCCCAAGCTTATAAACCTTTCTCTTTCAGTAACAAACAGGGCTTCCCGCCACTTGGCAGAAAGCCCTGTTCAAAATAATCAGCATTTTCGTTTATTTATTTACGAATTCCTTAACCTGCTCATATACGCCCTGTGCATCCAGCTTGTACTTCTGAACCAGCGCAGCGGCAGAGCCGGACTCACCGAAGCAGTCCTGCATACCGATCTTATATACCGGTGTTGGATAGGATTTGCACAATGCATCACATACTGCGCTGCCTAATCCACCAATTACAGAATGCTCTTCAGCAGTTACGACTTTACCTGTCTTCTTTGCGCTCTTGATAATGATATCTTCATCCAGAGGCTTGATTGTACAGATATTGATAACTTCTGCGCTGATACCTTCTGCTGCCAGCTTCTCTGCTGCACCCAGTGCAGAATCTACACAGATACCTGTTGCTACGATTGTAACATCTGTACCTTCTCTGACTACAGTTCCCTTACCAATCTCAAACTTATAGTCAGGTGTGTCATTGATAACAGGAACTGCTGCACGTCCAAAACGGATATATACAGGTCCATCATATTCTACAGCGGCACGGACTGCTGCCTTGGCTTCTACATCATCTGCCGGGCACATAACTACCATGCCGGGAATGGTTCTCATTAATGCGATATCTTCATTACACTGATGTGTAGCTCCGTCTTCACCTACAGTAATACCTGCATGTGTAGCACCGATCTTTACATTCAGATGAGGATATCCGATAGAGTTACGAACCTGCTCAAAAGCACGTCCTGCTGCAAACATGGCAAAGGAGCTCA
Source organism: Roseburia sp. CAG:10041_57 (assembly GCA_001916965.1). Classification (GTDB taxonomy): domain Bacteria; phylum Bacillota; class Clostridia; order Lachnospirales; family Lachnospiraceae; genus COE1. The sequence goes on from MNTL01000068.1 coordinate 27,339, forward strand.
TAAAAGGAATCTTACCTGTTAAGGAAAGTCCTGCTGCCACGCCAGCCATATTACTCTCTGCAATACCACAGTCAATATGTCTTTCAGGGAATACCTTCTTGAACATACCAGTCTTAGTTGCTGCTGCAAGGTCAGCATCCAGAACTACAAGATTAGGATTTTCCTTACCAATCTCTATTAAAGCATTACCATAGCTCTCACGAGTAGCGATCTTCTTTACTTCTGACATAATGCTTCACCTACTTTCTCTAAATCTGCCATTGCAATTGCGAACTCTTCATCATTAGGAGCCTTACCATGCCAGTCTGCATTGCCTTCCATGAAGGATACGCCCTTACCCTTTATGGAATGTGCAATAATTGCTGTAGGCATGCCCTTAGTCTCTTTTGCTTCCTTGAAAGCTGCTCTGATCTGATCAAAATCATGTGCATCTGCCAGATTAATCACATGGAAATTAAATGCTTCGAACTTCTTATCAATAGGATAAGGAGAACATACATCCTCAATCTTACCATCAATCTGAAGACCATTGTTATCTACGATAACACAGAGATTGTCAAGCTTTCTGTGGCCGGCAAACATTGCTGCTTCCCACACCTGGCCTTCTTCAATCTCACCATCACCAAGCAGTGTATATACACGGAAAGAATCACCGCTCATTTTAGCTCCCAGTGCCATACCACATGCTACTGAAATGCCCTGCCCAAGTGAACCGGAAGACATATCAACGCCCGGAACGGACTGCATGCAGGGATGTCCCTGTAAGTAAGAACCTAACTTTCTCAAAGTAACAAGATCTTCAACCGGGAAATAACCACGGTTAGCCAGTGCTGCATATAAACCCGGTGCTGTATGTCCCTTGGATAATACGAAGCGGTCTCTGTCAGCCTTCTTCGGATCCTTTGGGTCAATATTCATTTCCTCAAAGTAAAGATAGGTAAAGATATCTGCTGCGGATAAGGAACCGCCCGGATGACCAGCTTTTGCTGCATGAACACCGGTAATGATACCCTTACGAACTTCATTTGCCATTTTCTGAAGCTCTAAATTTGTCATGTTCTTTCCTCCATCATAACATTTGTGTGCAGCTATATTTACCATCCATAGCTGCGTTTTACTTAATTAATGGTAACACATATCCATATAATCGTAAATGTAAATTTTTTAACAATCTTCCTGTCATTATTTGTGCTTCTACTCTACTTTATTACCATAATAGGCATTGGCACCATGTTTTCTGTAATAATGCTTGTCCTGAATCCTCTGTGGTGCAGGTTCTACATCCGGCTTTAACTGTTCTGTGAATAATGCCATTTTGGCTACCTCTTCCAGAACGACTGCGTTATGTACTGCTTCCTTTGCATCCTTGCCCCAGGCAAAAGGTCCATGATTCTTGCAAAGGACAGCCGGTACTGCCATCGGGTCTTTTCCCTCGAAGGTCTCAATGATCACTGTACCTGTATTCTTCTCATAACCTGCATCTATTTCTTCCTGAGTCAGCACTCTTGCACAGGGGATCTCGCCATACATATAATCTGCATGGGTCGTTCCATAGCAGGGAATCGCCCTTCCTGCCTGCGCCCAGCTCGTCGCATATGTTGAATGGGTATGTACGATACCTCCGATTTCAGGAAAAGCCTTGTACAATTCCAGATGGGTAGGTGTATCAGAAGAAGGATTATATCTGCCTTCTACCTTATTGCCGTTGAGATCCATGACAACCATATCTTCCGGCTTTAACAGATTATAATCTACACCACTGGGCTTGATTACAAACAGTCCCTTCTCTCTGTCAATCGCACTGACATTACCCCATGTAAATGTTACCAGTCCATAACGGGGCAGATCCATATTGGCTTCATATACTTTCTGTTTTAATTCCTCTAACATTGCTTTGCTTCCTTTCCATCTTATAAGTTATCTACTGCGGCACGCTCAATTGCAAGACCTGCTTTATAACGTTCAATGAAAGTCTCAAAACCTTCTACATCCTTCGCATCAGGCTCAATACGGGTAGATGCCTGGCCTGCAAATACCTTGTTATCCAAATACTGTCCAAGAGTCTCTCCCTGCTCTTTGTTCTTCATATAGTTAGCAAGTACGGCAATGCCCCATGCACCACCTTCTCCTGCTGTCTCCATAACGGATACCGGTGTATCGACTGCTGCTGCGACCACTCTCTGTCCTACTCCCGGAGTTTTAAATAATCCTCCGTGTCCTAACAGTTCATCCAGTTTCACATTTTCCTGTTTTGCCAGAATATCCATGCCAATCTTGATAGCACCCAGTGCTGTAAATAAGTGTACTCTCATGAAATTGGCAAGATTGAATGCAGAATCCGGCTTACGCACAAACAATGGTCTGCCTTCTTCAAATCCTGTCACATGCTCTCCTGAGAAATAGCCATAGGAAAGTAAGCCACCACAGTCAGCATCCCCTTCCAGTGCCTTTCTGTACAAAGTACCATAAAGCTCGTTCATATCTGCTTTCTGACCCATTGCTTCGTAGAATTCCTTAAACAGATTTACCCATGCATTGAGATCAGAAGTACAGTTATTGCAGTGAACCATAGCCACCAGACTTCCTTCCGGAGTTGTAACCAGATCAAGCTCGTCATATGCCTTGGACAGATCCTTCTCCAATACTGCCATGGCAAATACAGAAGTACCCGCAGAAATATTACCAGTACGCTGCTTTACACTATTGGTAGCAGTCATACCTGTTCCTGCATCTCCTTCAGGCGGACACATTGGAATACCGCCCTTTAACTTGCCGGATACATCCAAGAGTGCTGCACCCTGCTCTGTCAAAGTACCTGCCTGCTCTCCTGCAACCAGTACGCCGGGAAGAATGTCAGCCAGCTTCCAGCCATAATTCTTATCTGCTACCAGCTCATCGAACTGAGCGATCATTCTGGTGTTGAACTGCTTTGTTGCAATATCAATCGGGAACATACCGGATGCCTCTCCTACACCCAGAACCTTCTCTCCGCTGAGCTTCCAGTGAATATATCCTGCCAGTGTGGTAAAGAAAGCAACATCCTTTACATGCTCTTCTTCATTCAGGATTGCCTGATACAGATGGGCAATGCTCCATCTTTGTGGAATATGATAGCCAAACAACTCTGTCAGCTTTCCACTGGCTTCCTGTGTGATGGTATTTCTCCAGGTTCTGAAAGGAACCAGCAATTCTCCCTGGGCATCAAATGCCATATAGCCATGCATCATACCGCTGAAGCCAATTGCTCCTATCGTCTCTACGTCTGTATTATATTCTGCCTTTACACGGGCAGTCAGATCTGCATAGCAACCCTGTAATCCTGCCCAGATTGCATCCAGGCTGTATGTCCAGATATGCCCATCCAGCTGATTCTCCCAGTCATAATTACCGATAGCAATCACCTGATTGTCTTCATCTGTAAGTACTGCCTTAATTCTGGTAGAACCAAACTCAATACCAAGTGCTGTTTTACCAGCTGCAATTTTATCCTTTGTAACCTTTACATCCAATCCCATATTTACCTCTCTTCTGCCGTTGATACGACCTGTAACCTACTATAGCCTGATTATAACAATAACAGGACAAGGACGCAATGATTGTTTACTCATTTGTAAAATATTTTAGTTTTCCATAACCTAATGTTCTCCTGCCTCTTTCACTATACTCCCAAAATATCTCCCAGTCTTATCAAATATTGCTTAGTCTTTGTTATTTCTTCAGATTCTGTGGAAACAGAATCCATATTTTATAGACAAAAAAAACGTAAAAGAATATAATGTTATTATCTACGAGAGAGTATATGATAAATACACAGAAAGGGGAAACTATGGATAATAAAGAATCTTCCGTATACCGCTGCGAATCCTGTAACGGTATTATGGAATATGATGTAGAAACCAAACAGATGAAATGTCCCAACTGCGGCAATTGTGTTCCTATTCTCAATGATACAAGTAAGATCATAGAACACAAATTGACGATAGATGCCAAACGGATCCTGCGTCCTTCCGAGAAGACCTCCACTACGATGGAATGTACCGGCTGTGGCGCTACTTTAGAGATTGGCAAGGATGATACGACTTCCGTATGTCCTTACTGTGGTTCCTCCTATGTACTGGCACAGAAGCAGCTGGATGCTATCATACCCGATGGCATCATTCCTTTTAATCTGGACATGAACGCTGCAAAGGAAACCTTTCATAAATGGGTGAAACGCAGATGGCTGGCTCCCGGCAAATTAAAGACCCTGTATCAGGGCAATCCTTTCCAGAGCCTCTATCTTCCTTACTGGACCTTTGATGCAGATGCAGATGCAGATTATACAGCAATGGGGGGAAGAACCAGGACAGAGCAGTATAAGGATAAAGAAGGCAACGTACAGACCAGGACCCATACCGACTGGTATCACACACATGGACATGTGCAGGAACATTTTGATGATATTCTGGAAAAAGCAGTAAACACTGAAAATGCCGCTTTCCTGAGTCAGATTGAACCATATGATATGGGCAGGCTGGTCTCCTATGCTCCTGAATATTTATCAGGCTGCATGTCACAATGTTATAATGTAGACCTTGAAAAAGCCAGCAATTCAGCCAGAGACGATATGGAACAGCGTCTTCGCAGCCTGGCAAGTGATGATGTCCTTTCCCGATACGACAGTGTTAAGGATGTCCGGCTTCATTCACGTTATCGTAATGAATCTTATAAGCATATACTGGTTCCTGTATACTCAACCTCCTATTATTATGAAGGAAAGCTGTATCAGGTCGCTATCAATGGACAGACCGGTAATATCCACGGCGCATATCCTAAGAGTCCTGTTAAGATCGCAGCTATCATAATAGCCATACTTCTTGTACTTGCTGCCATATTCCTTGGAGGCGGCAGTGATGACAGCAGCTATGGACGTACTACAGAATATGAACAGACTACACCGGAATTCGAATCTACATATTATTTATCAGAAAGGAATGTTAATTTATGGGATTATTTGGAAACCAATTTGCAAATGTAATTGAATGGACAGAATATCGCGATGATGTGATCTTCTGGAAATGGGCAAACAGAGAAATCAAGAAAGACAGCCGTCTTATTGTCCATCAGGGACAAGATGCTATCTTCTTATATAATGGCAGGCTGGAAGGAATCTTCAAGGATGAGGGAAGTTATGAGATTGAGTCCCAGATCATCCCTTTCCTGTCTACTTTAAAAGGCTTCAAATTTGGCTTCAACAGTGGACTTCGTGCAGAAGTACTCTTCGTAAATACCAAAATCTTTAATATCAAATGGGGCACAAAAAATGCAATCAGCCTTCCTGCACCGGGACTTCCCGGTGGAATGCCAATCAGGGCTTTTGGTACCTTTGATGTAAAGGTAGATGATTATCTGCACTTAATTGACTCTCTTGCGGGTATTAAGCAGATTTATACCATTAATGATATCCGTGATTATGTTATTTCCATCCTGGATCCTCTTCTGATGAAATGGATCAGCCGTGAAGGCAAGGATATGTTCAATCTGCAAGTAAACTCACAGGAGATCAGCAAGGGTATCCAGACAGATCTGGATGCAGAATTATCCAAGATTGGTCTGAAGGTAACTGCTTTCAACTGCTCTAATTTCTCTTATCCACAGGAAGTTCAGGCTATGCAGGCAAAGGCAGCCTCCCAGGCTATGGTAGGTGATATGAACCGTTACCAGCAGTTCGCCATGACAGATGCCCTTTCCAAGGGTAACAGCGGCGGTAATGCAGCCATGAATATGGCAAGCATGCAGATGGGCATGATGATGGGACAGCAGATGATCAATAATATGGCTGCACAGCAGAATCAGACAGCCAATGCCAATACAGCTGCTCCTGCAGGTGGTCAGCCTCAGGCAGGTACCGTTCCCAAGTTCTGCCCTAACTGTGGCACTCCTACAAATGGCGGCAAGTTCTGTATTGAATGTGGTCAGAAATTAGTATAATTTAAACCTAAAAAAATGTGCACCTGATTTAATTACCAGGTGCACATTTTTTATATAATCGCTTTATTTCTCCATTTGCCGCTCGCATACCGATGCATACTTACAAGGCTGACCAGTGTCCATGTCAATCCTGTCGTAAGGAACACGCCCCACATACCAATTGCCGGTATCATCGTAAGCGGCTTGGCAAAGCCTACCCGGCCGGTTATCTCCATAAATCCATTAATCATGGAATACGCAGCATCACCCGCACCATTTAAGATTCCCCTCGATACATAAATCATTCCCAGAAATGCGTAGAATGGGCTTGTAATTGCAAATCCTTTTGCCCCTATCGCTATAACATCTGCATCCTGTACGAAGATTCCCATAATCTGTTTGCCAAAGAACTGTCCGGGAATCAGCATAAGTATACTGAACGCAATGACGCATATGACACCTACACGGTGTCCCTGCTTTACTCTGTCTACTTTACCGGCACCGATATTCTGTCCTGTAAAAGTCGTAAGTGCTGCTCCAAGAGAGTTATATGGCTGCTGGACCAGCTGTTCGATTCGGCTAAGTGCCGTATTGGCAGCAACAACATCTTCTCCAAATCCATTGACTACTCTTTGCAGGAAGATACAGGAAAAGGCAATTAGGGAATTCTGCAGGGCAATAGGAAATCCCAACCGGAAACACTTCTCCATAATATCCGGCTTCACTCTTCTGCATTCCTTGTTTACCCTCAGAATAGGGATCTTACAAAACGCATAGATAAAAGCACCAATCGCCGCTACCAGCTGGGCAATGACTGTAGCCAGTGCCACGCCAAATACAGACCATTGGCAGACAATTACAAATACCAGATCCAGTGCAATATTAATGATACAGGACACCACCATGAAATACAGCGGTGTTCTTGAATCACCCAAGGCTCTCAATACCGCAGCCACTCCATTGTAGGCCGCTATGGCAAGAATGCCTGCACAGGAGACTCTCATATACAGCACCGCATCATCCAGAATGGATTCCGGTGTATTAAGCAGCATAAGAACAGCTCTTGCAGACACAATTCCCACGATACTCATAATGGCAGATACCAGCGTCAGAAGATACATACCATTGGCAAAGCTTCTTCCTACCATATCTGATTTATCTGCTCCGAAATATTGTGACAGTACCACACCAACGCCCGCAGATACACCAAAGCTCATGGAGAAAAACAGGAAATTCAGGGAACCTGTCGCACCTACCGCTGCCAGTGCATTTGCGCCTACAAAACGGCCTACCACAATAGAATCGACCATATTATAAAACTGTTGGAACAGATTGCCGATCAGCATCGGGATTGTAAAAGATAAAAGAAGTTTTGCCGGACTTCCTTCTGTCATTCCATATACAGATTTCTTCTCCATAGAACCTCATCCTCCTGTACACATTTTGAGTATTTACATGATAGCAACAACATTTTATGAATGCAATATATCCTGTCCAGATAGAGCGAAAGCAACCATATTTATGTTGAAATATACAATTTTATGCACACCTGACTCTATACATAAACATCCACGTCAACACAGTATCTTCCCTTTTTGGTCTCATAAGCAATCCCCTGAAAAATAAATTTGCCATATCCACGCACGGATATTTTATCTCCTGCTTTCAATGTACCACTGTTGTTCTCATTGAGTCTGCCGTTTACAAATATCTTCTTGCCCCGGAACAGCTCTACACTCTGGCTTCTCGACATATTATAGAGCTTTGCTATGATTCCGTCTGCTCTCTCTGAACTGACTACAAGGCTTCGTCTCTCCAGCTTGGTAATGACACTCTCCGGTATCTGGGCAGCATACTGGCATTTGACATGTGTATGCCTGATCTGGCTCAGATTCTCGATTATGTACGGTGCCATCTTATCTGTGCAGAACAGATAGGCATGCTTGCCGATCATAACGATATCTCCCAGTGTACTTCTCTCAATACCCAGATTCATCAACGCGCCCAGGTAATCCCTATGTGAAAGCTCTTCACCGAACTTCTCAAGCAAAGGAGCTATCTCTACGCAGGCAATGGGAAAAGGCTCATCCCATCCACACAGCTCTTCACTTCCGAAACGGAGCATGATGCGCTCGCAGTCTGCCGTACCTCCATACATGGTAACAGGAACGTAGGACAATTCCCGCTCTATTCTATGGTAAACATCCTGCTCTGCCAAAGACAAAAATCCTGTAAACAGATACTGGCTGTTGGTATAGGATTTGTGGGCAAGCTCTTCCAGTCTCTTTTGAAATAATACGCTTTCTTCATCCATAGCTTAACATCCTTCCTCTATCATTTCTTCCAGATAATCTCTGTCCCACAGCAATATCTTGAGCTTCTGTGCTGCATCTACTGCGGGCTGGGTAAAATACTGATTCGTCAGGACACAGCCCACCATGCGGTCATAGAAATCCCTGCCGGCATACGCTTCCTGAACAGCCTTTACTCCTACAGGTCCATTATACCGCTTACATTGAATGGCATAGGTCACGCCCTCTTTCTCCGCAAGAATATCAATTCCATAATCTCCACTGCTCTTTGTGACCTCAACCTCTATAAATCCTCTGTTGCGCAAAAGTTCTGCGCAGTAATATTCAAAGTCAAGTCCTTCCATCTCATCCAGCTCATCATCTGCGTAACGTTTCCTGAAACGCCTGCACAATACTACCCCTGCGGCAGCTGCCAGTACCAGCACAGCCAATATACCAATGATCCAGATCCATTTATCCTGTTCCATATCTGCAAGAATTACAGACATCATATTCCATTCATTATTTTCAAACATAATTTCTCTCCATTATCGAACATACTTTCTATATGCTACCACATTTATTTCCTGTATGCAAGATACACTTTGCTGATTTTGCCATATTTTCAAATGTGTCTGTATATTTTTTGCATGTTATTATACAAATATTAATATTTATTATATTTTGTCTTTACAAAGAAAGATACAGATAGTATACTGTGCAACTATAAGGGAATACCTTATTGGTAACTATAGGCGCCACATATGTGGCTTACAATTTTGCAGAGTAGAACATTATGCGTTAAGTGCCGTATGAACAGGGAGTTGTCATATGGACGAAAAGCATTCCGAAAGGTTTCGCTTGCGGTATAAGGTTCGCATCCCGCTGCTACATACTGGATTGACGAACGTTTATCTTCCTTATGTAGTTTACAGGACAACTGCATACAGGAGGTTTTTTTATGCAAAAAATCAGAAAACTCTATGCAGATTCCATTATGGAACTGAAAGTAACCAAAAACATGGTTATCTGTGCTTTTATGGCTGCACTGGCAGTCGTACTCAGCTATACCACATCTATTGAAGTCGGTCCCTATATCCGGATCGGTTTCTCCGGTCTGCCAAACCGTATCGTAGAATTCCTATTTGGACCTATTACCGGCTGTATCTTCGGTGGAGCGCTGGACGTATTGAAATACATCATCAAGCCTACCGGTCCATTCTTCTTTGGCTTTACCTTTGATGCCATGCTCTCCGGCATTATATATGGTTCCATTCTTTATAAGAAGCCCATCAGCATCTGGCGGGTTCTTGTCGCAGAATTCATTGTAAAGCTCGTAATCAACTGCGGTCTGAATACTCTGTGGATCTCTATGCTTTATGGAAAGGGCTTTATGGTTCTTCTGCCTGCCAGAATTATCAAGAATGCAATTATGCTGCCTATTGACACTGCCATCGTCTATTTCTCATTCCGTTTTGTATCCAGATTCAAAGCCCATTTACATATCTAAATGGTTATGGTAAAGTGCGAAAAAAAGTCAAAAGAAGAACACACCTTTTGACTTTTCCGCACTTTTTTTCTATGTTATACTATAAATGCATAAGCGGATTTTCGCTTATTTCAGGGGGAGTATCACGAAGGAGAAACTTTTGTTTATTTTCTACCGGAGGGATACGTAATTATGCAATACAATTACAATCATATTTTTCTTGAGAACAGACAGATATCCAATACTTCCGCAATCCGTTGGTCCTGTTTTACCGCAATGGTCATCGGCATCGCCTGGATATTTACTCTGTTTCACATCATATCTGTCCCGGCGCTGGCTTTTCAGATCATAGCGCCTGTCAGTATTTTTATCTTACTTCTGCCTGCCGTTGTTAATCATCTGATGCATCTGTCAGATATTCTTCTTGTGGGCTTAAAAGGCATTAATCTGCTGACCGGACTGATACTTGGATGTAACCTGACAGCTGTTTTTTTGTTGTCTTCCACACTGTCACACTATGCATCTATTATCTGGCTGCTTCCGACACTGATCGCCTGCCAGTATTATTCCAAACGCATTACCTCCCATATTTTCTTGGGTGGATTTGTAGGAATGATTCTGTCTTTCTATGTCTCCATATATCTTGGCATTGAAGACCTGAATCTGGCTCTTGTGCATCTGATGCCACAGCTTCTGATCTACTGTGCCGCCTATCCTCTGTTCATGAATATCACCAAGCGAACAGAATTATTAATGAAGAAACAGAAATTATCCATGTTGGCTTATCAGGCAAAACAGACACTTGACCATCTGGAAGAGCTTCCTGATACATATATTACAGACTGTCGCATTAAAATGCGCTATCTTGCCAAAAATGGCGTTGATGTAGACACGGCATTACAGAATATGGATGGCAATGTAGATAAATACAATGATTTCCTTTTGACCTTTGTCGGGGAAAGCCACCGCAAGGAAGACGAATTATTCACTCTAATGGATTCTGATACCCTGCTGCAATACGGTGCCAAAGTTCATGCGCTGCGTGTTAAATCCAATGCACTGGGACTTCGTAATCTCACAGACACTGCCTTTTTCCATGAGATAGAAGCCTATGCGGGCAATCTTGAAGTCATACAGAACAACTGGGAGAAGCTATCCTTTGAATGGGATGAAGCCTGTGATGTGTTTACAGATTATATCCAGTCTCTTGGTCTAAAAGACCATGCTACAGATGGACAGGGCAATCAGATCACCTTTAAAAAATGGGGAGAACAGCTCCACGAAGCATTCGATGCACTGGAGACCTATGATCCCGATAAGGCAAGATCCATCTTAAATGAACTGCTGCAATATCAGATAGATGCTGATATTACACAGAATCTGCAAAATATCGTTGCCAATATTGATGAAGTACTGAAAGCATAGAATGCTATCATATAACAAACGCCGGGTTCACATATGATATGGAATCCGGCGTTTTGTATGTTAAATCAGATTAAAATTCTTTAAAATAAACAGCCATAATGTAATAAAAATTGAACTCAAAAAGGTAGTAGAAACGACACAGCTGGACGACAATACGCCCTCATGCCCCATATTCTTGGACATGATATAGCAGCTTACTGTAGTCGGCGCTCCCAGCATAATCAGAATTGCTACCATTTTCTCATTTCGAAACCCCAACGCCGCTGCCGCAGGCAGGAAAATTGCCGGCATCACAAACAGTTTAATCAAAGAACTGATAATAGTCGGCTTGATCTCTGCAAGTGCCTTACGTCCTTCAAAACCTGCTCCCAGACCAATCAGTGCCAGAGGTGTTGCCAGAACTGAGAAATTATGTAATGTCTTATCAATGATAAAAGGAATCGGTATCCTTGCCACAGATATGATCATACCAATTAAAATTCCCAGAATAATCGGATTGGTCGCAATTCCTTTTAAGGATTTCTTTAACCCTGCTTTGTCCAGCCCTGTACTTCCCGGCGCAGTAAACGACAGTATCATGACTGCAGCAACATTATACAAAGGTACAGTCGCCAGAATCATCAGCGGTGCAATTGCACTTGAACCGTAAATATTCACCATAAAGGCTACTCCAAGAACTGCTGCGCTGCCTCTGTAGGATGCCTGAATAAATTCACCCAGAATAGATTTCTTCTTAATAAAGAGCACTGCAAACACAGTAATCAACAATATGCAGACCAGTGTCACTCCAAAACAGAAAACCACAAATGTCGTATCCCATACTGCATAGAAATCCGCCTCTGCAATATCTGTAATCAATAAGACCGGCAATGTAATTTTATAGTTAAATGAGTTAAGTGTTTTCACAAAACCATCATCTACAATTTTCATCTGCCTGAATACATATCCTGCTACCATTACCAGGAAGATAGGTATTGTAGCATTCAAACTGAATATTAAATTCTCCATAACATTCCTCCCATCGCATTCTTTATTAGCATACTCCTTTTTATCATCCTCCGCAATCCTGGCAGTCACAAAAAAAGAGTCTCCTCAAAGAAGACCCTTTCTGTACTGCATTCACATTCATACTACACTTCATCAGCTGCCGCCGGTGCTGCTACTACAACAGTTGCTGCAACAGTAATTACGACAGCCAGAATTATAATAAGCATACCGCCCAGCAGAAGCATTACACCGCTTCCATCATCCTGTGCAGTATCTTCCGTATCTGCTGCCTGTGCTTCTGTGACCTGACTGGTCTGTGCTGCCTTTACACTCATTGCCCCACCAGCACCTGCCATAATGCAGCACGCTGCTGCAAATACCATGAATAGCCGAACCATTCTACTTACTAATTTCTGCATTTTGTACCCTCCATTACACTAAAATAGCATCTACAACTGGACCTGTTGTCCACCCTTTACTTCTACGAACTTCTCATCATCCACACATAACCACAGGCTCTGTGCACATGGATTGTATACAAAAGAACCATCTGCCGCATACTGTGCTGCTTTTACCACATCCATATAATCTACAATCTGTATATTGGTAGCATACCATATATCATCCTTACCGCCAACCAGCTTACAGAAATCTTCCATAACTTCCCAGTTATTATTATTGGTGAACTCATAGCTGTGCCCCCAGACATACATCATATACAGATACTGTTTCTTATGCAGGTCTACGAATTGCTGACCAAGCTCCAACAGGTTATGATTATGATGACAGGTAGCTTTCCACTGCAGGAAATCCTCTGGCATGGCAAATCCATCCGTATTGCCTACCACTCTGCCATAGCGAATCCCTAATGCCGGTAGCATGGCGCGGATTTCAGGAGATTCTGAGCCATTAGGATATGCCAGTCCGCGAACCGGATAGCCCATAATAGATTCCAGTTTCTTCCTGTCTTCAATTACTTCCTGTGCAACAAGTTCCAATGGACATCTGCCAATTGTCGGATGTGATACTGTATGGCAGGCAACCTCATGTCCTTTATACAGTTCCCTGTACTCAGCCTGCGGGATTCTTACCGGATCCCCTTCCAGACCACTATTTACATTAAAAGTTCCCTTAATCCCATATTGGTTAAAAAGTGCAACCAGTCTTCTGTCCTCATGTTTGCCATCATCATAGCTCATGGTAAGAACCTTGTGCTTACCACCTGGGAAACAGGTATATATCTTCTTAATATTTGTCTTCATCTGTGCTTACCCTTTCCGCGCGTCCTTCTCAAAACGCGCCACCAGTTTACGTGCTGTATCTTCATCTGACTTCTCCAAAGTCTCAATGAAATCTTTTAAAGGAGCCATTGTCTGTTCATCTGCCATAATCATGGAATGTTTCAGATTCTCAATATAATCAGGAATCTCCTCGCTGAATCCAAGTGACAGACTTCCGTGTGGAAGCATGGCAATCTGTAACGTGTACGCTATGTTCGTCCAGGTTACTTTCTGGGTCGTTCCACACAATTCCTTGACTTTCTTCAGGAAATGAAGTCCAGCCTCAGTTCTGTCCAGAATGTCATCCACTGTAATTCCAAAGAAATCCATATCATCCACAGTTGCAATACATGTAACTTTCAGATCACTCTGTCTGGTATATTCCATACTTCCAGCCCCCTCTCCTGACATACATTGTAACTATTCAGACCAATACGCAAAATCGCTGTTTTCATTATACAACTTTCCGGATAAAAAAACATAAATTTGATAAAAAAAGAGACTGTAACCCGGAAATTTTCTCCTTCGTTACAGCCTCCATGCCTTTTCACTTTATAACGGTTCCTCGTCCTCCACCAAATCCGTGTGGAACATCAGCAGAAATTCTGCTCCGTTTTTTAAAGTTAATTTCATGACAACGCCTTTGCCGTCAACTGAAATCTTGGAATTCACAGTCTTCACTGTATCCAGATTCAATTGTACTGTAGTGAACATATCATCACTTACAAGGCACATGACTCTGCCAATGACTTTTACCTCTGAACATATTACGGATATTGACATATTCAGTCCTGTTCCGTCTGTTACGTCTTCTATGGTAGACAACGCGATTGGTATATTTTTTACATCAGCTAATATCGCAATCAGACTGTCGGCATCGTTCACGATTAACAGACGATTTCGCATAACTTCCAGATAATTTGTCCAGTTTTGCATACCATCCATACTCAATTTAATGGCCTCCTTTGAGTTACTCCCCCTTAAAATGAGTGTTTCCTGTTCTTACATTATATACCGCTCCAGAATATTGTGTCAACTCTATAAGTGTGTTCTTTATTTTCAGCAATGTTCAGTTTTTATGCGTATTTTTCATGCATTATATATTGTATCTCTAATTTTGTATCTGCCATTCATCGGGAAAAGGCAACGTATATTCCAGCTTCTTTCCTGATACCGGATGACTTAAACTTAACCGGCTGGCAAGCAGTGCTGTATGGCGTATTCCAAGTGCCTGTGACAGCTTCTCAGATTCCTCATTCCCGTACTTATTATCTCCAAGCAGAGGCATTCCCGCATGAGACATCTGTACTCGGATCTGGTGATGTCTGCCTGTGAACAGTTCAATCTCTGCCAAAGCATAGTTATTCTCACCCTGACTGTATTGTCCACACAGCTTCCATTCCAGCTGCGCCTTCTTACCCTCTGCATTATCCCGGCTGACTACCCTCGATAAATTGGTTCTGCCATCTTTACACAGATAATCTGTCAAATGACCTTTCTTTCTATCCAGTGCAGGCTGCAAAGGCACTAATGCATGATAATATTTCTTCAATCTGCCATTTTGCAGATCCGCAGACAGCTTCTTAGCAGCATTTTGTGTTTTGGCAAATACCAGCAGTCCTTCCACAGGCTGATCCAGTCTGTGGACTACTGCTAAATAAGTATTCTCTCCCTTTTGTTTCAAATAATTCTTCAATTCACTTACAACATCTGCCTGTCCAAGCTTTGCTGTCTGTGTTGCGATTCCTGCAGGCTTATGGATAACTAGAATCTCTTTATCTTCATATATAATTATTGATTTCATCATTACAATTTGAACCTGTATCCTACGCCCCAGATTGTCTCGATATATTGTGGCTTAGAAGTATCTGTCTCGATTTTCTCCCTGATTTTCTTAATGTGTACAGTAACTGTCGCAATATCTCCAATAGAATCCATATCCCAGATTTCACGGAACAGCTCTTCCTTGGTAAATACATGGTTGGGATTCTCTGCCAGGAAAGTAAGAAGGTCAAATTCCTTGGTAGTGAATGTCTTCTCCACGCCATTTACGAATACTCTTCTGGCTGTTTTATCAATTCTGATACCTCTGATCTCTACAATGTCATTTTCCTTCGTATGTGTGCCTACCAGACGATTGTAACGTGCCATATGTGCTTTTACACGGGCTACCAGTTCACTTGGGCTGAAAGGCTTGGTCAGATAATCATCTGCTCCCAGTCCCAGACCTCTGATCTTGTCAATATCATCCTTCTTGGCAGATACCATAAGAATAGGAACATCCTTCTCTTCACGGATTCTCTTGCAGATCTCAAATCCATCAATGCCGGGCAGCATCAGATCCAGGATAATCAGGTCAAAATCTTCTGCCAGTGCAGTTGCAAGACCTGTATCACCGCTGTTTTCAATCTTTACTTCAAAGTCATTTAATTCCAGATAATCTTTCTCAAGATCTGCAATTGCCTCTTCATCTTCTACGATCAATATCTTACTCATATTCTTTCATCCTTTCCAATCTATACGATCACTTCATCATTATTTTCTTTCTTATCTGTATATTTACGGATTACAAAATGCATACAGGTTCCTTCGCCTTCTTTGCTGGTAGCCCATACATAACCACCATGATCCTCTATGATCTTCTTTACAATGCTAAGACCGATACCACTGCCGCCCTGCAATGAATTTCTGGAAGAATCTGTTCTGTAGAAACGCTCAAAGATATTACCAATGTCTTTTGCCGCGATTCCTTTTCCATTATCCTCTATCTCTATCCGTACGGATTCACCTTCATCCAGAATTCTGATATCAATAATACCCTTATCATGTCCCATATACTTCACACTGTTGCTGATAATATTATTGATGACCTTCTTGAGCTGTTCAGGATCTGCCACAATGCAGGTATCTGCCGGTGCCAGGTTGGTATAATTCAGCTGGATATCCTTCTGTTCCAGATCAAGCCCGACTTCCTCCACGCAATCCTGGAAATAATCTGCTATGTTCAATACGTGGAAATGATATGGTATCTTATTGGAGTCGATACCTGAATAAGTAGTCAGCTCATTGATAAGCCTGTCCATATCATTTGCCTTGTTATATATGGTCTTGATATACTTATCCATTTTCTCCGGTGTATCTGCAACACCATCCATAATTCCTTCTACATAGCCTTTTATAGAAGTAATTGGTGTCTTCAGATCATGAGAAATGTTGCTTACAAGCTCCTTGCTCTTCTTCTCATTCTGCATCTTCTCTTCTGCATTTTCTTTAAGCTGCAGCCTCATCTGTTCATAATTGTCATGGAGGTGTCCTATTTCACCCTCCTGCTTGTCAGGAAGTCTGTAATCAAAATCCCCCTCTGCAATCTTACGCATGGCAATACTTAACTCTTTGATTGGCTTATAGATATCCTGATTTACCCAGGCTGTGATCAATGCACTGGTCAGAATCAGAATCACCGCCATGGCAAGTACCAGATAACCCATGAACCGCTTGCTGATCATGGCTCCAATCATTACGTCTTCCTTAGTCAGCTCATGAATAACATTCACATTTTCGTGATATCCTATTCCCAGAAATGCTGCGGCAAAGAACAGCAGGGGAACAAAAATGATAGTCAGAAAAAGCAACGTCATTTTCGTTTTTAATTTCATAAAAAATCATGCCTTTCTGTAATCTGTTGTTATATCTATCATACCACACTATTCCCTGTATAGTGAACGCAGATATTGCTTCTTAATTGTTTTTTTATAAAAAAGTCTTTTCTTTTTGATTATACCTGTTGACAAAACATAATTTACTGAATATAATAATGATAATCATTACTGTTAAAGTTGAAAGGAAGACACATATGATGATGAAATACAGCCGTCAGAGAGCGGCTATCCTGTCTTTTCTCCGCAGTAGAAAAGACCATCCAAGTGCAGAATTTGTCTACATGCATGTGAAAGAGGACTTTCCCAATATCAGCCTCGGTACCGTGTATCGTAATCTTACACAGCTTGCCGACACCGGTGAGATTGCCAGATTACAGTTTGGCGAGTTGGGAATTGACCGGTTCGATGCAGATACCTCAAACCATGAGCATTTCGTATGCTCTTCCTGCAAGAGTGTCATAGACCTGGATATGGGAGACATCTCCTATATTGACCAGGAAGCCGCTAAGAACTTTGACGGAATGATTCAAGGACATAGTATTTACTTCTGCGGATTGTGCAAAAACTGTCTGCAGAATCAACAAAATTATTAATTTTATTTTTTAGGAGGAAACGAATATGAAATTTGTATGTACAGTATGTGGTTATGTTTATGAAGGTGATGCAGCTCCTGCAGAGTGTCCTGTCTGTCATGTAGGCGCTGATAAGTTCAAGAAAGTAGAAGGAGACCTTACTCTTGCTGCTGAACATGAATATGGTGTATATGCCAAAACTGTAAAGAACAATGCTGAGATCAGCGAAGAAGACAAGAAGTACATCTTCGATCAGTTAAAGGCTAACTTTGAAGGTGAGTGTTCAGAAGTTGGTATGTATCTGTGCATGGCTCGTATCGCCCATCGTGAAGGCTATCCTGAAATCGGTCTCTACTGGGAGAAGGCAGCTTATGAAGAAGCAGAGCATGCAGCTAAATTCGCTGAAATGTTAGGTGAGGATCTGGAGCCTAATATGAAGGCTACAACAAAGGATAACTTAAAGTGGAGAGTAGACTGCGAATTCGGCGCTACAGCAGGTAAAGTAGACCTTGCAAAATGTGCAAAGAAGAACAATCTGGATGCTATTCACGATACAGTACATGAAATGGCTCGTGACGAAGCAAGACATGGCAAGGCCCTCAAGGGACTCTTAGACAGATATTTTGGTTAATTCTTTCCCAATTAAATATATTTCCAAGCAAAAAACGCCATCACTGGCGTTTTTTGTTTTCTATTTACTTTCTTCAAAAGCGGTCGAGATATCGCTCATAAGCCTGGTGATCTCTCCCACTGATTTTTCGATATCATTATATATTGATGCTGATTGTCCGGATAACTCCTGCATACTCTTTGCAACAACCGCGAATCCTTTTCCTGCCTCTCCACTTCTGGCAGCTTCTATCGTTGCATTTAGGGAAAGTATTGTCTGTCTGTTTGCAATTCCTTTTAAATGACCTGTATTGTCATTAATTTCAGCAATCAATTCTCCTGATTTGGATATCTCATCCTTTACCTTATCCAGTCTGCCGGCATTTACATGCTTGAAATATTCCAGATTTACCAGCTGATTTACGATAATTCCCAACAAATTAGCAGATGATCGTATTCTCTTCTCAGTACTGACCGGTACTTTACGAAGTGCCTGTATGTATTTTTCAGGGTCAATTCCAAGTTCTTTGGCAGTATTACGGAATTCCTCTTCATCCGGCTGTTTGGGTAATACCTGCCCACCAATAATGGCTCCCATTTTCTCCCCATTGACTACAATATCTACAGAGAAATCCATAAGCCCGGCATGGCAGAAATATGTACCGCTACATTCATTATCACACTTTACGCAACGTCTGTTGCCTTCCTTTGACCCTCTGGTATATTTCATACAAAAGTCTGTAAAATTACTTCCTTCTGTAATATATTCTCCGTTTTTGCCTACAGCGATTGCCGCCAGGCCCGTTGCCTCAGAGAAATTATTTTGTATCTCCTGAAGCTTATTCATATTCATAAAATCTTTCAGCTCCATATTATCGCACTCCCTTTTACCATTATTACAGCGAGCGACCGTCATACCTATTTTATTTATGATATAACGGTCGCTCTAATGAAATTCGTTATCCAATTTTTACTCTTTTCTGTGACTCATCTATCACTTCAATTATTATGGTATTGTTCAATATGACTACTTGCTTCGTTACCTTAAATGTTAATCTCAACTCTTTTTGATTTCTGTTCCTATTCACATATTTATTTAAGGTCTTTCCCTCGAAGAGTTACTAAGTATTACCACTGTCATATTGATGGAAGCTCTCCGGCGTTCCCAATGGACTTACCTCCTGTTCCCAGACGTCGATGTCTGTTATTTTTTCTTTCTTTTTTCTTCTCTGTTTGTAATTGTAGTGTAACACTTTACTCTGAATTTTTCAAGATTTTCTGTATAATTTTCATACATTTTAGCATTACTTACAACTTGTTTCAGTGATATTGTATAGTATTGTCTGATTATTCTTACAATTACAAATTCCCACATATTATGATGCCATGGAACACATCACAATAAGTGGGAAAGTATACTAATTATTCAACTGAGCTGACACAATTATTCATCAGCATGGCAATTGTCATAGGACCTACGCCACCTGGAACCGGAGTAATTGCACTTGTATGTGGTGCAACTTTGTCAAAGTCAACATCACCACAAAGCTTATTCTCCGCATTTCTATGGATTCCTACATCAATGACTACTGCGCCTTCCTTCACATAGGTCTCATCCACGAACTTTGGTTTGCCGATTGCAACCACCAGAATATCTGCCTGTCTGGTAATTTCCTTCATATCCTGTGTTTTGGAGTGGCATATGGTTACTGTACCGTTTTCTCTAAGCAGAAGCATTGCCATAGGTTTGCCTACAATATTGCTTCTTCCCATAACTACGCAGCGCTTACCGGCAATCTCAATTCCTGAGCGTTTTAATAAGGTAATAATTCCAAGCGGGGTACAGGATACATAACCTTTTCCTCCGGTACACAATGCACCTACATTCTGCATATGGAATCCATCTACATCCTTGTCTGGAGAGATTGTCTGGATAATCTTCTCTTCGTTGATCTGCTCAGGCAATGGCAGCTGTACCAGAATGCCATTTACTCCGGCATCGGCATTGAGCTTCTCGATCAGCGCCACCAGTTCTTCCTCAGTTGTCTCTTCCGGCAGTTCATAAGAAAGTGATTCGATGCCGATATATTCACATGCCTTTTTCTTATTTCTGACATAGACACTGGAAGCCGGGTCATTTCCTACCTGAATGACCGCCAGCGCTGCCTTTTTGCCTTCCTTTGCCATGGCAGCTGCTTTTTCTTTTAATTCATCCTTGATTACCTGGGAAATCTTTTTACCATCAATAACCTGATACATATCTATTCTCCTTTGCCATTTGTCCAATCATAATAATTACCATGCCTTTGCGTGTGAAAAATTCTTTTTTCACACTACGCTCATAGAAGTATCATAACTGACGGTATTCACTTTGGCAAGGTAAAAGGATGAAGTTATTTATTTCTTTCTACGAATGAGAACTACTGCCACAATTACTGCAATTACAAGAATTGCGGCCAGAATGGCAAACGGTGTGAAGATACCGCCTTTTGTCTGCTGTGCATTCTCTACTGTTGTATCTGCCTGCTCATCCTTTGCGGAAGCCTTGCCAAGGGTATCATCACCCTGTACCAGAACCATGGCAGAGATACCTTCTACTGTAACAGAACCTTCGGCTGTTCCAAGAGATTCACAGCCTGCCTTCTCACCATTGACACAGATATCCCATGCGCCTGCTGGTAAGTTTACTGTGACCGCATCAGGATTGCCATTATAAATGACTGCAATATTCTGTGCTGTTTCGCCCTGCGCCTCACCCTTAATGGTATAAGCCACTACATTTGCATCCAGTCCACTCATAAAAGTAAGCATATTCTGAATATCGGTTGCTGTTGTCATACGCAGCGCACTGTGTGCCTTACGGAACGCAATCAGACCTTTATAATATTCATAGGTATCAATCACATTGCCCTTATTATCCCATTTGATGCTGTTGGTTGCATCAGGAGAACAATAGCTGTTCTCATCAAATCCGCCCTCTGACTTCTCATTTGGCTTGGAACGAAGCATTTCTTCACCAGCCTGCATGAAAGATACACCCTGTGAGGTAAGGATGATTGCACTTCCCAGCTTGTTCATCTTCACTCTGTCAGCTTCGCTGTCATCTGCATTGGAAATGGCAAGCTTATCCCAGAAGGTCAGATTATCGTGACAGGATATGTAGTTAATGCTCTGTCCGGGCTGTCCTGACCAGTTCGTGCTCTTCTTATCATTCTTGGAGATCATGACCTGTGGATGGGGAGTCGCTGCTACAACACCGAACTTAATGCTCTCTTCCATGCCTTCTTTTCCACTTACAAAGCCTTTATCAAGGGAATCAAATACACTACCCTTGATTCCATCACGGATATCATCACTGAAAGCACCTACCCGGTCTAACTGGTATATATGGTTCTTCGTTGCCTGCTGTGCTTCCGGTAATGCAGACTCTCCACCGGTCCATCCTTCACCGTATACCATGATAGAAGGATCTACCTGATCCAGTGCTTCCCTGACAGCTTTCATGGTATCCAGGTCATGTACGCCCATCAGGTCAAACCGGAAACCATCTACATGATATTCTGTTGCCCAGTATACAACAGAATCTACAATATACTTACGCATCATGGCACGTTCTGAAGCTGTCTCATTACCACAGCCTGAACCGTTTGAATAGTTGTCGCCATTCTTTCTGTAGTAATAGTCCGGCACCGTCTTCTGGAACCAGGAATCTGCCAGATTGTAAGTATGGTTATATACAACGTCCATATTCACACGGATTCCATTCTCATGAAGTGTCTGGATCATCTGCTTCATTTCATTGACACGCACTTCTCCATGGTAAGGATCTGTACTGTAAGAACCTTCAGGTACATTATAGTTCTTAGGATCATAACCCCAGTTGAACTGTGCTGTATCAAGCTTTGTCTCATCTACTGTAGCATAATCATAGCTTGGCAGAATCTGTACGTGAGTCACTCCCAGATCCAGAATATGATCAAGCCCTGTTGCCAGTCCTTCACTGTTTTTCGTTCCACGTTCTGTCAATCCAAGGAACTTACCTGTGTTCTGGATTCCTGAAGAAGCATCAGAAGATAGATCACGGATATGCAGTTCATAGATCACTGCATCTGTTGCGTTACTGAATGCAGGTCTGACATCTGCATCAAATCCATCCGGATTGGTAGCTTCCAGGTCAAGAATCTCACCTCTGTTGCCGTTTACTCCTGCACTTCTTGCATATAAGTCAACGACTTCATTTACTTTATTCCCAATCTTTACTGAATAAGTATAATATACACCATTCAGATCCCCTGTCTTTTCACATACCCAGGTTCCTTTGACATCTGCTGTCATTGGAATCGTTTCCATTAAATTGTCACCATCACCCTGCTCATATAGGTTAAGTGATACTTCTACGGCAGTAGGTGCCCATATACGGAAGGTTGTCTTTTCCTTCGTATAGACAGCCCCCAGATCATCACCGTCATATGCCAATTCTTCATCAAAATATGTAGAACCAATAATTTTATCCATAGATACCGAACATCCTTCATATCCTTGTCTGTTCACAGAATAAGCCTTTGATAAAGCAAGCTCTTCTTCCATGATCAGTGTAATTTCTTTGTCATTTACAATCTCTACCTGTGCAACAGGATATGCATTTCCTTCATCATCTGTCACTTCAAATGCATCTGCTGCGTCAGATTGAAGAGGCTTTGACACAGTAAGCACAATCTCCTTACTTGTCGTATCCTTAAAAGCTGCTGTTGCGATCACCGGCTCAAATACCGCCTCACTCTTATCATACCAGAATGTAGGATTACCTTCCACAACATATACATCCAAAGTCTGATCTGTTGCCTTGGTCAGGTCTGCCTCATACTCTGCTGCAGCATCCGCATCACCATTTTCAATGATCTTAAAACCAGCTGTTGTAACACCATCCTCCGGTTTTAAGCCTACGTGGAATACCGCACCATAATCATCTGTCTCCACATAAGGATAGCTGCCGCCTACCTCTGTACCTGCCCATGCATAGGCTTCTATAGTATCTTTGCTGTAGCTCTGTGCAAAATTATAATAGTGGATATTAAGCTTAGCAGCATCTGCTTCTTCATATACGTGCAGTCTGGCTTCTTCCAATGCCTGCAGATCATAAGTGGCTGCACCATCAGGAGCCTGTGTGGCATATTCTGCTTCCCCGCTGGTAAGCCATATCTCTACGGTATCACCATCCATTGTCACGAAGCGGTCATCTGCTATGTCTTTATCCTCCCATTGATTCAGACGTACAATGAAACCAATACTTGCCGGTGTACGATTGGTCTGATACACCGCTACCTGCCCATAATCATCTGTATCAGTGAAGTCTACCTGCTGACCGTCTTTTCCTTCTTCCCAGAGCCACAGATTCCATCCTTCATAATTGTCATCTGCACGACCCCCATAATGTACGATCAATGTCTTACCTGCTGCCTGTACCTGCATCCCAGGAACAAAACAGGTAAATACTGTCATAAGTATCATAAGAATACCCATGAATCCTGCTGTCATTCTTTTTCTCACGTTGTAATACCTCCCTCTGAATTATCATCATGTTACCCGCCTAGTATACCCCTCCTTTTCCATTTCGTCCATATAAAAATTTCGCTTTTTTTCGTAAAGTGTGACAATTTGTTAAGTGTACACAAAAAAGGCATTCCCACTTTGTATAAAGTGTAGAATGCCTTTTATCATCCTCTGCTATCTCATTGTAAAAGTATGTGTTACCTTGTAGGTTCCATCTGACTGCAAGGTTCCTGTCACATCCACTGTACAGCTTCCCATATGCTTTTCTACCAAAGCCCTAATCGCATAGCCTTCCTCGAAATCACCTTTTTCGTATGCTTTTACGATTTTCTTCCACAGTGTCTCATCTGATACTACATTAGTAAAAGTAACCGGATTGCTGTTACTGTCCAGAATGTGCGACAGGCAATCTACATAATAGTCATCCAGCGCAGAAATCGTATCCGTGCTGCCGGCTGCATTGCTTACTGCATGTGCCGTGATTCTGGTCTGTGTGGTCGTTCCACTGGTGGTTGTACTATCACTTGTTGTTGTCTGCCCTGTTGTAGTTGTATCCGGTGTGGTAGTCTGTGTCGTAGTAGTCGTTGTCGTGGTTGTTGACTGTGAAGGTGTGGTAGTCTGCGTTGGTGTAACATATCCTACATAGACAATATCCTGCGTATTATTATCCTGTTCTGGTTGTGTATTCTCTTCCAGATTACGGTATTTTGTTCCATTGCAGGGAGGAAGATACACAGAAAGCTCTCTCCTTACATGGTTTTTGGAATAATCTGCATCGGAACAGTTGAAATAATCATACGTGTTGGGATTGGTATCATCCCAGGTCGTATCCACATTATAATATCCGTCATCCAGCTTCACGATATTCCATGCATGATTCTCGCCGGCATGCCCTTCTACATAATAACAGGGAATCCCCAACTGCTGCATGATATACTGGAAAGCCCTCGCGTATCCTGCACATACCGTTCTTCCATTTACCAATGCACTGTATGCACTCTGGTTCACGGGTGCGTTCTTATCATATACAACAGAATCAAGAATCGCATCATGCACTGCTGCTTCCTTATCATAATCTGTATATTTTCCATAGGTCTGATCCAGAATCTCCTTAGCGCCTGCCTCAAAAGCCGCCTTTGCCGTATCCATCTGTGTTGCTGTAATATTAAAAGACAGGTCGATCTCAGCAATGCTTCCATCCGGTGCATATTGATACCCATATGCTGTATTCATCCAGAACAGTTCTGGGTGATCATTGCATACTGCCATAAAAGCATTGCGAAGCTGAGCCGGAGAAACAGCCTCTACCGGTGCAAAGCTCTTCCTGAGATCCTGCGCATTGGCATAGATCTGACGGTACAGCGCCTTACCGGTATCATTAAGCATCTGGTAATACGGATATATCACCTCATCAAAGGTAAGTCCATCTCCTGTATTGCCCTTGCCTAATGTCTGCTTCAGCTCCTGCGCTTTATGATCTGTAATCTCAGTGCCTTTGCCCTCTACAACTTCCAGACCATTTAAGCCTGATACTTTGCCAGGTACATTTATGGAATTCTCATCCGGCGCCTGATAGCCGCCTTCTCCTGATAGCTGTGTACTGATTCCATCATCCTGTGGAATCTGGGCAGCTACATTGACTACATCCGGTGTATTCTGACTGGTGGATGTAGTTTGTGTTGGTAATGCTGATATATCTGCTGTTGTGGCTGCATCCGGCACTGCTGTTGTCTGCTCCTGCCCAGCCATGGAATTACCTAATTTTGCTGTTATATTCGGATTAAAATGGCATAGAAGAATAAAAAAAAGTATAAGCGCCAGCAAGCCACCAATCCCGTACAGCAGTTTCTCTACGATACGCATATTGGTTCCTCCTTGTGTTCTTATACCCCCCGGTATCTGAACAAGGCAACTGCGTCGCTCCTTCTCGGCAGTTACCTGTATATTTTCAGAATTATATATTTATTTAATACAATTATAGACTATTTTTCTTTTTTTGTCTATGCATTTATTCAAACTCGGCAAGTTGCTTCTTTAGCTTAAACTATTTTGAATAAACTGCATCGTTTCTGGAAAGAAGATATACACAATACTGATTCATGCTGATACCTTCCCTCTTAGAATGTTCTGCAAGGGAACGATGAAGACTTCGAGGAATTCTAAGTTTAAACTGTCCAGAATAATCCTCTAAGCTGTCCGGCTCATGGATTTCAATACCATCTTCCATAGCAGCTTCTAACCATGCTTTCTTGATACGATAATTCATTGCAAAATAATCATTCAGCGTTTTCATCATTCACCGCCTCACTTTCCACAATCTGCTTTACCATCTCAACATACACTTTTTTGATGGGTTCATACTTCGGTATCGTAATCGGTTGACATCCGGCTTTTCTGAACGTGTAATGACTGCTTCCTGTTTATATTATATGTGGTGTCGCATTTGGTGTCAATATTTTTATCAAAAGAGATTTACATGACCGTTTTTATAATTAAATACGTGCAAACCAACCACTTCTTTTCCGCCCCAGTTTTTACCCTAAACCATATTCTTATCTTTAGTAAAGCCATTGTTCATAAGAACTCTTTCAAAGTATTTATTCTCCGGCATAACAAATGCTTTTATTGTCTGAATCCCTATATCGTCACATAAATATGCTATCAGCAATGCTACCGTTTCCGTTGCAATTCCTCTGTGCCAATATGCTTCATTTATTCGATAACCTATCGTTATCTGGTTTGTTCTTTTTTATAATCAAACATTTCAGCAAGTCCTATGAGCCTGTCAGGTTCTGCACTTAGATAAATGCCTGCAACAATCTCCACCGCAATCTTCTCCTTACCTGTACTTACATGTTCTAAATTTTCCCTCAATCCAGAAAGTTGCCTCTATTGTATGGAATTTCAACAGCCAAAACTTCGGATCATCGATTCCTTTGCTGAAAAAGCGACGATCAGACTCCTTCCATACAGCTTCCTTAAGCTCCCGCTCCTCTATAAATTCTACATTTCCAATCAAAGTCACACTGTCGCCACCAGAAAAATAACAGACACTTGCTTTGGAATTTTGCTCAAAATGAGTTGCTTTACCATTTAATTTAGAGCGTTTTGATGTAATAAAATAAATATCTTTATGACTCTTCCCTTCTTTTTTTCTGATAGTATGATTTTATCAGAAATATGGGAAAAAAGCGAATTCTAAAGTTTCTGCTGTTCGTCAAAATGACTGTGGATAAGACTGGCTGCTTATGAAAAAATGTGGATCACCAAAGCGTAAAATGCTAAAAAACAAGAATATCCCAAAAAGTTATGCTCAGATTTCTTTTGGGGGCTTTCTTATAATCCTCCAACTGTGCTGAACTGTTACTTTAAACTCTTTTTTCATGTTTATTCATAGACATTAACCAATGAATAGAATAACTCTTTCTTACTGTATAACTCATCAAATGTACCAATATCAACAATTTCACCATCTTTCATTACAATGATATGGTCAAACTGAGATAATACCTGTCTATTGAGGCTGTGTGTTACAACAATCCGTGTCATATCCTTGAGTTCCAGAATACTACGGATCACATTTTGCGCATTGGTAGTGTCCAGTGCTGCTGTTGCTTCATCTGCTAATAGAATAGATGCATTACTTAACATGGCTCTTGCAATGGATACCCTCTGCTTCTCACCGCCTGAGAGGTTTTTGCCATTTTCTCCACACTGATAATCAGAACCCTTCGTTTCTACCAACTGTGTAAGTCCTGCTGCCATGATTGCCCGGTCTATTCTCTGACTGTCAAAATCCTTGTACATGGTAACATTTTTCATAATAGAATCATCAAATACAAATACATTCTGTTGTATGATCGTGATCAGGCTGTGCAAAGAATCTGAACTTATCTCTGTCAGCTCTTTTCCATCAATCTGAATCGAACCTTTATAATTGTCAAAATACCCAAGGATCATATGTAATAAAGTTGTCTTTCCACTTCCACTCGGACCAACTATAGCATAGCTTTCACCCTGTTTAAAATTTGTTGTAATGGATTTCAGGATCTTTTGATCTTCCTGATAACCAAACTGTACATTTGAAAAAGTAATTTCATTTTTAAATTCTTTGCATTCTATTTTATCTGTGTTTCCTTTTTCTGCACCTTCATCCATTATATCCTCTGCCTTGGCAATAAGTCGCTCTGCGGCTTTTCTATTAGCCAGTGCCGGCCCTAACTCCTGGATTGGATTGACAACATAGTCCAGTAATTGAATAAAAGCAATTACCGTTCCCAGTGTTGCATGCCCCTTTAATGTCAGATAAACGCCGACTCCACACACAACATCCGTTACTATAAAAGAAGCTGACAAAGACACTACATTAATGATATTTGCTACTGTTCTTCTCTTTTTCTTGGCAGTTTCCAGCGTTTTATTTTCCTTTGCAAAATTTTTGATGATCTGTACTTCTGCCTGAAAACTTTTAATCACTGCAAAGCCTTTAAATATGTCATTGATATATCCGACAAAACCGGCATTTTTCTCAGAAATATCTGCTTCTCTCTCAGAAAGTTTATTTCCGCACAATGCTGTTCCGATCAATGGAATCGTTGCAGCAGCCAGAACACAGATTGTCAGAAACCAGTTCAGATAAAGCATGACCCCGACTGCTGTGATCATCAGCACAATCTGATAAACAATGTTGATATTTCCTAAAGTATAATAGCTTTCTACCGCACTTACATCATTGGTCATCATAGAAATATATTTACCTGTGATGTCATTGTTAAACGCATTGATATCCTTATAAATAATCTTATCAAACAATGCCTTTTTATACTGTGTTGTAGCTTTATAATTAAATCTGTTGATTGCGACTGTTTTCCACATGGAAATGAGCACGTATATCACAATAAACAGAAGCGTTGCCAGTACAAACCTTTTTAATTCTTCCATTGTTCCATCGATTGCAATGTCTGAAAGTCCCTTAAATATAAAAGCCGTTAATATATTGGCTGCACATAACAGCATCATGGTAAATATCGCTACTGCAAAATTTATTTTATTGCCTTGAAATAATGCCTTTTTCAGTTGTTTGTATTTCATCTTGATACCTCATTAGCCCTTTATAATTTACTTCTAATGTAATAAATCATATGATAATACCATTTTGCAAAATAGTTTATGACTTTTCAGGAAAATATACGTTTATGCTCTAACCGAGTCTGCAATGATATTTCTCTAAGTACCTGTTTGCAACCTTTTCCTTAATCTTGTTTCTTCTATACATTGTAATAAATACATAACTATACCTTAAACACTTCTCTTCAAGAGATTCTTCATTTGTTTTTTCATATATGCAGGAACGATTAGCCAGAATGTTACCTATAATATCTGCCCTGCATATTGATATTGCAAATTTCAATCCCTTATCACTGATTTCCAAAGATTTTACCAATTCATTATTATCTTCCAAAAATGCTCCGTAGTTCAAATAAAAGGTCAATCCCGGTACTGCATGGTATTTCATATCAACCCGGCTATACTCATATTCACTCAGTATCTTTTCGTAAATAAGCAGTGCTTCCTTCCATTTATTTTGCCTATAATAAGTGATAGCCATCTTATTCATTAAACTATATTCTGCTCTAAAGGGAATACGATATAGCATATCCTTTCCTTCTATTCCAGGCATTGTATAATGCAGAATTTTTTTTAATGCATTTACTTTCTCCTCTCCCTGTAACGTATTTTCTAAATATATTTGCTCCATTTCCACAAACTGTCGGTTTACAGTTACACTTGTATCGAGTTCCTGCTTGATTTCTTTAAACAGTCTGGCTTCCTTTTCTTTTTCACCTCTTGGACCACATCTCCTATATTCCCTTATCTTTTCATAAAGTGCAAAATCATCTGCAACAATAAATCCATAATACTGTTCTCTGTTAATATCAAGTTTTTTAAGCAGTTGGTACAAAACTTTTCTATGAGGATTTCTCTTACCCAATTCAATACGTGATAATGATTCCTGTTCACAGATTCCTTCACATAGCTGTTCCTGTGTCATTCCTTTGGCTTCACGTACTTCCTTAATTAAATAATTAAGTATAACCTGAATCCGTGAAACTCAGTTATTTTTTTACAGGAACTGCTTAGAATAGATGTAATTCATTGCTTTACACCGAATTCAAGTACACAATTCCTGTTT
>MNTL01000028.1 GCA_001916965.1 Roseburia sp. CAG:10041_57
TCTGATAAAAGAATATTTTTTAAAAGCTGATATGGAGAAATCCTATACATCAGAGGAAGGGACATTTACCCTGAAGGTAAATGTTGTAAACCATCAGGATAAACCGGTTTTGGATTCAGAAACCTTGAAAAATAGCATTTCTGTTTTGATAGACGGTCAGGAGAGTTCTTACGAAGTGGAAAATGGTACAGCGTTGGTTCCGTATCAGACAGACAAGACAACAAATGTAAATGTAGAGGTTACCACTCAGACATCAGGAAATGTGATCCATTACATAGAGACAACAGATATGGTGGAATTGACAGTTCCGGTTGTAGAGGAAGAACCTGATTATACAGTCCTTTGGATTGTGATTATATCGCTATGTGCAGTGGCACTTTTACTTTCTGTTTTATATGAAAGGAAAAAGCAAAAAAAAAACGATGGTGAGGCGGGTTCCATTATCATAGAACCGTCAGAACCTCCTGTGGTGCCAAAGTATGATTTTTCAGGACAACTGGCAGTGTATCTGTTAAAGGGAGAGCGGGAAGACGATATTCCGCCTTGTAGTATTAAATTATTTGGAAAATCACGAAAAAGTATATCCTTTGACTGGGTGAAAGACCGCTGCGGGATTGATTATAAATTATCGGATGCAGACAAAATCCGGTTTACCGGAGGGAAAGACCACACCTTATGTTTCAAAAACACCGGTTATGCAACCATCGTAAAAGGAAACCAGATTTTGAAACGGGAGAGAAAATATTCCTTATGTTATGGAGAAAAAATACTGTTGATTTTTAATAATGGGGGAACAGAGATCGAACTTCATTATAAAAATATGAAACCAAGCGAAAGGTAAGGAGGAACAAAGTGAATACAATAACACAGACAAACAGGACGATTCTCTTTGAGGAAATCATGGGAGACGTCAGAGGGGTAAACAGCGTAAGTGATGATAAAATCAAGGAAATAAACGATGCCTTGCTGGTAAGAAGTTTCGATGAGTTTTTAGAAAAATTTGAGCCGGTAGTATATTCTTATTTTGACGCAAACAACCAGAAAGTAATCTATACCCTCAAAAAACCGGAAAACATTGAGGATGAGTTATTAAGCGAAATCCATCTGAACCGCCAGAATGATTATCTGAAAATGTTGATGACTCTTGTTGAGGCAAAGCGGGCAGAGGGAAGTATTAATGTAGATTTTAAATTTGAGAAACTGACGGATATGATTTCCCCCAAAAAGGTCATGGATGATATCCGGCAGAATCGGAAGGAGCTCCAGTATACATACAGTGAGTATGCGAAACTTGAGGACGGCGATCCAAAAAAGTTAGATACGGCGGATAAGCTGAATCTGATGTTTGAAGAAGCAAGCGTAAACTACAATAATGTGATGGCGATGTTGCCGCTTGCGATAGAGGATATCAAAACAAGGCTGCTGTTGGGAGACGGGCAGACGAAGAAAGACGAAGCCCCATTAAGTCTTGGCGTTCTCAGCATGGACGAGCACGGGGAACTTAAGATTTTAGAGGCACCAAAGGAAAACAAAAAAGAACTGATGGTATTGGACGACAATGCTAATGCAGGATTGATTCAGGCAATCGAAAAAGATTATATGGATCTGAATGAGGACGGAAATGAGTATGTGAAGTCCCTGGTTGCGAGAACATTCTGCCCTCTGGCTTCTACCATGGAGAGCGCCGTAGATATTGAGAAAGAAGTATCGAACTACAACTCTTACCTTGAGTTTTACAAGCGGAGCAAGGACGATTTTATCAAGACGGTAAAACCACTGGTGGAGAAAATTATGGGAGTATGGGCTTTCTTTGAGCAGTATCCGAGAAACTGCAAGGGCATGAGACCTTCCATGGTGATTTCCAATGTAAGCAACGATATGTTGGCAAAGAGCAGCAACATTCCGAGACTTTTAGCATACCTCAATACAGTAAATGCAAAAAATGATTTTGAGAATACCATCTGGTATGCGATTGTTCCGTCGGTTTCTTTAAACAGCAGTTCTAAGCTTAAGGCGGTAAGACAGCGTTTTCAGGGAAATGAGAACGTAGAGAAAGAGGATGTGAACAGCGTGGAGTCGCTGGTTCGAATACTGGATGCGCTGAAAGATTACGAAGTGCAGTGTTTCTTCAGCTATGAGACGGGGGATAAGACCACCTTTAATATTATGGCGACAGAGGGAATTGAAAAGTATGAAACAAAGTGCGCACAGCTAATCGGCAAGCCATTCAGCGAGTATGCAATTCCCTGCATTCCGAATTTTACAGTAATCCCTAAAGATAAATCCGGAGTGATTCTGGATAACAGGATGTATGTCACGGAACAGAATACGGCAGCACTTTCCAAAGAAAAAGAAGATATTATGAAAATCTGGATTGACGGCGTTTATATAGGAGCCGCATATGTGGCAGCCGGATTGGTGGCAGCTTACCAGAGTCCGGACTACTTAAAAGAAGTTTTTAAGAAAAATGTAGACGAGCAGCTTCCAGGTGTTCGGTTTGATATTGAGTCAGGAGATCATGCGCTACAGGTTCGGACAACCATGGCAAAAGAGATTACAGGATATACGAATGATATTAAGAGTGATATCAACCGGAAGAATTTCGGATTTGTATTTTCTTCTGAAAACGCAGTGCTTAAGGATCTGAATATTCAGAACATCATGGTTTATAAGGCGCGTAACCTGCTGACAGACGGAAAGAGCTATGAGCCAATCTACAAGACACAGGTGACTACTTATATTCAGAGGGTGATGCGCTTGGCGACAGGCGACTTTAAGCAGGAAAATATTGTAGAGTTTTTCTCCAGCAAGCCTACCAGCCAGAGAAGCAGATGGATGGAGAAAAAAGATTACATTAATGCGATTATCGGAAACGGAGATGATATCAAGTATTCCATCGACGAAACGGCAGGATACTGCACGCTTGATATCGCATTCAACGGCAATGTGAAGAATCTCGAAATCGAGATTAACCGGGTCAACAGTGAGGACAGAACATTTTAAATAAAGTTCAAAAGAAAAGAAGGAGGAAATGAACATGGGTTTTAGATTAGCAGTGAGTGGAGGCGCAGAGAACATCAGTCTGGATGAGAGAACCATCGAGAAAGTCAGTTTCAGTTCTGATTCAGCAGCAGATTCCAACGCAAGGGCAACAGATTTCGGTATCGCAGTAAAGATTACCGGAAAAATGCTCTATAAGGTGGGAGCAGACGGAGATGACGGAACACTTGGATTAGCCAAATGGTCTCAGGTTCCGTCCGAGCAGGCAGACTGCTACAGAAGTGCGAAGATCGATGTTGTATCAGCAGGGCAGGTGGTAAGAGAGTATACGATTCCCAATGCGTTTGTCATGGAGTATAAAGAGCATTTGGACGATGAAACCGGCGTGGGTACTTTCTACCTGCATATCAAGCAGAAGAAGGACGAAAATGATGCGGTGAAGATTGAAGGCGGTTACGGCGAATAAAGAATAAAGAGAAGTTCTAAATCGATGCTGCACGAGAGCGTGCACCGCCGAAGAACTTCTAGCTTCATGCTGAAGAATGCAAAACCAGCATTCTTCTTACGGATTTTAAATAATTGAAAAGGAGATGGAATTATGTCATTTTTAGTAAAAGTTGAAGGAAGCGAGAGCTTTGAAGTGGCTAAGGAGTGTGTCAGAAGCGTAAATGTTACCACTGATATTCCGTTGGATTCGAATGCAAGAACCAAGGACGTCGGCGCAACTATGGT
>MNTL01000069.1 GCA_001916965.1 Roseburia sp. CAG:10041_57
AATCCTCAGCGTAGCCCGCTACGCCTACGTTTTTTGACATGCACTTTCTGAAAAATATTCTGCGTAAATGGTTCAGTTATTTAGAAAACGCTATACTAGGAAATTTACGGTGGGACTATAGTCCCGCCGTTTTCTTATACTTGAAAATCCACTAAAATGTATAAGAAAAGACAATATAATGCATTTTAGTGAAATTTTTTGTATAAATATACTTGATTTTAGCGCATTGATGTGGTAGCATATTAATCAGCGCAAGGGAGCGGTATACACGAATACAGTTTCAGTGCGCTCATTTTATAAACACCCATAATTGCGGGGGTGGGAGGTCTGAACAGTTCAGACACAGAATAACTCTAAGGAGGAAATGTTATGAAAAAGATGAAAGCTACATTAGCGATCGCAATGGCTTCCGTTCTGACGATTGGTCTCGTTGGATGCGGCAGCAGTTCAGCACCGGCTGCTACAGAGCAGACAAGTGCTGCAGCAGGCACAGATACGACAGCTTCAGCTGAGGCAACAACTACAGCAAGCGGTTCTGACCTGAACATTATGTTAGAGACACCTGTTGAGTCACTTGACCCACAGCAGGCAACAGATGGTACTTCATTTGAAGTTATCGCAGACTATACAGATGGTCTGATGCAGATGGATGCAGACGGACAGGCAGTACCTGCCCTGGCAGAATCTTATGACCTTTCTGATGACGGACTTACCTATACATTCCACATTCGTGATGATGCTAACTGGAGCAACGGTACTCCTGTTACTGCAGCAGATTTCGTATTTGCATGGCAGAGAGCAGCAGATCCTGAAGTTGCTTCCGAATATTCCTATATGTTAAGTGATATCGGTCAGATCAAGAATGCTGCAGATATCATTGCAGGCAGCAAGGATAAGAGTGAACTTGGTGTTACAGCAGTAGATGATAAGACATTACAGGTAGAATTAAATGTTCCTGTCAGCTACTTCCTGTCACTGATGTATTTCCCTACCTTCTATCCTGTAAATGAAGAGTTCTTTACTTCATGCGGAGATACATTTGCAACAAGCCCTGAAACAGTACTTTCAAACGGCGCATTCGTTCTTGACAGCTACGAACCGGCTGCAACAGCTTTCCATTTAACCAAGAATGCTGATTACTATAATGCAGACAGCGTACAGCTTGCAGGTCTGAATTATCAGGTAATTCAGGATTCACAGCAGGCCCTGATGAGCTATCAGACAGGTGCCCTGGATACTACTCTTGTAAATGGTGAGCAGGTTGACCAGGTTAAGGATGATCCTGAATTCCAGGCAATCGGTGCAGGTTACTTATGGTATGTATCACCT
The DNA here is from genome assembly GCA_001916965.1 of Roseburia sp. CAG:10041_57. GTDB lineage: Bacteria > Bacillota > Clostridia > Lachnospirales > Lachnospiraceae > COE1. The sequence continues at coordinate 1,330 of MNTL01000069.1, forward strand.
AACATCAAGAATGTTCCTGAACTTGCCAACTTAAATATCCGTATGGCACTGACAATGGCTATCAATCGTGAAGCTATCACAACAGATGTATTAAAGGATGGTTCCACACCTACATATACAGCAGTTCCCATTGAATTTGCAGCAGGTCCTGACGGATCTGACTTCTCCGGAGATCAGTCCAAGTTCTCTGATGTATGCGCATTTGATGCAGATAAGGCAGCAGAGTACTGGCAGGCAGGTCTGGATGAACTTGGTGTAACAGAGCTTGCACTTGACATGGTTGTAGATGCTGATGATGCACCTCAGAAGGTCGCTCAGGTATTAAAGGAGCAGTGGGAGACAACTCTTCCGGGACTTACAGTTACTCTGACAATTGAGCCTAAGAAACAGAGAGTACAGGATATGCAGGATGGTAACTTCCAGTTAGGACTTACACGTTGGGGACCTGACTACGCTGATCCTATGACTTACCTTGGAATGTGGGTAACAGATAATTCTAACAACTATGGTTTCTGGAGCAATGCAGAATATGATGCTATCATTGATGAGTGTACAACTGGTGATCTGTGTACAGATGCAGAAGGACGCTGGGCTAGACTTTACGATGCTGAGAAGATCGTAATGGACGAAGCAGTTATCTTCCCTCTCTACACACAGTGTAATGCAGAAATGATGTCTTCTAAGGTTACAGGCGTTGAGTTCCACCCGGTTGCTTTGAACCGTGTATATAAGAATGCGGTAAAGGCAGAATAATAGAAATTTGTTAATTGGAACCGCACTAAGGAAGTCTATACCTTGGTGCGGTTTTTGTGCCTGATAAGGCTTAAAAGAGTTTGAACACAGACGGGGAGGCAGAAGGTGAAGAAATATACGATAAAGCGAGTGATTACTTCGCTCTTTACACTTTTGGCGATTTTATTGGTTTTGTTTATACTGATGCAGCTTATGCCGGGTTCTCCATTTAATGATGAGAAATTAAATGCAGACCAGAAGGCAGCCCTTTATGCAAAATATGGTCTGGACCAGCCAATTATCGTACAGTTTTTTAAATATGTAGGCAATATGTTAAAGGGTGATCTGGGCGTTAGTTATAACATTTCCAAGAATACCCCGATTTCACAGTTGATTCAGAGCAGATTACCGATCTCTATCAGAATCGGTGGATTTGCAGTTACAGTAGGTGCAGTGGTAGGATTGATCCTTGGACTGATCGCAGCTCTCAAGCATGATACGATATGGGATACTCTGGCAACGATTATCTCCGTTATTGGTGTATCTGTTCCATCCTATGTATTTGCGCTGGCACTGAGTTATAATTTTGGATTTAAGCTTGGCTGGTTTCCTATGTTATTCTCCCAGCAGGATATCTTTGGTTCCAGTGTATTGCCCAGTATTTCATTGTCCATGTTTACCATGGCATCCATTGCCCGGTTTACGAGGAGTGAGATGCTTGAAGTATTGGGAAGCGAATATATGTTATTGGCAGAGAGTAAGGGTATCTCAGGTTCTGCACTGATATTACGTCATGCATTGAGAAATGCGCTGATTCCTATTATTACAGTACTTGCACCGTTGATTGTAGATCTGATGACAGGTTCTCTGGTAGTAGAGAAGATCTTTGCGATTCCCGGCGTAGGAAGTCTGCTTGTAACAGCAATTCAGTCCAATGATTATAACGTAGTTATTGCATTGAGTTTTATTTATTCTGCAATGTATATCGGTATCATGCTGGTAGTGGATATTCTCTACGGTATCATTGATCCGAGAATCCGACTTGCAGGGAAAGGGGAATGATGATGAGCGAGATAAACACACCCTATGTACCTGTAGATGCGGATTTTGTATTAAAAGACAATGCAGGTGCGATTACAATTGATGAGAACTATGCCGCACAGAACTTCTGGAAAGACGTATTAATCCGTTATTTCCGTAAAGTAAGTGCAGTTATTGGTCTTGTACTGATTATATTGATTACTTTATTTGCAGCAATCGGACCGGGTATGAATGAGTATACATATTCAGGACAGGAATTGAGCCAGAAAAACTTCGCCCCACGTGTGAAGGCACTGGAGAAGTTCGGTATCTTTAACGGTGATGAGTCAATGCGGACCACGACAGGCTCAAAGACCATCAATTATTATGTGGAAAAAGGGCTGGACGATGTAGAATACTGGTTCGGAAGTGATAATTTTGGACGTGACATCTGGACACGTACCTGGGAAGGCGCAAGAGTATCTCTGATTATTGCCATTGCGGCAGCAATCATTGATATGGTCATTGGTATGAGTTATGGTCTGATATCCGGATATTTTGGCGGTAAAGTCGATATTATCATGCAGAGAATCCTGGAGATTGCCAATGGTATCCCCAGACTGGTTATTGTTACACTGCTTCTGCTGGTTCTTCAGCCTGGTATGCTGACCATTATTTTTGCATTGATGCTGACTGAATGGGTAGGTATGAGCCGTATTGCCCGTGCAGAAATGCTGAAATTAAAGGAGCAGGAATTTGTTCTGGCTTCCAGAACCCTGGGAGCAGGTAACTTCTTCATCATCTTTAAAGAAGTTCTGCCTAATATCATTGGACCAATCATTACACAGGTTATGTTCTCCATTCCTACTGCGATTTTTACAGAAGCATTCCTAAGCTTCGTAGGTCTGGGTATTCCTGTACCACAGTGTTCCTTAGGTTCCCTGATTTCAGAGGGCTTCAACAGCTTTACAACACATCCGTACCAGATTATTCCACCTATCGTGGTAATGGCATTATTGATGTTGAGCTTCAACCTTGTAGCAGATGGATTAAGAGAAGCACTTGATCCTAAGATGAAAGAAATGTAAGGACGAAAGGAGAAATAAGATGTCAGAAGATAAGAACACAATTCTTCAAATCAAAGATTTGGATATCACCTTTCGTACTACTGCTGGACCAGTCCATGCAATACGAGGTGTTAATATAGACCTGCAAAAAGGAGAAACGGTTGCCATCGTAGGAGAATCCGGTTCCGGTAAATCTGTTACGATGAAGGCTGCCATGGGTATTCTTGCATCCAATGCAACAGTAACAAACGGCAGTATTGAATTCTCCTATCATCATGCTGATGGAACACCGGAGACGGTAGATATTCTCAGCAAAGATAAGAAATGGATACGTAGACATATCAATGGCAAGAGAATTGCCATGGTATTTCAGGACCCGATGACAAGTCTTGATCCTACTATGACGATTGGAAAGCAGATCATGGAAGGTATGATCTGGCATTTCAAGACTCCGAAGAAAGAAGCTTGGGCAAAAGCCGTGGAGCTTCTCAAAGAGGTAGGTATTGAAGATGCAGAGAAGAGAATGAAGAATTATCCGCATCAGCTGTCCGGTGGTATGAGACAGAGAGTTGTCATTGCGATTGCACTCTCCTGTAACCCTGACCTGCTGATCTGTGATGAGCCTACAACTGCGCTGGATGTAACCATTCAGGCGAAGATTATAGAACTTATCCGCAGAGTACAGAAGGAGAGAGGTATCTCTGTTATTTATATTACACATGACCTTGGTGTTGTAGCAAAGGTTGCAGACTATGTCAATGTTATGTATGCAGGTAAGATTGTAGAAAAAGGCACGATCAATGAGATATTCTATGATCCCAAGCATCCTTATACCTGGGGACTCTTGTCAGCAATGCCTGATCTGGATACGGATGATGAAAGACTCTATACCATTCCTGGCTCACCGCCAAACCTACTGCATGAGACACAGGGTGATGCCTTCGCAGCACGTAATAAATATGCGCTGGAGGTAGATGATAAGGCAGATCCTCCTATGTTCAAGGTATCAGATACACATTATGCAGCTACATGGCTGTTAGACCCGAGAGCACCTAAGGTAGAGATGCCGCAGGAGCTGAAGGCTCGATTAGAACGTATGAAGAAGGAGGCTAAGGATTATGGCAGTGAATTATAATGCAAAGCCGCTTCTTACGGTAGATGGCTTGAAACAGTATTTCAAAGTAAGCAGTTCTTTTACAGTACATGCTGTAGAGAATGTGTCTTTTGAAATCTATCCGGGTGAGACTTATGGATTGGTAGGAGAATCCGGTTCCGGTAAATCTACCATTGGCAGAAGTATCATCAGATTATATGATCCTACAGCGGGTAAGATTGTATTCAATGATGTGGATATCAGTGGTAAGCTTGGCAGGTCTACAAGTCAGATGCTCCGTACACAGATGCAGATGATTTTCCAGGACCCGATGGCTTCCCTGAATCCACGTAAAAAGATAGGTGATATCATTGGAGAAGGTCTGGATATCCATCATATGTATAAGACAAAAGCAGAACGTGAGGAGAAGATTAAGGCGATTCTGGCAAAGGTAGGTCTTTCACCGGAGCACGCAACCCGTTATCCGCATCAGTTCTCCGGTGGTCAGAGACAGCGTGTTGGCATCGCAAGGGCATTGATCATGAATCCCAAGCTAATCATTGCAGATGAGTGTATCTCTGCATTGGATGTATCTATTCAGGCACAGGTTGTCAATCTGATGAAGGACATTCAGCAGGAAACCGGTACAGCGTATCTGTTTATCGCCCATGATCTGTCCATGGTTAAGTATATTTCAGATAGAATCGGTGTATTGCATCTGGGACATTTACTGGAGACAGGAACTACAGATGAAATTTTCAATAATCCAATCCATCCATATACCAAGAGCCTGTTGTCTGCGATTCCTGCACCGAACCCGGTTGTAGAGAAGAACAGAACAGCACTTACCTATGATTATAAGACATCGGGTATTGACTATAGGCAGGGAACACAGCACCTCGTAGATGGTACACACTATGTAAAATGTACTGATGACGAGTTTGCCAAGTGGACGCTATGATGCCTGCGGATTGTTCCAAGGTCTTTGGCATCATATATGTAACAGTTCAGCCGCGCCATTCGCAAAGACGCCTGACGGCGTTTTTCCACTGCTGCGCAGTTAACTTTGCTCATAACCTGGCGCTCATCTCATGACTTATAAAACGATTCCATTCATGCAAGCATGATGTCCTCGTTTTTTAAGCCATGGCTGAACTGTTACTCATATATATTAAATATTTACCCATCACGCGACTGTGATGGGCTTTTTTATGTTATACTATAAATACATTTCACAAATATATGGAAAGGTACGGTGGACAGTATGTGTACAGCGGCAACTTATAGAACGAAAGATTTTTATTTTGGAAGAACACTGGATTATGAATGTAATTATGGAGAGGAAGTAACGATCACTCCCCGCAATTATCCATTTGCTTTCAGGCATATGGGAGAGGTGAAGACACACTATGCAATTATTGGTATGGCACATGTGGCAGCAGATTACCCGCTTTATTATGACGCCATCAATGAAAAAGGTCTTGGAATGGCAGGACTTAACTTTGTTGGCAACGCTAAATATCAGGAAGTAGAGCAGGGCAGAGAGAATGTGGCACAGTTTGAATTTATTCCATGGATCTTGTCACAGTGTTCCTCAGTAACAGAAGCAAAAGAAAAACTTGGCAGGATGAATCTGGTAGGAACTACATTCAATGAGTATTTCCCGGCAGCACAGCTTCACTGGCTGATTGCAGATAAAGAAAGTGCCATTACAGTAGAATGTATGGAAGATGGATTACGTGTCTATGATAATCCGGTGGGAGTTATGACCAACAATCCGCCATTTCCTACGCAGATGTTCCTTTTGAATAATTATATGGGATTATCCCCCAGACAGCCACAGAACCAGTTCTCAGACAAGCTGCCGCTTAACACCTACAGCAGAGGTATGGGAGCCTTGGGACTGCCGGGAGATCTTTCTTCTGCATCCCGCTTTGCAAAGGTGGCATTTACTAAGATACATGCCATTTCAGGAGAATCAGAGAATGAAAGTGTGAGCCAGTTCTTCCATATCTTAGGATCTGTAGACCAGCAGAGAGGCTGCTGTGAAGTGGCTGAGGGCAAATATGAGATTACACTGTATACCTCATGCTGCAATGCAGATAAGGGAATCTACTATTATACGACCTATGAAAACCATCAGATCACAGCAGTAGACATGCATAGAGAGAATCTGGATGGTAGTGAACTCGCACATTACCCATTAATTCAGGGTGAGCAGATCAGGTGGGCGAACTGATAATTACAATAAGACTGCTATGCCAGGTGGAAAACTCTGCGTAGAACTTCATCTTCTACCAGAATCTGCTTAGCCAGTTCACGATACTGTTCTTCATGAAGATAGGTGTGGCGGAAAGGCTTGATAGAAGGTGCAAGATCTATTGCCTGTTTATAGTCTTCTACATTCAGATTCAGGGTGCACACATAATCCCAGAAACCAGTCTGGGTAAAGATGGTATTGACTCTCTGATAACGATGGTCATGCACACGACTCATCAGGTATGTGGCAATACCGACCTGAATACCATGAAGCTGAGGTGTCTCCAGCATTTTATCCAGAGCATGTGAGATCAGATGCTCACTGCCACTGGTGGGGGCGCTGCTTCCTGCAATTTCATTTGCGATACCGCTCATGGCAAGGGAGTCCAGTAATTCTTTCAGGAACAGGCGGTCATGAATCGTCTCAAAAGGTGTACGCACGAAGCTGTTTACTGCCTTTTTCGCAATCATCATGGCAAAATCATTGACCTGTGCAGCGCCATGCTCTGCTTCAAACTGCCAGTCATAGAGGGATGTGATCTTGGAAACCATATCTCCGATACCAGAGTAGAGGAATTTCTCAGGTGCACTTTTGATTACATCTGTGTCTACAATAATGCCATAAGCCATACGTGCGGGAACAGAGCTGCGCCTTTTATTAATAAGCAGGGAAGCGCTGGCGCTGGAAAAGCCATCACTGGAAGCAGAAGTCGGCACGCTGATGAAGGGAAGCTTACGCAGAAATCCCATATATTTGGCGGCATCAATGACTTTGCCACCGCCCAGACCAATGACCGCCTGTGTGGAATTGGGCAGCGCAAAGGCAATGCGGATGATATCATCTATATCGACTGTATCCAGTTCACAATATTCCAGAACTTCAATTCCTGCATTGTGCAGGGAACAGAGAACCTTCTGACCGAACATGTCAATCAGACCATTTCCAAAATAAATAACGACTTTCTGTAAATTACTTTCCTGCAGATAAGGTCCTATCTTACTCAAAGCTCCGTCTTCAACTTTTAATATCGTGGGAATTGCAATGTGACTGCTGTTTATTTTTGCCATCTTTATAACGACTCCTCTCAATAACCTGAAACTTTTATAACAAGTCTATTATAAAAGTTTGTTAGATTTTTGGCAACCATTGTTATGCTTTGACAAAATATAAAAGACTTGATTTCTCAGAATATTACGTGTACAATATCTATAACACGTATGGAAAACGTTTTCCATAGAAAAATGGGGTAAAAAAATGTTCAAAACTATGCGGGCTGTATTTTTATCTTGCATAGATATGGACAGAGAGCAAAAGAGAGGTATGGATTAATATGGAGTTTGCAGCAGTTTTTCACAGATCAACAGATAATTATTGCTATGCGCTGGACGATAATCAGCTCATCATTAACCTGAAGACAGGGTATGATGTGAAGATTGTGAATATCATTTATGGAGATCCCTTTGCCAATGGTATCTTAGGTGGAGGCGAGGAATGGACGGGAGAGAAGGCTGGCATTCCTTTTAAGAAGAAATTAAAGAATCAGATATGGTGGACGACTACCATTATTCCACCTTTTAAGAGATTGAAATATTACTTTGAACTGATTACTGATACAGAGAAGTGGTATTATTTCGAGGATGGCTTCGTCAGTGAAGAGCAGATGCAATTAAAAGGCAGAAGCCGTCAGTGCTTTACAATGCCCTGGCTGAATCCGGCGGATGTGAATAGAACCCCTTACTGGGTCAATGAGACTGTCTGGTATCAGATTTTCCCGGACAGATTCTGCAATGGCAATCCGGCAAATGATCCCGAAGGCACGAAGCCTTGGAAATGTGAATCAATCAAGGGACACAGAGATAATTATGGTGGAGATCTGGAGGGCATTACACAGAAACTGGATTATTTACAGGATCTGGGTGTGACAGGGCTGTATCTGACACCAATTAACGAGTCACCTTCCAATCACAAATATGATACGACAGATTATGAGCGTATAGATCCTCATTTTGGCGACGATGGAGTCATGAAAGAGTTGGTTGCACAGGCGCATGGGCGGGGAATTAAGATTATGCTGGATGCGGTGCTCAATCATGCAGGCTATTATTTCAAGCCGTGGCAGGATGTATTGGAGAAAGGACCGCAATCACAGTATTATGACTGGTTCATGATTAACCAGTGGCCTCTGGATGATAAATGGCAGGCAGCGAAGAAAGGGCAGCTGTATACCTTTGCCTTTTTCGATGGAATGCCAAAGCTTAATACCAATAACCCAAAAGTCAGAAAGTACCTGGTGGATGTTGTGTGCGGCTGGGTGCGTAAATATGACGTAGATGGTATCCGTATTGATGTAGCCAATGAAGTGTCCCATACCTTCTGTAAGGAACTCAGAAGTGCGCTCAAAGCCATAAAACCTGACATTTATATATTGGGAGAAATATGGCATGATGCAATTAACTGGCTTCGCGGGGATGAATATGATGCAGTTATGAATTATCCTCTTGCTGGCAGCATGAAGGACTTCTTTATTGATAAAAGCCTGACAGATGAGGACTTTGAGTGCATGATTAACCGTTGCTATACCAATTATATGCAGCAGACAAATGACGTGCTTTTCAATATGCTGGACTCTCACGATACACAGAGACTTCGCAGTATTGTGTCGGGAATAGATGAATATGATGCGCTGTTGACATTGCTGTTCACCATGCCGGGCAGCGTGTGCATCTACTATGGAACCGAGATTGCCATGGAAGGTGGATATGACCCTGACTGCAGACGTTGTATGCCATGGAATGAGATAGAGCGGGGAGACTATGCATCACAGATATCTTTTATGAAAGAGCTGATTAATCTTAGAAAGACACAGCCTCTTATGAGAGAGCGTAACTTCCACTTCCCGGCTGAATATGAGAACCCGAGAGTCATTCAGTTCGAGAAGATTGGCTGGAGCGAGAAGCTGGAAGTACTGGTCAATGCCAGCGATACTTCAGTAGAACTTCTACACCCACAGCAGGGCGAGATACTCTTTTCCCGTAACCTGCACACCACCAAACTTGCCCCCGGCGGCGTCTGCATCCGCTATATTGAGAATGCCAAATAGGCGAGGGGCGAAACGCAGGGAAGGAATGGAGAATGGCTGAGCGTTTCGCGGGATATTTTAAGATATCATTTGTTAAAGTCAGTCTATTTTATTTACAATTCAGGCAGAATATTTCCGTAATAAGCCACACCCGATATAAAAAATAGAACTTTAAATCTTTCACATAGTCTAAAATTTATGTTAAACTATACCTGTCTGCATTCTAAGACTTGCAGACAGGTATTTTTAATAATCCAGCGAAACGCCCGGCACGGGGCTGATTGTGAGGATGTTACCTGCTTATGCATGGTAACATCCTCACAATCCCCAGCTCCATTCCCGTTTCCCTGTCCCAGGAGAATATATGATATTAAAGAAACAGATCCCAGAGGACTTCTATAAGTTGTTCCGCACCAGAAATATGGACGCTTATATGATGTTTCTGGCAGCAATATATGAAGAAAACAGTGAATTGTATACAGCACTTGGACTCACCCTTGAGGAAGGACAGGCTATTATCGCGGAAACCATGAGTCGTGGACAGATAGACTGGCAGGAAGATGAAGAAAGTCAGGAAGAAGAGACACAGAATACAGATATGGAGACAGATGCCGTGTATCCCGGAACACCTTCTGCAATACTCAGGCGCCTCATCCGCTGGGGATGGCTGCGCAGTGATTATGATGAGAAGCTCAATACCTATATACTTTCTTTTCCAGAGTATAGTCAGATGTATGTGGAACTCTTCGAGAAATTGCAGAAGGAAGATGAGACAGGAGAAAGAGAGAGCATCCTTGCCATTTACAGTGCATTGTTCACCTATCATTCTGATAAAGAGAAAAACAGTGAGATTCTAAAGAGCGCCCTGCGGACATCCAAGAATCTGGAACAGCTGCTTTCCAATATGCAGAATGGTATGAGGACATATTTTGAAGAATTATCCCAGAGCAAGAATTTCATGGAGATTCAGCAGGTGCTGGTAGATGAGATCAATAACAATGACAGTAAGAGATATGCGATTCTTACCACAACAGACAGCTTTTACCGATATAAAGAGGCTGTAAAAGAGCTCATCAGCCAGATTTTAAATGATAATGAGAAACGTAAGATACAGATCATAGAACAGCTGAATGAAGCAGCGCCGGATTCTATGGCGAAGTTCAGACTGGAACAGTCTCTTAATTACTATGAAGAAGCTACGGTAATGGTATACCGCATTGAACGTGAATTTGACATGATCGAGCGCAAGTATAACAGATTGATTGAGCAAAAGGCAGTATTTGCCAGACGCGCACTTGCCAGAATCCGCTTCATTTTCCAGGAAGGAGCCCATGACGAAGACAACATCCCCAAGCTGCTGCGTATTATGGATGCCAGTGAGGACAAGGAGCAGATCCTGGATGAGCTGAGCAGCCATATCAGGCTGTCAGCACCGTATAAAGTATATGATGATGACAGTATGTATACCATCAGAGAAGAGAGCGATTCACAGTTCAATCCATTGACAACAGCAGAACAGGAGCAGCACAGAGAAGATGAGATTACCGATTTTGTGCCCAAACCTCTTTATACCAAGAGACAGCTCCACGCATTCCGTGACCGGAATATGAAGGATGGTGCATTTGTCACAACAAAGGAGACAGTATCCTCTATAGAAGATCTGGAGAAAATGATGTTTTTGTGGCAGGAGATTACAGAGAATCAGGGCGGGGAGGATGTTGTAAACTTAGGCGGAGAGTTCACCAGCCCGGATGGATATACTTTTTCCGAGCTTATGATCCGAAATATGCATCCTGAGACAGAAGAATGAGCAGATAACAGGTAAACCTGTTATCCCAAATAGCATCAAGGATGCAGTTTTGCACATGGGTTCTGAATAGTTATTAATTTAGAAAGGCTTGAAATAACAGATGTTAAAATATATGGAAGAATTGTCTCCCGGTGAGGCATCAAATATCAAAAAAACAATACAGGATCTGTTTAAACAGACGTGTATATTGCAGGTAAAATGTGATCCTGTAACCCTGGTACAGAGGGATAATCCCAGATATAGAACCTGTGCCAATCACAGAGAATTTATAGCGGCGTATCTTTCCCTGCTGGATCTGGAGCTGATTCATGATCCACAGGAACAGCTTTTCAGAATTCAGGGCGAGGGTCTGCCAACAGAGCGTATGAATCTGATGACGACACGTATTATGCTGCTTTTAAAGATCATATACAGAGACAGGATTATGGGGGATGGTCTGCGTGCTACAGTGACAAGTCTTCGGGAGATCAGAGAGTACGGAGCCAGTACGAAGCTGATCATCCGTAAGCTTACCAGTCAGGAGTGGCAGGATGCACTGACGCTGTTAAAAGTACATCAGATTATCGAATTACCCGGTGCAGTAGGCAATGTAGAAGATGATACGCCAATCTATATATACAGTACGGTCAATATCTTCTGTTCTTCGGTTACGATTGAAGAACTTGTGAAGAAGTATCGTGACAGGACAGAAGCAGCGATAGAATAGGATTACTGTACAATAGCGTATTATATAGAAAGGTTCGGTTAGTAGAATAAGTGAAACAGTCTAAGAAAATATTTACCAGAATGTGCCTGAATAACTGGGGCGGCATTTCTCATAAGATACTGGAATTTAATGAATATGTAAATCTGTTCAGTGGCAAGAGTGGTTCAGGTAAATCCACAGTAATGGATGCCATACAGGTTCTTTTATATGGAAGCTTCTCTCCTAGTTTCCTCAATAAGGCGGCAGATGATGCCAAGAACAGGAGAAGCGTGCTCAGTTACCTGCGAGGGGAGCAGAAGGATGGTACAGCCAATCGTGAGAATGCTGACTTTTGTTCCAACATTGTACTGGAGATAGAGGATACAGGTACGCATAATTACACCTGTGTAGGTGTGGCTTTTGAAGTAAAACACAATGACAGTGAGATCAGGAAGTATGTCTTTTTCAGCCATTCAGGGCAGATACCGGAGTCTGAATATATCAACTCCAAAGGATATGTATACACCAATCAGGAGATTAAGAAGCTGCTGGAGGTAAGGGCGCAGTCAGATTCTAACAAGGGCAGGGATGTGAACCGTACGTATACTTCCAGAGAGGCATATATGGCTGCGCTGTATGATGTGATTCTTGGTTATATTGACGGAACCCGTTTTCAGATTATGGAGAAAAGTGCCATTGCGTTAAAGATGACTAATGGTACAGGTCAGTTTATCAGAGATTACATGTTCCCTAAGAGTGAGAGCAATGTCATAGAGAAGATCAGTGACCAGCTGGGTTCTTATAGAGATATTCAGGATAAGATCAAGGATATGCGCCATAGAATCGAGCTTCTGCAGGAGGTGCGTGAAGCCGGCAGCCGCATGCTTGAAGTCAGTACAGGGATTGCCAAAGCCAATGCAATGATACGTTGTATTGATGTGGTAGAACTACAGGATAAGATCATGTCAGAAGAACAACAGATTGCACAGCACAAGGATGAACTGGACAGACTTGCTCTGGAAATGGAGAAGGACAGAGCCATTTTAAAAGACATTGACGAAGAACTGATTCAGGTAAAAGCGGATCTTCAGGCGAGCGATCTGGGCGCAAAGAAAAATCAGCTGGAAGCACAGAACCAGTTGGCTAAAATGCTCACAGAGAAGAGTATGCAGTGGCGTAAAATGCTGGAAGGACTGCGAAAGTGGGAAGAGGATGAGGCAATTACAGACTATGTCAGCAACCCTATGCTGCAACGTATTCATGCCTTTTGCAGCGGCAGCATCACAGAACAGCAGTGTAACGACCTGAGACGTAATATCCAGAATACCTTAGTGGATATCGAGGAAACGCTGGAAGAATACAAGGAGCAGAAACGCGAATCTGATAAGGAATTGAAGGAACTGCGGACTCTGGTAGATGACATGAAGAATGACAGGAAGCCGTATTCTGCTATATTAAAGGAAGCAAGAGGCGCATTGGAGCGCAGACTCAGCGACCTTTATGGACGTACCATTAAGGTCTATATCTTTGCAGATATGTTCGATGTCAGGGACAAGGAATGGAAGAACGCTATTGAGGGAAGAATGGGCAGACTCAAGCTTTCTCTTGTGACAGAACCCAGGTATGCCCATGATGCAGCAGTTGCTTTTCGTGAGATGAAGAAATATGAAGAGGTTGACCTGATTAATACGGCTGCAATCGAAAAGAGTCAGCCACAGGCAGAACAAGGCTCCCTCTATGAAGCAGTGGAGACAGGATATCCGTATATTGATGCATGCCTCAAGCGTTATCTGGGCAGAATTATCAAATGTCATACGACGGAGGAACTGGAACAGGTAAAAGACGGTGTTACACCGGATTGCTATTCCTACAGTAATTATATCTTCCGCCATCTGCGTAAGCGTGATTATGATAAGTACGCATGTATCGGAAGTAAAGTCTCCAAGGCAAGACTGGAGGAATATCAGGCAGAGCTCATGCGTCTTGAAAGTGAGAATGCACAGCAGATGCAGGCGATCAACAGGCTGAGTCAGGCTTCAGCTTTTGAAAGACTGACAGAGGAAGATTCTTATATTATATCTCTCTCCACTTCCGGTAAGGAGCTGGATAAAGTCATGGGTAAGATCAATGCTCTGAAAAAGGATATAGAAGTATTGGAGCAGGGAAAATATAAGGAATTGCAGGAGCGCAGCAGCAGACTGGAAGAGAAGAAGGAACAGAAACAGACTGAAATTGACCAGAATCAGGGCGTAATCAACAGTATTGAACGCAGGAAAGGTCATTTAGAGGGCGAAATCGAGAATAATAAAAAAGCACTGGATGAAAGTCTGATGGGCTATATTCCTAATGCGGAACTGGAAGCAGAAGTGGAGAAGCTTTTAAAGACACGTTCAGGTCAAGCTATCAAGAGTCAGAAGAACAGAGAAATCACAGAGCTTGAAGAGAAGGAGCAGCAGGAGCTGGAGAACAGACAGGCTGCAAGAAACCGCTTTAACAGAGAATATCCTTCTGTAGGCTTCAGTGGCGCAGAGAAGAGCAATGATGCATATGTGAATCTGTTGAATGAGTATGAGACAGATTATGAACCGGAGTATGAAAGCGAATTTGAGAAGCAGTGCAGTATTATCTATAAGAGCCTTCGGGAAAATGTCATTGCGACCATACATGGTGACATCAATGCTGCTAAACGCCATACGCATGAGATCAACCGTCTGCTTCGTAAAACCAATTTTGCAGACAGCACCTATCAGATCAAAATAGAACCTGCAAAAAATGAGAATGGGCAGTTCTATGAGATGCTGACAGCACCGGAGCTTGACAGCAAGAATGTGGGAAGTGGTGTCATAGATGGACAGATCAGTCTTGGTGAGGATGAATTTTACCAGAAATACGAGAATAAGATCAAGCTTCTGACAGATAAATTCATGCCGATCAAGGATGAAGATGGCTCCCATAGAGAGCAGCGTCTGAAAGAAATGGAGCAGTATGCAGATTATCGTAATTATCTGTCCTTTAGTATGTATGAGCAGGTAACAGATGCACAGGGCAACGTAATTCGTGAGAATTTCGTAGATGAGATGGCAGGACGTGATTCTGGTGGTGAAGGTCAGAACCCGAAGTATGTAGCACTGCTGGCTGGTTTTGCAATGCTTTATATGCAGCAGAGTAACAGGGATTCCAAGATTAAACTGGTGCTGCTGGATGAAGCCTTTTCCAAGATGGATCAGGAGAGAAGTGCCGTCTGCCTGCAGTATGCGCGCAAGATGGATTTACAGTTGATTGTCTGTGTACCCGATGAGCGATTGCAGTCACTGATCCGCAATGTAGACTGCGTATATGGCTTTAGAAGATATCATAACCAGATATCCATGATGCATATTGACAAAGGAGATTACCTCAAACTGATGGAGGGAGAGGAAAACGACTAAGGTCGGATGAGAAAAGGGGGAAAAACATGATTGAAATTATGGAATTGGTTTTGAAGCACATTGTAGAAGTGGCGATTCTGTTTTTTGAGTTCGTAGGTGTTATCGTCATTATTATCTCAGGCTTGAAGGGCGTCTATGCGTATGTTCGCCGTTCACCGGATATGAAGATCACGCTTGCACAGGGACTGGCAATCGGTCTGGAATTCAAGCTGTGCAGTGAGATATTAAAGACTGTTATTGTAAGAGAATGGACAGAAATCGTCACGGTTGCGGGAATCATTGCGCTGAGAGCCGCATTGACATTCCTGATCCATTGGGAGATTAAGGAAGAGAATCATGAAAAAGACAAGCAGTAAGAGAATAGCCGCAGTACTGATATGATGTTCTAATTATTATAGAACAATAAACTTTCTTAAAGAAATATGAATTGTTAGCACTCTCTATTGACGAGTGCTAACAATGGTGCTATAACATAATCAGAACAAGGGAAGAGAGATAAAAATCAAATCCCTGCTCTAACAGAAACGTATCGTAACAGTGTAGGACATAACCTACGGAGTTTTATATAAGGAGGAATTGATTATGTTGATGCCTAGTATTTTTGGAGAAAATTTATTTGATGATTTTATGGATGGTTTTGCTTTCCCGACAGCTAATTGGAATTATGCGAAGAACACAGCCAATGTAATGAAGACAGATATCAAGGAAAATGACAAAGGTTATGAACTTGATGTTGATCTTCCGGGATATAAGAAAGAAGATGTTAAGGCTGAACTGAAGGATGGATATCTGACAATCAGCGCATCCAATGATAATACGAAGGAAGAGAAAGACGAAGACGGCAAATACATCCGTAAGGAACGTTATACCGGCTCTGTCAGCAGAAGCTTCTATGTTGGCAAGTATGTTACGGAAGAAGATATTCATGCAAAATTTGAAAATGGTATCTTGAAATTGTCCGTACCTAAGGTAGATGCACCAAAGGTAGAAGAGAATAAGTACATTTCCATTGAAGGATAAGGATAATGATTTCTACCCCCCCCCCGCAGATTTTCCCCTGCGGGGGGATTTTTTTAATATAAAAAGAACGTATGTTTAACAAAAATCATAGTAAAATAAGCGTATATACTTATAACACATATTCCATAAAAAATGATATGCTATGTAATACATGCATTTTGCATAAAAAAGGAGGATAAAAGTTATGAAATATGTCAGACAGTTTATGTTGATTCTGATGATTTCTTTTTGCGGTGAATTATTAAAATGTCTGCTTCCACTACCCATACCAGCCAGTGTATACGGATTTGTTCTTTTGTTTGCCGGACTTATGACAGGAATGATCAAGCTGGACATGGTGAAAGATGCAGCGAAATTCTTAATAGAGATTATGCCGCTCATGTTTATTCCGGCAGGAGTAGGATTAATCTGTTCCTGGGATGTGCTTAGACCGATATTGATACCTATTGCAGTGATTACGGTAGTAACTACAGTCGTTGTCATGGCATCCGCAGGCAGAGTGACACAGTGGGTAATACGAATGGAAAAGAGGAATAAAGAATGAATGAGGTAATGGGAAATTCCCTGTTTTTTGGAGTTATGATCAGTGTGGCTGCCTATGAGATGGGCGTTCTGCTGAAGAGAAAATTCAAGCTGGCAATTTTTAATCCGCTGCTGATTGCCATTGCAGTGATCATTGTGATTCTGGCAATTACAGGTGTCGAATATGATACATATAATGATGGAGCCAAATATCTGAGCTATCTGTTGACTCCGGCTACTGTCTGCCTGGCAGTGCCTCTTTATGAGCAGTTGGAGATATTAAAGAAGAATCTAAAGGCAATCCTTGCGGGCATCCTTGCCGGTGCACTTACCAGCGTGACCAGCGTTCTGATTCTGGCAGTATTCTTTGGACTTACCCATGAACAGTATGTCACATTGTTGCCAAAGTCCATTACCACAGCCATTGGAATGGGCGTATCTGAAGAACTGGGAGGAATCGTGACAATCACAGTTGCCGTTATCATCATTACGGGAGTTCTTGGAAACATGTTCGCAGAAGCTGTATGCAAGATATTCCGCATTGAGGAACCTATTGCAAAGGGCATAGGCATCGGTTCTGCCTCCCATGCCATCGGAACTGCCAAGGCAATGGAGCTTGGAGATATTGAAGGTGCAATGAGCAGTCTGTCAATCGCTGTATCAGGATTAATCACAGTAATGCTGGCAAGCGTGTATGCACAGTTCCTGTAAATGTTATTCTATAATTATTACGACACAAAGGCGCATGCAATTCCTGCATGCGCCTTCTTTGAGGATAGATATAATAACCAATGAGAATTTACTCAGTTATCATCGTAGAGGAATCAGTTTCACTAATAATCTCATTCGTGGAACCGTTAATATACCGGACAGTGGTTTTCGCATCTTCCGGTGACACGCCGGCAGCAATCTGCTGTTCATTGCCTGCTGTGTAGAATGACATGACTAACATGGATTCATATGTATTCATGACATCAGACTCCAGCGTGATTGTAAACACTGTGTAATCAGATGTTACTTCAATAGAAGTAATGTCAGGATAATATTCTTTATCATCCAGAATAGTCTGAATGCTGTCAGCTAAGGCATTACCACTATCTGCTTCAACAGATGTGGTTTCTTCTGAAGGTGCTGCGCCTTTGGAAGAATTACAACCTGTCATTAAAATAAAAACACAAATTGTCAATAAAATTAATCGTATCTTTTTCATCATATTGTCATACTAACATATCAATATCAAATTGTCCATACAAAACAATAAAATAATAAATTATACCATATATTGCATATTTCGTATTTGCTGTAAGAAAAATATGTACTAGAAAATCCGATAAGGAATGCCATTTGTTATTCTAAGGGAAAGGAAGGTATATATATGGATTATAGAATACGTATGCGTAATTTGCGGGAGGATAGTGATAAAACTCAGCAGGAAATTGCGACAATCCTTGAAACATCACAGACTATGTACGCAAGATATGAGCGAGGAGCCAATGAAATGCCTATCAGACATTTGATTCGTCTTGCACAGTATTATAATGTTTCAACAGATTATTTCCTTGGTCTTACAAAGGAAAAGACTCCATTTCCAAAAAAATAAAAAATTCAAAAAATGACGCATGTGGTTTTCTGAATTTAAGAAGTAAACATATTTACTATAAAGAAAGAAGAATAAAATAGGCAGAATCGCAGTTGCAGTGTTGTCAGCGGTTCTTATTTTAGTACTTTCTGTTGGATTGGCTGTAGTCATATTATACAAGTCGGGTGAGATGGAACTTAAAGCAGCAGCCTCAACAACAGCACCGGTCATAGAAAGAAGTGCACAGGAGACTCAGCAGCAGAAGAAGGCACTGGAAAGTATTGTGCAATGGCAGGATGACTGGGTGGCTTATGAAGGCAAGGTATATGAGTACAATGAAAACACAATCAATATACTGCTTCTGGGTATTGACCAGTCGGGCAGTTCAAGCAGTTCCAGCTCATCCAGCAGCAGTTCTGCAAGCACAACAACAGCTAAGCAATGTCTTTATCTAATGCAAAGTATATATACGGAAAAATATTAAAAGAAAGAGAATCAATGCCAGCAATTTCAATCAGCGAGAGTCAAGAAGTGAAAAAACAATTTAAATTTGTAGGAATAAGATGTACTAATATGAATTTTAAAATTACAACATATGAGGATTTCAAAATGGCTAGAGCATTAATTTTAAATGGGGTAAATGGATAGATAATAAAATAGAAAAGGAATGAATATACATAGTAAAATCGGACTTTTTGTGATAATATAATATCATAAAGTTCGGTTTTTATTTATCTGAACAAGAACAAAAGTTCCGAACATATGTATTGACTTCGTACAAAATATATAGTATTATACCTATTGAATGGTATTATACGAATAACATTTGAAGCATATAAGATGGAGTGGTACATATGGGGGAAAAGGATCTGACAGAGAATTACCTGGAGGCATACAATGATGTTTTTGCTGACATTATAAATGTATTGTTGTGTGATGGTAAACAGGTCATTCTGCAGGAGCATCTGGAAGCGGATGGGAACAAGACTATTTATAAAGCTGATAAGAAAGTTCATGAGCAGGAGAGGGACATAGCCAAGTTCTGGAAATACGGGTATATCAAGATAGCGTTGCTTGGACTGGAGAACCAGACGGATGCGCACCCATACATGCCACTTAGAATGATAGGATATGATGGAGCAGCTTACCGAAGCCAGATACTTAAAGAACATGAGAATGAAGAGAAATATCCGGTGATTTCCATTGTACTGTATTTTGGAATGGAACATTGGGATAAACCGAGAAGTTTAAGGGAATGTTTTAAGAACATTCCTAAGGAATTAAGTCAGTATGTGAATGATTATAAGATACATGTATTTGAGATAGCATATTTATTGCCTGAACAGGTGGCAATGTTTCAGAGCGATTTCAGGATAGTGGCAGACTATTTTGTACAGATGAGAACGAATAAGGAATATAATCCCAGCCAGGAAGTCATGAAGCATGTGGATGCAGTATTGAAACTCATGAGTGTCCTGACTCAGGATGACAGGTTTGAAGAGATGCAGAATGGTGCGCAGGGAGAGGTGAAGACGATGTGTGAGGTTTTAGATAATGCGATCAGTAAAGGGAGAATAGAAGGAAGAGAAGAAGGAAAGGCAGAGGGAAGAATCGAAGGAAGAATTGAAGGGAGAGCAGAGGGCATTCAAGCCATGGTAGAGTCCTGTCAGGAACTGGGTGTATCCGCAGAAGCAGTAAAGATGCAGCTTGTTAAGAAGTTCTCTATGACGGAGCAGGAAGCACAGCAGAAACTGGAATTATACTGGAAGTGAATTAAGCTGCAATATATTAATCCTATTCCATATAGGATGCAGCAGAAATGTTCTGAAGAGATTTTGCAAGTAATATAAGGAATGTTATACATATAAGGCAGCGACTACAAATGCTGCCTTATATCATTTACAATATAGTGAAGTGTGTTTACAGAGATTTTTTTAAAGACTCAATTTGTGCCTGAAGTTTAGCAATTTCGTCAGCCTGTTCAGCAATTTCGTCAGCCTGTTCAGCAATGATATCAGCCTGATCCTTCAGCATCCGTTGGTCACGCTTTTGGCGGCGGATGAAATCTTCACGGTTCTCCATCTGGCGACGCATTTCGCGGTCAGAGTAGAGTTCGTGCATGGTGTTAGCGGCTTCTGTAAGATATTTATTATTTGCAGCAATCATCTTAACATCCTCCCAAGTAGTAGCTTTAAAAAGCCTTGCCCAATTGTCCAATCCCCAGTGCTTATCTTCGCTGGAAGCATTATTTATCTGCTTTAAGTCTAACACATGAATTGCAAATTTGCTACTGTAAACGTGGTGGGTTTCTGTATCCATCATAAGATTTTTAGAATAAAAGCTGGGGTTTTCCGGGAAAGGTGTGAAGTCCAGAATACCAATCTGGATTGCCGGAAGGGTAGTGCTGTAATCATCGCCTTTGTTGAGGTTGTTAAATAACCTACACAGGTAATTGAGAGAGCGCTCCGACCAGTCATGGTAATTAACTACCTGCATTTCCAGGTTAACCTGACGGTAGCCAACTACAATATGCTCTGAGCTGTGGGAAGAGTGAGACAACGGATATTGTCATGAATGTAGCAGGCGCAATAATAGGATATGGGATTTATCGTCTGAACAGGTGGCAATGTTTCAGAGTGATTTCAGGCTAGTAGCAGACTATTTTATACAGATGAGAACGAATAAGGAATATAATCCCAGTCGAGAAGTTATGAAGTATATAGACGCAGTATTGAAACTCATGAGTGTCCAGACTCAGTATGACAGAGCTACAGAATAAATAAGATATTTCCCCAGACTTGATAATTTTTTATCAAATTATATTGTAATCTGGAATAAAATAGATTAAAATAAGAAGGTGAATGAGAAAAAAATAACAATGTTTATGTTATATATGCATAGGAGGTATTATCATGTCCAAAGAGATTAAGTGCATTGGTGTGTTGACAAGTGGTGGAGATGCACCGGGTATGAATGCAGCAATCCGTGCAGTTGTTAGAAAAGCAATTTCTAATGGCGTTACGGTAAAGGGTATTAAGAGAGGTTACGCAGGTCTTTTAAATGAAGAGATCGTTGACATGCAGAAGCAGAACGTTTCTGATATTATTCAGCGTGGCGGTACAATTCTTGGCACAGCTCGTTGTCTGGAATTCAAGGAGCCGGATGTACAGGCCCATGCAGCAGACATCTGTAGAAAGCACGGTATCGATGGCTTGGTAGTAATTGGTGGTGACGGTTCTTATCGTGGTGCGCAGGCACTTGCAAGAAATGGAATCAATACCATTGGTCTTCCTGGTACAATCGACCTTGATATTGCATGTACAGAATATACCATTGGATTTGATACAGCAATCAACACAGCGATGGAAGCCATTGATAAGGTAAGAGATACCTCTTCATCCCATGAGAGATGTTCTATCATCGAAGTTATGGGACGTAACGCAGGTTACATTGCTCTGTGGACAGGCGTAGCAAATGGTGCAGAGGATATCCTTCTTCCTGAGAAATATGATTATAACGAGCAGGAACTGATTAACAATATCATTGCCAGCAGAAAACGTGGTAAGACTCACCATATCATTGTAAATGCAGAGGGTATTGGACATTCCACATCTATGGCTAAGAGAATTGAAGCAGCTACAGGTATTGAGACTCGTGCAACAATTCTTGGCTACTTACAGCGTGGCGGCAGCCCTACATGTAAAGACCGTTTCTATGCTTCTATCATGGGTGCATATGCAGCAGATATTCTGTGTGCAGGTAAGTCCAACCGTGTTGTAGCATACAAGCATGGCGAATTTGTGGACTTCGACATTGAAGAAGCATTGAACATGGAGAAGACAATTAACGAATATCAGTACGATATCTGCAGAAAGTTATCCAGATAATCTGGTTTAATAAATAAAATGCAATGATACAATCCGAAGATAAGATTCTTATTTTCGGATTGTTTTTGTTAGGGTGGATTGCTATAATGAGCCTAGTACACCGTATAAAGGAGATAACAGGGAGTTGAAAAAACAAAATAAAAACAAAATTAAACGTTCAACTACCAGACTGGTTGCGTTAGGATTTGCTTTGATCATAGTGATTGGTACAATGCTGTTGAGCCTGCCAATTTCCGTGCGCTCAGGGCAGCCCAATATCATGAATGCACTTTTTACAGCGACTTCAGCGACTTGTGTGACAGGACTGATCGTAGCAGACACATATCAGAACTGGACTACGTTTGGAATTATCGTGATTTTCACGTTGATTCAGATAGGTGGACTGGGATTTATGACGATAGGTGTCTATATCTCTATTATCCTGAAGAAGAAGATAGGATTAAAACAGCGTGAGAATCTGCAGGAAAGTGTGAATTCCATGGAGATAGCAGGGGTAGTAAGACTTGCACGGAAGATTGTGCAGGGAACTTTCTTAATAGAAGGAATCGGAGCACTGCTGTTATCGACCAGGTTTATTCCACGATTCGGATTACAGCGTGGAATTGCTTTTTCTATTTTTCATGCAGTGTCTGCTTTTTGCAATGCAGGATTTGACCTGATGGGATATGAAGAGGCTTATGCGTCACTGGTGTCCTTTGAAGGAGATGTTCTGGTCAATATGGTGGTCATGTTCCTGATTCTGACCGGAGGTATCGGCTTTATTGTATGGGATGACCTGATGCGTAACAAATGGCATTTTAAGAAATATCTGCTTCATACGAAGATTGTTTTAACGTTTACAATCGGGTTGACGGTCATTGCAACGATTGCTTTTCTGGTTCTTGAGAAGCATGGAGTACTGGCTGGATTAACTCCGGTGGAAAAAGCATTGGGTGCAGCCTTTTGCTCTGTAACACCAAGAACGGCAGGGTTTAATACCACAGATGTGGCAGGACTTTCCAATGCAGGTAAGCTGTTGACGATATTGCTGATGTTTATAGGCGGAAGCCCAGGCTCTACAGCAGGTGGTGCCAAGACGACAACGATTGTGGTATTGCTTCTGTATGCTGTGGCAATGATACGAAATCACGAAGATATCAATCTGTTTGGAAGACGGCTGACAGATGATGTGGTAAAGAAGGCAAATGCAGTTGTAGTGACGAATTTTATGCTGGCTGCGCTGGCAGCGGTCATCATTATGGCGATGCAGCCTTTTGATATGGCAGATGTGCTGTTGGAAGTATTCTCAGCAATCAACACAGTGGGAATGAGTACGGGTATAACCAGAGATTTGAACACCGTGTCACGGTTGATTCTGATTGTATTAATGTATTGTGGGCGATTGGGAAGTTTGTCTTTTGCACTGGTATTTGCCCAGAAAAACACATCAGATACCATCAGGCTTCCGCAGGAAAAGATTATAGTAGGATAGGAGAACGCAATGAAATCAATATTGATTATTGGGATGGGATGTTTTGGACATCATCTGGCGAAGAACTTTCTGGAAAATGGACATGACGTCATGATTATAGATGAGAATGAAGAAGCTATTGAGGATATGGTGCCATATGCTACCAGCTCCAAGATTGGTGACTGCACCAGGGAAGAAGTATTAAAGACAATAGGTGTGAGGAATTTTGATGCTGTATTTGTCTGCATAGGTACGAATTTCCAGAGCAGTCTGGAGATTACCAGTCTGGTAAAGGAACTGGGGGCTAAGCGGGTCATCAGTAAAGTGACCAGGGATATTCAGGCGAAGTTCCTGCTGCGCAACGGGGCAGATGAGGTAATCTATCCGGATAAGGACATTGCGGAGAAATGGGCAGAGCGTTACAGCCTGGATAATATATTTGACTATATTGATCTCCCTGGCCCTTATGGAATCTATGAGATCAGTCCTTTGCAGGAATGGGTAGGTAAGAGCATCAGAGAGTCTAACATTGCTGCAAAATACAAGGTGTCCATTCTTGGCATCCGCAGGAGTGGGGATGAGGAAATGAATATCATGCCTTCAGCGGATTATGTGATTCAGGATAAAGAACACCTCATGGTCATGGCACACAATGATGTGGCAGCCAGACTTTTGGACACAAGGAAAAAGCATAGGAAATAAGTATAAGAAATAAACACAGGGAGATTAGAATGATAACAAGCGCTTCAAATCAGAAAATGAAGAATTTAATGGCATTATGCCAGAAATCCAAGGAGCGGCGCACACAGCAGTCTTTTATTGTAGAGGGATCTAAGATGTTTCTGGAAGCGCCACAGGCGTGGATTAAGGAAGTCTATGTATCAGAGAGCTTCTTGGCAAAGTGCAGCTTTAAGGATTGCCTCAAGACGACAGGCTATGAGATAGTATCTGATGATGTATTTAAAAGAGTTGCAGATACCAGAACACCACAGGGAATCCTGAGTGTATTAAAGACACCGCACTATGAACTGGAACAGTTGCTGACGCAAAAGGCACCACTTCTGGTTATATTGGAGGATCTGCAGGACCCGGGCAATCTTGGTACGATTCTGAGAGCGGCAGAGGGCGCGGGAGTAGATGGCGTCATTATGACAAAAGACACGGTGGACATCTTTAATCCCAAGGTAATCAGAGCCACGATGGGATCAATCTACAGAATGCCTTTTTATCAGACAACGGATCTGAAGGACACAATCTACACGTTGAAAAATAAAGGAATCCAGGTCTATGCAGCACATCTTGAGGACAGTGTATGTTATGATGAGGCAGACTATCGTGTTGGAACAGCATTTCTTATTGGTAATGAAGGAAACGGATTGAAGAGAGAGACAGCAGATGCGGCAACGAGATATATTAAGATTCCCATGTTAGGACAGGTGGAATCACTTAATGCGGCAATGGCAACCTCTATATTGATGTATGAGGCAGCCAGACAAAGGCGAGAAAGGCAGGGTTATTAAAATGAAGATTGGTTTTATAGGTCTGGGAAATATGGCGAATGCCATGATCGGTGGAATTCTTGCAAAAGGATTGTATACAAAAGACGAGCTGATCGGTTCTTCTAAAACGGAAGCGACTGCTGAACGTATACATGAGAAATACGGTATTAAAACATGCACGGATAATGCGGCGATTGCCAAAGAGGCAGATGCTGTTGTATTGGCAGTAAAGCCTGTCTTTTTCCCGGAAGTGATTGCGGAAATTAAGGAGTTTGTAACAAATGACACGCTTGTCATTTCTATTGCAGCAGGTAAGAGCCTTGACTGGATTGAGAAGGAATTCGGTAAGGCAATCCGTCTGGTAAGATGTATGCCGAATGTACCTGCGCTTGTTGGAGAAGCATGTACCGGTGTATGCATTAATAATACAGTCACAAAAGAAGATGAGAAGCTTGCTCTTGAATTGATGGAGAGCTTCGGCAAGGCAAGTTTGATACCGGAGAGACTGATGGATGCGGTAATTGGTGTCAGTGGCAGTTCACCGGCGTATGTATTCATGTTCATAGAAGCTATGGCAGATGCGGCAGTACAGGCGGGAATGCCAAGAAGCCAGGCATATGAATTTGCAGCGCAGTCCGTAATGGGAAGTGCAAAGATGGTTCTTGAGACCGGCAAGCACCCGGCAGAACTCAAAGATATGGTATGCTCTCCTGCGGGAACTACTATCGAAGCGGTGAAAGTTCTGGAAGAGAAAGGATTTCGTGCAGCTGTTATGGATGCCATGGAAGCCTGCGTCAACAAATCAAAATCCATGTAATTTTTTGTGAAAAGTGCATAGAAAAGACAGACAAAGAGTCCGTTCACTTGACAAGTGGTGGACTCTTTGCTATTATATAAAATCGTAATGATGTTAACAAAAACGTAACATTTGTTATAAGATTGTATTAAGAACGAAAAGACTTTGAAAAATTGGAGAAAACTATGGAAACAAATCTTAGAAAATGGAGTTCCATGCTATATGTACTGTGTCTGGCAATGGTAATGACAATGATGCCTATTACTACAGATGCTGCTGAGACACGGGATTTGGTAGTGACAACATCTACTAAGAAGCAACAGGATACTTCAATAGAGCAGTTGAATGCAGGAGCTGCCGTTCTGGTAGATGTGGATGTGGCAATGAATGATGCAGAGCTTACCACATTGGTCAGAAAGCAGACCTCAGATATTGCTCCGATCCATGCAATGGATGAGAAGGACACGGAATCTACACTTGTTATGGCAAAAGTTAATCAGTATGTTAATATACGTAAAGAGCCGAACCAGGATTCTGAGAAAGTCGGAGTATTATACAAGGATTGCGGTGGCGACATTCTGCAGCGCCAGGACAGCTGGACCAAGATTCAGTCCGGCGATGTGACAGGATGGGTCAGCGATGATTACCTGTATTTTGGAGAAGAAGCACAGAAGGAAGCAAAAGAAGTCGGTATTCTGACAGCCTATTCAGAGACAGAGACACTTCGTGTCAGAAAAGAAGCAAGCCTGGATTCAGGAGTGCTTGGATTACTGGCTATGGGCGAAGCTGTAGAAGCAATAGAGGAAGACGGTGACTGGGTAAGCATCAATTATGAAGGTGAGACCGGTTATGTGGCTGCTGAATATGTGAAGGTAGAGTTTGATCTGGATACAGCAGAGTCTGTAGAAGCAATCCAGGCAAGAGAGGCAGCGGAGAAGGAAGCAGCCAGAGCGCAGGCAGCAGCAGAGAGAGAAGCAACACGTAAGCAGCAGAAGGAAGCAGTTCTGACATCCGCATCTGAGTTGAATATCCTTGCAGCCCTTGTACAGTGTGAAGCAGGTGGAGAGAGCTATGAGGGACAGCTTGCAGTGGCATCTGTTGTTATGAACCGTGTCAGATGTGGGGCATATCCTAATACGATTACAGATGTAATCTATGCATCAGGTCAGTTCTCGCCGGCTAACTCAACGAAGATGAGCAATCTGGCATTGAGTGGTAATATCAAAGCCAGCTGTCTTCAGGCAGCACAGGAAGCAATCAACGGCAACTGCAATATCGGAGATGCACTGCATTTCAGAAGAGCAGGGAACAAAGATGGCATTATTATTGGAAATCATGTATTCTGGTAATTCAGATTTAAAGTGCAGATATTTACATCTGCACTTTTTGTTATGGGAGTCCTGTGCGGACTCTTTGTTTTTCTTGCCCAGATACATAAAACGTAGTACAATGGAGCTATTCTGAATAGTTACCAACATTTGAAGGAGGAGAAGTTATGGATTTAAAAGGACGTCATTTTTTAACACTTAAAGATTATACACCGGAAGAGATTGTATATCTTTTGGATTTGGCTGCTTCCTACAAGGAGAAGAAGAAGAAGGGAATCCTTCATGACACACTTCGTGGTAAGAACGTAGCACTTATTTTTGAAAAGACAAGTACAAGAACCAGATGCTCCTTTGAAGTGGCAGCACATGATCTGGGAATGGGAACAACTTATCTTGACCCTACAGGATCTCAGATTGGTAAGAAAGAAAGTATTGCCGATACAGCAAGAGTATTGGGAAGAATGTATGAAGGTATTGAATATAGAGGTTTTGAACAGACTATCGTAGAGGAACTGGCAAAATATGCAGGTGTACCTGTATGGAATGGTCTGACCAATGAATATCACCCTACACAGATGTTAGCAGATATGCTTACGATCAGAGAGCATTTTGGTACACTCAAGGGAATTAAACTGACTTATATGGGAGACGCCCGCTACAATATGGGTAATTCCCTGATGATTGCATGCTCCAAGTTAGGCATGCATTTTACTGCATGTACAGCGAAAGAATATTTCCCGGCTGCAGAGCTTGTAGCACAGTGCCAGGAATATGCCAAGGAATCAGGTGCTACCATTACACTTACAGAGGATGTGGATGCAGGTACTAAGAATGTGGATGTTATTTATACAGATGTATGGGTATCTATGGGTGAGCCTGAGGAAGTATGGGCAGAACGTATCAAAGTCCTTTCCCCTTATAAGGTTACAAGCGATGTAATGCGCAATGCCGGAGAAAAGGCAATCTTCCTGCATTGTCTGCCTGCTTTCCATGATCTGAAGACCAAGATCGGTAAGGAACAGGGAGAAAAGTATGGATTTACAGATCTGGAAGTAACAGATGAAGTATTTGAATCTGCACAGTCTCTTGTCTTTGATGAGGCAGAGAACCGTATGCATACCATTAAAGCTGTCATGGCAGCTACTCTGGGGGCATAAGATATATGAACAAGGAAGAGATTGTCCGTCTTTTGAAAGAGAAGGATGATTATGTCAGCGGACAGGAATTATGTGAGTATTTTGGTGTATCCAGAACTGCTGTGTGGAAGGCAATCAAACAGCTGGAAAAGGATGGATATCAGATCGAAGCAGTCAATAATAAAGGATATCGTCTGACGGAAAGTGATGATATGATGTCTGCAATTGAGATCAGCGCTAATATAGATACAAAATGGGTAGCAAGAAATCTCGTTTACCATAAAGAGACAGGTTCCACCAATCTGGATGTAAAGGCACTGGCAGAAGAGGGCAAACCAGAGGGTACTCTGGTAGTGGCTGACATGCAGACAACAGGAAGAGGCAGAAGAGGCAGAGCCTGGATATCTCCTTCAGGAGAAGCCATTTATATGTCTTTGCTGCTTCGACCGGACTGCAACCCGGATAAGGCATCTGCACTGACGCTGGTCATGGCACTGGCGGTTGTGGAGGCTTTGGAAGAGATTGACCCTGACGGCTGTGGTATCAAGTGGCCCAATGATGTCGTGATAAATGGGAAAAAGGTATGCGGTATTCTGACAGAGATGAGTGCCGAGCTGGATGCAATACATTATGTCGTAGTAGGAGTTGGTATCAATGTGAACCAGCCGTCTTTTGAGGGAGAGCTGGCTGACAGGGCAACTTCACTTTACATGGAGCTTGGACATAAAGTGAACCGTTCCAGATTCATTGCAAGAGTCATGCATTATTTTGAACAGGAATACGAGATATTCCAGAAGACATATGATTTGTCAGGGCTGGTAGATACTTACAACAAATATCTGTTGAATAGAGAAAAGAAAGTGCGTGTCCTTGATCCTAAGGGTGAATACGAAGGAATCGCCCGCAGTATCAATGAGAAGGGAGAGCTTCTGGTTGAGAAAGAGGATGGAGAGATTATTGCCGTGTATGCCGGTGAAGTATCAGTCAGAGGCATATATGGATATGTATAATTAGGAAAAGGCTGGTAAACAATGGAAAATCAGGATAAGCGAGTTGTGCTTTGTGGTGCAAACGCATATGAACAGAAATATTATTTTAATGAGCAGTTTAAGGGAATCCCTCAATCAATACAGGATGAACTGCATATCATCTGTGTACTTTTTACAGAAGAGGTAGGCGGTGTATTCACAATTGTATTTGAAGAAGATGGAAGTGTAAGCTTTGACACCGAAGCATATGAAGATGACATTCTTTATGACGAGATCAGTAGTGGTCTGTTAGTGAAGGAAATCAAGGTGCAGAGACAGGAGCTTCTGGAATCCCTGAGTCTGTATTACCGTGTATTTGTCCTTCATGAAAGTGTAGGCGATGCTCTGGATGCAGAAGAGGATGATAACTGACAGAAAGGATAAAAATATGTTATTAGTAGTCGATGTAGGTAATACGAACATAACCTTTGGTGTGTATCGTGATAAGGAACTGGTGACGACATTCAGACTGATGAGTAAGACTCCGCGTACTTCAGATGAATATGGAGTACTGATCACGGAACTGTTGAGTAAGAATCATCTGGCAATTGATCAGATTGAAGGAATCGCAGTGGCAAGCGTGGTTCCCAATATCATGCATTCTCTCATTGGAGGAATCAAACGTTATGTAAACCAGAACGTTCTCATTATCGGTGCGGGAGTTAAGACAGGTATCCGCATTACTTCTGAGAATCCAAAGGAGATTGGACCAGACAGAATCGTGGATGTTGTTGCTGCCTATGAGCTTTATGGCGGACCGGTTCTGGTGCTGGATTTTGGTACAGCGACTACGTATGATCTGGTAACAGAGGATGGCTGTTTCTCAGTTGGTATTACAGCTCCAGGCATTCGTATCTGTGCCAAGGCACTTTGGGAAGATACGGCGAAATTACCTGAAATCGAGATTAAGAAGCCGGATACCATACTGGCAAGAGAGACAATAACCAGTATGCAGGCAGGACTGGTGTTTGGACAGATCGGACAGACAGAATACATCATCCGCAGAGTTAAACAGGAGTCCGGTTATGATAACCTTAAAGTAGTGGCAACAGGTGGACTGGGACGCATTATCGCAGAGGAGACAGATCTGATTCAGGAGTACAACAATTCCCTGACACTGGAAGGTCTTCGCATTATATATGAGAAAAATAAAAGGAATAACTAAGCATGAAACTTACAATAGGTGACGTTACCCTGGAGAATAATGTCATATTAGCACCTATGGCAGGAGTAACGGATCTGCCTTTCAGACTGTTATGCAAGGAACAGGGAGCCGGGCTTTTGTGTATGGAAATGGTCAGTGCCAAGGCTGTGCACTATAATAACAAGAACACGGAAGCGCTTCTGGAGATTCATCCGGAGGAAAAGCCTGTGTCCTTGCAATTATTTGGTTCAGAGCCGGATATTATGGCAGAGACAGCAGCCAGAATAGAAGAAAGACCTTTTGCCATTCTGGATGTCAACATGGGATGTCCGGTGCCCAAAGTCATAAATAACCATGAAGGCAGCGCCCTGATGAAAGACCCACAACTGGCTGGACAGATCATACATGCGCTGGTGCAGGCAATCCACAAACCTGTAACCGTCAAAATCCGCAAAGGATTTGATGATGCCCATGTAAATGCAGTGGAAATGGCTAAGATCGCAGAAGCAAACGGAGCTGCGGCGATAGCAGTACATGGAAGAACCAGAGAGCAGTATTATTCTGGAAAAGCCGACTGGGACATCATAAGACAGGTAAAAGAAGCAGTGTCCATACCTGTGATAGGAAACGGAGACGTTGTGGATGCACTTTCTGCTAAGAAAATGATGGATGAGACTGGCTGTGATGGCATTATGGTAGGCAGAGCATGTCAGGGCAATCCGTGGATATTCAGAGAGATTACACAGTATCTGGATACAGGAGTGATACCACCAAGACCCGGCATGGATGAAGTGAGAGACACCATATTGGAGCATGCCAGACTACAGTTGAAGTATAAGGGTGAGTATATTGGAATCCGGGAAATGCGAAAGCACGTAGCATGGTATACCAAAGGATATCCCAATTCAGCCAGACTGCGTGATATGGTAAACGAAATGGAGACCTTCGAACAGCTGGAAGAGGGCATAAACAGAATCTTTCAGGCTCGCTGAAATCTTGACACCGACAGTAAAAAAGGCTATACTTAGGTGTCTTATGAATATGAACACAATAGAGATTATATATAGAAGAAAGGGTATAGGACCATGGAAGCAAAGAAAAACTTATTAACACGTGAAGGTTTAAAAAAATATGAAGATGAGCTGCATGAACTCAAGGTCATCAGAAGAAAAGAAGTAGCACAGAAGATTAAGGAAGCAAGAGAGCAGGGCGACTTATCAGAGAACGCAGAATATGATGCAGCCAAAGACGAGCAGCGTGATATCGAAGCAAGAATCGAAGAGCTGGAGAAGATCTTAAAGAACGTAGAAGTTGTAGATATGGAAGATGACAGCGAGAACCTGGAGAAGGTAAGCTTTGGTCTTGCTGTTAAAGTAAAAGACAATGAATTCGGCGATGAGATGGAATTCAAGATCGTTGGTGCTACAGAGGCTAACAGCTTAAAGGGCAAGATTTCTAACGAGTCTCCACTTGGTAAAGCTCTCATTGGCGCTAAGAAGGGTGATATTGTATCCGTTGAAGCACCAGCAGGTGTGATCGAATACACTATTCTGGATATTTACAAGCCAGAAGCATAGAAGAAGCTACACACAGAGTTTCGCTTATACTGCGGAAAGTGTGAAATACAGATACACGATCTCAGCATAGATGAAAGGAGTATTGGGAAAAGTGTCACAGGAACAGAATCAAACACAGAAGAACCAGGAACAGGATGTTAACCAGCTTCTCAAGGTAAGAAGAGAGAAACTTGCAGCATTACAGGCAGCAGGCAAAGACCCGTTCCAGATTACAAAATATGATCAGACACATCATACAAGTGATGCAAAAGAATTATATACAGCTCATGAAACAGAACTTCTTGCAGGAAGAAAGCAGCCAAGCGTGGAAGGGTTAGATGAGCAGCAGGCAAAAGAAGTATTGAACGAGGACTACAATGAAAGACGTGCTATCATGGATGCAAGCCCTATTAATGTATCTATAGCAGGTCGTATGATGTTCAAGCGCGTTATGGGTAAAGCTTCCTTCTGTAATATCAAGGATCTGAAAGGAACTATTCAGGTCTATGTAGCAAAAGATGCTATCGGTGAAGAAGCATATGCAGATTTCAAGAAGTCTGATATCGGTGATATCTTCGGTGTGAAGGGATATGTATTCCGTACAAAGACAGGTGAGATCTCCATTCATGCTGTAGAAATGACACTGTTATCCAAGAGCTTACAGATTCTTCCTGAGAAGTTCCACGGACTGACAGATACAGATACCCGTTATCGTCAAAGATATGTAGATCTCATCATGAATGATGAGAGTAAGGAAGTATTTATCAAGCGTTCCAAGATCTTAAAGGAAATCCGTAACTTCCTTGCAGGCAGAGACTTCATGGAGGTTGAAACACCTACTCTGGTATCTAATGCCGGTGGTGCAGCGGCAAGACCTTTTGAAACACACTATAATGCTTTGAATGAAGATGTGAAGCTTCGTATCTCTCTGGAATTATATCTGAAGAGACTGATTGTAGGTGGTTTGGAGAGAGTATACGAGATTGGCCGTGTATACCGTAATGAAGGTGTTGATACACGTCATAACCCTGAATTTACACTGATGGAGTTATATCAGGCATATACAGATTATGAAGGCATGATGGAACTGACAGAGAGCATGTTCCGTTATCTGGCGGAGACAGTATGTGGTTCTACTAAGATTTCCTACAATGGTGTAGAGATTGACCTTGGCAAGCCATTTGAGCGTCTGACTATGATCGATGCCATTAAGAAATATGCAGGTGTTGATTTTGATGCAGTTGCTACAGATGAAGAAGCGAAGGCAATTGCAAAGGAACATCATGTAGAATATGAAGAGCGTCATACAAAGGGTGATATCGTAAACTTATTCTTTGAAGAATTCTGCGAAGAGAATCTGGTACAGCCTACATTTATCATGGATCATCCTCTGGCTATTTCACCATTAACCAAGAAAAAGCCAAGCGACCCATCCAAGGTAGAGCGTTTCGAGTTATTTATCAATACATGGGAAATGTGTAATGCTTACTCTGAGCTGAATGATCCTATCGACCAGAGAGAACGTTTCGCACAGCAGGATGCCAATGCGGCAGCAGGCGATGACGAAGCAGAGCATACTGATGAAGATTTCCTGAATGCACTGGAGATTGGTATGCCACCTACAGGCGGTATCGGTTACGGTATCGACAGACTGGTTATGCTATTAACTGACTCCCAGGCTATCAGGGATGTATTATTGTTCCCGACAATGAAGTCATTGGATAAAAAAGACCAATAAAATCAAGGGTTTGCGGACTTCCAACTTGTATGGTACGACAGGAGTACGACAAAATAACCTATCTTAAAGGGTTAAAACAAACGATTTTAAATTAAAATCGAGTCAGTTCAAGTTCATATTTTGTACTATAAGGACATTTTTCTAAAAGAAATTTTAGAGGAATGTCCTTTTTTGTTATGGTCAACGGAACAAAATAAGAAAATGGAGGAAGTCAGTATGAACAGTACAGCGTTAGGAGCAGAAAAAGAAAATATTAACTTTATCAGTGAAGCACATGAGAAATTCTACTATGAAAAAATTCAGAAAGTTAGAGAAGCAGATGTATATCACAAGGCACTTTGCTATTGCATTGGAATGAACGAAGATACACGAAGAAATGTGGATAGAATTTATAATTTCAAGACTGGATGTGTAAAACCGGAGTGCCTGCATGAAGGCTGGCAGACCAGTGGAAGTGCAAAGGTTGTCAGAATGGCATTTAATCTGTATTGCAATGGTACACCGAGCGTGGATGATGAACAGGACACAGAGGAGCAGGTGGATGAGTGCCGGAGATATTCAGTAGAGGATTTGTTCTGCTGTTGCTATGCACCATATTTCTGGCAGGCAATACAGATTCGCTATCCGGAGTATGCCACATACAATAAAAATTTGTATGCAATGTTTGGAGGAAATGATTGATGTTAAAGATTCGGTTGATGGGAACAAAAAATGATATTACATGGTTCAAAAAAATCATGCAGAGACACCCAAAGGTAGAGGTTCTGGAAATGTCAGACCTCTATCCCAACAAGGGAACAGATAAATATTACAGATCGTATGTAGAAGTAAAAAAGAGCAATGTAAAAGAATAATAGTAGAATTTGGAGGAATTTCATCATGTGTAAAGTTATAGTAATCGGAAACCAGAAAGGTGGAGTTGGAAAGACCACCACAACAAGTAATCTAGGTATTGGACTTGCAAAAAAGGGGAAAAAGGTGCTTCTGATAGATGCGGATGCACAGGGAAGCCTGACAGCAAGTTTAGGCTTTCAGGAGCCGGATAAACTGGATGTATCTCTTGCAACCATTATGGCGAATATCATCAATGAAGAAGATATGGAGCCGGATTATGGCATCCTAAAGCATGACGAGGGTGTAGACCTTATGCCCGGCAATATAGAGTTGTCGGGATTGGAAGTATCACTGGTAAATGTCATGAGCAGGGAGCTTGTGCTTCGGACTTATATAGAACAGCAGAAAGAAAGGTATGATTACATTCTGATTGATTGTATGCCTTCCCTTGGCATGATTACCATAAATGCCTTTGCAAGTGCCGACAGCATCCTTATTCCGGTGCAGGCAGCATATCTGCCGGTAAAAGGTCTGGAACAGCTTATAAAGACCATAGGAAAGGTAAAAAGGCAGATCAATCCAAAATTGGAGATTGAAGGTATTCTGCTTACTATGGTTGATAACAGAACGAATTATGCAAAAGACATCAGTGCATTGGTTGTTGAGAATTATGGTAGCAAGGTAAGAATATTTGAAAACAGTATTCCGATGTCGGTAAGAGCTGCGGAGATTTCTGCTGAAGGTGTCAGCATTTATGAGCATGATCCAAATGGAAAAGTAGCGAGTGCCTATCAGTCATTGACAGAGGAGGTGCTTGCAGATGAATAAAACAGGAAGTGCCGCAAAGGTAAAACTGAACAGCTTCGATGA
This sequence comes from Roseburia sp. CAG:10041_57, assembly GCA_001916965.1. Classification (GTDB taxonomy): domain Bacteria; phylum Bacillota; class Clostridia; order Lachnospirales; family Lachnospiraceae; genus COE1. The sequence continues at coordinate 36,891 of MNTL01000069.1, forward strand.
TTTATTCGGAGATGGACAGCCACAGGCAGGAATAGAGCAGGTACAGGAAATTGCATTATCAGAACTGCATGAGTTCAAAGGTCACCCATTTAAGGTACTGGACGATGAAAAGATGCAGGAGACGGTGGAGAGTGTCAGAGAGCATGGCGTGCTGATGCCGGGTATTGCAAGACCAAGAGCTGAGGGCGGCTATGAAATTATTGCAGGACACCGAAGGAGACATGCGTGTGAGCTTGTAGGACTTGATACAATGCCGATGTTTATTCGTAATTATACGGACGATGAAGCCACGATTATCATGGTGGACAGCAATATTCAAAGAGAAGATATTCTTCCAAGCGAAAAAGCGAAGGCATATCGCATGAAATACGAAGCCATGAAGCATCAGGGAAGCAGAGCAGGTGGACTTACGCTGGACGAACTGGGAGGAGCTGCAGGAGAGAGTGCAAAAACTGTTCAAAGATATATATGGATTTCACGATTATCGGAACCGTTGCTTGATATGGTGGATTCGGGGAAAATAGGCATTATGCAGGCGGTGGACATCTCGTTTTTATCAGAGGATGCACAGCAATGGGTATTGGTTGCCATACAGGACACCAATGCTGTCATAACCAAACAGCAGAGTGCCATGCTGAAGGAAAGTGACAAAAAAGGAGAGTTGACCTTTCCAATGGTGCGTATGCTTCTGGAGAAAGAAAAGCCAGTAGAGCGTAAGGTTGTTATAAAAACAGAACGCATTAACAGTTATTTCCCGGATACATACAGCACAGATGATATAGAAAAAATAATATTTCAGCTATTAGATAACTGGAAAAATACGCAGTAGGAAGGAGGAGACGAGAATGGGAGAAATTTTGCAGCTAGACTATTATTACGGAATAGAAGCGGAACAGTTCTCATTCTATCGTGTTCCACGCCTGCTGATAAAGGACGAGAGATTTAAGAAGCTGTCCAGTGATGCAAAATTATTGTATGGACTTATGCTTGATCGTATGTCGCTGTCTATGAAAAATGAATGGTTTGACGATGAAAATCGTGCATACATCATTTATACCATAGACAGCATTATGGAGGATTTGGGATGCGCTAAGGAAAAAGCTGTTAAGGTATTGGCAGAGCTTGATTCTGTAAAAGGAATTGGTCTGGTAGAAAAGGTGCGCAGAGGACTTGGAAAACCGGATATAATTTATGTGAAAAATTTTGCTTCAATTTCAGAGCAGATGGACGAAAAAGAGCCTGCTAATGCTGATGAAATCACAGAAGTCGGAAAATCGAACTTCAAGAAGTCAGAAAATCGAACTTCTGGAAGTCAGAAAATCAAACTTCAAGAAGTCAGAAAATCGAACTTTCGGAAGTCAGAAAATCAAACCTCTGGAAGTTCGGAAATCGAACCTCAAGAAGTCGGAGAATCGAACCCTAATTATACTAACTATAATCAGACTTATATGAATCAGACTAATTATAACCA
>MNTL01000029.1 GCA_001916965.1 Roseburia sp. CAG:10041_57
GGGCATTTGCTCCGGGTTACATAGCCACCTGTATTTTATGGGTGGCATTTTTACTGAAAGGGGGATAGATTTTATGACAGCAGAAGAATACAGAGCATTGCTTGATACTGATTTTAGTGATGTCAAGATTAATGAAATGCCCGATATGGCATCTTATCATGCTGATCTGAATGATACGATTGAAAAGAGACAGCAGAAGTTTATAAGAAAAGTTGGAAATCCCTATATGATGAGAGTGGGGAAGATGAAAGTTAAAGTAAGCTTTGCCAATAATGGAGTTTCCATAGAAGAAGCTTTCAAGAATATGCTGCTTACAGTTTAGAATCTTTTTTCAGAATCATATGGAAAATGAAAGGGAGTTGTGCTATGATATGTTCAAGGACTAAATGAATATGGCATAACTTCCTTTGATATTTTAGTTGGGTACATCTGACGTAGAATATTTAAAGGAGTGTTGCGATATGAGTAAACAAATCTCAAAAATCTATCATGCAGCCATCTACGTTAGATTATCTAAGGAGGATGGCGATGTTTCTACCAGCGCAAAAGCTGAGAGTAATAGTATTTCAAATCAAAAGGATTTCATCCGAAATTTCCTTGCAGACAAAAAAGACATTAGAATAGTTAAAGAATATGTGGATGATGGTTATTCCGGCTCCAATTTTGACCGTCCGTCTTTTCAGACGATGATGGAAGATATTAAGCGAGGAGTAATTGATTGTGTGGTGGTAAAGGATCTTTCACGTTTTGGACGTGAGTATATTGATTCAGGTCGATACATCGAAAGATTATTTCCGGCTCTTGGTGTAAGGTTTATTGCAATCAATGATAACTATGACAGTGTGACTGGAAAGTCACAGGGTGATGAGATTATTATTCCGTTTAAAAACCTGATCAATGATGCATATTGCAGGGATATCAGTATAAAGATACGAAGCCATTTGGATGTAAAGAGAAAAAATGGTGAGTATATCGGTGCATTTGTTCCCTATGGGTATGAAAAATCGGATGATGATAAACATAAGCTGGTTATTGATATTTATGCAGCCGGTATTGTGAAGGAAATTTTTCGGCTAAAGCTTCACGGAATGAGTCAGGATGCAATAGCAACACAGTTGAATAATGAGGGTGTGCTTGCACCTATGGAATATAAGCAGAGCACAGGGAGCGGTTATCAGACCGGATTTTTACAGAATGAAAAATCGGTATGGAGTTCAGTCACGGTCCGCAGGATTCTTGAAAATGAGATTTACATTGGAAATCTTGTTCAAGGCAAAAGAACGACACCAAATCATAAAGTGAAGCAGGAGGTTGTTAAGCCGGAATCTGACTGGATAAGAATCGAAAAAAATCATGAGCCGATTATTAGTGACAGGGATTTTGAGATTGTTCAAAGGTTGTTGGGAATGGATACGAGAATATCTCCGGATTCAGATATGGTCTATAATCTTTCAGGTATTGCAGTATGTGCAGACTGTGGTTCACCAATGACAAGAAAAATTACAACAGCAGGTGATAAGAAATACGCTTACTATATCTGCTCTAATCATAAATTGACAAAGCAGTGTTCACAGCACTCAATATCAGTATCGTTATTAGAGGATACGGTGCTTGAAATGTTAAAGCTTCATATCAAAAACGTAATGAATCTGGAAGAAATACTTGATTATATTGGAACAATTCCTTTCCAGCAGCTTGATGTAAAAAGTCTTGAAGCAAGAAAACAGAAAAAACTTGAGGAAGTTGAGAAGTGTAAAAGACTGAAAACTTCACTGTATGAAGATATGAAGGACGGAATTCTTACTAAAGAAGAATATCTTGAACTTCATGAGGCATATCTGAAAAAAGCAAAAGAGGGAGAAGAAATAATTCGCCAGATTGAGAGAGACATTGCTTTAATTCTTGAGGAGAAGGATGATAAGCATCTCTGGATGAATTATTTTACCGAATACAAGGATATTAAGGAACTGACCAGGGACGTGGTTGTAAAACTGATTTGTGAAGTAAGAGTTTCAGAGAATAAAGAGGTTGAGATCGTATTTGATTTTGATGATTGTTATAAGCAGTTATTAGAATCGGTTGAAAAACTGGGCTATCAAGTAGATAAAGAACCGGGTGGACAATTAAATATCAGCAGAAGGGAGGCTGTGTAATATGGCAAGAAAAAGCAGAAAAAATATGATGCCACTAGAAGCTACAGCCTTACCGGATAAAGAGAAGAAGGTACTTTTTAAGGCTGGATTATATGCAAGACTGTCTCATGAAACGGAAGAGAACATTGAGAGAGGGACAATCGAAACACAGATGGAACTTATGAAGAATTATGTCAAAGATCACGAAGATATTGTAATTGAAGAGGAATATTATGATGCCTCCTTTACCGGTACTAATTTTGAAAGACCGGATTTTAAGCGAATGCTTGAGGATGCAAAAACAGGAAGAATTAACTGTATTATTGTTAAGGATTTATCGAGACTTGGAAGAAATTATGTGGAGATGGGGAACTACATTGAAAGAGTGTTTCCTTTTCTCAATGTAAGATTCATTGCTGTTACGGATGATTTTGACTCGTTCAGACCGGGCACAGACCTTATGATGCCTTTGAAAAATATCGTAAATGAGTTTTATGCAAAGGATATTTCCAAGAAAGTTTCAACTGCACATCGTAGAAAATGGACTACGGATGAATATATGTGCGGTTTTGCTCCGTATGGATATCTGAAATCCAAGACGGAGAAGAACAGAATTGTTGTGGATGAAGCAACTGCTGGAAATGTCAGACTTATTTATAAATTGTTTTTGGAGGGCAAAGGATATACATCAATTGCAAAATATCTGAATGAGCAGGGAATAATGTCACCATTGATGTATTTAAAATCTC
>MNTL01000030.1 GCA_001916965.1 Roseburia sp. CAG:10041_57
CACGGTCTATGAGGATGTGCGCCAAAAGCTCATTGACGCCGGTATGCCCCCGGAACAGATCGCGTTCATCCACGATGCCAATACGGAGGTCAAAAAGCGAGAACTGTTCGCAAAGGTACGCAGCGGTCAGGTGCGCGTCCTGATGGGCAGCACGGCCAAGATGGGCGCGGGCACCAACGTGCAGGATCGTTTGGTCGCACTTCACGATTTGGATTGCCCGTGGCGTCCCCGTGATCTCACGCAGCGAAAAGGCCGCATCGTCCCCGTGATCTCACGCAGCGAAAAGGCCGCATCGAGCGTCAGGGCAATCAGAACAAGCTCGTTCATGTCTGCCGCTATGTGACCGAAGGGACGTTTGACGCCTACCTCTGGCAAACGGTGGAGAATAAGCAGAAATTCATCTCTCAGATCATGACCTCAAAATCCCCGGTTCGCTCCTGTGAGGATGTGGACGCCACGGCGCTGTCCTTTGCGGAGATCAAGGCGCTGTGTGCCGGTGATCCCCGCATCAAGGAGCGTATGGATTTGGACATTGAGGTGTCTAAGCTCAAAATTATGAAGGCAGACCACAACAGCAAGCAATTCCGATTGGAGGACAGTCTGCTGAAATACTTCCCGGAAAAGATAGAAGAACACAAGGGCTTTGTTCGTGGGCTGGAGGCGGATATGCAGACCCTCGCGGCGCATCCGCTCCCGGCAGAGGGCTTTGTCGGCATGGAGATTCGCGGCGGAAAACGCCGGTGCCGCACTTCTGGACACCTGCAAGGAGGTCAAGGGCAAAGACCCGGTGCAGATTGGAAGCTATCGCGGCTTTACCATGTCCGTTGCCTTTGATTCCATGTGGAAAACGTACACGCTGACGCTGAAAGGCCAGATGACCCATCGCGTTGAACTCGGTTCGGATGCCAGAGGCAACCTTGTCCGCATTGAGAACGCGCTGGATAAAATGCCGGAGCGTTTGCGCAGCGTTCAGGAGCAGCTTGAAAACCTCTATAACCAGCAGGCGGCGGCAAAGGCCGAGGTCGGTAAGCCGTTCCCGCAGGAGCAGGAGCTGGCCGCAAAAACTGCGCGGCTCATTGAGTTGGATATGGAGCTGAATCTGGACGGCAAGGGACAGCCGCAGCCTGAGCAGGCGATTGCAAAATCGGCGCGGCCTTCCGTTCTGGACAGGCTGAAAGCGTCGCCTGTTCATGGCGCACCGGAAAAGCCCCACAAAAAAGAAATGGAGGCACGATAATGAAAAAACTCCCCGTTTACAAGCACCCGGCAGCCTACGCCAGAGAGCATGACGAGCTTGCGGTCTACCGCGCTTCCAATCAAGCGAACACGGCCTGCAAGGAAGCGATTAGAGCCGCCATCCGTGACCACTACCGGGATAACCGGCTGGATGCAGCGGCGGTCGATCAGGTGGTGCAGCAGTTCGGCTATGACCGCACGTTCCATGTCCTTGCCATCACCGTCTGTCAAGCGGACTGGGACAGGCGCTATTCTCCCGACAACAGGGCTTGGGCAAACGCCATGTCCATCCCCGCCAACCCTGACGCATGGGGTACTGACCGCAACTGCTATCTGGCCGTCAACAGCCATCCCGGTCTGGTCGATCTGTTTCTCAGCCAGACCCGCAAAGCCTATGCGCAGGAGCAGCAGAAAACCTCTGTCCGGGACAAGCTGAAAAAGCCGCCTGAAACAACTTCGCCGAAAATTTCGGCGAAGTCCAAAGCCCCGGAGCGTTGAGCGATGGCAAAACGCAAGCGGGATATTCAGCTCAAATTCCGCGTCACGCCGCAGGAGCGGGAAATGATTGAAACGAAGATGGCACAGTTCGGCACCACCAACATGGCGGCGTATCTCCGCAAGATGGCGATTGACGGATACGTGGTAAAGCTCGATCTCCCGGAGCTGCGGGAGCTGGTGTCCCTGCTTCGGTATTCCAGCAACAACCTCAATCAGCTCACCCGCCGCGCCCACGAGACGGGACGTATCTATGAGGCCGATCTGAAGGACATTCAGCAAAATCAGGAGCGGATATGGACGGCGGCGGAGAAAATCGTTTCCTCGCTGGCGGCGCTGAAATAAGTCGCAGGGGCGGCGGAATAACCGCCGCCCCTGCCCGTACAAAAGCAAAAGCCCCGACGCAAAACAGCATCGGAGCTTCTACGGTTCCAGATTATTTTCATCGAATAACGGTGAGGCAAAAAAGCTGCTCAGGTCGATCTCCAATCCCTGACAAAGCTCGTGGATGATCCGCAGCTTCATAGACGGGTATGCGCAGTTCACAAGATTACCGATGGTGGACTTCGGTACGCCGCTTTTCATATAAAGCTGATACTGCGTCATGCCCCGCTCCTGCATCAGCTCAACCAAACGCCTGCTGACGGCTTCATTCAACTGCAAGTACCACACCTCCCGTCCCTGTAACTGTACCAACATTATATTTCCCATCTGGAGAAAATTAGTTCAGGTAGCTGTACTAAAGCGAGATTCTGTGATATGGTTAGATGTCGGGCAAAAGGCGAAAACTATTCGTATGACTTTGCCGCATCCTTGCAAAACACCAATGAGCAAAGTATTCTAATATCAGAAAAAGATTTGACCGCTTGGAAAGGAGCTGCGGAACGTATGCTGACAAACGAAATTGTGCTGAAGGTATTTTCCGACTACCTCAACCGCGATACGGATTTTGAAGTTGTCCTAACCAGCAGAGGCTACACGGTCATGGGTTTTGACAACCACCGTCAGGACTGGAACACCGTAGACTATTGCCCTACGCCCGAAGCGCTGCGGGACTCTCTGTTGAACGCTTATGAGAGCTTCCGCGAGCTGGAGATCACGGGCGGTGATCGTGATTTGACCGAAAAGGAAGAAGCGCAGATCATTGAGGAGCAAAACGCGCTGACCGCACTTTGTGAAAAGGAGGCCGCAAAATGTTCATCCTGAAAATTCTCTTTGCGCCGCTGTCGCTTATCCTGTCCCTGTTCGTTTGGCTGTGCGCGGGGCTGCTGTCCTGTTCCGGCTTCGTGTTCAAACTGGCAAGCGGACTGCTCTCCCTGCTGGCTTTCGCCGTGCTGATTACCTACTCCGTAAAGAACGGCATCATCCTCCTTATGCTGGCGTTTCTGATCAGCCCGATGGGGCTTCCGATGCTGGCTGTGCAGGGGCTTGGCAAGCTGCAAGACGTGAACTCTGCCATGAAAAACTTCATTCATAGTTAAAGCGCAAGCCGGGGCGAACGCCTCGGCTTGCTTTTCTAAAATCGTTGTTTACTTTCTTGCTAATTTCGGATATAATATTAGCAAAAAGGAAGTGATAACATGACCGCCTACGACCGGCTTGATCTGCTTTTTCAGCAAAACAATGGGATCGTCAAAACCGCGCAGGTTTTGGAAATCGGTATTGCCAAGTCCACGTTTTACGCCTACGCCAAGCAGCGCGGCTCACCTGACGCATGGACGGATGCCATGTACCTGCTGCACCTTCGCTGTGCGCAGGCCGTATTCTCCCATGAGAGCGCATTGTTTTTCCATGACCTGACCGACCGGGAGCCAAATCCGTATTCCATCACGGTCAAGACCGGATACAATCCTGCCAGCCTGCAAGCGGATGGCATCAAGGTCTACACCATCAAGAAAGAATTGCATGATGTGGGAATCGTCACAATGAACACGCCCTTTGGCAACCCGGTTCCCGTCTATGATATGGAGCGCACGATCTGCGATCTGATCCGCAGCCGCAGTGGAATCGAGATGCAGACCTTTCAGGATGCCCTCAAGCAATACGCAAAACGAAAAGACAAGGACTTACGGAAGCTGATGCGCTATGCGCAGATGTTCCGTGTTGAAAAACTGCTTCGGCAGTATTTGGAGGTGCTCTTATGATAAAAACTGCACGGCAGCTCAAAGACCTGATCCGCAATCTCTCCAAGGACAAATCCGCCGATGCGCAAATCCTGATGCGCAATTACATGATGGAGCGTTTTCTGGAGCGCATTTCTCTTTCGGAATACCGGGACAAGTTTATCCTTAAAGGCGGGATGCTGGTGGCTGCCATGGTCGGCCTTGACGCCCGCTCAACGATGGACATTGACGCGACCGTAAAGGGTGCGACGGTCGGCATCGA
>MNTL01000031.1 GCA_001916965.1 Roseburia sp. CAG:10041_57
TAGAGATTCCTTATCTCTGATTGGTTGTGTCGTACTCATATACTCCTCCTTGTGGGTATCCGCATGGGTATGCAGACAGCCGCTCCTTCAGCTTTCCCTATTTTTGTATTTGGTAATTAAATACAGTCTTATTTTGATAATAGATTACGTAATAGCAGGATGCAACAATTTATAGAAAATGTTGCATGCACTCCGAATGCAAGGAGGCACGGAAACAGTGGCTTTTCAGGGCAGAGATAGCTCTGGTTGGCGTATTTCGAAAGAACAAGGAAACAGATAAGAGAGCTTATCGAACAGTCGAGAGGAGGAGCTAAATTGCTTAGATTATCCGTACAGAAGAATGAATATATCATGGTGGGAAAAGATGTGAAGATCACATTCCTTGGTGGGGTGAAGAATCAGGCACACATCATGATCGATGCCCCTAAGGAGATTAATATCGCCAGAGGACGTGCGATTGAGAAAAGGGAATCCAACATGAAAAATCTGTAATAACACAGTAATAACCGGAGGCTGACGCAATGGGAGTGAGCGCGCGCAGACTGTTGAAGGTGAGTCTCCGGATATTATAAATAGGAAGTTTGGATACTCACCAAAGTTCCTGACAACTGAATAAGGGAACAAAGAACAGGCGGTAAAACGGATTTTTATCGCGACAGGGTAAAATTTTATGGTAGTACAACACAATTTACAAGCAATCAATGCTAACAGAATGTTAGGTATTACACAGGGTACATTATCAAGCTCTACAGAGAAGCTTTCTTCCGGTTATAAGATCAACCGTGCAGCAGATGACGCAGCAGGCCTGTCTATTTCTGAAAAGATGAGAAAGCAGATCCGTGGTCTGGATCAGGCTTCTTCCAATGCAGAAGACGGTATCAGCGCTGTACAGACCGCTGAAGGTGCTCTTCAGGAAGTTACCGATATGTTACAGAGAATGAACGAGCTGGCAGTACAGGCATCCAACGGTACAAATTCTGAAACAGACCGTCAGTCCATCCAGGATGAAATTGAACAGCTGACAACAGAAATTGACCGTGTAGCTGAGACTACGAAGTTCAATGAGACCTATCTTCTGAAAGGCGGTAAAGATACTCAGGTAAAGACACTTAATTCATATGATGCCGGACTTAAAGGTAATATGTATGATGATGGCGGAACTACAGCAACTTTCACAACTAATTTAAAAGTTGGAGACAGTGTATCAATTGCCGGTAAAGAGTATAATATTATCAGTGATAGAGCTAAGACTGATGCAAAAGAAAAAATATCAAATATCCAGGATCAAATCAAAAAAATGACTAATGGTCAGGAAGTAACAATCGAAGGAACAGCATATACTGCAGTGGCTTCCGGAGATACTCTTTCTTTCAAAGCAGGAACTGGAACAACCTATTCTATTGAAGAACTGGTTGGTAAAGTTACAGATGGAGCTAATGTTGAAGTAAATAAGACTGGTAAAGTAATTGCACGTGATTTTGCTGATACAGATAAGAATATCACAATTGATGAGGCAGTAAGTAAAATGAAATCAGCCCTTGTGCAGGCTAATAGTGTGGGTGCAACAGTATCAGATGCAACTGTTACATCTGAAATTAAAGGAACTGGAAAAGCACAAACAATTGATGACGGTGGTACTGTTGAATCAAAAGTGGCATTAATCGCAGTCAAGGGTGATCAGATGATTCAGATTGCGGCGAATAAGGACATTACAGAATATGCTAAAACAGGTTCTGGCTATACTTTATACAAGGCTGGTACTGCAACGATAAAGAATAATGCTTTTGATGAAAATGCATTATACGTACATGATAATGATACAGTCAAAGGTGCAGTTACAGTAGCAAAAGGTACTGCTAATACTGCTACTGATCAGTATGATGCTACTGGTGCTGCAAAAGCGGGTTATACTGCTTACGTAGAAGCTGATTTAAATGAGGTAGGTACTTTTACAAAGGCTACACATTCTGCATCAGCAAAAGTTACTGCTCCTACAGCAACAACTGGTGCAGCAATGAGCATCACATTTGAAAAGGTTACAAGTCAGGAAATTGCAGATGGACAGAATGAATTAACAAAGGCGCTAGATAAAATTAATTATACGCAGGGTGCTGCTAACGTGAAAGGTGAATTCAGCCATGCATTTGATACAGGCTCTAAGCTGGATATCGATAAAGATGGTGTAGTAAGCTATAATGGCACCAAGGTTGCAACAATTAATGTTGATACCGTTGGTACTGCTGCAGGAACGGGTGCTTTAGCCCTGAATGGTACAGCTGTAGATGCAGAGTATGCTGAAGGCGGTAACAAACAGGTATTTACCATCACAAAGGGTACGACAGAAGTTAAACAGGATCTTTCCTTAGCACTGCATGTAGGTGCTGATGCTGATATGACTAACAAGATTACAGTTGGTATTTCAAGCATGGATTCCAAGGGACTTGGCATTGCTGATATCAATGTAGCGGATGATTCAGGTAACTCTGCAACATATGCTATTGATGCTATTGAAAATGCTATTAAGAATGTATCCAAGCAGAGATCCGCTCTTGGTGCTGTGCAGAACAGATTAGAGCATACTATCAAGAACCTGGATAACGTTGTTGAGAATACAACATCTGCTGAAAGCCAGATCCGTGATACAGATATGGCTACAGAGATGGTTAAGTACTCTAACGCTAACATTCTGTCTCAGGCAGGTCAGTCCATGTTAGCACAGGCTAACCAGTCCAACCAGGGTGTACTTTCTCTGTTAGGTTAATTGCTTAATCAATAATTGGAGTCGGCGGATTTACGAATCAGCCATTCCTACCATAATATGCAAAAGCCGCCAGATTGGCGGCTTTTGCATATTAAAATTGGGGAAATGATTGTCAATTTTTCTTATGAAGAATAACAGTGGGTTATTTAGCTTTTCTCAATTCATGCACATATTGGGAAGCTTTATCTTCCGATAAATCAAACCTGTCATGCTCTACATAGGAGATTGACAGGAATTTAAAGTACAATTATTTAATTTTTCCAAAATTTCTGCATATATTGATTGATTGCATCATCAGATAAATGAAATCGTTGTTTGACCAGAGTAGTAGCGTCTTCCTTAGAGTAACCAATATCTTGGACGAATTCAATTAAGGTTTTAACTCCATATTCAACGCCCTCCTCATAAGCATCTTCATAAGCATCTTCATAAGCTTCCTGCCGAATCATTTCCTTATACCCGACTTCATCAAATTCAGATAAAATAGATGCCATAACTCTCAACCTCTCTTTCTGTAAGATATCACGCAGAATGTTATTTTTG
>MNTL01000070.1 GCA_001916965.1 Roseburia sp. CAG:10041_57
GATTGATGTGTCAACTATAATTTATAAATTTTTGTTAGAGGTTTACCTCATAGTGAACCAATAAGCTTAACTAAGTGACATTGGTTCTGAATAGTTACTCATAATAATACATATTTTATCTTTATTTTGCAGTTTCAAGATATTTCTCTACACTGGCAAGCTTTACGCATAATACAAATACTTCGCAGGCTTTCTTCAGGTCATCCGGTGTCGGATAAGAAGGTGCGATACGGATGCTTGTATCCTTAGGGTCGTTCTTATATGGATATGTACTTCCTGCCGGTGTCATGACAACGCCTGCTTCCTTACACAGGGCAACGACACGTTTTGCACATCCTTCAATCGTATCAAAAGCAATGAAATATCCGCCCAGAGGTTTGATCCATGTACCAATCTCCAGTCCACCCAGTTCACTCTCAAGCGTCTCAATGACAGCTTCGAACTTAGGGCGAAGAATTGCTGCATGCTTGTCCATATGTGCATATACACCCTGCGCATCCTTGAAGAATCTTACATGGCGAAGCTGATTGAGCTTATCGTGTCCGATTGTCTGAATTGTCATGGACTTCTTGATTTCTGCTGCATTTGCAGGTGATGTAATCAGCGCAGCTACACCGGAACCTGGGAAAGTTACCTTGGAAGTAGAACATAATTCATAATAAATATCAGGGTTGCCTGCCTTCTCGCATTCTGTTACGATATTTAAGATCTCTGCCTTATGATCAGGATATAAGTGATGAATTGCATATGCATTATCCCAGAAAATTCTAAAGTCAGGAGCTGCCGGTTTCAGGTTGGCAAATCTGCGTACTACTTCATCAGAATATACAACACCGCTTGGATTGGTGTACTTGGGTACATTCCAGATTCCCTTTACAGCCGAATCATTGTTCACATATTTCTCTACCAGATCCATATCAGGGCCATCCTCATTAAGAGGAATATTAATCATCTCTATGCCAAAGCTTTCTGTAATCGCAAAGTGTCTGTCATAACCAGGTACAGGACATAAGAACTTGATCTTATCCTGCTTACACCATGGTGTATTGCCGCCGATTCCATGGAGCATGGCTCTGGCTACCAGGTCATACATTACATTTAAGCTGGAATTACCATATACAATAATATGGTCTGTCGGTGCATCCATCAATTCAGAAAATAACTGCTTTGCTTCAGGTATACCGTCCAGTTCACCGTAATTTCTTACATCTATGCCCTTGGATGACTTGAAATCTGATGCAGAATTCAATACGTCAAGCATAGGTGCTGACAGATCAAGCTGGTCTGCTCCCGGCTTACCACGGGACATATCCAGTGAAATACCGGATGCCTTAATGGTATCGTATTTTGCCTGTAATTCTTTTTGCAATGTTTCCAGCTCTGCCTTGCTTAAATTCTTGTACGCCTTCATAATTTTCTCCTCACTTTGCGCCATTTTATCTTCAAATGTTTTTGTCTTTGGGTGACGCACATTTGTCCTTATTACAAAAACTTTCTTATGCCATTATAATAACATCAGTCCCAAATGTCAATTATTTATCATAATTATACAGCGATTTTGTTTATTTATGAAATATCTCCCGTGCAGTTTCTACCAGAATCAGCAATGTGACGGGTCCCAGAAGGACTCCGCCTATTCCATAATATAATACGCCTGCGTATACAGCGATCAGCATAGCCACAGACGATACCTGCGCGCCACTGCCCATAAGTCTTGGCTCCAGTACTTCTCTGATGCACACACAGATCAGATAAGTGATGCCTACGATCACTGCTCCCAATATATGCCCTTCTATTAATTGCATGACTGCTATCGGTACAAGCACAATTCCCGTTCCAATAAAAGGCAGCACATCCATGACACCAGCCAGTATTCCATAGAACCAGCCCTCATGTACGCCCGCTATAGACAGACCTGTCACGGCAGTTATACTGATACACAGCAATATAATGCCCTGTGTCCGTACAAAAGTCTTCATCATGCTGCCTAACTTCTTACCGATTCTTAAAATAATAGCCAGAATCCTGTCCAGAGCAGGAGAAGCCGCTGCTGCATTCAGAAGTCCCTGCTGCCATCTGTCAATTTCTCTTGCAAATAATACAACGCATATAAAACTGACCAGCAGAAAAGTACATAATTTGCCAATGCCAATTACATACTGAATTGTCTTTGTAACCAGCGAACCACTCTGTACACCCATTGCCTTTGTAATATCATAGAATCGATTTTCCAGCCAGATATACAGTATACCGTCCTTCAGTCCCATATAGTTCTCAATCTGCCCACAGCAGCTCTGTACGAAATCTCCACACGCCTGCTCTACTCTGCCAAGATTGCCTATCAGAGTCTGCGCCTTGCTCATCATGAAAGTTCCAAGACCAACAAACACAAGGGCAATAACAAGCAGCAGAATGAACACAATACCCCCTGCCATGATTCCTCTGCCCTTCTTATCTGCCCTCCCCTTTCTGATAAAAGAGGCATGTAATGGAACAACCGTAATCAATGCCACCGCAAAAGGCAGAAAATACGGCAGTACATATTTCATAATCCATAGAATTATAATAGAAATCATTCCAAACAATATAATCTGTCCATAATCCTTACGCATAAAAAAACCACACTTCCCTATATTCATAGAGTTAGTATGGTTTCTTTGCTGATTTCTATTCGATTATAAGATTCCAAAGTGCTGCAGGATGATCTTTACACCCAGAAGAATCAGGATAATACCTCCTGCCAGTTCTGCTTTTGCCTTATATTTGGTTCCAAATACATTACCGACTTTTACACCTGCCGCTGACAGACTGAATGTAATCACTCCGATGAAAAGTACTGCAGGAACGATCATGCTTCCGATCTCCATACAAGCAAAGGACACACCAACTGCAAAGGCATCAATACTTGTTGCAACTGCCAATACGAACATTTCCTTCACGCCAAGGGAAGCATCTGCCTCTTCTTCCTCTTCCTTGGATAAAGCTTCCTTGATCATATTTGCTCCGATCAAAGCCAGAAGCACAAATGCGATCCAGTCTGATACCGCATTTACAAATCTTGCAAAAGTCGTACCGAGTAAATATCCAAGTGTCGGCATCAATGCCTGGAATCCACCAAACCATGCACCCACAATAACAGCCTGCTTAACTGTAAGCTTCTTCATTGCAAGTCCCTTGCAGATAGACACCGCAAAAGCATCCATTGACAGTCCTACTGCCAAAAGAAATAACGTTAATAAATCCATATTCTCTTTTCCTCCATACTTGCGGCCACAGGTGCCACCCCGCGACCTTTATCACACAGCCAAACTCTGAGGTATATCATAATTGGAACAAGAAAGGGTACAGCCCTTACTAAGCTGTACCCTTGTATGATCTGTATGTTGACTTATCGCGCCCCTGTGCCTTACTGAACGCCAACTACTCCCTCACGAGTTATAACCCATATTATAAGGAAGGAAGCATATACTGTCAAGCTCTAATTCAATCCTGCTCTCTTCAACTGCTTACGGATAATCGGACCTGCTATCATTGCAATGATGATCTTAACAAGATCTCCTGGGATAAAAGGTATTACACCTGCCGCAAGAGCTGCTCCGAAGCCCATATGTGCTGTAAATGCAAGCCACGCGGTTCCAAAGACATAGCATACTGCTGTTCCAAGTACCATGCCGATGAAATGCATGTAAATCTTCTTCTCCCATTTCTCAATAAAAAGACCGCAGATCAGTGCCATAAAAATGAAGCCGATCAGATATCCGCCTGTAGGTCCAAAGAGCTTACCTGCACCGCCTGTAAAGGCTGAGAAAACAGGAAGTCCGACCAGTCCCAATAATAAATAGATACAGTAGCTTATCGTTCCTCTCTTCATGCCCAATACATATATTGCAAAATAAACTGCCAGATTGGTCAAAGATATAGGAACCGGGCTTACCGGAATTGCCAGGGATAAAGGTCCTAAAATACATGTAACTGCTGCCATAACACCGATCAGTGCCATTGTTTTTGTCTTATTGGCAGAAGAACCGGCTGTTCTTACTTCTGTGTTTGTGCTCATAATCATGAAAACCTCCCATTGTAAATTTACCACACGACTAATAGTTTACAATGAGAGGTTTTAATTGTCAACCGTATTATTTTATAAGGTTAACATTTCTTAACGTCCATATTTGTTTTTTACAAAAAGCTGTACTTCATAAGGCTTCAGATATTCTTCCCGTTCACCTTCAAGAAGCCTATAGGTATCGTTCAGATGATATACCTTCTCTTCATTTGTATGGTTGATCACGAACAGCCATACCTGACCATCACTTTCCCTGGTCATCAGTTCTACACCATCCTGTGCCGTACCCAGCCTCTCCACATCACTTTCCTGTGTAAAGTACTCTACCAGTTCATCCATCAGTTCTGCACCAGGCTGTGTGCCTACATACCATGCTTTGCCCTGTCCATACACATTCTCAGTCACTGCCGGAGTCTGCTTATAGAAGCTTGTGGTATATTCTGCGATCATCTTCGCATCTGTAAGGGTAATAATATCAGCCCATTTGGATACAGGATATTCCCTCTTCCCAAAGAGCACCTGGCATTCCTTTGAGAAAAGACAATCATACTCTGGAATCTCAATACCACACAGATCACCTAATCTGCCCGGTAATTCTCTGTCAGTCATACAGATATTGTTCGCATCCTTGACTCCTGCGCGCATATCCAGAACCAGATGTCCACCGGCTTCTACATAGTCTATATAATGCTGCTCCAGCTCCGGCGTCATAAGATACTGTAATGGTGCAATAACCAGCTTGTACTGTGACAGATCATCGCTGTCCTGTACAAAATCCACTGGAATCTTCTTATCATAAAATGCCTTGTAATATTTCTTCAAATGCTCTACATAGCGCAGATCCGGATGATTGGGCTGAATCTGGAAAGCATAATTTTGTCTGAAGGAATGTACAATGGCTACCTCTGGTTTCGGCATAGCACCTTCAAATTCATCCATATGTGGCGCAAATGTATGAATCAGCTTCTTGGCTTCTTCATAGGTTCTGCCCGGTCTTCCACTGTGTCCCAGAATACCATGCCAATACTGCTCTGTACCCATCGCGCAGGCTCTCCAGCGGAAGAATACAACTGCATCTGCACCATGCGCTACAGACTGCATTGCCCATACTGACATCTGACCAGGATCCAGTGCTCTCGCCATGGTTCCCCAGCCGGCGATTCCTGCCTGCTGTTCCATAATCCAGAATGGTTTCTTCTTATAGCTTCTGACTACATCATGGCTGGCTGCAATATCGCTGTCCGGCTGATGAGGCTGCTCCTGCCAGTAACCCGCAGGATAGATATCGTTGGATACAAAATCCAGCAGCTCACCTAGATCGTAATAATTTACCTTATCATCAAAGCACATATAATTATGTGTGATAAAATGATTCGGACAATTCTCCCTGATAATATCTGCCTGCCATTTGGCAAAATCAACGATCAGATCAGAACAGAAGCATTTCCAGTCCAGCATGGCAGATGGATTCTCGCCTACTGCGGTAATCAATGGTGTACTGATCTGTGAAAAAGTATTATAGCCCTGACTCCAGAATGCAGTACCCCACGCATCATTCAAAGTCTCAATGTCACCATATTTCTTCTCCAGCCACTGTTGAAAGCGTGCTTTACAGGAATCACACATACACAGATCCCCATGAGAATTACCCAGTTCATTATCAATCTGCCATCCAATTACACCCGGATTATTGGCAAATCTTTGTGACATATGTGTCACAAATCGTTTGATATGGGCACGATATGTCGGATTGGACTGACAGTCATGATGTCTGCCGCCAAAGTGTCTGACACGCCCCTGTGTATCAATTGGCTGTATCTCCGGATTCTTCTCAATGATCCACGCCGGAGGTGCTGCTGTTGGTGTACCAAGAATTGTCTTGATTCCATGCTTGTCCAGAAGTGCTATCGCTTCCTCAAGCCATTCAAAATGGAACTCGCCTTCTCTCGGTTCCATCTTAAACCATGAGAACTCTGCCATTCTCACAACCTGAACACCCATCTCCTGCATTAATTCAGTATCTGTCTCCCATCTTTCTCTTGGCCAGTGCTCCGGATAATAATCCACCCCAAAATGAATTCCCATAATCATACCTGCCTTTTTATTATTATAATCTTTTTACAAGATTCTCTACTAATTTTGCTGAATGTGCTGCTGCTGCGCGTTCAAATTCAGGATAATCCATATGTGCGCTTCCATCTGCCTTGTCAGAGATAGCACGAATTACCACATAAGGAATTTCGTTCAGGAAAGCTGCGTGTGCAATGGCTGCGCCTTCCATCTCTGTGCAGGAACCATCGAAAAGGTCAATGAGCTTATTCTTGATCTCTTCCCCTGAAATAAACTGATCTCCACTGAGAACTCTGCCCTCATATACGTTGATATCAGGATTTACTTCCCTGCATACTTCAATTGCTGCCTCTACCAGCTGTCTGTCAGCTTTGAAGAAGGACTCCTTCATCTGAGGGATAATACCCTGCTTATAACCAAGTGCTGTAACATCCATATCATGCTCACACGCATCTGTAGATACTACAATGTCGCCAATATTGATCTCTGCACGAAGAGAACCTGCTACACCTGTATTGATGACTGCATCTACCTGAAACAGGTCTGCAAGTATCTGTACACAGATTCCCGCATTGACTTTACCGATACCACACTGCACAATGACAACGTCCTTGCCTCTTAGCATACCTTCATAGAACTTCATGGAAGCCTTCTCTATGATATTCTTCACATCCATTTGTTCCTTGAGGGCTTCTACCTCCAGCTCCATTGCGCCAATAATTCCAATTTTCTTCATCCTTATGTTCTTACCTTTCTCTTGATTACGTTCTATTCTTATTCAGGATATACCAATCTGTCCGGCTTGATATCATACAGTACGTTATCCAGATAACGCTTCGCCAGATAATTAGCCATACCCAGATTCATATCCAGATAGTTACCGCAGTCCTTAGGTGCCGCTCCCGGTACTTCTCCCTTGAAATCTCTGATAAATTCATACATCTCAACCATTAAAGGAATGATGTCCTTTGACTCATAATCTCCTGCCAGCAACAGATAAAAACCTGTACGGCAGCCCATCGGTCCAAAGTAAATCGTCTTGGAACCATATTCTGCATGGTTTCTTAAAAAAGTCGCAGCCAGATGCTCAATTGTATGCATCTCTGCTGTGTTCATGACCGGCTCTTCATTCGGAGAAGTCATTCTCAGGTCAAACGTAGTGATCGTATTCTCCCCTACCTTGTCTTTTCTTGATACATAGACACCCGGTTGTAACTTAATGTGATCAATTGTAAAGCTTGCTATCTTTTCCATCTTAATACCCATCCTTTCTAATCTTTCTTTATGCAGTCCGTAATACTGCCATTTGTTTATGATAAATTACCTTGAAATAAATCATTTCCACGATTGCTGTGATGCTCCAGGAGAATACATACAACAGATACAGTGATGGTATTGTCTTAAAGTAGGCAAATATCGTATATACCCAGATAATTCTGAATACGCAGGAACCCATAATGACAATGATTGTTGGAACCACGCTCTTGCCAAGACCTCTGGAGGCTGCAATGGTGGCATCCATAAAAGCTGAGATACAATAGCTGAAGCCCATGATTCCCAGTCTCTTCATACCGGCATCCACTACTGCCTGTTCTGTTGTAAACAATGACAGGAACTGCGTACCGAATATTTCAAGCGTCACTCCGATTACCAGACCAATGCCAAAGGAGTATGCCAGACTCACAAAGTAACTGTTACGTACTCTTTCCTTATTACCTGCGCCATAATTCTGTCCTATGAAACTGCTGCATGCTGTATAGAAAGCAGCCATCACATCATATACCAGTCCATCTGCATTGGCTGCCGCAGAATTACCGGCTACCATCGTTGCATCGAAGCTGTTCACACCAAACTGGATGAACAGGTTGGCAACCTGGAATATAGCATACTGAATCGCTGACGGCACACCGATACTGAGAATCATACCCGCCTTCTGGCTATTCGGCTTAAGCATCGACAATTTCAATCCATATATCTCTTTTGTCATAAAAAGTGCACGCAGAATCAATATGGCTGAAGTATACTGCGAAATGATACTTGCCAGTGCCACACCTGCTACATCCAGCTTGCATACGATAACGAAGAACAGATTCAATATAATATTGATGACTCCTGCTGTTGCCAGATAATAAAGAGGTTTCTTCGTATTACCCACAGCGCTGAATACTGCATTACCAAAGTTATAGATTGCAAGTGCAGGCATACCCAAAAAATAAATTCTCAGATACAGCGCTGCACCCTCTATCAGTTCATCCTTCGTGTGCAACAGTTCCAGAATCCCATTTGCAAAGAGTAAACCCAGTGCCATAATGAGAATTCCTGTCAAAAGACAGATAATAACTGCTGTATGTGTTGTTTCCTGTACGTCTTTTTCCTTTTTGGCTCCATAGAATCTGGCTGCCAGTACATTTACACCACCTGCCATTCCTATCAGAAGACCTGTAAATAAAGTAACCAGCGTTGTTGTAGAACCTACAGCTCCCAACGCAATAGAGCCTGCAAATCGTCCAACAACAGCTACATCTGCCATGTTGAACAATACCTGTAGTACATTTGATATCATCAAAGGAAAACTGAAAACAAGTATCTGTTTCCAGAGATTTCCTTTTGTTAAATCCTGTTCCATGATAATCCTCGTATCTTTTGATAATATATACTATTCAGAATAGTTAGTTATACTACCACATTTCTCTCTTCGCCGGCTAGGAAGCTCTTAATGTTCAGATATACTTCCTTCGCGCAGCGTGTTCTGGCTTCATTGCTGCCCCATGCCATATGTGGTGTAATGAATAGCTTCGTGCTGTCCTTGATCTGTGCCAATGGGTTATCTGCTGCAATCGGCTCTTTGTTTAATACGTCCAGACCTGCTGCTGCAATCTCTCCTATGGTCAGTGCATCATACAATGCCTGCTCATCCACAACGGGTCCTCTTGCCACATTGATAAGGATTGCTGTCGTCTTCATCTTGGCAAAAGCCTCTGCATTCATGATATTCTGCGTTCTGTCAGTAAGCGGACAGTGCAGAGAGATAATATCAGACTGTGCAAGCAGTGTATCAAAGTCTACTCTTTCATAATCTGTGGTAGTATTGTTACCTGATGCAGAATAGAAGATCACACGGCAGCCGAATACACTGGCAATCTGCGCTACCTTTCTTCCGATATTACCAAGTCCGATAATACCCCATGTCTTGCCCTCCAGCTCGGTAAAATACGGTTCAAAGCAGGTAAACATCGGTGCCTTCTCATACTCTCCGCTCTTAACATACTGGTCAAATACCGGCAACTTCTCCAGCAGATACAATGCCAGCGCAAAGGTATGCTGTGCTACGATAGGTGTGGAGTAGCCTACTGCATTGGTCACTCTGATGCCTTTTGCCTTGCAGTATTCAATATCTACATTATTATATCCTGTTGCTGTCTCACAGATCAGCTTCAGGTTCTTTGCATCCTTAATGGTAGATTCATTTAATGGTGCTTTATTGGCAATGATAATATCTGCATCCGCAACTCTGTCTGCGATTTCTTCCGGTCTGGTTGTATCATAATATGTGACTTCACCAAATTCCTCATAGAAGGATATATCTACATCAAAGCCAAGGCTCATTTTCTCTAAAACAACTATTTGCATAATATTTAAAACCCCTTTCCAGACAAATAATAATTACGATATCAGTTTAACGATTCTGTATCTAAAAATCAACATAAATCGTACCGATTCAGCACGTAAAAACAGGGTTATCACAAAATAGCTGCAATAACCCTGATACGCACTATATATGGAGCTGATATATTATAATCTCTTTAACAGTTCTTCTCTTGCTGCTTCATAACCCGGCTTACCAAGAAGTGCGAACATGTTCTTCTTGTAGCTCTCAACGCCTGGCTGGTTGAAAGGATTTACTCCTAATAAGTATCCGCTCAGGCCACATGCAAACTCGAAAAAGTAGAACAGTTCACCTAAGAAGAATTCACTTACTTCAGGCATCTTGACCATCAGGTTAGGAACCTGTCCGTCTGTATGAGCCAGGATTGTTCCGTTCATGGCACTCTTGTTTACGAAATCTACGCTCTTGCCTGCAAGATAGTTAAGTCCGTCAAGATCAACCGGCTCTTCGTTTAAGATAACTTCCTCACGGGACTTCTCAATGTTAAGAACTGTCTCAAACATGATTCTGGAGCCATCCTGAATGAACTGACCCATAGAATGCAGATCTGTTGTCAGGTCAACACTTGCAGGGAACAGACCCTTCTGATCCTTACCCTCTGACTCACCAAAGAGCTGCTTCCACCACTCAGATACATAGTGGGCGCTTGGCTCATAGTTGCACAGGATTTCTACTGCTTTGCCTTTTCTTAATAAGATGTTACGGATTGCTGCGTACTGCATTGCATCATTCTCTTCAAAAGGAAGCTCTAATGCACGCTTACGTCCGCTTGCTGCACCTTCCATCAATTTATCAATATCTGCTCCGCTGACTGCGATAGGAAGAAGACCTACTGCTGTCAATACAGAGAAACGTCCTCCGACATCATCAGGTACTACGAATGTCTCATAGCCTTCTTCTGTAGCAAGATTTTTAAGAGATCCCTTAGCCTTATCTGTTGTAGCATAGATTCTCTTAGCAGACTCTTCCTTGCCATACTTCTTCTCCATGATCTCCTTGAATACACGGAAAGCGATAGCCGGCTCTGTAGTTGTACCAGACTTGCTTATCATATTAATGGAGAAATCTCTGTCTCCGATTACATCGATCAGGTGCTTAATGTAAGTAGAGCTGATGGAATTACCTACAAAATAGATCTCCGGAGTCTTGCGGATGCTCTTATCTACCATATTATAGAAGCTGTGTCTTAAAAATTCGATCGCAGCTCTTGCGCCAAGGTAGGAACCGCCGATACCGATTACCAATAATACATCAGAATCTTCCTGAATCTTCTTTGCAGCCTTCTTAATTCTGTCGAACTCTTCCTTATCATAATCTACAGGGAGGTCGATCCAGCCTAAGAAATCATTACCTGCGCCACTCTTACTAAGCAGAGTCTCCTTTGCATCCAGGGTGAGCTTCTTCATGTATTCCACTTCATGCTCACTGATAAACTGTGAGGCTTTTGTGTAATCAAATGTAACCTTGCTCATTTGTCTTTCTCCTTTTCCAATCAACACTTTAATTAACTGTTAATTACCTTTTTTAATCTTCGTTATTATTTTAGCAAAGTTCCCTACAGATATCAAGATAAGATTACGCATATTACTCGTAAAATTTCGTGCACTTTCGTAACTATACCATGAGTGATTTCAGAAGCTCTTCCAATTCCAGGGCTTCATCCGGTGAGAAGATAGGCTCCGGCTTCGTATGAGGCTGCTCCTTTTGCTCATCCTCTTGTCTGTCCTCCATATCACTCTGTCTGCGGCTGCTTCGTACCTGTTCCAGTTCCCGCAGAAGCTTCTCTTTCTGCGCCATACCATGCTCCAGACGTTCTGCCACATGATTCTCCAGATAATCCGTAAGATTCGTCTTCAACATCTGTTTTCTGCCGGCAATATCCACAATCGAGCATACACTAAGATAGAGATAGATGCCAAACAGACTTAATATATAAAAAGGCAGCAGATCCACAAAGCGATTACCTTCTATAATACCCTTGCATACACCAAAGCCGGCTACAAATACCCCCGCCAGCATGAGCTGTCCTGACAGATGTTTCATCAGGCTCATACTCATCCCTGCAAACCTGAGCCTGTTCATGAACTTGTCCACGAACACACTTATATTAGAGACACCGCCGTTTAACTTGTAACACTGTATAAATCTCTCTTTGCACTGTCCCAGCAGTTTATTATCTCCTCCTGATAACGTATCTGTAGACTGTATCATCCGCTGGTACAATACACCAATCACCACCTGGTACAGGATACCAAGTGCCATAAAGATAACTGCCATCGCCATAATAAAAGACTGATTGATTCCTGCTATTTCCACACTAACACTCCTCTCTGCAATTTACTACGAGTATAGGCTTTTAAAGGCAGATTCTCAATAGGATAAGCCCATGAATCGTTCGACAAATTATGTTGTTTCCGCATAATTATACGTTATTGGTTCTGATTTCTTTTTCATACGACAAAATATATGACGAAATTTGTGTGATTCTCTTTTCTCAAAATTAGATTTCTGCTATAATCCTTGTTAGTATTTGGGATTACTGTGCTGAGATTTTCATGAATTGCAGTATGCACAGTTACGTATTATATAGTTAGGAGGCATTATTTTATGCAGTACAAAACAAGCGGTACCTGTTCTACCATGATCGACCTTGAGGTAGACGGCGATATTATTAAATCTGTAGCTTTTACAGGCGGTTGCAATGGTAATCTGAAAGGAATCTGCAGTCTGGTCCGTGGAATGAAGGTAGATGACGCAATCGAGAAATTACAGGGTATTAAATGCGGATTTAAAAATACCTCATGTCCAGATCAGCTGGCAAAGGCTTTAATTCAAATCAAAAATTCTTAATTGGAGGCTTCCATGAAACGAATTGTGTTCACCGGTGGCGGAACTGCCGGACATGTCACACCAAATATTGCCCTTTTTCCAAGATTAAAGGAATTAGGTTATGACATACAGTATATTGGTTCTTATGATGGTATTGAGAAGAAGCTGATAGCCGACTACGTCATTCCTTATTATGGGATTGCCACAGGTAAGCTGCGCCGCTACTTTGATCCCAAGAACTTCAGTGATCCTTTCCGTGTATTAAAAGGATTTGCAGAAGCTCACAAAATATTAAAGGAACTGAAGCCGGATGTGGTATTCAGTAAGGGCGGATTTGTCAGCGTTCCTGTTGTAAGGGCTGCTGCCACTCTTAAAATTCCCTGCATCATACATGAGTCAGATATGACACCGGGACTTGCCAATAAGCTGTGCATTCCTGTTGCGGCCAAAGTCTGTTGTAATTTTCCGGAGACCATGAAGGATCTGCCTGCTGATAAAGCAGTTCTTACCGGTTCCCCAATCCGTACCGAATTGGCAAAAGGCAATAAATTCAGAGCTTTGGAGATGTGTCACTTCTCAGATGGAAAGCCTGTCATCATGGTCATTGGCGGCAGTCTTGGTGCATCTGGAGTCAATAAGCTGGTAAGAGAAGCTCTTCCTCAGCTTCTGGAAGACTTTCAGGTAGTTCATATCTGTGGTAAAGATAAGGTAGACAATCTCTTGCTTAACACAAAGGGATATGTGCAATTCGAATATGTCAAGGAAGATCTGAAGGATCTCTTTGCCATGGCAGATGTGGTGATCTCCCGTGCCGGAGCAAATGCGATCTGTGAATTACTGGCTCTTAGGAAGCCCAGTCTGTTAATTCCTCTTCCCGCAGCCAGCAGCCGTGGCGACCAGATCTTAAATGCCAGAAGCTTTGAAGAACAGGGCTTCTCCATGGTGGCAAACGAGGATGATCTGACCGCCTTTTCTCTGGTTGAGAAAGTACATGAGCTGTACTTTAACAGACATTCCTATATTGATGCCATGCAGAACTGTGGACAACGCAATTCTATCGACACAATTGTTGAATTAATTGAAAATGCAGCAAATAAATAAAAAGACAGCAGAGGTCTCAATTATGATATTGACAAACCTCTGCTGTTTTCTATTATTCTGTAATCTGTTTTCTGATTTCTTCCAGTTCATCCTGGGTTACTTCTGTCGGTTTCCACAGGATATGCTGATTGTCTCCTTCATATCTTGGAATCAGATGCATATGGAAATGAAATACCGTCTGTCCTGCTACTTCATTGTTATTCTGTACCAGATTGAATCCGTCACATCCAAGCTTCTCTGTCATCTGTGCTGCCATTTTCTTGGCAAGCTTCATAACATCGGCTGCTGTCGCATCCGGTAATTCATATAGATTCTTATAATGGGACTTGGGCAGGATCAATGCATGTCCCTTTGTCGCCGGTCCAAGATCCAGAATTACACGAAACTGCTCATCCTCGTATAAGGTCTTGGAGGGAATCTCTCCATTTGCAATTTTGCAGAAAATACAATTCTCGTCTGTCATACTAATTACCATGCCTTTCCGTAACCTGCAAGCTTTGGGGCGCAGGCACAAAGTTGCGTGTGAAAAATTCTTTTTTCACACTGCCATTCTTTTATTGATTGCTGAAATCATATATGATATCAAGGGTACGAAGTACTCTGAAATCTCCTCTCATCTTCATGGAACCTGCCATGAATGCCCTTTGGAAGGTCATTCTTCCCTGTATGATCTCATTCATGACATCAGAAGCTATCTGCAGCTCCACATCAGCCTGTTCACAAGTTCCATAATAGCATTCCATCTGCGCATTATCTACCTTAATGATCAATGGCTTGGAGGTCTCCGGGATATTGAACTGGTACACTGCCCTGAATCCTGCCTGAGGATAGAAATGTGCCTTGAGTTCTTCCAGAAAAGGCGTATTACCCTGAGTTACTTTCTCTTCCATCAGATCCTTGAACATGCTGGCAAGCTCCTGGATGTCTTCCTTCTGCTTCTGCACATAGACGTCATTGGAAGCCAGCTCCGAAAGCTGCTCTGCTTCCTGCGGTGTCAGATTAAGGCTCTGCGTAAAGGAAACCTTCTGCTTTACAGCCTGGTTGGAGCAAGGTAATACTGCTACATGTTGATTAATGGTCCGATACAGGTCCTCTGCCTTCTTCTCAATCAGACGGGTGTATTCCATGTTCTGCTCCAGTAAAGCCACATCCGCAATATATCCACTGATACCAGTGCATGGAAGTCCTCCCAGTATCTCCCACGCTACCGTAAGATTCATCATTGCCTCACGTTCCCCATACGTGGTTGACATAACAATGGGACACATATAGATGCGGGATATCTTCTCCTTATCACCGTAGAGCCAGCAGGAATCCAGGAACTGCTGCATCCATCCACCTATGCCATACCATTCTACTGTGGTTGCCAGAATAATGCCGTCTGCATCCTTGAGTGTCTGTGGCAAGGTCACGATATTGTTCTTATATTCATAAAGGTCATATCGCTCCATCGTCACGTTAAGTTCTGACAACACCTCCTGTATTTTATTCAAAACATGCAGTGTAGGATCTCCAATCAATCCTCTGCCGCCATAGTAAATATTAATCTTCACTCAGTTTCACCCTTGCACCTTTCCCATAGTTATCTGATTCTTTTGTACCTTCTGCGTGTAATACAATAAAAGACAGCCATGACTGCAAATCCTGTTATAAAACCGCCTAAATGAGCCATATTGTTGGTTGTCTCAGACTGTATCCCGGAATAGAAAAGATACACGATTGCAAATATCATTCTGCGAAATGAAATCTGTCCATAGGTTCCATTATTTTTACAGATCAGCAATAACAACGCACCAATCAGTCCAAATACAGCGCCACTGGCTCCTATAGTGGAATAGAACTGCCCTGTAGCCAGTTCATGTCCCATGGACAACAGATTACCTCCGATGCCCGCCAGCATATAAATGGCAAAGAATCTGCCATGGCCAATCGATTTCTCCAGCATATCTCCCAGTGCTGCCAGAAATATCATATTGCCCCAGATATGCTGTGGATTCGCATGCAGGAACAGGCTTGTCAGTATTCTGTAATATTCCTGTCTGTTTATTATGTCTACCACGCTTAAACTACCCATATTATACAACACATTTCCCTGAATTGTACAGAAGATATATACTGCAATATTGGCAATTACGAGCAAAACTGTCACATAGTTCTTACTTTTAAACTGCTGCATCACAAATTCCTCTCTCTATTTCAAATGTTGATAGGATTGTAGCATAGATAATAAAAAAAGTTAAGCAAAGGCGTTCATCCTTTACTTAACTTTTATTTTTGTGTTGCGACCTGTTATCCTAATCTGCAAACCTCTTCTGAATCAGATCACACAGATACTCTGCCGTACCTTTTACGCCAAGTAATGCACTGTTGACCATGATATCCATATGATCCATATCATTAGGCTTATATTTCGCATATCTTAAATGGAAAGCATCTCTGGCTTTGTCTACTTCATGAATCATCTTCTTAGCCTGCTTGGTATCCATGCCCAGCTCATTGACACAGTTCACCAGACGGTCTTCATACGGTGCGTAGATGAAGATATTCAGATTATTGGGGTTATCACCCAGAATATAATCAGCGCATCTTCCTACAATAATACAGCTTTCCTTATCAGCAATCTCTCTGATAAGCTTTGCTTCTGTGTCAAAGATCTTATCCTGCGCTGCTGTTGTTCCGGTACCAAGAGGGAACTTCATAATGGAATATTTGGTGGCTTTTTCCTCAAGGGCACTTACTTCCTTGATGGTAATATTATGCTCCTTGGCAACCATGGTCACAATGTCTCTGTCATAATACT
This sequence comes from Roseburia sp. CAG:10041_57, assembly GCA_001916965.1. GTDB lineage: Bacteria > Bacillota > Clostridia > Lachnospirales > Lachnospiraceae > COE1. Next base: position 16,531 of record MNTL01000070.1, read on the forward strand.
CTACCTTGAGAATCTCTGACATTTCATGGGCAATTGGACGGCCCAGACTACCAAACTGTCTTGAAATAACTACTGAAAACTTTTTCATATGCTTTCTCTCCTATCCTTTATGTCTAAAATTCTATTTTCCGTAACTTACAGAACATGGTATAATAAAAATGTTATACATATCCACTTATGAGAAAAGAGGAATTTACATGACAATTGAAACCTATTATAACTTTGTAAAAATCATTGAATGCGGTAACATTCTTGCTGCCTCCCAGGAGTTGATGATTGCCCAGCCTGCACTTTCTACGCAGCTGAAAAATCTGGAAAACAATCTGGGTGTCAGGCTGGTAGAACGTGGTGCGAAGAAAATATCCCTTACTCCTGCCGGAGAGATTTTCTATAAAAAGGCACAGGCAATCTGCGCCTTGGATACTTCCATGCATGAGGAACTACAGAACTATATGCATGGTATTGAAGGTACGCTTAAATTATCCATGACACCGAGCAATCCGCCCTCCCTGCTACATTTTCTATTTGATTCTTTCGTAGAAGCCCATCCCAATGTAAACTTCGAGTTTCATGAAGCCCTTTCTCCTCAGATTGCCGACTACGTCAGAACCGGTATTTCAGAGATTGGCATCACCCGTTCTGTTATCAAAAATGCAGATGACTTTCATTCTATTCCATTTCGCACGGAAGAAATCAAAGTGATTGTATCCGAGAATCATCCCCTTGCCAAATACGATTCTCTTACACTGGAACAGATCAAAAATGAACCGATTGCTACTACAGATGTCATTGCGCCAAGAGTTACGCAGGCATTTGAAACCATTAACTGTGAACCTGCCTTTTATGTACGGACTGCATTTAAAAGGACTGCTATTTTCTGGATCTCTACCTATCAGAATTGCATTTCACTGCTGCCCTGCACCGAAGATGAACTGGCTCTTGAGCCGCCTCATTGCAAAATACTCAGTATCTCAGACTATGACTTTACAGTGAAGCGCTCCATTATTATCCTAAAGAATCATAAGCTCAGTCCTATTGCCAGGGAATTTCTTGCAACAATTGGTGCTGATTGCAGCTTTCCTGATGTACTGTAATTACTTACCGCAGTACTTATAAGTTAATTCTCCTAATTTCTCAATACCATACTCAATATCCTCAATAGATGGCTTGGAGAAATTCAGACGAATGTAGCTGCAATCCTCAGGGCTGCCATAGAAGAAGTCATTTCCCGGAACAACGGCAATTCTAAGGTTCTTAGCTGCATCCAGGCAAAAGTCAGTGGCTTTGACCGTATCAGGAAGCTTCGCCCAGATGAACATACCGCCCTGTGGCATTGTATATTCTACAGATGGATGGAAGCATTCCTTCATCTTATTATACATCGCCCTTGCTTTATCTTCATAGATCTCGCTGATTTTGGCAATGTGCGCATTAATATCTACATTCTTGAGGAACTCTGTCACAATATACTGGCTCCAGTTAATATTACCACTGGAAGATACACCCTTGAATACGACAAACTTAGGAATCAGTTCCTTATTGGCACATAAGAAACCGCATCTCATACCAGGAGCTACGATCTTGGAAAATGTACCCATATACAATACGATTCCTTCCTGGTCAAAGCTCTTGATAGGAGGAATATATTCGTTGCCGGAGAATCTTAAATAGCCATATGGGTTATCCTCCAGAATGGGAACCTGATATTTCACAGCCAGCTTGTAGACGGCTTTTCTCTTCTCAAGGCTCATGGTAATGGAAGAAGGATTGCCGAAGTTAGGAATTGTATAGAAGAAGCTTGCCCCACCTTTCATGGCCTCTTCCAGAGCTTCAATATTGACACCATCTGCATCCACTGCAACAGGTACAAGCTCCGCTCCGCAATACTTAAAAGAATTGGTAGCATTCAAATAAGTAGGATTCTCTACAATCACTCTGTCACCTGGCTTGATAAAAGCACTGCCTACCGCAAAAATTGCTTCTGAAGAGCCATATGTAATAATGAAATCATCATCCTCTTTTGCCACTTCTCCATCCTTATTCAGGAATTTGCGAATCTCAGGGAAAAGCTTAGGATAACCCTTATGTCCACCGTATTGAATCACATCACAGCCATATTCATCTATGACTTTGGCTGTATATTCTTTTACCAGCTCTACCGGCATAGCCTCATCCGCCGGCTGACCACTTGAAAACAAAACGACTCTTTCATCCGGCTGTTTATTCTCCAACGCCAGATCCGATATGCGTCTGATAATAGATAACTTAGCCTGACATAAATTTTCATTAATTCTGTAGTTCATAATGCTCCTCCTCTTTCCTGTCTTTTACTGCTATTTATAGTTTCAATTCCTGATAATTGAATTTACCGTCGTTTTTTTCTTCTAATGCTTTAATCGCATGGAAGGTATATTCACAGTATGGAACCGGGATTCCAAGCTCCCTGCCCATACGGACCATCGCTCCTGCAAACATATCAATCTCCGTATGTCTGCCTGCCATCAGATCCTGTAAGGTAGATAAATGTGCATTTTTTCTGGGACTGTGTGCGAATCCATATGGACTGATTGTAATGCCTTTTGCCCGGGCTACGGTATCAACCTCATCCCATAATCTGTGAGAGATAAATTCCACATGTTCGCTGTCGTCATATGCGCCAACACCAACTCCAAGTACAGCCTGTGGTAAATTTCTTGATATATTAATTGCATATTTATACCACATTTCCGTGATAATATCTGGCTTAAAAGTACATTTACAGGTCGTCTTTGCAAAGAAATCAACAACTGCCTGTGCATCCTTTAATATAGAAGAAAGAGCACCATATTTGGTCGCAACCAGAAGCAAATCCACCTTACCCGCTTCCTGGGGTTCCTTTACCGGGTAATCATATCTTTCTCCATTGATAATGATTCCATTGCGAATCAGTCGTTCTTTTCTCTCGCCTTTTGCAATTAGACAGATATCCTCTCTGGGCAGTTCTCTCATGCCCCACAGGAAATATGCACCAATTGCTCCAGCCCCGATGACTCCTACTTTTGTGATTTCCATAGCTCTCTCCTCCTATTTGATTCCTGCCAGAAGTATGACGCTCCATACCGGTATTGCAATGATTGAAAATAATGTAGAAAGTACAACGCATTTGGCTGCACTGATTTCATCCGCCTCGTATTTAGCCACAAGAAGCGAGGTCGTAGAGCCTGCAGGCATACTGGTCATCAATACCGAGACACCTGTGATTAATGGATCTACCTGTAATAAATGACAACCAATATAGATAACCAATGGCATCAGGACTAGCCGGATCAGATTGTAATATAACTGCTTGAGCGTAATCAGACTCTTAAAATCCACCCCTACCAATATCGTCCCTATATACATCATGGTCATTGCAGTTGTACAGTTGCTCAGTGACAATACCGCTTTATAAATAGGAGATGGTATCGTGATATGGAATATCATAATGATAAATCCAAGGTAAGTAGCAATCATGCTGGGGTGTGTCAGTATCTTCTTGTATGCCTTTTTCTTATCTGTTTCTTTGGTAAAATAAGATACACCCGCCGTCCACATCACGACTCTCTGAGGAAGCAGGAAAACGGATGCAAATAATAATCCTGTATCTCCAAATACACCTTCTGACATCGGATTACCAAGGAATCCGGAGTTGGAACATACCGTTGCATACTGATAGACTTCCTTCTCCCCCGGATTCATCCGATTATACATGAATCTACAGATGAACAATGCCATAATCTGTACAAAGATTGCAATTGCAAGAAGAATTGCGAAGTCATTCCAATGATCCGTTCCCAGCTCTGTTGTAAAAGCCTTGATAATGTTACATGGAAGAATTGCGTATAGCAATATATCTGTAATGCTTTTCTTGCCTGCATCTGTAATAAAACCGAACTTGCGGAGGAGAAAACCTGTCATAATGAGCAGAAACATCATACCCATCAGATTTAGTAATGTCGTAAACAAATAACCACCTCTTATTTCACAAGTTCATATCTGCACTGTCCTGTCGTACGATATTCGTTGAAGTTCTCCAATGTCGTGTCTGACTGGTTTCTGTCTGCCTCATCAGTATAGAATGCCGTGTGCATGGTAAAAATAAAATTCTCATGCTTTAACAATTCATCCAATATGGGAAGATCATTCTGTCCCTGAGGTTTTCTAAGAGTCTCCTCTCCTTCGATTACATCCAAGGCAACGCCTCCCAGCTTACCACTGTTAAGTCCATCCAGAATCGCCTGTGTATCGAACAATCCACCTCTTGCTACATTGATAAGCAGGACTCCCGGCTTCATCTTCTCTATTGTCCGGGCATTCACCATATGATGATTTTCCTTATTATAAGCACAGTGATAAATAATCACATCACATTTGGCATAGAGTTCATCAATAGATACATACTCTGCCATCTGTTTCACTTCATCTCTTTCATCCGGGCTGCAGGCATATATTTTCTTTGGTCCAAATCCGGTAAGAATCTTAATGGTTGTTGTCCCGATTCTTCCGGCACCCACAATGCCAATCACCTGATTGCGGACTTCCGACCCCATCAGTCCATCCAAAGACATATTATATTGGGATATATTCTCAAACTGCGTCCTCAATTTTCTCAGAGAAGCCAGCAGAAGCATCACTGCATGTTCTGCTACTGCATTGGGAGAATAGAAAGGAACATTCGCTGCCTTCAATCCATATTTTTTCATGGCTGCAAGATCAAAATGATCATAGCCGGCAGAACAGGTCACTACATATTTCACTCCCACCTCACTGACCTTCTTCCAGAAGATATCTCCATCATTCTTGAAAGGAGAGAAAAGAAAACCTTCACAGCCTCTTAATTTCTCTATATTTTCCAGCGTAGGTGGACAATCCAGATCCACAAACTCAATATCGCCATTATATTTCTTTACACTCTCAGCAAATCTTGCAGCGCCGCCTCTGAGTGAATTAAACATACCTACTTTCATCCCTGACACCTTCCTTATGATTACTTATGCATATCTCAGTCTTTTGCTGGCTGCATTGACCAGTATTACAAGCAGATAACATACAATGAAGTATCCTGCTGCTTCCATAGCGTATACGGTAAAGATTCCACTAAGACTTGTTGAGTTGACCATGACCGTATTGCAGGTAAACAAGTATTCAAAAATATTAATAGATGCCAGAAGGGAAGTACTCTTAATAATAGAAACAATCTGTGACATCATGGATGGGATAACTGCCCTGAATGCCTGTGGAAGAACAATAAACCGTAATATCTTAAAGAAGCTGTACCCTTGGGAATAACCGGCTTCGAACTGTCCTTTGGAGATATTATTCAGACCGCCTCTGACAATCTCACAGACATACGGAGCAGATACAACGCTCAGACTTACTACCCCCAGGTTGAAGCCGCCGCCCTTTACGAAAAAACGAAACATCAATATCCACAACAACTGCGGTGTACAACGAAAGATTTCCACATATACCGTTGCAAGAATGTTCAAAAAACCTGTCTTTCCTTTACAATATGTCTTGGCAAGCGCCAGAATCGTACCTAACAGGATAGCAATGACACTTGCACATACGGCAATCTCCAGTGTAAGCTTCATACCACCTAACATATAGGTTAAATTGTCTGCTGTAAGTACATTTTTCATATTATGCCACCTCCATCACTGTTTTCTTCCTTCTTTTCTTCTCTCCGGGATTTCTGGCTGCATTTCTTTCAAATACTTTTACAAGCATTGCCAATGGGAAACATACTGCAAAATACATGGCAGCTGCAATGAGGTATCCCTGGAAATATCCTGTATATCCAACACTCTTATCTGCGTAATACATCAGATCAAGACCAACTACCATAGCAAGGGTAGATGTGTTCTTCAGCAAAGCCAATGTCTGGCTTGTAAGAGGAGGAAGAATCATTTTCAATGTCTGCGGAAGGATAATGTAGAGCATTGCCTGATTCTCCGTGTAGCCCTGTGAAAAGGCTGCCTCTTTCTGGCCTGTGGGTACTGCCTGTATACCGGAACGGATAACCTCTGCAATATAAGCACCGTGATACAAACCTACACCGAAGATGCCGATGACAAACTTGGAGAGTCTGTAGGTCTTAGACATATGTAATATCTGCTTAATGATCACCGGAACTCCTACGTAAAAGAAGAAGAACTGGATAGTAACAGGTGTATTCTGAAAAAACTGTACATATATCTGATAAATAGCCTTAAGAACCTTATTCTCCTTGGTAGAGATCAACCCCAGCAAAATACCGATTGCCATGGCTATGAGCCAGCCTACCACTGTTACCTTTAATGTCATTCCAAATCCTGCCAGATAATCCGGGAAGTCCTGAAATGATCTTTCCCATCTCCAGGGATCTAATAAACTCTCCAGCATATCGCCACCACCTTTATCTCATCTGTTTCGCTGCATCTATCATTCCTGATTACTGCATTGCTGCTACTTCTTCATCAGTCAGGATGCCCCATTTAGCCTTTAATTCATCAAGTCTGCCTGATTCCTTCAGTTCTGTTAATGTATCATCCATGAACTTGGTCAGTTCATCATTGCCGAGCTTTAATGCAATACCGATATCCTGTACTCCAAATGCATCTTCCGTCAGCATCATGGAATCATCCATATAAGCTATCAGACCTGTACGGTCTACAGAGTAAGCATCAATCTGACCAGTCTTTAAGGCTGCAACACCATCTGAAATGTACTGGAAATCCTGTACTTCATAATTTACATCAATACCTTTGTCCTTTGCATACTGCTCAATCAGTTCTGCTGTTGTAGTACCCTGTCCAACGCCGATTACAAAACCATCCATATCTGCCAGTGTCTTAGCTCCTGAATCCTTGCTTACCATGAATGTGACCGGTTCAAGACGGTACTGCTGTGTGAAATTCCATGATTTCTTTCTCTCATCTGTTACTGTGAATGAAGCTATGACACAGTCAAGCTCTCCATTATCAAGCAGGCCACCTCTTGTTTTGGCTGTAACAGAAGTGAACTCACAAAGCTTATTGGCTACAGCTTCATCATAGGTGCAATCAAAAATCTTAGCTGCCATCTCATATGCCACATCAATATCATACCCTTCATATTCCCCTGTAGCCGTATTGATCATGCCAATGTTTACAGTATCTGACTTGGCGCCAACCTTTAATTTACCGGCTGCCTTGATATCTTCTACTGTTCTCTGTCCTGAAGATGATGTACCTGCACTCGCACTTTCTGAGCTGCTGCCACATCCTGTAAGAGCCCCTAATGTAACTACTGCTGCCATCACTGCTGCTAAAAATCTTTTCTTCATAACTTTGTCCTCCTCATTTCGTGTTTCTTCCTATATATAATGTTTCATTGTAACTAATGTAATATCTTACTAAAGAATATCTTGGTACGTTCATTCTTGGGATTACCGAATACTTCCTCTGGTGTTCCTTCCTCTACAATCTTGGCACTGTCCAGGAAAATGACTCTGTCTGCAACCTGTCTTGCAAATCCCATCTCATGTGTTACGCAGATCATTGTGATGTCTTCCTTGGAAAGCTGTACCATAACATCCAGTACTTCGTTTACCATCTCAGGGTCCAGTGCACTGGTCGGCTCATCAAAAAGGATAATCTCCGGATGTGTTACCAATGCCCTTGCAATGGCTACACGTTGCTGCTGTCCACCGGAGAGATTCTGCGGATAAGCATCTGCTTTATTGGCAAGCCCTACACGATCCAGATACTCCATTGCCGTCTTCTCTGCTTCTTTCTTCGGCACTTTATGAAGCTTGATCGGTGCCATCGTCAGATTCTGTAATACAGTCTTATGTGGGTATAGATTGAATTGCTGGAATACCATTGCCATGTGATCTCTGGACATCTGAATCCAGTTCTTCTGAGTTACCAGTTCTCCTCCAATATAGATTTCTCCACTGGTAGGTTTCTCCAGATGATTGATGCACCGGATCAAGGTACTCTTACCACTTCCGCTAGGTCCTAAGATAACCAGCTTCTCACCTCTTTTGATTGTGAGGTTGATGTCATCCAACACCTGTAAGTCTCCGTATCTTTTTCGTAAATGCTCAATTCTGATCATTTCATTTCCGTTTTCCATACCCTATCACTCCAATCTGTTTATCTGACCTAAGTAAAACAAAAGGAGCCAACGAATCTCTTCGTTAGCTCCCTTGCTATCTATTTGATAGGCACTATTCTAGACAAGTGTGGGGCAGAAATCAAATACCAATATTTTGAAGAAAGTATAATAATTTTATTATACCTTTGGGTTTTTTCTTCATAAATACATAAAAATATGAATGCATGGAATACTTCAAAGTAACTTGAAGTGTATTTGAAGTGAGTTTGAAGTTGACTTTGAAGTGAGTTTGAAGTAACATTGAAGTAACTTATCTACTGGGAGGAAATAACATATGTTTTTGGAAGAAATCATAGATAATGTTCAATTGGAAAATGATAAATTCGAATGCAAAGGTATTCTAAATCGTGAAGATATTATAGGATGGTTAAAAACAATTGCCGGATTTGCCAACGCATCCGGAGGTGATTTTTATATTGGAGTTGAGGATAAAACAAATAAATTAATCGGATTTGATCGCAAAACTGCAGATAATGAACGAAACTATTTTAATAACCAGGTCAATGAACATCTGACCCCAAGACCACAGATGAAAATTTCTTTTATTCGATATGAAATCAAAAATGATGAAAGATTTATTATTCGGGTTACAATACCAGAATCTGTTGTGAAACCAATTATACTAAAATATAAAAATATTCCATCTATATTTATGCGTCGTGACGGCTTTACCAACGGCGCTACGTATGAGGAAATCATAGAAATGAGCATACAGAGCAAAAATATTCAGTATGATATACTGACATCAGATACCATATATGATCCTGCTCAATTCACAACTCTACGAAGCTTCTATAAGAATCACAATGACGGTCATGAATTAAAGGAAAAATTTCTAAATTCCATAGGCTTTTATAACGAAGAACGCTTTCTGTCAAATGGAGCTGTCCTATTCGCAGATAATTATAGTGGTGAAAAAACTGCCGTTCAGTGCTCCGTCTTCTCTGGCTTTAATAAAGGCAGTGAAAGGATTATCACAATCAATCGCTTTCATGGAAATATCATTGCTACCATTCAATATATGATAGATTTTGTAAATCAGCGAATGAACCATTCTATGATAAAACTGGATTATGTACGCCAGAATATTGATTCCTATCCTCAGCGTGCCTTATTTGAAGGTATCATCAATGCAGTAGCTCACAGAGATTATTACTTAGACGGAACACAAATTCAGATTGATATGTTCAAAGACAGGCTTGAAATATCCTCACCTGGTGGATTTTATCGAGGTGAAAAGCTGGGTAAAACATACAACCTGTCAGGTATCATTTCTAAAAGAAGAAATGAATTAATTGCTAATATCCTTGTAGCATGTAATGTAATGGAAGCTGCCGGTACCGGATTTGATAAAATTATCGAGGAATATAAAGATGCCAATGAGGCACATAAACCCTATATATATTCTTCTTCCGACCATTTTACCTTAGTACTCCCTGATCTGACATATGACAGCGGTTTAGAAGATGCGAATACTCCTGTATTAACATTTGTTCCAGTCCCTAATGGTACAGAGCTGGATGAAAAAGTATTGTCCTTCTGCTATCTGAAAGCCCATAAAGTATCAGAAATTGCAGAGTATCTGGGTATCAGCGATTCAACATATCTGCGCAAGCAGATTCTGGGTAATCTGGAATCCCATGGATATCTTGAAAAAGACAAGTTGTCGCGCGCCATGTACTACAAAACCAACCCAGATATGGTTGAGTTAAAATAAAAATATGTCTATTCCAGCAAAGGGAACTTGAATGTTTCTTTATTAGTTCCCTTTGTATTTTACTTATATAACACATTCCTTCATTACTCTCAGCACATTTCCACTGGCGAACTTATCCAGCTGTCTCTGTGTCAGTCCTTTCTTATGAAGGGCATCAAATAAACGTTCCATTTGTGTCGGATGGCTAATCTCCAGATGACCGCTTACACCGTCAAAATCTGTTCCCAGTGCAATGCAGTCCTCACCACCAACTTTGAGCATATACAACACATGGCTTGCCAGATATCCTACTGTACTATCGGGCTGCGCTCCTCTTGGAACTACAAAATCAGGACAGAAATTCAGCCCTGCTACGCCGCCTTTTTCAGATAATATCCGAATCATCTCATCTGTGAGATTTCTTGGATGGGCAGTCAATTCCCTACAGTTGGAATGAGACGCTATGAATGGTTTCGTACTGTATCTTGCCACATCCATAAAACCTCCATCTGACAAATGCGATACATCTACCATAATTCCCAGCCGATTCATCTCTCCAATTGCTTCTATGCCAAAATCTGTCAGTCCTTTGGACATGATTTCGGGTTCCTTTGAGTTGGGATATCCGAAACAGTTCGCATAATTCCATGTCAGCGCAATTGCCCTCACTCCCTGTTCATACAGAAACAAAAGTCTATCCATCCTGCCTTGTACCATTCTTCCGTCTTCTACAGTCAACACCGCTGAAGATAAGCCTTTACTCCAATTATTCATAATATCTGCAGCATTTCCCGCCATTGCAATCACATCCCTGTGCATGGCAACCTCTTTTCGCAGATTCTCAGCCAATATTGCAAAGAACTCTTCATCTGAAGGCATAGCAGGTCTTAGTGTTCCATCTGCATATGGAACATCTCTTGGCGGGAAGAACACGGCAAAGAACTGACACATTTGTTTTGCTTCCTGCATCAGCTTTATACTTTGCATACCTTCCCCATCATAAAGGCTGGAAGCCCCCTGTGTAAAAGTTCTCTGAAGCGTATCGCAATGCATATCAATATAGGAATTCATAGAAATCCCCCTTCCTGTTACTTAATACAAATATATTCTATCATATTCTTTTTTCTTTTTCATTACATGCAAAAAGTGCCTGCAGAACATCATTCTACAGACACCTTCATCTTTTATGCTATGTAATTATGGATTACTCGCTCTTTACTGCGTTCTTATATACTCTGTTCAATGCAACAGGGTGATACTCTACGCCTGTTACCTTGGAGGATAACATTTCTGCGTTGCACTGTGTATACAGCGGGAAGATTACGGCATTATCCATAACAAGCTTCTCTGCATCATAGAGTCTTGCCCAACGCCCCTCTGCATCTGTACACAGATCACCTGTCGTACATTCATCAATCATTGCATCAAATTCTGCATTGCTCCAGAAGCCATAGTTATTGGAGTTGCCTGTTACCCACATACCCAGATAGGTCATAGGGTCTGCGTAGTCAGGTCCCCAACGTGTCAGACCGATTTCAAAAGTACCTTCCTGCATATCCTGCAGTCTCTGCTTCTTTGGCTCGATAACCAGATTTACAGTAAATCCTGGCAAGGTTGTCTCCCACTGCTCCTTGATTACCTGCGCTACCTTCTGAGGTGCATCATCTGCATCAACGACCATATCAAGGCTAAGCTCTGTGATTCCAAGCTCTTCTAAGCCTTTTGCCCAGTAATCAGCTGCTTTGGCAGCATCATAAGAGCATACATCTGCAAATTGGGTCTGATCTGCCGCAAAATCAGAACCATCAGGACCTGTCGCAAACTGAGGCGGCACAGCCGTATAAGTAGGTTTCGAACCATCCTTCAATACATCATTGGTGATTGCTTCACGATTAATCGCCATAGTAAGTGCAAGACGAATATTTAAGTTAGCCAGCTCTGGTACATTTCCAATATTAGGCGCAATATACCATAAATATCCGGCACCAATAGAGAGGAATTCAGGGTCATCCTTTACCTGATCTACCTGTTCACCATTGATGAGCGTGGTATCCAGAGCACCTGTCTGATAACTCATCAGAGCCTGCTGGGAATCCTGAATTACCTGATAATGAAGTCCTGATAAAGCAATCTTATCTGCATCATAGTAATAGGGATTTTTGCTCAGATGTATTGTGGTTGCTGCCGGTTCATAAGAATCCAGCACAAACGCACCATTTGCCAGTGTTGTATCCGGGCTGCTGGCGAATGTATCCGCACAGGTATTGTAGAACTCTTCATTTACAGGATAAAAAGTCGGGAAATACATCAGAGAAAGGAAGTAGCTCACCGGAACATTCAGCTCTACCTGTAAAGTGGTGTCATCCAGTGCTGTAACTCCAAGTTCACTCTTATCTTTTTCGCCGGCAATGATCTCTGCCGCATTCTTTACCTGACCAATATCACTCATCATGTAAGAATACTCACATGCATTCTTAGGGTCTACCGCTCTCTGCCATCCAAATACAAAATCTGCCGCAGTGACTTCCACACCGTTGCTCCATTTCGCATCATCACGCAGATGAAATGTATATGTCAGGCCATCTTCCGAAAGCTCATAGCTTTCAGCAATGGCAGGTATCGGCGCACCTTCTGCGTCCATTTGCATCAGACCATCTGTAAAATCTGCAATTACTTCAAAGGATGTACCATCCTGTCCAATCTGTGGATCAAGAGATTCCACCGGAGTTTCAATCATAATATTCAAGTCATTTGCTGCCGTTTCTGAAGAAGTATCAGAAGCGCCAGTCTCTGTCGTTGCAGCAGCTTCCGTTGTCGTTGTGGTAGAAGCTGTGCTGCCCGTTGATCCGCAACCTGTCAGGCTGGCTGCTATCATAGAGGCAATGATAGTAACTGTCATCAATTTTCTTTTCATAAGCATCCTCCTCATAATAATATAACGCAACAAAGTATTACCATAGTAACGCTTCGTTGCGTTAAAGCAAAGTCTAGCACAACTTTTATAAAAAAGCAAGCATAAACTGTGTTCTTTTTATTAGATAGCTGCTTTTACTTCTGTTACTGCTTCTGTCATTGCATATGGATCAAGAACTCTGTTCAACTCCTTTTCAGAGAGTAACTTCTCTGCAAGAACCAGCTCTCTGACTGTTCTGTTCTCTTTTAATGCTCTCTTGGCAATCTCGGCAGATTTCTTATATCCGATGTAAGGACACAGTGCAGTAGCAATACCGGCACTGCTTTCCATTAATGTCTTACAACGATCACGATTGGCTGTAATACCAACGATACAATTATCAATCAGAGTCTTTACTGCGCCTTCCAGTGTCTGAATTGATTCAAAAAGATTATAAAACAGTACGGGTTCAAAGGCATTCAATTCCATCTGGCCGGCTTCTGCTGCCATCGTAATGGTCGTATCATGTCCGACAACCAGGAAAGCAACCTGCGTTACAACCTCAGGAATGACAGGATTTACTTTACCTGGCATAATGGAAGAACCATTCTGTTTTGCAGGGAGATTGATTTCTCCTAATCCTGTCCTCGGACCGGATGAGAGCAGACGCAGATCATTGCACATCTTTGATAAGTTCACAGCACAGGTCTTCACAGCCCCCGATACAGCCACAAAACCATCCAGATTCTCTGTGGCATCAAACAAATCTGCTGCCTGTGAAAGAGGATAGCCGGTAATTCTTGCAAGACAGGGAACTACATTGTAGAAATATGCATCTGATACATTAATTGCTGAACCAATCGCTGTACCACCAAGATTTACTGTATACATTTCCTTACAGGAATCTGCAATTCTCTTTCTGTCACGTTCTACCATGGAAGCATATGCATGAAAAGTCTGACCCAGACGCATAGGTACTGCATCCTGAAGCTGTGTACGTCCCATCTTGATCACATCATCAAAGGCAGTTGCCTTAATTGTCAACTCTCTCTTTAATCTGTCAAGCTCTGTCAACAAAGGTTTGAGCAGGTCAAGCACAGTAAGTTTACCTGCTGTAGGAATGACATCATTGGTAGACTGCGCCATATTTACATGATCGTTAGGATGTACTCTGGTATAACCACCTTTTTCTCCTCCCAGCAGTTCATTCGCACGGTTGGCGATTACTTCATTCATGTTCATATTTGCACTGGTTCCTGCACCGCCCTGAATCGCATCCACTATGAATTCTTCACGGAATCTTCCCTTGATGACTTCATCACAGGCACGGATAATTGCCTCTGCATAACCGGCATCCAATGCAAATGCATCACGGTTCGTTATCGCTGCTGCTTTCTTAATCCTTGCCAGATTCTCCAGAAATACCGGATTCATCGGTGCCCCGGTAATTGAGAAATTCTCCTTCGCTCTCAGTGCCTGTACTCCATAATATGCTTCCTCTGGTACTTCCATTGTTCCGATTGAATCTGCTTCCATACGTGTTTTCATAATCTTCTCCTCATTTCTGCGCAAAATCGCTGTTTCTGCTTATGCGGTTACTTCGCCATATAAATTGTGTCAAATATGCTTGTGAACAAACATATTCTGCCTCAATTTGCATGGCTCTGATCAGCTTCAAAATATGGTACGAGATTATACCCAACAAAAACACTTGTAAATACTTTTAATTCAAAACGTTATTCAAAAACAAATTTTGCCAATTGTGGATTAATTATTTTAATATTTTCTAAATTTCACTTAATTTTGTTAAGTGTGCATATTGTAATTTTGCAAATATGAGAGTACACTTATCTATCATAAAACATATATGCTTTACGTAATTCACTATTAATAAAGATGTCGGGGGCAAAAGCCCCCGACTTTGATGCCTACGGATTGCTTCGTGCTATGCACTCCCACAATCCTACCCAATATTCGCATATCGTGGGATTATCATCCCACTTTTATGCTGCACATAAACTCATTATAAAACGCACGCAAATACATCTTCACAATACACAAACAAACTTTGCGAAGCCGACTCTCAAAGTAACAGAATTGTGCGCCTTGGTCTGTGTTGCTTTCACAAATACACAAACAGGCACTTGAAAAACGTTGGCACTTAGGCGGTATGGAAGCATACGCTTCCAATAGCGCCTTACGTGACCACTACGTTTTTCACGTAGCGAGAGCGTGCCTGTGGTGTATTGTGAAAGTAACACAGACCTGCACAATTCGTCCCTTTCGATTCCCTTCCCTAAAGGAGGCATATACATGGAACACACCCTGGATTCAATTGATAAGAAGATTATAGAAATTCTGCAGGCAAATGCCCGCACCCCCATTAAAGATATTGCAGCCGAAGTCTTTCTTTCCTCGCCCGCAGTCTCTTCCCGCATTGAGAAAATGGAAAAAGCAGGCATTATCTCCGGGTATCATGCCCAGATCAATTACCTGCTTTTTGGTTATCATATCAAAGCTTTTATTAATTTAGAAGTAGAGCCATATCAGAAGAAAGAATTCTATCCCTTCATTCAGGCAATCCCCAATGTCATCGAATGTAACTGTGTCACCGGAGACTATGCCATGCTTATCGAAGTAGCATTCCAGACAACAATCGAGCTGGATCACTTCATCAATGAACTGCAGCACTTTGGCCGGACCAAGACACTGATTGTATTCTCTACCTCTGTGGAACACCGGGATGTTCCTGTTGTATGATATTATGATGCCCATAGCCTAGTGTACTGTATCACTGACATTTCACCAAATAACTTGTATAAGTTTTCATCTGCTGCGTTGTCGTCAATCGACGTAGCCACCGCTACGCCTCATTTCTCCGCCTTGCAGACTGAAAATTTATCCTGCGTTATTTAGCTGAAAGTCAATGATACAGTACACCAGTGTATCCCAAGGTTTTTACACATTTTTGAAAAAGGAGTAAAAATATGACAACAAACAAAACAAACGTATCTACGGTCAGATTAAGGTGCCATGATATCAGCACAGCAGCACTTCATATTATAGCCATGCTGTTTATGCTGATGGACCATCTCTGGGCTACTCTTCTCCCGGCGCAGGACTGGCTGACCTGTGTTGGAAGGGTGGCATTCCCTATTTTTGCATTTATGGCAGTAGAGGGGTATTTTCATACTCATAGCTTCAAAAAATATGCACAGCGGTTACTGGTGTTCGCACTTCTGTCAGAAATACCATTTGATCTGATGTATGGCGGAACATGGTTTTATCCTGTTCACCAAAATGTAATCTGGACATTCCTGCTTGGTCTGTCAGGAATCCATCTGATGGAGACCGTTCACAAAAAGCAAAAGCCCTGGGCTTATGTGACGGTTTCTGTGGTGGTTGTGATATTGGGAAGTGTGCTTGGAACCTTAGGCATGGTAGATTACTACGGTGCCGGTGTACTCACTGTATTTATTTTTTATTTTTTCAGAGGCCGGAAATGGTGGTGTCTGGCAGGCCAGATACTTGCACTTTACTGGATAAATGTAAAAATGCTGGGCGGACTGATGTATCCAATCCGGTTATTCGGAATGGATATGGAACTCTGCCAACAGGGGCTTGCATTGCTGGCACTGATCCCTATCTGGCTGTACCGCGGACGGCAGGGATATCATAGCAAGGCATTCCAGTATATCTGTTATGCGTTTTATCCGGTACATATGCTGATACTTGTACTGCTTTTAAATTATGCAAATAAGTAACCGGCTCTATGATAATAATGCCTTATCATTGGCAAATTCTTCGCCGCTGACACGTTCAAACTGATGAAGAAGGTCTTCTACTGTAAGTTTCTTCTTCTCTTCTCCGGCAATATTCAAGATGACTTTGCCCTCATGCATCATGATCAGACGATTGCCATGGGCAATGGCATCCCGCATATTGTGTGTGACCATCATTGCTGTCAGATGATTCTCTGCAATGATCTTATCCGATATCTCCAACACCTTCGCTGCTGTCTTAGGGTCCAGCGCTGCCGTATGCTCATCCAGTAACAGAAGCTTTGGCTTCTGGATAGATGCCATAAGCAGCGTGATTGCCTGTCTTTGCCCACCTGAGAGCAGACCAACCTTGCTGGTCAGTCTGTCTTCCAGTCCAAGATTGAGCGTTTTAAGCATCTCTCTATAAGTATCCCTCTCTGCCTTGGTAATGCCCCAGGTCAACCTTCTGGTCTTACCACGTCTGGCAGCAATCGCCATATTCTCTTCAATTGACATTGTTGTTGCAGTTCCTGTCATAGGGTCCTGAAATACACGACCAAGGTACTTTGCCCTCTTATACTCTGAAAGTCTGGTCACATCATCGCCGCCTATATAGATTCTTCCAGAATCTACCGGCCATACACCTGCCACCGCATTCAGTGTTGTGGATTTACCGGCTCCATTACCACCGATCACCGTTACGAATTCTCCCTCTTCCAGAGTCAGATTAACACCGCATAATGCCTTTTTCTCATTAATTGTTCCTGCATTAAATGTCTTATATACGTCTTCAATTCTTAACATCTCTGCCATTATTTCGCACCTGCTTTCTTTTTACTGTTTTCCTTCAGATACGGAATCGCCAGGAAAATGGCTACCACGATAGCTGAGAACAGTTTCAGGTCATCGGACGGGAATTTCAGCCATAATACAATGCTCAATACGAGATAATAGATGATCGCGCCTGCAATGACCGAGAATAATGTCCATGCAAAAGCCATTTTCTTACCGGCTGTGAGCTTGCCAAACAGAACTTCACCAATAATAACGGCTGCAAGTCCAATTACAATGGCTCCACGCCCCATATTGACATCTGCTGCGCCCTGATACTGTGCATAAAGTCCACCTGCAAGTCCTACCAGTCCATTGGAAATCATCAGTGCAAGTACTGTATGGAAGTCTGTATTGATACCCTGTGCCCTTGCCATCTGCTTGTTACATCCGGTTGCACGGATTGCATGGCCCTGCTCTGTTCCAAAATACCAGTACAGGATTGCTACTACTACGACACAGAATAAGATACAGGTCGTAAAGACACGAATCTTGGTTGCTGTAGAATCTGACACGTAACGAAGTGATACTACCAGATTATATTTATCCACACTGACTGCCTGATTGGAACAGCCCATAATATTCAGATTAATAGAATACAGAGAAATCTGGGTAAGAATACTTGCCAGAATCCCAGGAATCCCTAACGCAGTATGTAAAATACCCGTTACAAAACCGGCTGCCATACCAGCCAGAAAAGCAAAAATCAAAGCCAGCCACGGATTCATCCCGCCACGGATCAACATGACCGCAACTGCGCCGCCTGTTGCCAGTGAGCCATCTACTGACAGATCTGCAAAATCCAGTAATTTATAAGTAATATACACGCCTAACGCCAGTAAGCCCCATATTAACCCCTGTGCGCAGGACCCCGGCAGTGAACGGAATAATGCCGCCGGATTTAATGATGATAAATATGCTGTTAAAAGCAAATGAAACCCTCCCTTTTGAAGCATAGAGAGCTTCCCGAAGGAAACTCTCCCATTTTAGCACTTCTGTTTTAATTTTTTATTCTGCTGCGATCGCTGTATATCCGTCAGGAATTGTAACACCAAGCTGTTCTGCGATAGAAGCATTGTATTCCTTTGTTACCTGAGGTGCATATTCAATATTCATTGTTGTAATATCTGCGCCATTTACAAGAATATCATATGCCATCTCACCAGCCTTGTATCCGATATCATAGTAGCTGATGGAAAGTGTTGCAACACCACAACCCTTACAGATACCTTCCTCACCTGCAATAACAGGGATTCCTGCAGGAAGTGTGATGTTGTTGATTGTCTCTGTATTACCTGCCATTGTATTATCTGTAGGAATATAGATTACATCTACTTCTGTAACCGCTGTCTGTACGACAGATGCAATATCATTGGAATCAGCTGCGGTATATTCTTTATAAGAAATATTGTCTGCATCCAGTGCTTTCTCGAACTCTGCAGCCTGATACTTAGAATTAGGTTCTGCTGAACAGTACAGAATACCAACTGTCTTGGCATCAGGAAAAAGCTCTGCCAGCATCTTCTCCTGTTCTGCAATTGGAGCCAGATCCGATGTACCGGAGATATTTCTGCCGGTAGCCCCTGTCCAGTCATCAATTTCCAGAGCTGTTGCATAATCCGTAATAGATGTACCCAGAATAGGAATTGTACTGGTTGCAGCGCCTGCACACTGCAGAGCTGTTGTTGCATTAGCAAGAATCAGATCATAATTGCCTGCTACGAAATTATTACTGATGGTTGCACAGTTAGCCTGCTCACCCTGGGCATTCTGTAAGTCGAACTTCACATGATCGGCTCCAAGCAGTTCTGTCAGGGCTGCCTCAAAGCCTTCACTGGCTGCATCCAGAGCCGGATGCTCCAACTGCTGCAAAATACCGATCTGATATACCTTATCAGAATCCGTTGCTGCTGTTTCTGTTTTAGTTTCAGTTTTCGTCTCTGTCTTGGTTTCTGTTGCTGTGTCTGCAGGGGCTGCAGACTCCTCTGTTGTACTTCCGCATGCGGCCAGTGACATAACCATAGCTGCTGACATGGCAACAGACATGAACTTGTTCAATTTTTTCATAACATATTCCTCCATTCCCTTTCGCATATGCGCTTTAACGCATAAACGCTTTAACGCTTTTAATAAGCAAATTATAAATACGAATAAGAATTAAGTCAATACGTTTATATCAATAAATAATATGAAAAATGCAGCCCGGCCTAAGTCAGACTGCCCTTTTTCGTTCCTATACATTTTATACAAGGCTGTACTCCATCATTTCGTATAACAGACGACTGTTTTCCGTAATTTCTGCGGGAAGCAGTGCTCTTGCCACACATTTTGGCTCTTCATCCGGATTATCCTCTCTGCTCAGATAGGCATAGTCTCCATCCAGCCTTGCCACTGTATAATATACTTTATCCAGTAACATAGTATTTACCCTATGCAAGAATCTCTTTTACAACTGCTGCGATCTTGTCACACTTGCAGTTAGCAAAGAAATATTCGCTGAACTTCTCTCCGCTCAGAGCGCCCTTTACAAGCTCTCTGTCAAGCTTTGGAAGAATATCGCACAGATCATTATGTGTGATTTCCTTTACCGCATCCAGAATCTTCTTGTTACGCTGTTCAGGAACAACTCTTTCCTTAGGATATCCGCCACCGCCCGGTGTGCAGAATAACTTCTCAAAGATGTATTCCAGATTCAGCTCGCCGCCCCATCCGAAATTCTCAGCAAAAGGCAGAGCTACACAGTTTCCATCATTTACCTGAGAGAACAGATATGCATCAAGAGGGGACTCAACATGTCCGCAAAGTACCTTAGGGAATGCGTTGCATGCAAGCATAGCGCCTTCACCTGTACCACATCCTGTAATAACAAAATCTGCTGCACCTGAATTTAATAAAACTGCTGCAAGAATACCATTCTGTACATAAGTAAGCTGGTGTTCGTCCTCTGCGGAATACATTCCATAATTGAATACTTCATGTCCCATCGGTTCTACGACCTTCTTTAATGTCTCACATACCATTGCATTCTTAGCAGCCTGGCTGTTCTCGTTAATTAATGCGATCTTCATAGTAATCTCCATTTCTGCGCTGTTTTTCACATAATCATCGGGCTGGCAGCGCATGCCCTTACCACCCTAAGTATAACATGGTTTCCATGTAAAACAAAGTCTCTAAAATGAGATTTCTATGCATTATTGACCTTTCAGTTACTGTACACAGGTAGTATGCCGCGAAGTGTTTTCATGCAGATTATGCATGAAAATCACGAGTTTGCATGCGCCAAAATCAATGCAATTGATTTTGTGCATAAATTGTTGCTGGAACGAGGTACGAGTGAACAGTAACACCTTTCATGGTTTTTCCAATAGAATATTTTTCACAATTTAGGCATATATTTTTTTAATTTTTTGTTAAAAATACACACTATTTATTGCTTTGAACTGGTAATTACGGTATATTATAGATGTGATGTAAGTGTGCTGTCACAGTACAATAAGACAGCCATAGGAGGTTTATTATTTTGTCTGAAACCATAGAATCAAAGCATGTCAAAATTCCTCAGGAAGAATACGATCAGCTCGTAGAACCTTACCGTGAAGCCATGACACGCCTTGAAGTAAGAATCAATGGTCTAAACGAAGATTATCGTAAGAAATACCGCGACTACCCGATACATAATGTTCAGGCACGTATCAAGAGCCGCAAAAGTATAGAAAAGAAACTCATTCACAGAGAGCTTCCTGTCTCCGCAATTTCTGCCAAGGAGAATCTGACAGACATTGCAGGAATCCGTGTGATCTGTTATTTCATTGAAGATATCTACAGTATCCTGTCTCTGGTCAGAACGCAGACAGATCTGTTGATTCTGAAGGAGAGTGACTATATCACCAATCCCAAAGCCAGCGGATATAAAAGCTACCATATGGTGCTCGGTGTCCCAGTATACAGAATTGAGGGTATGCAATACTACCCTGTGGAGATTCAGTTCCGTACTTTATCCATGGATCTGTGGGCAAGTATGGAACACCGCATCTGCTACAAGGGGGAGACTCCGGAGGAAACAGCCGAAGCATTTCAATATTATTCTGAGGAGCTGTCACAGATGGAACGTAACATGAAGCATCTGTTAGATGAAATCAGAAAGGATAATCCCCAGGAACCAACACAATAGTCCACTTAGGTGCAAAAAAAGCAGATACCCTTTCCATTGAAGAGGTATCTGCTTTCTTTTAGTTCTGACCGCAGTTTCTGTACTGAATCGGTGTCATGTTATATTTCTTTTTAAAGAGTCTGTTAAAATGCTCTACATTCTGATAGCCCACTGTATATGCAATATTCTCTACTGTCATATTACTGTTCTTCAGTAATGTTCTTGCCTTTTTCATACGAATTCCCTGTACGAAATCACCAAAGGTCTTACCGGACTTATCCTTGATATACTTGGAAATATACGGCTCAGATAAATGGAACTGTTCTGCCATATCTTCCAGTGTCACGGTCTGGTAGTTAGCCTGTATGTAATTCTGCATGGCTATAAGACGCTCATCCTGCACAGTGTCCTTTGCCTGAATATCAGGTAACTGGTTCACTGCAACGACCAGGGCATTGATGGATGACTTGATAATATCATCATCAATTCCTACGCCCCAATACATCTTGCCCTGACTGGTAATTCCCACATAGGACATCGCTTTAGAAGAAGATCCTTTGGAAAGGGCATGCTCTTCATATACGGATAATTCATAGCTGATTCCAAAATACTGTTTGATCGTATTGGACACTGCATCCAAACGTCCATTACCATTGGCTTCAACAGTATGCATCTGATTATCCTGTACAATCGTAGATTCTGCCATAATACCATTGATCTGCTTGAAATGGCACTCCGGGATCTGGAAGTAAGGCTGTCTTGTGACATACTTATCTTCAAATATCTCATATACCCACTGAGGTGTTAATTCCTTGTGCTCCTGATCTGATACATGCTTTACCAGATAACCGAATTCCTCACGCATCTTCTCCGGAAGAGAAATGCCGAAGTTCTGCTTCAGTATATAGTTTACACCACCCTTACCGGACTGGCTGTTGATTCGGATAACATCGGACTCATAAGTTCTTCCCACATCCATAGGATCAACCGGCAGATAAGGAACTGACCACTTATACAGCTTCTTGTCTTCTCTCCACACCATACCCTTGGCAATTGCATCCTGATGGGAACCGGAGAATGCGGAGAATACCAGGTCACCTGCATAAGGCTGACGCTCATATACATGCATTCTGGTGAATCTCTCATATTTCTCGCGGATTGCAGGAATATTGGAGAAGTCCAGCTGTGGATCTACACCGTGGGAGAACATATTCATGGCAAGTGTAATGATATCTACATTACCTGTTCTCTCACCATTGCCAAACAGTGTACCTTCGATACGGTCAGCACCTGCCAACAATCCCAGTTCTGCATCACTGACACCGCTTCCTCTGTCATTATGAGGATGCAGACTCAAAGTCACTGCTTCACGATATTTCAGATTCTTGCTGATATATTCTACCTGGGTTGCAAATACATGAGGCATTGCAATCTCTACTGTGGTAGGAATATTGATAATAACCTTATTCTTAGGCTTAGGCTGCCATACATCAAGAACTGCATTGCATACCTCTACTGCATAATCTACTTCTGTTCCAGGGAAGCTCTCAGGGCTGTATTCAAAAGAGAAATTACCCTCTGTTTCAGATGCCAGTTTATTCAGAAGCTTCGCTCCATCAACCGCAATCTGCTTGATCTCTTCCTTACTCTTCTTAAATACCTGCTCACGCTGTGCTACGGATGTTGAATTGTATAAGTGAATCACTGCATGAGGCGCTCCCTTGACTGCCTCAAAAGTCTTCTTGATAATATGCTCTCTTGCCTGCGTCAGTACCTGTACTGTCACATCATCAGGAATCATATTCTTCTCGATGAGAGCTCTCATGAAGTTGTACTCTGTCTCCGATGCTGCCGGGAAACCTACTTCAATTTCCTTGAATCCGATATCTACCAGCATCTGGAAGAACTCCAGCTTCTCATCCAGGCTCATGGGCTCGATCAGAGCCTGATTGCCATCTCTTAAATCTACAGAACACCAGATAGGTGCTTTATCTACATAATCTTTCTTGACCCAGTCATAGGTACATACAGGCGGCATAAAATATGCACGCTCATACTTGTCATATCCCTTCATATTTCTCCTCACCTTTCTTCTATGCTGCTATCTTAGCACAGCAAGTTGTAAAATTAAATGATTAAATTTAATCATTTATATTGATATTTCTTGTTATATGTACCTTTTTTCCATCTTTATCACAGCGTGGTAATTAGTCCATTTTGTCTCTATCATTTCAGAAATTTCATCTGACACTTCCTGATCCGACTTAGGGTACCCCTGTGGTACTACTACGTCAAAAATCAGATTAGTATGGGTAGGTCCCTCTACCATTCTGAAATCATGAATAGACAACAGTTCATCCATCTGTTTCACAAGTGCCTCTACTTCCTTGCGGAGTCCCATGACCTTCTTATCATCTACTGCAATAGGGTCCATATGAATAACCACTTCACAATGATATTTTGATTTGAGCTCTCTCTCTATCAGATCAATCTCATCATGTATGGTATAAATATCCAGATTGCCGGGCACTTCTGCATGAAGTGATACCATGATTCTGCCCGGACCATAATTATGGATTACCATGTCGTGGACACCTGCTACCATAGGATGTGACTTCACAGTATTCTCGATATCATGGACGAATTCCATGTCCGGTGCTTCTCCAAGCAAAGGACTTAATGTATCTCTGGCAGAGGTCACACCTGCCATTAGGATAAAGACAGCCACAACAAGACCTGACCATCCATCCAGATTAATACCGCCAATACTGTACAGCAGCATGGACAACAATACTACACTGGTTGCAATACAGTCACTCAGACTGTCTGTTGCAGTTGCTTTCATCGCTGTGGAATCTATTCTTTTACCATACCGTTTATTATAGCCTGCCATATAAACCTTCACAAGGATAGATACGACCAGCACTGTTATTGTTACAGCATTGACCTCCATGTTTTCAGGGTGTATTACCTTCTGCAAAGAAGAACGAAACAGCTCCGCTCCCATTACGATAATCAGCACAGACACTCCAAGACCTGATACATATTCAATCCTTCCATGACCGAAAGGATGCTCCGTATCCGGCTCTTTTCCAGCAAAATGGAATCCAAGAAGCGTAATGAAGCTGGAGCCTGCATCAGACAGGTTATTGAAAGCATCCGCCATAACCGATACAGAACCACTAAGCAGCCCCGCCATATATTTTCCGGCAAAAAGCAGAACATTCAGAACAATTCCCACAATACCTGTCAACTGTCCATAAGCTCTTCTTACTACCGGGTCTGTGTATGTGCTATTGTTCTTGATAAAAATACGACTTAACAATGCGATCATGGCTCATCCTCCCCTCAAATGCTGCCAGTCATCATTTATTTTGTATATTTATTTTTACGAATGATACCAAATCCCAGAGGATATGGTCCTGTGTGCACACTGATCGTAGCTCCGATCTGATAGATTGGAAACTGCTCTTTCGTCACCTGGTATCCTTTTCCATTCAGGAACTCTACTGCTGCTGCCTGGAATTCCTCCGCTTCTGCTGCATCATAGCCAAAGCCGACTGCAAGACTGTAATCAGAACAGTCCTTTGCTGCATTCACTTCTTCCAGATACTGCAATAATAATTCACGTACTTTATCCAGAGAACGGTTCCTGCCTCTGGCAATACCTGAGGCGAAGATCTCCCCCTCCTTTAAGGTGATCAATGGACGGATTCCAAGTACAGAACCTGCAACACTGGCTACCTTGCCAATTCTTCCGCCATGCTGTAAATATTCCAGATTACCTACGGTAAAGAAGATTCTTCCTGTAGATTTGATTGTCTCAAGTTCCTCTACTACCTGTTCATAGGGCACGCCTGCTTCTTTCATCTTCTGTGCTTCCAATACATAGATTCCCTGCAATACTGTATTGATCGTTGCATCAATTACTGTGATCTCTGCATCAGGATGCTGTTCCAATATCATCATTCTGGCATTCAGGGCAGACTGCATGGAACCGCTGAATTTTGTTGTAATACAAATGCATATGATTGCCTTGCCCTCCTGCACAATTGGCATAAAGGCATCCATATAATCCTGTACCGACGGCATGGAAGACTTGGGAAATACCTTGGGGTTATTTACCATATCTTCATAGAATTGCCTGATTGGCATTTCTACAATCTCTTTCTCATATTTCTCCCCATCAAAGGATACATAGAAAGGAACTACCGTAATTCCCTTCTCCTGACACAGCTCCTTAGGCAGGTCACATGAGCCATCTGTTACAATCGCGTATTCCTTATTCATATAATATATTCAAACCTTTCTACTATTAATAACTATATGTACAAAAATGGACATTATCCATTTGCTGAATAATACCCATTTCTATTTTGAAGCCTATATCCTATTATAACATAATCTCAGATAAGATACATCTGTTTTTTCACACTATTTTTCCTTATGACTTTCTATTAAGTGTCTGATTACCATGACCGGGTGATGGAACAGCATCCTTGGTCCTGAATAGCGCATGACCTGTCTGATCTGCTCTCTCATCTGCGGCTGGTAGCAATGTACTTTACAATTAGAGCAGAAGGTCTTTGTCTCCATAAAAGGACATTTGTCACTGCGCATTCTGGCGTATTCCTCCAGTTTTGCACATTCCTCACACAATCCCTTCCTGGTATGATGATTACCTCTGCAATAAAGGGCAATCATCTGTGATACCATTACCTTCTCCCGTTCTCTCTTATTATCCACATTCTGCATCAGCTCATCCTCCCGTTTTCCACAGAATATACCCTGTCTGCTATACGCATGGTGGATTCTCTGTGAGATACCAGCACTACCGTCTTGCCCTCACGTTCTTCCTGAAGAGACTTCAAAACCACCGCTTCGTTAAGGCTGTCAAGATTGCTGGTTGGCTCATCCAGCAGCATAAAAGGTGCATCATGCAAAAACGCCCTTGCAAGCCCGATTCGCTGTTTCTCTCCTCCTGAGAGCGTATCACCCAGCTCTCCGACCATAGTTTCATATCCCTGTGGAAGTGACATGATAAACTCATGAATAGATGCTTTCCTACAGGCTGCCTCCAGTTCTTCCTGTGTTGCATCTAACCTGGCAATACGCAGATTATTGGCAATACTGTCATGGAAAAGATGTGTCTCCTGTGTCATGAAGCTTTCCATATTTCGCAGATTATCCGTATTGATCTCATTGATATTATGATCTGATAACAGAATCTGCCCCTGATTGGTTTTCCAGAAACGCATAAACAGTTTCAGCAGTGTGGATTTGCCGCTTCCGCTTCTTCCGATCAGACCAATAATCTGTTTTTGTGGGATTTCTACTGATACATTCTGTAAAATAGTCTCATCTCCGTAAGCAAAAGAAACGTCCTCGGCTTTTGCTCCTGCGAAATCTATATTTCCATATCCGGTAATATCCTCTATTACAGGTTTCTCATCCAAAATATCCAGTACACGGTTGCCTGCTGCAAAGGTATTCTGCAATGTACTTCCAAGCCCCGCCAGAGCAACAACCGGTCCAAAAGAGCTCATCAGCGCCAGCACCGGAAGAATCACTCCCGCATAGCCAACTTCATATCGCTGATATAACATCACTGCTGCAAACAGCATGATTAAGTCTGCTGCAAGTATCACAGTATTGGTAATTGCCTGATTTCTGCCTGCAATCTGCTTCATCTGCTCTTCTCTGACGGAAAGGATGTCTGTTTTCCGATTCATCTTCTCAAGGCGCTTCTCTCCCTGACCATACTGAATCGTCTCTGTCAGACCACGAAGACTATCCAACACAAATCCGCTCAACACACCGGAGTCCTTTCGAAACAGCATGCCGTTCTCTCCGTTGGCACGGGAAATCATCACAGGAACTACAATACCTACCGTTATATAGGCAAGCAGTGCAATCACGCCAAGAATCCAGTGAAAATGCCCGATATAAGCGCACATAATTATCGTAAAGAGCAATGCTATCGCACTTGGAGATATGGTATGCGCATAAAATACTTCCAGTAATTCAATGTCTGATGTAATGACCGCAATCAGATCCCCCTTGTCTTTTCCCTCTAATTTAGCTGGGCAGAGTCTACGCAGTGCCTGAAACACCTTATCACGAATCAACGCCAGTAATTTAAAGGCGATGAAATGATTGCACGCCTGCTCCGCATAACGCAGAATACCTCTCACCAGTGCACATGCGCCCATAATAAGAAAGATTACCACTAATACCCCATCATAAAGACCTATTATATGAAGAATCCCGTATCCTGCAAGCACAGTAAGAAACGCTGCGCACAGATGACCGATTAATCCCATGCAAATAGCCAGTATCATATAGCCTGTCAGAGGTTTTACAAGCCCGATCAGTCTCATCATAACTTCAAGATTGCTTCTTTTTCTGTTCATATCAGTCCTGTACCTCCTTACCAAAATTCTCAAGCTTCTGCTGCACATTCCACAGTTGCTCATATACACTATTATTATTTAGTAATACTTCGTGAGTACCGCTTTCTTTTAATTCTCCATGTTCAAACACATATATGTTATCCGCATGAACCACATTAGCAAGTCTGTGAGATATCAATATTACTGTCTTCTCTGCCGCCAGACGATAGATTTCCTTCATGATATCATTCTCGCTCTCCACATCAATGTTGGAAGTCGCTTCATCAAATATATACACAGGGCTGTCATGAAGCAATGCCCTTGCAAAAGCCAGACGCTGACACTGTCCGCCTGACAGGTTAGATGCCTTTTCTGTTAATTCTGTATCCAGTCCCTTTTCATTACGCAGAAAATCAGCCAGCTTCACCTGCTCCAGTGCTTTCCACAATTCCTCATCCGAAGCCTGTGGATTCCCCATCAGCAGATTATCACGGACTGTTCCCTTGAAAAGATAGCTGTTATGGCTGACATATGTCACATTCTTCATCAGTGATGCTTCTTTTATCTCCGGCAATGAAATACCACCAATGGTCACACTGCCTCTATATTGCCTGTTGTGTCCTGTCAGGATTCCTGCGATGGTAGACTTACCACTTCCGCTCTCACCTACAATGGCAGTAAAGCTCCCCTTGGGAAAAGACATGGAAATGTTGCGCAGGATTTCCTTATCCTCTTCATAGCCAAAAGACAATTCACTGCATACAATTGTACAGTCTTCACCTATCTCCTGCTCTCCCTGATTCTGCTCCGGCATATCCAGTAACTTAAAGATCTTGTCGCTGGCAGCCATGCCGTTCATTGCAATATGAAAGAAGCTTCCAAGCTGTCGCATGGGAATAAAGAAATCCGCTGACAGAACAATAATCAACAGACATCCCTGCAAAGAGACATGATAGTCACGATATTGCGTCACTGCCATAATCATGCCAAGTGCAGCCCCACCATAAGCCACCAGATCCATGATCGTAATGGAATTAAGCTGCATCGTCAGTACTTTCATTGTAATTTTGCGAAATTTCTCCGACTCTACATTCATCTGCTCATTTTTATATGCATCAGACTGATAGATCTTCAAGGTAGTCAGTCCCTGCAGATTCTCAAGGAAAGTATCTCCAAGCGCTGTATACTGATCCCAGTATTTTGATAACAGCTTCTTCGCCCAGGTCTGAACCACAGCAATCGCAATGGGTATCATAGGCACACATACCAAAAGCACAATGGCAGAAGGTACATTCACAAAGCAAAGTACAACAAATAATGTAAGAGGTGCAATCATTGCATAGAAAAACTGTGGAAGATATGCACCAAAATAAGTCTCCAGCTGGTCAACACCCTCTACTGCTACCTGCACGATTTCTGAGGTTTTTACCTGTTCTTTATAGGAGACTCCAAGACGCAGGAGCTTCTGATATATTTTCTCTCTAAGTGTCTTTTTGACCGCTTTGGAAGATAAATAGCTCATACGGCTGCTTAATGTTGTACATACATATCGTACAATAACTGCCAGTACAATCCATATCACAGCCCATACCTTGTTCACCGGTTCAGGCACCAGCAAGCTTGCCAAAAGAGCTGTTATATTCCACATCATTACAATATTAGCTGCCAGAGCGCCCCACTGACAAAGTACATTTCTCATGATGTACTTCTTACTGTCGGGGACTACATTAAGCAGACGTTTGTCCATCATCATAGTTATATCAAACCTTTCCTTCTCTTTGCTAATCGCAATTAGTTGTATCAAACCTGTTTGCGTAAAAAAACGCTCTTTATGAGCGTTTTAAACTACTGTTTTTCATTACTATAGTACCAAACAGGAATTCCTTTTGTCAAATCCTTTATTTCCCTGTCATGATTGTCAGAATTTCCTTATCTGTCTCGCGCATGCCTTCTTTAGCAAGCAGACCAATATTAGTAATGTTGGCTTCTATTCCTTTTGCTACAATACCATCCCCTGCATGGAACTGCTGCCCCTGCTTGTACATAGCATATCCCATAAGACCGGCATCCACTGCTGTTGATATCTTCGCCGCACAGGAAGCCTTCGCTCCATCACAGATAATACCTGACACAATCGCCAGCGAATTGACCAGCGTATGTGCAATGACTTCATATCCATCGCCCATCAGATAGGCAATCCCTGCTCCACTGCCGCAGCCGGCACTGATCGCACCACAGTATGCGGACAGTCTTCCGATTCCTGTCTTTTGATGGATGGTAGCCAGATTAGATACCAGCAATGCCCTGTATAATCTGTCCTGATCTATCCCCAGCTCCCTTGCATATACAATGACAGGGACAGATGCCGTAATACCCTGATTACCACTTCCTGAACAGATAATGACCGGCAGGGAACAGCCATTCATTCTGGCATCTGAGCCGGCTGCCGCATAGGCACGGGCTTTGGTCTTCACATCCTCTCCATAGGTATGAAGCAGTACTTTTCCAATATTGGCTCCATAATTGCTGCGGATTCCTTCCTCTGCAATTGCCATATTGTATGCAATCTGTCTATCCAGTATGGGCTTTACATCCTCTATATCTGCTATGTCTGCAAAGGTTACAATATCCTGAATATTCAGTACACTTCTGTCCGTCATGGAAGAAACAATACTGTCTGCTGCAATCTCTTTCTCCAGAAGCTTGCGTCCATCATGCTCAATCAGCACCACATTGGTATGCTCTCCTACAATTCGGACTTTAACAGTTTCTCCACCATGATATAAAATGACACCAATGTCAAATATGTATTCTGAATCTGCCAGTGCTACCTTTATCGGTGTCTGTTCAAGGAAAGCACTTATTTCCTGTATCTGTTCCTGTCTGATGTCCGCAATGACTTCCAGCTGCTTCTCTGGCTTGCCAGCCACGATTCCTGCTGCCACCGCTGCTTCTATTCCATTCATTCCACCTGTATTGGGTACAATGACGCTCTTTACATTTTTTATAATATTGCCGCTTACCTCTACTCTCACCTGTGAGGGATTCTTCCAAAGCTCCTGTCTGGCAATCGAAGCTGCGTAAGCAAGTGCAATCGGCTCTGTACACCCAAATGCAGGTATCAATTCTTCTTTCAGTATCTGAATATATGCTTCATATTGTTCATCATGCAGTACCATGTTAACTTCTCCTATTGAATTGAACTGTTTAGAGATTCTTCTTGATCTCCATCAGACTTTTATCCTGCTGTGCGGCTATCTTTGCAAGATCTTCATACTCCGGTTTACGTCTTACGGTTCCAAACCCTTCGGATACTTTAGTATGTACAATTCCATAGGGTGTCTGTGTCTCTTCTATTCTTCTGTCCAAAATGTAACGCTGTATTTTCTTCTCACGGATTCCTATGGTAGTCGTATGCTTGAAGATCAGCTCCAGCATCTCCTGTCTTTTTGCTGTATCACACAGACAAGTCAGAAGGATTCCCGGTCTGTTCTTCTTCATTCCTACTGCTGTGGTAAATACTTCTCTGGCTCCATGCTCCAGCAGCATATTCATAGCATAGGCAATTTCTTCACCAGTCATATCATCCATATTGCATGATAATTCACAGATTTCACCCTCTGTATTCTGCTGCTCTCCCATAAGGACTCTGACACAGTTTGCCATCTCGAAATCCTTATTGCCCATACCATAGCCAATCTGCTTTACCTGCATAGCCGGCATAGGTACGAATTCTGTTACAAAATGCTTCAACAAGGCTGCGCCTGTCGGCGTACACAGCTCACCCTGTATCTGACCGCCATAGATCGGTACATCCTTCAATATCAATGCTGTTGCCGGCGCTGGAACCGGAAGTATGCCATGGGCACATCTTACCTGACCGGAACCTACATGTACTGGAGAAGCCAGTATACGATCCGGATGCAACTCTTCTATCAGCATACATACTCCCACAATATCCGCAATGGCATCCATCGTTCCTACCTCATGAAAATGAATCTCAGATACTTCTCTGCCATGCACCTGACTCTCTGCTTCTGCAATCAGACGATATACAGCAGTAGCATGCTCTTTCACACTGTCTGATACCTGAAGATGAGAGATGATATGCGCAATCTCAGCCATACTTCTGTGGGAATGTGTGTGATGATGCTCATGATGGTGGTCATGTTCCTCATGACTATGACTATGTTCATGCACTTCCTCACCTTCCGATACACCCTTTACTCTGACTTCGATATGGGTTCCTACAATGCCACACTTCACAGCCTGTCTGCGTTCAAATGTCACATCCGGTATTCCGATTTGTGACAGCCGTGTCATGAATCCTTCCGCAGCAGGATGAAGCTCTGACAAAGCAGACATCAGCATATCTCCCGCAGCTCCCATATTACACTCTATATATAATGTCTTCATATTCCATTTCTCCCTTTATTTACCTATCTGATTAATCATACTTGCCAGATACCCTGCGCCAAATCCATTGTCAATGTTTACTACACTGACTCCACTGGCACAGGAATTGAGCATGGATAACAATGCTGATACTCCACCAAAGGATGCTCCATACCCTACACTGGTGGGTACTGCAATCACCGGACAGTCAGCCAGACCTCCTACCACACTGGCAAGCGCTCCTTCCATTCCCGCAATAGCAACAATTACCTTCGCCTGCATGATATCCTCACTGTGCGCCAGAAGCCTGTGAATCCCTGCCACTCCTACATCATAGAGTCTAACTACATGATTTCCCAGGAATTCTGCTGTCAGTGCTGCTTCCTCTGCAACCGGCATATCACTGGTTCCTCCTGTAGCAATCACGATTTTACCATCACCAACAGATGCTTTTTTCTCTCCTGCAATGCCAATACGGCTGGTGGAATCATAGAACAATTCAATCTCCTGTCCTACAGCTTTGGCTTTTTCCTCAGACATTCTGGTAATCAGGACACCTTTTTGTCCATGTGAAAGCAATTCTCTCGTAATTGCAGCAATCTGCCCTGCTGTCTTGCCTTCTCCATAGATTACCTCTGAAGCTCCCTGACGCATTCCTCTGTGAAAATCCGGCTTGGCAAATCCCATATCTTCAAAAGGCTGCATTTTCAATTTAAGCTCTGCATCCTCAGGCGTAATCTCTCCTTCTGCCACCTGCATAAGCAGCTTCTTTAACTCTGTCATGGCATTATACTGCCACTCAAAATGTGATTAAATATGCTCACATCGAGATAATGTAAGTTCTCACGAACATTACTTACTATTTCATCGTGTATGCTTTGGATTGACCGA
>MNTL01000032.1:0-762 GCA_001916965.1 Roseburia sp. CAG:10041_57
AAAAACTGTATGAGGAAAGGTGACGATATGGATATGAATTGGCAAACCATGCTGCATGAAGCAGCAAATGCCAGCTTTGAAAAGGATATAGAAGTTCGCTCTGCCGCCGATAATGACGCCTACTCCTGTGTAGATTTACCGAAAGCAAAGATCCGAGAATTAAGCGAAAAGATTCTGCACTTGCCGCATCAGGGAATTGTTCTATTATTTAGTAGATACTGCTTCCGGCTATCTCCCCAAGAAACTGAAAAGTTTTTCCAAATGAAAAATGCAAAGGGTCGCTTCCGCTTTTACCGTGAACTACTTTCTACAAGCATGGGGCTTAGCTCGGAGCAAGTGATTTCGGATGCTTCTCTCAATCGCGCCTGTAAAATTGCTATGAAAGACTATTTACGCACGGAGCTAAAAGAGGATGCTGCTGTAAGTAGTACCGGAAAGAGCCGAACGCATATTGTGTTCAGACGGTTCGGCAAAGCTGTTGCAGTCGCAGCAATTACCATAACCCTGTTGTTCTCAACGGCTATGGTAACTAATGCAAAGATCAGGGAAAAAGTGATTGCGTGGATAGTCGAGACATTTGAAAAATACAGTATCTTTGAACTGCAAAGCGACGGGGAAAACACAAAGCCCGATTTGCAGAGCTATAAGCCTACCTATCTTCCCGACGGGGCGGAATTGAAGAATACGGTTGAACAGCCGGAAATGCTTGCCTATGAATATGCCATCAACGAATCGAGTTATTTTAATATTCTTCTTAGTAAA
>MNTL01000032.1:822-4274 GCA_001916965.1 Roseburia sp. CAG:10041_57
ATTTCTTTTCTATATATGGCTCTATTGATATGGACGAACTGATAAAAATTGCCGCTGGTATAACAACAGAATGATATACTCATCTTAGCTGAACAAATCAAAATTTCAGGAGGTATAATAAAATGTCAGACGTATATGAAAACTGTCCAGCTTTTGAAAATGATAAATTTCTACTGAGGTTTTCGCAACTTGATGATGCCGAGGATCTTGTAAGCGTGTATAGTGATAAAAATGCACTACCGTTTTTCAACAGCGATAATTGTCATGGAGATAATTTCTATTATCCAAATGAAGATCGAATGAGACAAGCTATTAAGTTTTGGCTTAGTTCCTATTCATCCAAATGGTTTGTCAGGTGGACAATTATTGACAAAGAAAAGCATGAAGCTATCGGCACGATTGAAGTGTTTCATCGTAGTGCAAACGACAACTTTAATCATGTGGGTGTTCTTAGACTTGATTTGAAAAGTGAATATGAAACTTCAGAAGAAATTTTTACAATTATGAATCTTATTGTACCACCTACATTTGATTTGTTTGAGTGCGAGGAAATAATTACAAAAGTTCCTGTTTATGCAGTTGAAAGAATTGAAGCAATGAAAAGAGTAGGATTTAAGAAGTCAACGAAGCTGTTGGTTGGGACAATGGACGGTTACGCTTATAAGGATTATTGGACAATTAACAGAGGAGTATATATCCCTCTGGATGATTTGGAAGCAAAAGAAAAGGCGTGACCGAAGTCGCGCCCAATCTTCCCCATTGCGGGAGCATTTGCAAATACTGTTTTATGGGAACACGAAAGCATTGTCCCTTTTTTCCTCCTTGTGCGTTATATGGGTGATACCAATAATGCACAAGGAGGATTTTATTTATGAAGAAAAAAGAAATTGTCACATTGGCACTAACTACCGCTCTACTGATGACCGCTCATGCCGTACCCGCATCGGCGGCATCAAATGCGCCTGAGAGTATGTCGCAAACAGGTTCGATACAAACCATTACTCCCCGATGGGAAAGCACCAATGTTGTTGTCCCGTCTATCTCAATCTCTGGCAAGCAGATTTCTGTGTCGGTATACATTTCACCAAAAAAATCGACGACATCATCCGTAGGTACCCTCTATCTGGAAAAGAAAGTTGGGAATGGTTGGACACCCGTCACCTCATGGTCGATTGATGGAACTGGATCGGTTAGCATTACCAAAACTTACACCGGCACAATGGGTATTACATACCGCACCAGAGTAGTTGTCACAACTGGGGTAGACAAGATTGATGCAACTTCTACCGAACGCACCGTCTAAAAAATTTAGAAAAAGATTGTCCCTTTTTCTGTGTCTGTCCGTTATACAAGTAAATCCACAAAACAGGAGGTGAAATAAGCGATGGCAACGGTAAATACTTTATGGGAGCATTTGTGTGGGTCTGCTTATTTCTCTTGCCCACTATGGAGGCTGCGACTTAAAATCAGCAGGACAAGCGCATAGCTTATATAGTCGATGTTTAGGTTATGCGCTGCCGATGGTTTTATCTACTAATTTTCCATACCAAACGAAAGGAGTTAATCTATGAAAAAAGCATTATGTGTCCTGTTATCCGTTGTTATGCTACTCTCCATGAGTGTTACCGCCTTTGCCGCAGATACAAAAGGAGCACCGTCGCAAACATTACCATCTTGGCTGCCTGATGATGCACCTGCGCCTGATCCAAACTCCGAGATTTCTATTGTTCACTTTTACATCAATGAGGATGGCGAAACTATTGTTTATGATCCAGAAACGGAAGTCATTCCTTATTCAACAGCATACGGTGATGCAGGAACAGCAGCCATTTATTGGGTTAACCGTTCACAAATTTATTGGGGCATTACTTCTTATACCAAAGGACTTATGACTTTTGCAGGAGATGTTACCACGAATCGTGGAGGATTTTACTTGCTTGGAGATATTGAGTTTGACGGAAGTGCTTCTGGCAACATCATGGGAGTAACAACAAAGCGTGGAACCAATACGGCAACACTCAGCGGTTTTATGATTGATGCTAAAGGAGTTTCTTTTACCGCACCTGATGTATCATCTTCTCTGACTTATTGATTATGTCTGTACTTATTATCGAGGAAAAGCCACCTCATTTTACAGATGTGGAGTTTGAATACAAAGGAATTGAATTTAAAGCACAAATCTGTCTGTTAGACACCGGAAAAGTGATGATTTCTTTTCGTGTACCCAAAAATGAATTAGAGCAAAACCTGTGTAAAGGTTTGCTTAATTCTCGTGGTACAAAATTGGATATAAAAATAAATCATTTACCAATGTGTGCAAACGTAGATACTTGCTCCTTTGCAATTCTCAAAGGCTCATCATTATTCTCCGATTTCAGCATTACTGTCGAGAACAATCTGATTCTCAGAGAGGATAGTATCTGACCTCAAATTTGTAATCTTCCCTCTGGCAGAAAAAGGCTACGCCCGTATCAGCAGTAATGCCGATACGGGCGTTTTTAAAAAGGTGAATTTTTATAATATTACTCATCATTTGAGCAAATAAAGCAAATCGCTATATCCCGACTTCATAAGTAATTGTTTGAAACCAGAAAGCACTTCTTCTTTTGTATAATTGTTGTTTTCCAAAAACTTATTATCTTTTTCACTAAGGTACTGATAAAAAAGAGCCACCTCTATTACCTCGTTATTGTTTGTATAGTCAATGCTATCTAAAAGTATGTTCTCTGCTTCGTTAATTTTTCCTAAATCAATCATATCAAGAAATTTTTTCCCGATACTTCATACTTGTTTTCTTTTTCAAGTTCAACAGAAACATACTCTTTCCCAAAGGCTAATGAAAATAATACTCTAACCATTTCTTTTATCATTCGCATGATGTAATCTTTCTCATCGGTAAAATTCATTTTTCCATCTCCTTAAATGCCATTCTAATTGTTTGGGACATATAAACTAACTGTATTGTAAATATAAGTCGACTTATAAAACTGAAATTTACGAAAATCTCTTTTGAATCTTATACAACCATATCCCAGCGACAACAGCTATAAATAATATAAACACAACCGCAATAGAAATGGCATAATCTTTCGGTAATACAACTGCAATTACTCCAGATAACAAAACACAAATTCCTATCAACAAAACAGGCTTTCCTAATGCTTTCGCATATCCATTTTTGTCATTTGTGGTTTCAAATACTTTACCATGAACAGAAGAGTAATTTCCTTTTAACAGAGAAATACTAAAAAATATGAGAAGAGCAGAACTAAACCACATCATTATACTAAAACCTATCATAATATATTCCTCCATCAATTATTTGTTTCGGGAATTCTTATTGTCTTAATTTAAATACCGAAACCATACCGCTAAGTGTTGTAGCCTGAGCTGTAAGTTCTTCACTCGTCGCTGATGTTTCCTGTGCCGCAGCCGAATTATTCTGAACAACT
>MNTL01000032.1:4380-5236 GCA_001916965.1 Roseburia sp. CAG:10041_57
ATGAATAGCTGCTTCAATAAGTGCTTTTGAATCCACCGCTGATTTTGCACTCTGTTCTGCAAGGTTTCTGATCTGATCCGCAACAACAGCAAAACCTTTTCCGGCTTCTCCAGCTCTTGCTGCCTCAATCGAAGCATTTAATGAAAGAAGATTTGTCTGGCTTGCAATATCTTCAATCTGTGTGATAATTGCTCCTATCTTCTCAGAGGTTTCATTTATGCGTGACATAGCCTGCACTAATACTTCCATATCTCCACGACTGCCTTCTGCAATCTCCGCATACTTATAGGCTTCATCGTAAGCTGTTCCTAATTCTTCTGCTGTTGTTTTTATTCCGCTTGTAAGTTCATTGATAGTTGCCTGCATTTCCTCAACCGATGCCGCCTGATCCGTTGCGCCTTCTGCTAAAGACTGTGCCGCTTCTGCAAGGTTTGTGGAACCTGTAAGAACCTGCCCCGATGCATCATCTACCCCTCTTACAGTTGTATCAATCTCCTCATTCATTTTTCTTATGCCTGTCAGCAAATCGGTAAATGCTCCTGTATATACTTCCTCACACTCTGTATCAATCGCAAAATTACCTTCTGACATTTCATTTAACATTCTGCCAGAATCTTTAATTATAACTCTAATTCTGTCTGACATTGCAGATACACCAGATACAAGTTCCTTAATTTCATCCTCAGACTCAACCGTTGGAAGTGGAGAATCTATGTCACCCTCTGCAAATGTAATAAATCTGTCCTTTAATTCATTTAATGGTTTTTCAATGCTCTTTGATATTGCAACGGAAAGACTGTTTGAATAAATCGTTGATACTGCAATTACAATTATTATAATTGTCAATGCAGCTATC
>MNTL01000032.1:5285-8027 GCA_001916965.1 Roseburia sp. CAG:10041_57
ACGCCTGATACTTTGGTGCTGCTTCATCGGTCATCATCTGCTGAGCCTGTAATGATTTCGCAGTATCAGTCGTTGCACCGACCTCAATTACTTTTGCATCCACTTCCTTATACTCTGCCCATGCTTTATCAATAGCGTCCATGCAGGCAGTTCCCTCTTTTGTTATCATTGTTGGGCGTATTTTTTCCAAATATTCCTCAAACGATTTAACAGCCTGTTCATGCTGTTCTTTCATACTTTCAATGAGACTATCTGAATCATAACCTACAATACCTCTTGAGGCAGCCCTTACTTCCGCTGATTCATTCATTGCCATAGCAATGTCTCCCTGTGGATACGCATAATTATCCAGTATCGTTCCATAGTTGTTTATCGTATAAAGCATAATCACTACAACCAGTGCTGATAATATTCCAAAAATGAGAATAATCTGTCTGAAAGATTTTTTCAGTCGTGCACCAATCTTCATTTTGTTAAGTTTCTTAAACATTTGTCTTGTCTCCTTCCTAATGGATAAAATGGTTCTTTGTTGTCCCATCAATATGTATATACAAGTCAATATATGACCGTACATCAAGGTGGTTTCAATATAAAAGGCACATTTCAATTATGCACTAACGCATAACCAAAATGTGCCATATACAATCAGATCATGCCAAAAGAAAACAGACTTATCCTGTCTGTCTGTCTGTCTGTCTGTCTGTCTGTCTGTCTGTCTGTCTGTCTGTCTGTCTGTCTGTCTGTCTGTCTGTCTGTCGAGATTATATGTATCAGCCTGCATATATGCAACCCCTTTCTGTGTTTTTTCATATAAAATTTGTTACTTGCAAAATTTTATACATAACCACAGTCCATCTATCTTACTCAAAGGATAACTTATTCCTCGATAAATTACTCGCCATTTCTTGCATTTTTTTATATTTTCGCCATTTTTTGCCTGCTATTAAAACAAATAAAAAGGACGCAGGATTTTACTCCCACGCCCCTAAACTTATCTGGCTTTATCTTCTCTGACTTTTGGCAGCTCCTTCCCTGCCGTTTCCTGCTTTGCCTCCGATGTTTTTCTTGCCGCAAAAGCATCTGCATTATACTTGTACTCCTGTGGTTCAGCTACCATCGGTGAGTAGATGATCTCTCTTTCTGTATCCGGTGCTTTCTGTTCCTTATCCTTTGTCTGCTCCATACGCTTTTCCTTATCAAACTGCACATTCATAGCCAGATTATCCAGCTTATCAATCGAGGCATCCAGATGCAGCTCCATTGATACAAGCAGTTTTTTCACTGCTTTCATAGGGGCAAGCACCGCCTTTGTGAAAGGGTGTTTCTGTTCCTTCTGTGAATAATCCACCTCCGGCTTATCTGCAAAGGTATGGAACGCATTGTTTACGATCTGACCAGCTTCACGGAGTCCCTTTGCAAGAAGTGCTATCCTTGCAATATCCCTGTCTGTAGATACAATCATATCTTTTACCGCTGTTCTGACATTGAGAAGTCTTTTCTTAATTCCTACAAATTCTGTCACCCTGTAAAGTGCCGCCCTGCCCTTTGCCTTTGTTTCATCAACAATATTCTTGGCAGTAGATTTTACCTGTACTTTTATCTCAGATACCTGTGACTTTATCTGCTCACATCTGGCATTGAGTCGCTCCTGTGCTTCTGTTAATGCTTTTTTTGCATTATTGATAAGGGTATCTTCCTGCATTTTCTTGATCTGGTCCTGCATACTGGTAAGTTCTTCTGTCATAGACACAATCTTTTTTTCCAGACCATCCACATAGGTGCATATCTCAAATACATCATTTGCCTGTTCTTTCATAGTATTCTTTTTTAATAAATCGAGAAGTTCTCTTATGATCTCCTCATTAGTAAGTGTCTTTTCTGCTTCCATCTGCTTTTCCTCCTTATAAACAGGGCAGCATATGCCGCCCCTTAGCCTTAATTATCGAAAGGGTGTATCCTTTTTATCCCTGTCGGGATTTCCGTGGTTCTGTTCGGCATTCTCCCTTGCTTTTTCGTTGCTCTTATCCTTTGCTTTCTCATATTCTGCAATAATCTCATTATAGAGCTTCTCCCTGAAATCCTTTGTGACCGGATAGCAGACATCCTGATAAATCGGTTTGCCGTGCTCGTCCACCTGCTTTGTTTTATAAGAAGGCATTGATACAAAGATTTTCTCTTTGCCCTGAAGGATGTTTACATTATTTACAATGAAGCTGTTTTCAAAGTAAATACGGGCAAGTCCCTTGATATTACTGCCTTCCCTTTCATAAGGTGTTACCGTCACGGAAAACTCCGGCATTTCCTGAGTTTTTCCCTGTGTCTGTGTTTCTGCTTTCTCCGGCTCCCTGATTTTTGCATAAGCCTCAAGGATATTAGTATAGAGTTCCTCACGAAACTCTGCCGTGATAGGATTGCATACATCCTTATAAATCACGCTGTTTTTCTCATCACGCTCATTTGAACGGTATCTTGGCATTGATACAAAAAGCTCTCCCTTTTCCTTATTTTCAAGGATTGCGATATTGGTAATCTTGAATGAATCACCAAATACCACGGTCGCAAAACCCTTGATATTGCTGCCATCTTTTGCTCTTACCTCGTTTACCTTAATTGAATACTTCATACGCTGTTCCTCTCTTTCTTATACTTCTGAATTATCATTGTTTTCTGGTATGATAAGCTCACACCAAAGCTGTTCTATCTGTTCACAAGACAATCTGCCATTTAACCAGTTGCCAAGTG
>MNTL01000033.1:0-3555 GCA_001916965.1 Roseburia sp. CAG:10041_57
GATAAGCCGCTATTCCATCATTGATAACCGCATGGATAATGTATGGAAAAATCATGGAAAAGGAAAATCTCTTT
This sequence comes from Roseburia sp. CAG:10041_57, assembly GCA_001916965.1. Lineage (GTDB taxonomy): Bacteria > Bacillota > Clostridia > Lachnospirales > Lachnospiraceae > COE1. The sequence goes on from MNTL01000033.1 coordinate 75, forward strand.
CCCACCATTTTCCCACAACATTTTCCACCCGGTTAGCAACGATTCCATAAACAGCAGCTTAACCACAAACTCCACCCTGCGGTTAAGGTCTGCTAGTATCCTCTTATTTTGTTTTATTTTATAAAATAGCATTTTAACACTAAAAAAGACCCCACCCCAGCGTTGTTACACCGGAATGAAGCCTTTTTGTTATCTCTCATTTTCTCTTTCACTCTACATTCACAATCTTCCAGTTATCCCCCTTCTCCAGCGTCAGCTTATACTGCATGATCTGTGTGATCTTCAGATCCTGGTCGAGGTATTTTACATAAACTTCTGCTTTCGTCTGATCACCTTCCATATAGTAGGCTTTTCCTGCCAGTCCATCATATACATAATTCTTTCCGATCGCCGGAAGGACACCATCCTTTACATAATAGACAAGCTCCTTCGCCGATGCCTGGGGATACAGCTTGAAAAACGTATTCAAAAAATCTTCGATCTGTGTCTGGGTTTTTAAATCTATGCTCCCGTCTGTTTCTTTCGCTTTTACTTCATAAGAAGATTTTCCCGGCAGCGCATACGCTGTCGGGTTTTTTACAACTAACATTTTTCCATTTTCATCTCTGTGTACCACTGTCTGATACACATTGCTCTGATCCGTGGTCTGTTCACCCTCCGATATCCGCTGTTTTACACCATACGTTACTTCGTATTCTGTATCCGTAAGATCCTTCACAGACCAGATATCTACGGATTCAACCTCCGCTGCAGTCGGACAGTCGGTCGTGATCATTCCATGATCCATAAGCTGCAGCGTCTCTGGAAGATATTTTTCCAGTGTTTTTTCTCTCTTGCTGATCTCCCGGTCTGTGTTTTCCCAGGCATGATATACACCTGCGAAACCTTTTACATAACTCTCCAGGGCGTTTGTATCTTTCAGTTTCTCCTCGATCACAGTTTCTTTTTCAACTGTGACCGTATCAACTGATGTGAAATTATTGTAAATTCCTAAGATAATGCTGATCACTAACAAAACCCAGAACAACCGAATCCAGTTCCTGTTTGGAGATACCTTTAAAACCGGCATCTCTTCTGCCTGATCACTGCCTTTATACTCACCTTTTATCTTTTCTTTTGGTTTTAATTTCCTGATATGTACTTTCATTTTTTCCGGCAGTTTTGCATATATTTTTTTTAAAAACAGCCAGACCTTATTTTTTGCTTTACCAATCATCGCTTTTATCTGTTCTTTCTTCATATAAATATCTCCTATTCCATCCAGAAATTTTTCTGATCCTCTTCTGTAAAAGATACCGGCAACACAATAAATGCTCCATTTTCCCCGCTTCCATAGATTATGCTCTTTTCCGGTCTTTTCTCTGACAGATAGACGCTTTTTGTACCAGTCACCTGACTAAGCATAAGTAAATATTCCGCATTTACTGCAGCTTCCCTGTCTCCCAGGAAACAAAAGATACGTTTCGATCTGCACCTTCCTCTTTCCTTTTTTCAAAGTTTTTACCATCTGATCCAGTTCATCCGGCAATGTCGTTTCTTTTTCATTCATGATTCGTGCGTTTTCCATATAGTCATACATCTGATTCTTTACATACGAACCATCCCGTTCCGGCAATTCCACAGGTTTGTTTAAACATACACAAAAATGAGAGCCTGCAACATACTGCCTTTCATCTTCAATCCAGCTTCCATAATAAGTAGCACCTCTTCTTTCTGCCATTTTAATCAGATCATTTACCATACGCTGTACTTTCTTTTCCTGTCCCATTTTGTTTTCTTTCTCCATTTCTTTTCCTTTCTGCCGTTGCGACATCGCATTTATGTTGACGGCATGCTGACCCTTCCAATACATACAAAGTGTTCTTTCCAGAAATTCGTATTTAAGTCTGCAAAGCCGATCGGGTTACCGGCATGAAACATCCTTCCATTTCCGGCATAGATCCCAACGTGCGTGATGTAATTGTCTGTCTTATATGTTTTCGTGAAAAAGACCAGATCTCCCGGCTGCGCTTCCTCCAACTCCAGATGCTGCACGGCTTCATACTGTTCCTGTGCTGTCCTTGGCAGTGACACTCCCGCCTGTCCAAAACACCATTGCGTTAACCCGGAGCAGTCAAAGGATGTCTGCGGACTTGAACCACCCCAGACATACTTCCATCCCTGATATTTATAAGCTTCCGCAAGAACTGCATTCGCCGTATCTGCCGGTAACGGCTCTGACTCCAGATATTGTTTTACAAGATATACATAAAACATGTTTCCGTAGTCATACCTCCATCCGCCATTCTGTGCGATCGCAACCGGATTATCATACTTTACTTTTCTGCCGCCGCATTTGCTGCTTGCAAAATCACACGACAACTGAAATGTATGAGCCTTTCCCCTGACTGATATATAATCAATATATCCGGCTCCATAATTGTATGCCTGGATCACTGCATCAAGATCACAACCTAACGTGTCCGCTTTCTGCAGCAACATGGCAAAATACGCAACTGCAGCTTTGATGGATTCCGAAGAAAATACGCAACTGCAGCTTTGATGGATTCCGAAGGAGTTTTCTCTTCCTCTGTCAGTCCACTGTTTCCAAGTGACTGCATCGGATCATTCCCTTCTCCCCCGGATTCTACCATCATGATCGCAAGCAGATACTTTTCATACTCATGTATGTTGTATTCCGCCGCCGTATCTCCAACAAACGCTGCATATTCCCTTACTTTGTCAGATAACCCAAGACCGGACGCATGCGCCGGATCCCCGTCTTCACCCTCATCGGATATTCCGATCAGCATCACGCCGCAAATCAAAAACAGAAAAACAGGAAACAAAATACATAACGTACCTATGATCCGTTTTACACGTTTCATCTCTTTTTATTTCCTCCTGTCTGTCCTCCGATCATCCTTTTTCAATCCTGTTATCTTTTTTACATGCGGTTCTGCATGTCCTGCGCTCCTTCGCTCTGCTAAAACATCACTTCTTAAGTCTTTTGCATTTCCGCCAGACCTTATAATGGTTCTGCCAGGTACAGACTCTGTTCCTGTTTCCGTTTCTCTTACACTTTGTCCACCATTTCTCTCCTGCAGCCCATGATCTTCATTTCTCTGCTGATGCAGGTCTTTCCTAAATTTTTCCTGATCCGTACTGTTTAACATCGTTCCGTAAGTTCCAAGTTCTTTTCTTACATCCCTGTTTGAATACGGAAGACGGGTTACACTCTGTTTATAACGGATATCCTCTAACGGCGTTCCTATGTGCTCTGCCTTCTGGTCATTTTTCCTGATCCGTTCTTCACTTCCTGCCATGTTCTGTAATTTTTCATCTGATGCTTTCCGCACCTGCCCCCTGCTGTCAATAAAGCTTTTTCCTGCTTTTGCGCCGTGGTTTAAACCATCCACACCACGGTATTTATCCAGTTCTTTTCCATTTACCGGAATCCGTTGGTGGATGTTAATTCCATCATAACGTTTTAGCGCAGTTT
>MNTL01000033.1:3778-6456 GCA_001916965.1 Roseburia sp. CAG:10041_57
ACCTGCAGACTGTGTTTTACTGCCGTAAGATACTGTCGTTCTTTCATTTTCAGACGCTCCATTGTTTTCCGTCCCATTCACATTTTCATTTGCCCGGACTGGTTCTCTTACAGGCTTACTGCCACTATTATTTGTATGTGATGATGCCCTCTGTGAATTGCTTTCACCTGAAGGCGCCGGTTCATTTCCAGAACTGCTTCCAGCATTTCCACCTGTACCGCCGCCAGTTCCATTTCCTGCACTTCTGCTTACTGCAGCACGTCTGCCGCCAGAATAATACCTTCGTCCAAACAATTTTCTCATAACCATATATCTTCCCATGCTCTTTAAGAAACGACCACGCTTATTGCTGCCGCCATCTCCTAACGCAACCATAGATAAAATTTCATCCATCTTTAAATACGTTCCAACAAAAACAACGATCTGTAAAAATGCAACCATTAAAAACGGATAATCTCCTGACATGGAATAGATCATTGCAGATAGAGAAAACGCAATCGTAATGAGAAGTGTTAATCCTGCGCGCATTAAAATCGTATTGAACAGTTTTAACACCGCCTTTTTCAACAATCCGTTATAAGTCGGCAGCATGGATAAAATAAAATTCAGCGGCAGATACAACGCAAATATGATAAACAAAAGCTGGGTAAATATAACCAGCCCACATATTACGACCACAAAAATACTGATGATCAGATTCAAAAAACCTATTAAAATAACTGTTCCAAATCTGCCTGCTACATTCGTCACAGTCATATTTACATTTTTATAAGTTTCAATATCTGTCTTTACTGCAGTCTGACGGTCTTCTCCGAAATTCGTTACAGGACTGACAGATAAAATTGATTTAATACGATCTCCATCAACTCCCGCTGCAATACGCTCTGATTCGATTGCAGTTTCATCCGTCGTACCAAACTGCAAAAGCAGCCATGGTTTATAGACCTGAATTGCAAACAGGTTATTCCGGATCTTGTCTGTTGCTTTTACTCCCATCTCATCATTTCCCGGCATGACAAGTTTTGCCCCAAGCTCCAGGACACCATTGCTTAAATCCGCGGAAAAATCATTGATATTTTTAATGTACTGCGGCGCATAAGCAATAAACGCGGCAGTTAAAAGAAAGATCACAAGCATATTTACCGCTGCGCTGACTGCCTCTGTGGTTTTTCTTTTGATCAGCCCGGCATATGCCATGTAGCCGCCCACGATCAATACGATAAACAGTAACAGCCAGGTATAAAAACCATCCGCATTGAATTTCTTCGATCCGGTATTCATGCCCGCCAGGATCTGAATGTTCTTTCCGATGTCGTCTGCCATATCACCGATAAAATCAAGCGAATACGTCTGCTGCACAATATATCCCGTTCCGCTGCTCAGCAATACACTGATCAGCCAGATTCCGTCACTGATTCCATAAAAAACGGATGAAATCTTATTATCTATCCTGTCCATCCAATTCCAGGGAAGCCAGTCCCAGGAAGTGTCCACATAGAAATCGATCTGATAATTATCCCATCGGTACTGACTATACAGATTTCCAGCATCGATCGTTTCATCTACCAGTCCGGAAGCCGCAGCTACCTCCATATTGGCAGCCGATAAAAATAATCCTGTCAGAAGCATGCATACAAGAAATGCTGACAGGATCTGTTTGCGCGGCTTTTGCAGTCTTTTTGTTTTCATTCCCCATTTCTTTCTCATGAAACTTCCTCCCTTCTTGGAGGTCTGGTATCAAATGCGTCAAATACATGCTGCAGTAATATCTGTGTATGTACTTTTCCAACACGACCGTAAATGTCCTGCATCAGACATTCCCCAGTTTCTAATGCCATGATCGCATTCTGGTTTTCTTCATCATCCGGATCCAGCCCAAAGAATCTTAATGTATTCCGGATCTCCGTCTTATCTGTGGAATGAAAAGCGAACTTCAAACCGATATTGTTTTTGATTTTTTCGTCCAGAAGATCGGAAGAACTCTGCGTGATAAAAAACACACCGGACTGCATGGAACGTCCGGCACGTACAAGTTTATTCGATAAAGCTGCTCCCTGTGCTACCTGCAGGAGACTCCATGCCTCATCTAAAGCAACGATTTTATAAATTTTCCTGTCTGAATAAATAAAATCCAATGCAAAAGTTCCGATCGCGATCATAACCGCAATACTTAAATATTCGATACTGGTATATTCCTCCACATTTTTTTCAGAATCCGGCAGCATCAGATCCTGCACCTGCAAAATGTTTAAAGCCTTATCTGCACTGATCTTACGCGTCACTTTTCCATCTGAAAACAGCAATCCCGCAAAATCATAATCGGTAAACGCTGCTATGTGGCTTGCAAGCAGATGCGCTTCTTCATCCTCCATTGCATTTAATTCATCGATCACATATAAAAGTCCGCTATCCGATCTTTTTGTAACTGCCTTTACCGCATCACGTAAAAGCGGGAAACGTTTTCCATCTTTAATACTGACACCAGTCAAAAATGTCAGGATATCCATCGCCAGGCTGTCTGCATCTTTCTTATTCTGCATGATCACATACGGATCAAGCATTCCTTTATTGCCCTCATCACTGGTCAGGTTGATAATGTTAATTTCATCCGAAAGTTCCGGAAGCATTTCTTTCCATTTCCCGCGTTCCGACTTCGGATCAAGGATCAGCGCCCTTGC
>MNTL01000034.1:0-2676 GCA_001916965.1 Roseburia sp. CAG:10041_57
TTGCCGGATTGCTGGCATTTTCGCTTATTGTACCGGCGAATGTGGCAGGAGCGAAAACACAGACAGTATTGGAAACAAATGTGACAGAGGCATCGGAAGGATGTACACTGGTTGGTGTATATGGATCCTATTTTGCACAGGCGAAGGAAGCACTTGCTAAGATCAATGAAATTCGAAAAGAAGCATGTGAAGCAGGAAATATACGAGATCCGAGAAATTCCGGCAGATATCTTCAGCCATCGGATTATGTTCCCTTGAAATGGTCGAGTGATCTGGAGTATATTGCACGTATCCGTGCGGCAGAAGCGGGAATTGCATTCCGGTTTATGGATTCCGGACATGACCGTTTGAATGAAAAGGGTACTTTTTCCATTGGCAGTAATGGGATAACTTCTTCTTCTGAAGATCTTGCTTATTATTATGTAAAGGATATGATTGAAGGAGTTTTGCTTTGGTACAGTGAAAAACAATATTGGCTAAAACAGGATTTCAGTGAGGAAACCCGTCATTATACAAGTATGATCAACCCGAAGTATACCCATGTTGGTTTTGGCGGTTTTTATTCAGAAGCTGCTCCGTATCCGGCAACAATGGCAGGAGAGTTTTCCGCAAAATCGGATTTGGATGAGACAATGATGGAAGCACCGGAAGATGTGATGCAGAAGATCGAAGTATCAAATGACTATATACAGGAAACGTATCTGGACGGGGATGACCAGATTTTTACAAATGGAACGACGACGGTGACGCCGCGTGTGAAACTTCGAAGAAACAATGCAATTCGTAATGTGTGGTCAATGGAAGATGTTACCTATACTTCATCGGATCCGGCGGTGGCGACGGTGACGCAGGATGGTCAGGTGACAGGAATTACCAATGGAACGGTTACCATTACGGCAAAATCCGGGGACACGATCGTAGCGCAAAAAGAAATCACAGTAAAATGTAATCATCCGAGAAAAATGATATCGTATACGGAATCTACATGTACGAAAGAAGGAAAAAAACAATATTATTGTGCCATTTGCCAGAATACGATAGAAGAAGTCGTGGCGAAAAAAGCACATGATTATGTTTATGGAGAGGCAGATTCCGAGGGAAAAAGCACCGGAAAATGTTCCGTGTGCGGCGATACGATACGTATTACTCCGCCGACAAATATGAAATTGTATTGGCGAAACAGCACAAGTTCTATCTCCAGTTATTCGCCGGTTTTTCCGACGAGCAACCCGGTAGGATCCCTGTTATACTGTTGGATTCAGGCGAGTGATGGAGACCCGGATTATCAGGATATGGTAATGGAATCCACAAATGAAGAAGTGGCAGCAGCACCGGAAAAGGCGAGCAATAATGCACCATACGACCATTTTGAGATTTTGGCAGAAGGAATCACGAAATTGAGTGTATATCCGAAGTACAATCCACGCATTAAGCAGACCTTTATGCTGCGTGTCGGTGGCAAAGGAAGTCAGGACATTTCGGATATGGATGTCAGCTTGTCAAAAGACACCTTTATCTATGATGGAAATGCCTGTAAGCCGGAAGTGACGGTATCTTGCCGAAAAGACACGGTGCTGGAGCAGGGTATTGATTATACGATTTCCTATGAAAAGAATGTCAATGCCGGAACGGCGACAGCTGTTATTTCCGGAAAAGGACTGTTCTATGGAAAAATCCGAAAAGATTTTACGATTCAGAAAACAGGAGAAGAATCCCACATCCATGAGGTGGTCATTGATGAAGCAGTTGCAGCTACTTGTACCAGAGACGGTGTGACAGAGGGAAGTCATTGCTCGAAGTGTGGTGAGGTACTGGAGGAACAGACAGTCATTCCGGCGATGGGACATCAGTATGCCGGAGGAACGTGCGAAAGGTGCGGAGACATTCTTTATATCGAAATAGATGGAGTGCGTTATACAAAGGAAGAAGACCTTTCCGGCAATGTGACGATACATGTTTGTGCGAAACCGGGGGAGAAGATTTCCGGTAAAGTGAACATTCCGGCAAAGGTTGCGATGGGAGATATGGCTTATACAGTTACGGTTATTGATGTCAATGCATTTGCTGATCAGACAGAACTTACCTATGTGACATTGCCAAAAACAATTACCAATATTGGAAACAAAGCATTTGCCGGCTGTACCGCCCTGGAAGGAATGAAATTTAAGGCAAAGATAGCACCAGAGGCAGCAGAGGACGCTTGGGAAGGAGCTGGAACCGAAGATTTCACGATACTAACTCCGAAAAATGCGAGGGATTATTACAACATTAAAAAAATATCCGGAGCGACAGTTCGTCCGGAAACGGATGCAGAACATGAACACGATATGCAGAAATTTGAAGCAAAGGCACCGACATGTACTCAGCCGGGAACTATCGAATATTACATTTGCCGGGACTGTGACAAGGTGTATGCAGATGAGGATGGCAAAGAATGCATTTCGCTCACAGAAACTTATTTGCAGCCACTGGGACATGAATGGGAGTCGGATTTCACGATTGATATCCCGGCGACGGCGACGACGCAGGGCGAAAAGTCCATTCACTGCCGTCGGTGTGGAGAACGTTCCCGCATCGTAAAATATTCGCTGGAAGATGAAAAGAATAGTTCCAATGACAATAGCAGCAGTGCCGGTAATTCGGAACAGGAGAATCTTTATTATGAAGGTTCCAATG
>MNTL01000034.1:2845-5100 GCA_001916965.1 Roseburia sp. CAG:10041_57
AGTAAAAACGGTAAAGATTCAGAGTATGTATCTCAAGAAAAAGAATATTGGGAAGAATGCTTTTCGTGGAATTCCGAGAAAAGCATCGGTTTATGTGCCACCGAGAAAAATGAAAAGCTATCGAAAATGGCTGAAAAAAGCAGGATTGAAATGCCAAGGAGGAAAAAAATGGAAAAGATAAGATGGGGAGTTTTAGGAACAGCAGGAATTGCCAGAGATTGCAGCATACCGGGAATGCAGAAGGCAGAAAATTGTGAACGGTATGGAATTGCAGGGCGCAGCTTGAAAAAAGCAGAAGATTATAAAGATATGTTTGGGTTTGAAAAAGCATACGAAGGGTATGAAGCACTTTTGTCAGACCCCAAAGTGCAGGCAGTTTATATTCCGCTTCCAAATAATCTTCATTATGAATGGGTAAAAAAAGCTATTGCAGCAGGAAAGCATGTGCTGTGCGAAAAACCATTGGCGCCGACACCCAAACAAACAGTAGAACTTTTTGAGGCAGCAAAAGAGAAGGGGGTATTTTTAATGGAAGCATATGCCTACCTTCACAGTCCTTTTGTTACAGCACTTAAAAAAGAAATTGAAGAAGGAACAATTGGAGAAATCCGCTATATTGAATCTCAGTTTTTGACTTCATATTATGATAAGAGCAACATTCGTCTGCACAAAGAAAATTATGGGGGTGCAGTTTATGATCTTGGCTGTTATAATACAAGTATGCTGTTAAAACTTTTGGAAGATATGCCATCCAGGGTAAAAGCAATGGCACAGTATGATGAAAATGGCGTTGATATATATACAGCTGCATTGTTAAATTATGAAAATGATGTACGTGCATCGATAACATGCGGGATGATTTTTGAAAAAGATAAGCCGCATCGTTATGATAGATTGTATATTCACGGAACAAAAGGCGACATCAAATCCGATACGGAATTTAACCAAGAGGGAAATGCTTCCTATACGTTGATTATTGAAGGAAAAGAGCAGATTCGAAATGTATACTGCCCACATAATTATCAATTAGAAATAGAGCAGTTGGGAAGATGCATAATCGAAGGCGAGACCCCTGTTGTGACAGCTGATTTTTCGATTAAAAATGCAAAAATACTAGATGCTATATTGCAAGAGATCGGTTACTTTGAAAGTAATGTAATGTGAGCACAACAAAATTTCGGCATTCATAAAAGGACACAAAAAAACACAAAAAAATTAGCACTCACCTCTTGACAGTGCTAATAATTAGTGGTATAACATAGTTAACGATAAGGAAAGGGGTTACGAAAAGGAACCCGGATCCGAATCGAAATTTAACAATCGACACTTCAGATTTCTCTGATGGTGCTAATAATACAAAAGTCTAAGTGCCTATGGTGTTTTGCAGGAACCCATATTTCCGACACTTGTTACAAGAAGGAAAGGAGAAATGACTTATGTTAAGACCTAGTATTTTTGGAGAGAGTTTGTTTGATGATTGGATGGATGATTTTCCATTTGGTAAGGAATTTGAGAAGGCTATGTTTCCGGCGAAAGATCCTCTTTATGGAAAACATGCAAAGAACATGATGAAGACAGATGTCCGCGAGACAGATGATGCGTATGAGGTTGACATTGATCTGCCTGGCTTCAAGAAAGATGAAGTAACCGCTGAACTGAATGATGGTTATATTACCATTTCGGCAGCAAAAGGTTTGGACAAAGATGAAAAAGATAAAAAGACCGGTAAGTACATTCGTAAAGAACGTTATGCCGGCAGCATGAGCCGAAGCTTTTACATCGGTGAGGGAATTACCCAGGATGAGATTTCGGCGAAGTATGAAAATGGTATCTTGCAATTGAAGATTCCGAAAAAGACAGACAAAGCAGTTGCTGGTAAAAATTATATCGCAATTGAAGGATAATCATTCAATAAGTCCCCTTCAGAGATCGAGCCCTCTGAAGGGGACTTGTTTTTTAGCAAAAACCATTGTAAGATTTGAAACGTACTTTATGTTCTTTCATTTGCTGCCCTTCACGGTTTTCTATTTTCGTTGAATTTCCCGTAGGAATCTCATAGTATACTTAAATAAAAATTACAATAATTTACTGGAAATAAATAGATACCCACACATTACAAAAATTGACAAAGACAGACACGTATGCTATACTGAACAAAAAAATAGGGGAGGACGTTATGTATAAGATTGTTATTTGTGACGATGATAAAAATTTTATTTCCTATATGAAAGAAATGCTTTTGCGATGCGACTTGA
>MNTL01000035.1 GCA_001916965.1 Roseburia sp. CAG:10041_57
ATTAGTTGCCGTTCTTTTTTTCTTGAAGTGAAAGCAACCATGCGCTCTTCACAGAAAGACAGATGCCAATTCCAACTACGGTCATAAAAGCACCGAGGATGACAAAACAAGCCGTTGACCCGGCGCTCACCAGTAGTGATGAGCCAAACAGATAAAAAATTTCAGTAACATTGACGCCCATGTTGAAGACGGAAAGCAGCTCGGCGCGATTGTCTTCCCTGCCGGCAGCATCTACAATGCTGTTTTGGACTTCTCCCAGCAGATAGGATGGAATATCCAAAAAAAGCGGAAGGATCAGCATAAATAGGATAGTCCAAACCGGCACATTGACCAAGCCCAACACACCAAGGGCTATTCCACTCAGAATGAAAAACAGTGCCATCATTTGATTATAGTGTTCAGGCTTGGTACGGGCGAGAATCCGTTCGGACAGCAACTGAATTGCAGAATAACCCATAATAATTGCGGCGAGCCAGGTTTCATTGATCCCGCACAACTGCAGCTTCTCCGCATAGAAGAAATTGATCAGAATGCGGCCAATGTTCAAAGCTGCCAAAATCATTAGAAGCATCCATATCTTTTTCTGCTGAAACAACTGCGGATAGGGAATGTTTTTCTTTTGGCGCGTTTCACTTCTGGGCTGCACTGTTTCCTTGGGGATTTTTAAAGAGGTAAAGACAGCAACAAGGTTTGCGGCAATCGTTGCCAGAAGCAGACCCTTGATGCCAATCAGCGTGTACAGGACCGCATAAGCTAGGGTACTGGCAAAAAATCCGACAGTTCCATAATTGGCGACATGTGCAGATTTTTCAGCGTAATGTTCCTTTGAAAACATAATATAAATATAGCCGCTCTGCGTCCCAGAAGAAAAGGAAGCCGCTGTGCCTTCGAGGATAGCCTGTAAAATAAACAGACTATAATTGCAGCTTACATGAGCCAGCAAGAGGCAGGTTCTCGAAATGAGCAGCGCGATCTGGTATAGTACCAACGTGGATTTATAGCCAATGCGATCGGTCAGCTTTCCGAGAGGAATCTCTGTGAGGAGGACCATAGTAGCCATAATTGCTTGCAAAATGAAGAATTGGCTGAGAGAGATTCCTGCAGTGGTTCGTACCAGTAGAGAGACTGGGGAGAAAAACACCAGCCCATTGAGCAGAGAGGTAAGGTCAAGTGCATCTGTTTTCAGCTTTGCGTTCATTTTGATTCACCTCGTTATATTTGGATTTAATATAAGGAATAAACAGTGTTTTCATGAAGTGAGAAAAAACTTCTTCTTCATATGTACAGCACTTTTTGAAATCGATTTGGTGGGACAGCTGACATCCGCCACCGCAGAAGCCACCGATTTTACAATCCTTACACTCCGCATAAGAATTGCAGGTTACAGCGACGGGCCGATAATTTGTTAAATTTTCATAGGAAAAATCAAAAAGGCTGTACCTAGATCTACCAACTGTGCAAGTACAACGATATGTTTTCAGATTCATATCAACATAAAAAACATTACTGGATGACGAAGTGCTCCAACAATAACTATGTGTTTGTTTATGCTCCCGCAAATTCAACTTTAGGCCCATTTTGTCGGCAAAGTTATAGCAGGTCTTTAAAAATGCCGCGTGAACATTGTCCGGGAGAGGCTTGCTTTGAAGCTCAGCGAGAATCTCACTTTCCATCATGATGTCAGGGAAATTTGTTTCATACAAACGATCATCTACTCGACCAATAGTCCACGCAAAGTTTTTATCCTGCAAAAGCTGTAACTTCTTCAAGTCATCCAGTGTATTCCAGATTTCTTTATGATTGTGCCTATCGATATTGGTTCCTAAGTCCACATGGATGCCGTAATGCAGAAGTGTCTTAATACAGCACAGGAGTTTGAAAGTTTCATTTGTATTGTTCCGGCTCGGATCAAGATCGTATCGCGTCATATAATTTAACGCCATACTGTCGATTGTGGGATAAATACCGCTGATGAAGCGACGATTGATGATAAATTTCTTCAAATAATACGAAAGGAAACTTCCGTTTGTGGTGATATGAACAGTGGTTTTGTGCTCTTTGCAAAATTGGAGAATTTTATCAATTACTTTCTCATTCTCGATCAGCAAGGGTTCGCCACCAAATAAACCCAGTCGAACGGTCTTGTTCGGATTTGCTTCCATATACTGTGCAATGATACTTAAAATTTTATCCAGAGTTTCATCACTGATAAGTTTCTTTTCCAAGGTTTTATCGTTTTGCTGATAGCAGTAAGTACAGTGCATGTTGCATTTATACGTAATTGTTAAGATGAAAGTGACTTCTTCGCTTGACTTGTTTGAGTCGGTTTCATCGCTATCCAGCATTTTGTGGTATACTTCTTCGCTCACACCATGGTGGAGGAGATCTTTTGAGATGAGGAAACATCTATTGCTGTACGTATCAACAATAACACATTTTTCGGAATCAACATCTTCTAAATATTTATTTCCAAGGACCTGTG
>MNTL01000071.1 GCA_001916965.1 Roseburia sp. CAG:10041_57
CGAAGATGCTGTACCTTTTCCTGCAAGGACACGTCCGTTCCTATCCAGAATTTCTCCTCGTTCTGCCTGTGTAGTGGAAACTCTTACTTTATCTGTAGAAGTTAGATTCCGAAAAATCATGGAATCATCCCAAACCAACTTATATCTTTCTTCGTCTTTTAGGAAAAGTGCTTCATTCTCAAAGCTGATAGTTCCTGCAACTGTATCGAAAGAAGTCTGGTAGGTTACCGTCATTTGCTCCTCGTCATATGCAATAATCTGAACAGCCATATTCTGGACTTCTATACCTTCATAAATAGCTGAGTTGCGTTTTATGAAATCCTCCTGACTGATACTTCCCGATGCCTCAACGTGCAACATCGCATACATTTCTTCATATTCCTTTTTGGGGATATGATCCATGTACTCCACCAGAAGTTCTTCCGGTGTCCTCCAGGCATTTTCCTTTGTTGCCAACATTCCTGCCACGCATACCGCAGAAATTACCGCAGCTATTCCTATAACAGCAATCGCAATCCATAGGAGCCTGCTTCTTGTTTTCTTTCGCTTGTTTCTGCTTTTTCCTTTCTTCATATTATTTTCATTGCTGATATGGTCATATTCTATTTTCAATGTACACTATATCTTCAAAATATTACATTCGTAAGATTTTGAAATAAAAAATTTCTATTTGCTGGGTATATCGTACTATGCATTCCTCCTTTTTTATTACATGCGTAAGATTTCGCAGCAAAAAAATTTCGTCCGTAATCCTGCTGGACTTGTGTAAATATTACATCAGTAAGATTTATAAGTCAAGTTATCTTTATACAAAAAGGCTCCTGCCGGGAGGTATCATACATTTTCACAAAAGTGATACCTTTTAGCAAAAGCCTATTATTCAGCAGAGTCTCAAAACACCCCTCTGCTACGATATTCAAATGATTCATTCATAAGGCTACAAAACACACATCCATTTTTGCTCCTTAATATCCCACAAACCGCAGAAAATCAAGGTTTCCTTGAAAGCAGACAGACGGTTTCTTTGATTTTATACTGCATAGCGAAAGTATGCAATATATTTTCAAAGTGGGGTATAAGATTTACCCCCGTAAAATAACTACCCCTTCTAATCAATAGTTGCTATTATTCGATTTTTTAATCTTTCCGGAATTTCTTCCTCTGTTTCCCAAATGATTGTATTCTTTTGTGCTATGTCAAAATGTAGCCGCACATCCTTTTTACATAATTGGATCACTGGCTTTCCTAAGCCCATCGCATATCCTTCTTCAAAGTACGCTCCATTATTTTGATGCGACAAATCTACCACAACAAATTTACTATCTCTTATGTATTTTAATAACTCTGGAGTTATAAAATCATTATGTTCTACTTCATCAATAAAAATTGCTACATAGCCAGCTGACATTATACCTTGGCGTATCATTTCTCTGAGTTTTTTTGTATCATCTCCAAATTTCATGGCAACTAAAACATTTTTACCATTTGCAGTATTCTTCTGAATAGCATCTACTCTGGCATAACCTTCTGGTGATAATGTGATAGGTCGATCATTTTCTCCACCATTCCATGACTGTGGTGATAAGATGTAATTCCTATCAACTAAAAACTTTATCATATAATTCATCTGTGCCTGTATTGCATCATCAGTTCTCTTTTTATGATTACCATCTTTATAATCGTATCTATCAACAAAAAGGCAACTGATCATTTCCTCTTTTGGTAGTTTAACATATTCACCCATGTGCCTAATACGAGAATTCAAGTGAAGTAAAATATTATCCACTTTTTCAGCAAAGGTTTTTGGATACCAGTTTTCTACGTTTTCATTTTCCAATCTGACTGGATGCCCGTGTGTAACATCTCCATGTTCAAAATTTTTCTTGTACTCATCACAGCGCTCTTTACTCATGGTAGTAAAATATCTGTATTCTTTCATGCTTTCCTTAAATCCATTGTACAGTAGGTATGAACTCAAGTGATTCAAATTGAACTCTGTTAATTCTGCAAATTGCACATAATACTCATATCTGCCACAAATCGGACATGAATAAAAATATTTGACCGGGTCCATGGAATGTTGCATATATGCTTTAGCTCCACACACAAAACATGTTCCGTTGCTTTCCATTTGCTCTCCTCCTAACGTCTTCACTTTTGCGAAAAAGTATCCTTTCGCCAAAATGTGTATTTCTTATTCCCAAAAGCCTATCCCCTGGGGTAAAACTCCAGTTATATCATCACTCTATGGAAACAGAAACACACATCTATTTTATTCCCAAAATGGCGAAATCCTTTGATTTATTGGGCTTTTCTCGACAGAAGGCAGACCGTCTCCACATGCCCAGTTCCCGGGAATTGATCAATGGCAACAACTCTTTCCATGCGATATCCCTGTTCGATCATGATATCGAGATCTCTGGCAAGACTGGTTGGCTTACAGCTGATATATACGATTCTGTCTACCTGATAATCTATGATGTGCTGCAATGCCTTAGGGTGGATTCCGTCACGCGGCGGATCAAGTACTATGAAATCTGGTTTTTCTTTGATATCACCAATGACTTTTAATACGTCACCTGCTATGAATTCACAGTTGTTCAGGTTATTGAGCTTGGCATTTTCTCTGGCTGCCTTTACTGCCTCTTCAACGATTTCCACACCGATGACCCTACCTGCCACAGGAGCAAGCAACTGAGCAATCGTTCCTGTTCCACTGTACAGGTCAAAGACTGTCTTATCATTCCTGCCATCGTCAGAGATATCTCCCAGGAATTCTCTTGCCGTCTCGTAGAGAACTTCTGCCCCCAGGCTGTTTGTCTGGAAGAAGGAAAACTGTGATATCTTAAACTTTAATCCAAGAAGCTCTTCATAGAAGTAATCCTGTCCGTATAGTAATACGGTCTCATCACTCTGTACAACATCAGCTACAGAATCATTTTTTGTATGAAGAACGCCTGTTATTTTACCTTGTAATGGCAATGCAAGAAGCGCATCCACATATGGCTGCAGATCCTGTTCTTCCTGAGTTGTAGTAATCAAGGCAATGAGGATTTCGCCTGTCTTCTGTGCCTTACGCACCAGTAAATGACGAAGATATCCTTCATGTCTCATTCTATGATAATATGAAGTACCTTTTTGTGTGAAGTAATCTAATGTGGTGTTTAATATCTTACGATAATCCTCATCCACCAGCTGACACTCTCTGACAGATACAATATCATAGAAGCTTCCTCTCTTGTGCATGCCCAATGATAATGGTCCGTCCTTGACCTCATCTCCAAAGGAAAATTCCATTTTGTTACGATATGCACTCTGTACCGGGCTGCCCTTGATTCCTTCAAAGATGTGATTAACATATTCATCTGTCAGCTCTGCTTCTCCATCAAGAAGTGCCTGTTTTGCAAAAACGGGTGTCAGAAGCTTTCTGACCTGCCCTTTCTTTAACTCTAGCTGTTTATCATAAGGTAAGGTCTGGTATGCACAACCGCCACATACACCAAAATGAGGACAGACACTTGGAATTTCATAAGGTGCATTTTCCAGAACATCCAATAAACGTCCTTCTGCTTTACCCTTTCGTTTTTTGGTTATCATGAAAGATATTTTCTGTCCAGGAAGTACATTTTTAACTACTACCTTTTCATCTTCGCAGCTCAATACTCCTTTATTAGGGAAATCAAGTCGTTCCACATATCCTTCACATATCTGTCCTTTTTTCATTCTGATACCTGTACCTTTCTGTATGTCTTACTTCCACTTACCTAAAAATGCGGATAAGCAGCACTTCGCAATCTCGTTCGCTCAGTCGCATTGCCATTCCTCATCTATTTACCTAAAATGTGAATAAACAGCACTTCGCGATCTTCGTTCGCTCAGTCGCGTTGCCACTCCTCGTCCAATTACCCTAAAACGTGAATAAGCAGCACTTCGCGATCTCGTTCGCTCAGTCGCATTGCCATTCCTCATCTATTTACCTAAAACGTGAATAAGCAGCACTTCGCGATCTTCGTTCGCTCAGTCGCGTTGCCACTCCTCGTCCAATTACCCTAAAACGTGAATAAGCAGCACTTCGCGATCTTCGTTCGCTCAGTCGCGTTGCTCGCCATAGTCATAGAGATAAATTCTCATACAAGTATGAAATTTATCTCTAAGCCCATGGCTCTGCTTATTCACGCAAAAAGAGGATGCCTGTTGCAGCATCCCCTATATCTTCTGCATAATCTTATTCTGGCTTCTTCTCTTCCTTCTCAGGCTCTTCGTCCTCGTCATCAAAGAAATCGTCTTCCAGATCATCATCAAAATCGTCATCGAAATCATCCATGTAATCTGGTGTCAGATAACGGTATACTGCATATGCGATACCAGCAATTACTGCAATGCCGCCCACAATAGCGAGTACCCATACCCATACATTAGACTTCTTCTCTTCCTCTTTCTTCTTTAAACAACATGTTCTGCCTAATAAATTCTTCTCCTGAAGAAATTCTACTACATCATCCCAGCTCTTCATGTTTACCCCTTCTTTCTTTATCATTTCATACAATAACATTATCGTCAGTTGATATCAATATGATAACACTTTTTTGCCTGGTTTACTACTCTTTTCTGGAAATTAACAGAAAGTTACTATATTTTTTGCAATTTTGCAAACGCAGCGTACATGATTTTCTGGCCTGCTCCATCGAAAGCAACTGTTATTTTATAATCCCTGACATCCTTTTCAACTTTCTGCACTGTTCCATCACCATATTTTATATGGCGTACTCTGTCTCCAACTCCATAGGAAAGCCCTCCCTGTGTTGTCGGCATGCCCTTGGTAAGTCCATCCAGGGATTTTGCTATATAGGGTTTATTAGCCGCAGGCGTTTCTTTTTTCTTAATCACTGCCTTAGGTCTGGATACTAATATAGATGCGATATCCTTTGGCTGCTGCTGTTTCATAACAGGTGTTTTGTTAGAAGGAACTGTTGACGTTTTGACAGTTGCTTTCGCTGTCGGCATTTCCCAGTTATTTTTCTTCACTGCCTGTTCTGCCGCTTCCCAGTTATTCCTTGGCTTATCAAACACATCATCTGACAGAACCGGCTTCTGATATACGGTATTGAATCCACTTCCTGCAAATGGTTTAGTCTTAAAATGGCTGCGTTCTCTGGAATCCTCCTCATAATCATCATAGCCCCACTTCTTAGGCACTGGTAATTTATTGTCCATCAGATTCTCCGGAATCTCTTTTATGAAACGGCTGATTGGATTATACTGTGTTTCGCCGCGCAGCATACGCTGTTTTGCATAAGTAATCGTAAGATCATCCTTGGCTCTTGTGATACCTACATAAGCCAGTCGGCGTTCCTCTTCTATCTCTGTTGGATCATCTGATGTAATTGTCATATAACTTGGGAATACGCCATCTTCCATACCAGCAAGATATACCTGGGAAAATTCCAGACCTTTAGCACTATGCAACGTCATTAACAACACTTTATTATCGTCTTTATCCACTCCATCAATATCAGCTACCAGCGCCACTTCTTCCAGAAAAGCTGACAGGGATGCTTCCTCTCCCAGTTCCTCTCGCTCCTGTTCAAAGCTGACCACCTTGGAGATCAATTCATCAATATTCTGCAGACGGTCTTCTGCGTCATCATCATCTGATTCTTCCAGCTCTTTTGTATACTGCGTCGTTTCAATCACATCTGTTATTAAATCTTCCAAAGTACCATGCTGCAGCTTTGTGCGGAACATCATGATCATAAGAGCAAAGTTGCGAAGCTTCTCGCCTGCCTTTCCTATAGATGTGATCTCATCTATTCTCTGCATGGCCTCAAAGAAGCTGATACCCATATGGTCTGCAAAATCCTGTACCTTATTCACACTTGCTGCTCCGATTCCTCTTCGTGGCACATTGATGATTCTCTTTACAGCCAGATCATCCTTTCCATTGTCAATCGTTTTCAGATAGGCTAACAGATCCTTGATTTCCTTTCTGGCATAGAAGTTCACTCCTCCTACTACATCATATGGGATTCCTTCGCTGATGAAACTTTCTTCCAGAAGTCGTGACTGGGCATTGGTTCGATACAGCACTGCACACTGACCGTAATCACTGGTTCCCTGATATTTTTTTGATTTAATATCGCTTGCTATGTATTCAGCTTCATCATATGCATTGTCAAAAGGTCTGAAATGGATTCTGTTTCCACTTCCTCTGTCTGTCCACAATGCCTTGTCTTTTCTTCCAATATTATTATGGATCACATTGTTAGCAGCATCCAGAATATTCTGCGTAGAACGATAATTCTGCTCCAGCTTAATGACTTCAGCATCCGGGTATACTTTCTCAAAATCAAGAATATTGCGGATATTCGCTCCTCTGAATTTGTAAATAGACTGGTCATCATCACCTACAACACACAGATTACGGTTTCTCTGGGCAAGAAGACGTATCAGCTCGAACTGGGCTGTATTCGTATCCTGATACTCGTCCACCATAATATACAGGAAACGGTTCTGATAATTCTCCAATACTTCCGGGCATGCTTTGAACAACTCTACCGTTTTTACAATGATATCATCAAAATCCAGTGCATTATTCTTTTTTAATAACATCTGATATTCTTTATATGCATTTGCAATTTTACGCTTGTTAAAATCTCCCATTGCTGACATTTCATAATCGAGCGGTGAGATCAGATTATCTTTTGCAGAAGATATTGCTCCCAGAATTGTCTTTTCCTTCAGCTGCTTGGTGTCAATATCCAGCTTCTTACACACTTCCTTCATGACACTCTTCTGGTCATCCGTGTCATAGATTGTAAAACTGGTATCATACCCAAGTCTGTCAATATGTCTTCGAAGTATTCTGACACAGGTGGAATGGAATGTTGCTACCCAGATGCTCTCTGAACCATATCCCACAATATCATCAACACGTTGACGCATCTCTCCTGCTGCTTTATTGGTAAAGGTAATTGCCATGATATTCCATGGATTAACACCTGTATTCTCTATCAGATAAGCAATTCTCCTGGTCAGTACGCTTGTCTTGCCTGAACCAGCGCCAGCCAAGATCAGAACCGGACCCTGAGTAGTGAATACGCCTTTCTTCTGTTGTTCATTCAGTGAATCATAGATACTCATGACATTCTCCCTTTATTTTGTATAATAGACTGATGCTTACAAGCATCTTAACCCAGTATACCAAAAATACATTCGATTGCAAACACCTAAAATCAAATATCTATGCACATCCTGTTTTCTTTTGGCATACACTAACCTAAAATCTCTTTCTATGGTGGTTCTATGAAATACTCTCATAAACTATGCCAGTTAGTTCTTTCACTTCTGCTTCTGACCTTGTGCATTGCAGTCGCAGGATGTAGTTCCAATGATGAGAATTCTAATTTAAAAACAGGTGTTATTGAAAAGGTAACATTAAATGAAGTGGCACATTCTATCTTTTATGCTCCTATGTATGTTGCAATAGAAAAAGGTTATTTTGAGGAAGAGGGAATTGACCTCGACCTTGTGACCGGTTATGGCGCTGATAAAACCATGACTGCACTTCTTACAGGAGAAGCCGATATTGGTTTCATGGGTTCAGAAGCTTCTATTTATACCTATTTACAGGGTGCCAAAGACTATGCCATCAACTTTGCCCAGCTTACACAAAGAGCCGGCAATTTCCTGATCAGCAGAGAACCTATCGACGACTTTTCCTGGGATATGTTAAAAGGGCATTATGTACTTGGTGGCCGCAAGGGCGGTATGCCACAGATGGTATTTGAATATATTCTGAAGAAAAACAACATTAACCCTGATACAGACCTTACTATCGATACGAGTATTGACTTTGGTTCAACTGCTGCAGCTTTTGCAGGTGCTAAGAAAGGGGAAGCCGGCTATGCTGATTTCACGGTAGAATTCGAGCCTCATGCAACTTCCCTGGAAGCACAACAGACCGGCTATATCGTTGCTTCTCTTGGAACAGACTCAGGCTATGTCCCTTATACCGCCTTCTGTGCAAGAAAAAGCTATTATGCGGACCATGCTGATACATTGCAGCATTTTACGAATGCCCTGCAGAAAGGTATGGATTACACTGCCACCCACTCTGCCCAGGAGATAGCCTCTATCATCCAGCCCCAATTCAAAGAAACAGATCTGGATACCATTACTACAATTGTCACCCGCTATCAGTGTCAGGACACTTGGAAAACAGACCTGATCTTTGAGCAAAGCAGCTTTGAATTACTGGAAAACATACTGATGGAAGCCGGGGAACTGGATTCCTTTGTTCCCTATAACGAACTGGTCGATACCTCTTATGCCCAAAAAGCCATAGCAGATAAATAAATATAATAAAAGGCAGATATGATAGGAAAACTCTCATCATATCTGCCTCTATCTAAGCCATTTATCTACTTACATATTCACAACAGCAAGTATCATTTCCTGCTGTACCATAGTGCCGGCTACATCCTGACCACTGATCCACACTCTGTAGGCCCCTAGTGTGTTCAGATCATAATTGCCATTTATGTACAACTGATAGTCCTGTGGGGTATACGCCTGTCCCTGTATATTCTTTAATCCAACATACTGCTTCAACTGATCAACAGTCGCACCTACAGGTACATACAGTACACCATCCCCCATATCCTGTACCAGATACAGGGAAGGTCTGATTGTATTCCATGGATTCTCTTCTGCAGGATCTGTCGGGTCCCATCCGGCGAATGGATGGGAAATATCAATCTGCATCTGTACCGGCTTTCCCAAAGGTCCAGGATTCTGTTCATCATCATATACGATAACTCTGGTGCCTTTTTCACAGTTATCATAAAGCCACTTCACATCACTGGCAGCCATTCTGACACATCCAAGAGACGCCTGTGAACCTAACAGATTGAACTGATCCTTCTCCAGATTATCTGCTGAACTGGTATAATATGGAACAGAATGGAACAAGATACCTCTGTTAAAACGGATTGCATATTGTCCATAGCTTCCATCTACCATAAGTCTCCATGTATAATAATCAGAAGTTTTGAAGCTTCCAAGCGGAGTCTCCATCCCTTCTCTACCAGTGGAGCAGGCAAAAGATCTCACCGGCACTGTATATTCGCCATCCGCATCCTTTGTATATACTGTAACACAATTAGCGATACGATTTACATAGACCTGATAGGTTGGTGTCTGTACTGTCTGCTGCGTTGAAGCTTCTGCCGCCTGCACTGTCCAGGCTGACTGTGGGCCAAATGTAATTTCCAGCGCCAATACACCCATCAGAATAATTTTTGCAATTTTCGTAAAATGATTCATGATAACCTCCGTATTCAGTTTTCTCCAATAGGATTTTATCATACACCATTTCACTGGAAAAGACCAGTAGTTTTCTTCAAAACTATTCACTCGCTGACTCTGAATCAGTTTCGGTTATCTCTTCTGCTTCACTCTCAGTCTCCGTTTCAGTCTCTGTCTCTTCCTCTGCTGTAATATCTTCCAGTGTATTGCTATTAAAGCTTGTTATTGTTGCAGAATCGGTCGTATATACTGTACTCTTATCACTCTCAAGGCACATATAATATGTATATGTTGTCTCATTATAATTGCCAATTAATATAGTATATGATGTTGTACCATCCGATACCAGAATCGTAAGAGATGGTGCATCCAGACCATACTGGGCAATATCTTCTACATTCTCAATCTTATTCTCTGATGTAAGAGAAGCCACCTTACCAACCATAGTACTTACTTTATCTGCATCAATGTCTACACTGCGATCTTCATCACAGATCCAGTTATCTCCGTCTTTATTCAAAGTCAGTGTACCATTTTCATTGGTATACACCAGTTTTGTCACATCATCTGCATTCAGATTAGTTACTTCATAGCTTGCTGTTGTATCTGTTTCCTCTTCCTGGGGCAGATTCTTCACTACTATAAAAGCAATGACTGACACAATCAGAATCACCAGCAATCCGAGCAGCTGTTTCTTCTGCTTCTCCATATGCAGGTTACCTCCTTATTTCTTTCTTCGTTTGAACCAGATTACAAATCCGATTATGATCAGGGCTAATGGAATCAGGATTACAACTACTGTTTCAAATAATACAACGTCCTTTGTTGAGGCAGTCAGATTATCGTAACTGTAACTCTTAACCGGTACAGACACACTTACATCATGAGAAGCAATTGTACTCATTATATTAGTAAACAGTGTCTTATTATTGCCGGATACCGCATTATCCACATTGTCTGTGAAGAACTGTGCACTGGAAAAGACATACAATACTGCTGAACCACTATCCAGTGTCTTCTCGGCTTTTACGCCAATACACAGCGGTCCATCAATATCCCCTTCTTCTTTTTCAAAAGAAGCTGCATTCTTAACATCTGTCTTCAACAGAGAGCTCTCAGACGTAGTCAGAAGCTTGGTATATGTAATATTTTCAACATCCACATCAGGAACAGCAATTCCTTCTGCATAAGGTGCCATAACATAAGTATGACTTTCTGTCAGACCTGTAGTCTCATCACTGTATTCCACATTCGGAAGCAGATAAATAGGTGCCTGATAATAATTACCTGCATTGGTATCTACTGCGTAACCACTCTGGATTGTCAGTCCAAACTCTGAAAGTATCTTCTCAAAATTAGGCATCTGTATATCTACATACTCTGTTGTAATCAATGCCTTACCACCATTGTTCAGATATTCAATCACCTTATTGGCATCATCTTCTGAGAAATCCTTCTCCGGGGCATGAATGATGATACACTCTGCATCCTCCGGTATTGCATCATATTCCATCAGGCTGATTGTTTCGTAATCAATGTTTTCCTTCTCCAGTGCTGTTGTAAAACCACTGTCTAATGTATACTCATTGTGTCCTGTAATCATGTATACTTTCGGCATATCATCGCTCGTACAGTATGCAATTGCACTGGTCAGCTGACCTTCCCCATCATATCCTGTTACATTCTGTGAGTAGGTTGAATAGTCTATTTCCGTTTCATACATATCACTATAGGAAATCACTTTATAACGCTTGGATGTCTCTACGATCAAGCTGTTCTGTGACAGATTGGTAGTAGAATAACTGCTTGCAAACTGTGGATTTACCAAAGGATCAATATATTCCACCTTAACATGTGAGGATTCCTCTTCATATCCCTTGAGAGTCTGCGCTACTGTAGTATCCGCATTGTCCTCAGCGCTGAGTACATATATCGTTACATCCTCTGTCAGATTACCAAGCATTTCTTTCGTCTGGTCTGTGATGGTATACAACTGATTCGCTGTAATATCAAAGCTTGTATATTTCGTAGGTAACTGTGAAACGATAAGATTCACAACAACTGTAAGTGCAATTCCAATAACAACCGTTATTGAACTATACGCACCCATGGATATATTATGTACAGATACACTGTATCTTCTCTTCTGAATAGACTGTGTTGTAAGGAAAAGCAGCAATGCAATGACGCTTACAAAATAAATAACACTTGTAATGTCAAATACGCCATTTACCATATCGCTGAATCTTGTCTGGAAATCAAAAATACTTAAAAATTTCGTTACAACATTTCCAGTCTGGGAAATCAGGCTCTCAATTCCCTGCATCATATACGTAATGAACAGAATTGCAAAAGACAATACTGCTGCAATGACCTGACTTTCTGTAAAGCTGGATACCAGAATACCTACTGCCATACAGGTCAGTCCATATAATGCAAAAGCCAATATAGCTGCATAAGATTCTGCCATAGGCACTGTTCCAAATCTTGATAAAAAGAGTGGGAATATGCACATTCCGGCTACAGGAATCAGGAAAATAGCTGCCATTGCAAAATATTTGCCCAATACGATCTTACCAACAGAAACCGGAGCAGTCAGTATCAGCTGATCTGTCTTCTGCTTCTTTTCATCAGCAAGAATCCTCATGGACAAGATGGGAATCGTCAACAGAAACAGAAATAAAATGGCGCTTAATGTATAAGATACATAAGGATATCCTGATGCCAGATTATATACAGCCCCATATAATCCAAAGAAAAATACTGTGACTGCCATGAATAAAAGTCCTACTACTGAATGGATATAAGCCGAAAACTCTCTTTTAAATATTGCCTTCATTCTCTTTGTCCTCCTCGCCTGTCAACTCTAAGAATACATCCTCTAATGATTTTTCTGACAGACTCAATTCCATAATAGGCATATCTGCCGCAGCCAGTCTGTGGAACAGCTCTACTCTGATGTCTTCTGTATCTTCTGTCCTGATATTCACACTGACCATTCCCTCTGCCCTAGGAGGCTGCATAGAGAAATCTTTGACTGATTCCATGCTCCGTAACAGTTCCTCGACTTTACTCTGTTCACCAAGCACTGATAATTTCATTTGTCTGCCGCCTTTTAACAGGGTCATCAGTCCTTCCGGCGTATCACTTGCCACAAGCTTACCTTTGGAAATAATCATGATATGATCGCAGACTGCACTTACCTCTGACAGGATATGGGAACTTAGAATAATCGTATGTTTCTTCGCCAGTTCTCTGATCAGTTCACGAATCTCTATGATTTGCTTCGGGTCCAGACCAACTGTAGGTTCATCCAGAATAATCACCTCAGGATAACCGATAATCGCCTGTGCCAGACCTACTCTCTGTTTATATCCTTTAGACAGGTTCTTGATCAGACGTCCTTTCACATCCTCTATCTGTGTCTGCTTCATAACGTCCTCTATCTGTACCTGTCTCTCATTTTTCTTTACTTTCTTTAATTCAGCGACAAACCTCAGATACTCATATACGGTCATATCTGGATAAACAGGTGGAAGCTCCGGCAAATATCCTATGCTTTTCTTAGCCTGCTCCGGATTCTTCAGGATATCGTATCCATTAATTTTCACTGTTCCGCTGGTGGCCGCAATATATCCGGTCATCATATTCATGGTCGTACTTTTACCTGCTCCATTTGGTCCCAGGAAGCCGTAGATCATACCCCTCTCTACACGAAAGGACAAATTATCGACTGCCACATGACTGCCATATTTTTTTGTCAGATTCTCTACTTCTATCACGTCTTCTGTCCTCCTACTTAACATTTCCGGTTATAGATTAATAACCGCTATTGTTCATTCTATGTGTAATGTGTGATGAAAATTTGTTGAAATTGTGATAAAAGTGTGTCCTGATATAAAAAAAGCAACCATTGAAAGCCATTGCTTCCAGTGATTGCCCATCATCACTTATACTATTCAAAAGGTATAAAAGATGTTCCCAGTTGGTCTCTTATTGCATTCTGATAACCCATCAGACCAATCATATCATTATAGTAGGACGTTGATGTGTTTTGTTGCTGCTGTACCTGTTGTGTTCCACCTGCCTGCATATCCTGCCAGATTCCAAGCATTTCCGCAAAATCGCCGGTTGCAGTACTTCCTGTATTTTTCAGCTCGCCATAATCCTTGACATACAGCTCATCTTTCTTATCTGCTGCAATCACAAGGGGTCTGCCGGATTGTTCTGTCTGCTCAGTTATCTCAGAGACTGGATTCAATGTATAAGGATTTCCATGAATAGAAGAAATACGATAACTATTCATTCCGGAGATTCCTGTAATTCCTGATACCATCATTCCCATACTCCTTTCCCAACCATTCGGTTTCCTATAGTATAGAATAATTAGCAGACATTTTCAATATTTATCAGTTATTTTTCTTTTTTAGATTTGGGATCTTTCTCCTTGATCTCATCTACAAGCTTCTCTATCAGAAGTTTCTTCATATATACGTCAAAGCTTAGTAAACATATAAAGGAAAACAGCTTCAGGAACTCTTTACTCTCTTCCGGCGCATCTTCAAAGGTCTTCGTAGAATATTCATACTTCTCCATGACATCCTTCTTCAACGCATCTATCTGTTCTTTCTCCAGTCCAAATACTTCATCATACACAGATGTAATATCAAATTCTCCCTCTGTCTGGAAGAACTGCGTCGTAATTGGCTGCAACAGCGTCTGAATATCATTGATAGACAGGATTCCTTTATAATAGTAGATGAAAATCAGTACCAGCACATGCTCCTTGGAATATTTCTTCTTGATAGGTGGTGGTAACAGATCATTCTTTGCATAATTATTGATCATGGTCTTAGTCATGACTTTATCGTTCTCAGGATATCTGGAAGATTTTCTCAGGTTCTTATCCATGAATGTAGTTACCTGATCCATATACAGGTCAATATTGGGTATATCCTGTGACTTCACATAATCAATTCTGTCAAAACTTGCTAATATACTTTGTAATAAATCATTTGTGTCAATATGCATCGTTATAACCATGCCTTTCCAAATATGGGTTAGGAAAATCACGCAATTTCCCTAACCCATATTATATAGTATTCAATACTACATATCAAGCAGTTTATGATAACAGCCATGCAAATCCCTTCATTGTCCGCTCGGCAGGCTGTGTAAAATGATTACCGAGATTCCATTCGAGAGTCACTTTCTCAACGTTCATATCTTCAGACATCTGCTGATACATGCCTCTGGCAGCCTCCCCTACTGTTGCCATAACGGGATTTCTGGTCTTCTCTTCCTTGATTCCAAGGCTCAAGTAGATTCTGCTCTTCTTGCGTACCATATGCTGTTTCGTATACTCCATCCAACCTGGGAACCAGAAGGAAGCAGAACATGCCGCTGCTCCTGTAAATATCCCCAGTTCGTAAAAAGCCCACATTGCAAATAATCCAGACAATGAATATCCGCCTATCAATAGTCTTTTCTCTTCCAGCTTCATCTGATATATGTTTTCAAGACCCGGAAGACATTCCTTCTCCAGCCATTCCAAGGTCTCTGCTCCCTCTCCTGCAAAGCCTTCTTTTCCATATACAGCCGGCGCACTCCATGGTGAAAGCTGTGCATTCCAGTCTTCTATTTCACATGCAATCAGCCAAAATGACACCTGGGTCGTTTCCTTTAACTGCTGATACACTTCTTCTATCGTATCTTTCTCATGTTCTCCTGTAAACCAGAAGATCACGTTCTTCGCTGTCTCATCCCCATATACCTGACACCCACGTCCCCCAATTACAATTCTTCTCTCACACATAACTTCCACCTGCCCCCTATAGCATCTCACAAATCCCTTCCTAATTCAATCTTTTTCCATAAGCTTCGCCGCAGTTCATGGCAGTTCGACTCACTTGCCACGTACGTGATGTAAGATTTTCTAAGAACTGCATCTCAAATGCATAGCGTGCAAGCCGGACGCAAAACTCGCCATTCTGGCTCAGACAGTTGCGCCCGGTTTGCAAGCATTTGTTCTTTGTTCTAAGAAACTCTAAACATCACTCCCTAAGCTGCGTTCGTCGAACTGCCATGAACTGCGGCTAGATTGTTGAAAGTTTTCCTGAGTATGGCTTGCTTTAGGCAGCACCATCTCTGCCGGTTGTTGCCTGTGAACCTTAGGAATGGCTGTTAGTACTTCTTGGCATCAAAGAAGAAATGCAGGCAAGTCCGAGCCGTTGTCTGAGCCGCAGGCGAGTTTCAGGCGCAGGACTTGTAATAAAAGCATTTCTTATGTAGATGCTTAGAAGTCCTTACAGCCTTGACGTGTTCACAGAAACAACCGGCAGAGATGGTGCGTCCATATCGTCCCAGGAAAGGGAGTACGAATCTGTGACTCGTACTCCCTTTCCTGTTAGTTGACTCTATGATACCCTCTGGGGGCTTTTGGTTGAAACCATTCGTCTCCATATTTTATAAGAAGGATGATAACGAGAATAAGTATTACACCCGTTGCTATGCAGAGCCACTGTATGGGACTAATCATACTGAGATTGAAACAGCGTACATTGATCCACATCTGATTGATGTTGGCATTGCCCTCCTCATCAAAGTACAGCATGACGGCACTACGTGCAATCACATCCTGACTCGGGTACTGCGCTGCGAGCTGTCTGTGTGTCTGCTCCTCTGGTGCTGTGATGACATATCTCTCATCCTCTGCATCCCCGGAGAAAAAATATCCAAGCGGATACTCTATCACATCTTCTTCATCCTCATCTGCGCCATAATTGTTTTCCAGATATTCAAAGACAAGATTGCTGTCACCACCGGCTATGGCAGATGTATAACCAATATAGTACATATTGCGTACTGCACTTTCCGGCTTGGACAGGTAATTGATAAATGCCTCTGCTGCGTGTTTCTTTGCCATATCATTGCCAATTCCACTCTTTAACATGACCCATCCATCGAACCACAGGTTCGTACACTCTTCAGGTACTGCCCAGTTCAGGATAAAATCATCCTCCTCGGCCTGATCCATTGCATAGACTGCATCACCGGACCATTGCAGACTGGCAAGGACTTTACCCGTAATCATATCTGCCTTTCCACTGTCTGTCTCAAAGGAATATACATTTCTACGGATTTCCTTCAGCTTCGCTTCTGCATCATCTATCGTAGCTTTTCCCGTATCATTCATGATATCTGACAGCTTCTGTTGATAGTCAGCTTCCAAGCGGAAATCCTCATTCATTAAGGTGTCTGTATTCAGGATTGCCAGCGCCGGGAAATAAGCGTCCCTTACATTATCCTTGATTGTGACCTGTCTATGGAACTTCTCATTGGTCAGGATTGACCAGGTAGATGCTTCTTCCTGTGTTACTTCGTCCGGATTGTATATCATTCCCGTGACGCCCCACATATAGCCGGCCGCATAATCTGACCAAGGTTCTCCGTTAATCTCATGCTCATCAAAGACCTGCTTAATATAAGGAGAAAGCCCTTTCCTATAATAATTATTGTCATTTGTCTCATCAAAAAAAACATCTGATAAAGGCTCCAGCCTGTTCTCTGTCATAAGCTTCATGATCATATAATCTGAGGGGCAGACCAGATCAAACACATTACCAAGGTTCAACTGGCTGTATAGCTCTTCATTCGTACCAAAAGTAGAATACTCTACTTTTACACGCACTCCATAATTCTCATAGTACCAGTCTTCAAACTCTTCTACCAGCGACCTATCTCCAAATATATCTCCGCTGGGCAGTTCAATTCTCTCGTCCTCATCCCAGCCGCCTTCATCAATATATTCTTCCCAGTTGCACACACGCAGGGTAATCGTATCATTTGCAGCAGACACCTTCATAGGAACAGCACTGCATATGGTCATGATTCCCAGTCCCATAATCGCTGCTGCCATACCTTTATTTCTCATTATCAGCACCAGCCTTTCTATGGGTAATCCTGTTTCCAGCCAGCACCACCGTTAATATCATAGCGAAGATGACTGTAGACAATGCCCAAAGAGCAGTCTTGATCTCAGTATGAGAACCCTTCGTGGCATTTACTACATATGTACTGATTGTATCAAAAGTCGCAGGTTTTGTATAAGTTGTAATGAAATAATCATCCAGAGACAATGTAACTGACAGCATGAAGCCGGATACGATACCCGGAACAAGCTGTGGAATTACTACCTTGAACAAAGCTGCTCTTGCATTAGCACCCAGGTCTCTTGCTGCCTCATAGATGCTGTTATCCATCTGTTTCAGCTTTGGCAGCACAGACAGATAGACAAAAGGCGCTTCCAGTACCACATGACCCGCTATCAGCGGAAACAGCGTCTCCTTATCCATCCCCAGTACAACGATCATCAGAACGCATAATGAGAAACCAGTCACAACATCTGCATTGATAACCGGGATCTGGTTTACGAACTGAATCAGCTGTTTAGGACCTTTTTTACAATAAAAAGCACCAATTGCGCCTATAGTTCCAAGAATTGTTGCCACCAGGGCAGATCCGAAAGCCAGCAGGAATGTGCCACCAATCATGCCTCTTAGTTCTGGTGTGGTGAATAGTGTCACGTAATTTTGCAGGGAAAAATTGCCCTTTGTACCAATTGTTGCCGTATCGGTAAAGCTGTAAACTGCCAGCATCAGCACAGGCAGATATATAAATAACAGAACCAGTGCCAGCCATGAAGAGTGTAAGATTCTCTTGATCATAATACTCCCCCCCTGCTTGTCTCTTCTTCATTAAATCCATTGGTTGCCCACGTAATCAGGAAAATAATTGCCAGCAGCACAATAGAGATCATGGAACCACTATGCCAGTCGTAAGCGCTGAAATAGCTTCCAATCAGACTACCCATAATATAAGTACTGTTATAGAGCATGTCCAATATAACGTAGTTTGTCATAGATGGTAAAAATACCATCGTGATTCCACTGATCAATCCCGGCATACTCAATGGAAATGTAACTTTCATAAAAGTAATAACCGGGCTGGCTCCCAGATCCGTTGCTGCTTCCAGATAAGATTTATCCAGCTTGCTCAATGTTGTATACAAAGGCAATATCATAAAGGGAAGAAAGTCATAGGTCATACCAAGTACTGTATTGAGAAATGGATGATATGCAAGATTTCCCTCTATCATGGTAAGAACTTCTTTTAAAGCCACAACACGCAGTGTAAAATTAATCCACATAGGCGCTACGAAAAGCACCAGAAGAACTGCCTTTTTCTTAAAATGGCTTCGAGCCAGAATATACGCTGTAGGATAAGCCACCAGTGTACAACATATCGTTACAGTCAGCGCCACGACCAGACTATAGCAAAGTGTACCGATGGTATTCTGATTGGTAAAGAATCCAATAAAATTAGCTGCTGTAAATCTGCCCTCTCCATTGGTAAATGCATAGTAAAAAACCACCAATACAGGAGCAATTACAAAGCAAAGCAAAAATATCACATAAGGAATGCTAAGCTGCTTCCTCTGAAAACGCAAATTCATCTTAATCCATGCTCCTTCTAGTTATCCTGCTCAAAGGAAAGTTCTATGCTCTCCTTTAGAATCAATACTCTGACATAGTCATTCTCGTTCCACAGATATTCATCATGAAGGTGGATATCCTCTTCCGTTCTGGTTCTGACAATATAGTGATAATGGTCGCCTTTATAAATAAGAGAAACAATATGTCCACAGATTCCCTCGCCCTCTGTATCATCACTCATGGAAACCGCATCCACAGGAATCTTGACACGCACCTTGACTCCATCTGTGTAGATCTCATTGCCATCAGCATCTACCAGAATACCATCTGCATTGATTGCAGAACCTGCATATAATTTCGTCACGTCACATTCATACTCGCCATCTGCAAAACGCACTGTGTAATTTCTGGTAAGTTCGCCATCAAATACGTTATGATTGGTCTCCGCCAGAATTACATGAATACCGTCCGGCTCCAGACACATACCTATTGTATCTCCTACTTTCGCACTCTTGGTACTCTGAATCACAACTTCATTATCCCCGGACTGCACAATAATCTCATAATGCATACCTTTGAAAATAACGGAGTTGACTACACCTGTAATCGTTCCCTGCTCCGGTGCGGTCATAATGATATCCTCTGGACGCACTACAACATCTACCTTGGCTCCTACAGGCATATCATCCAGACAGACAAAATCAGCGCCACAGAAATGTACCATCTTATGACCTGACATCCTGCCATCGTAAATATTGCTCTCGCCAATGAAATCCGCTACGAATACAGTATTCGGTTCATTATATATCTCTTCCGGCGTACCAATCTGCTGGATCATGCCGTCTGACATGACTACCACCTTATCAGACATGGTAAGCGCCTCCTCCTGGTCATGGGTAACATAGATAAAAGTAATGCCCAGTTCCTTATGCATTGCCTTCAATTCCAGCTGCATTTCCTTACGCATCTTCAGATCCAGTGCTCCTAATGGTTCGTCCAGAAGCAGTATTTCAGGCTCATTTACAATCGCCCTTGCAATCGCAATACGCTGCTGTTGCCCACCCGACAATGTTGTAATACTTCTTTTTTCAAAGCCTTCCAGGTCTACAATCTCCAGCGCATGACGCACCTTATCCCTGATTTCTCCACGGGAAAGCTTCTCCTGTCTGGTCAGTGTCTCCCCTGCCGCATTCTGATAAGTTACCGTCTTGGTCTTTAACTTCAAGCCAAACGCAATATTGTCATATATATTCAGATGTGGGAAAAGGGCATAACGCTGGAACACGGTATTGATTGGTCTCTTATTTGGTGGAAGCTGGCTGATATCCTTGCCATTTAACAGAATCTGTCCATATGTCGGGATATCAAAGCCTGCAATCATACGCAACGTAGTTGTCTTGCCGCAGCCTGATGGTCCCAAAAATGTAACAAATTCTCCCTTCTTCACCTGAAGATTAAAATCCTTCACTGCTTCGAAATTATCTTCATAAATTTTCCTGATTCCTTTAAGTTCAATGATGTTCTCTGATGCTTTCGTTTCCATCTCTTATCTCCCACAATGTATTTATAGAATGGGACGAATGATACTGATTTTACAATGCAACACCTATGATTTGTTAAATCAGTATCATTCTGTGTCCATAATCATGCCTTCACAAGTATGTGATTCCTACATACAAACGAACGGCAAAGTAATCAAGATGCCGTTCGTTTCTTGACTACTTTGCCGTTCGTTCCTTGCCTGTGTCACTATTCAAATCATATCCAAAGTGCAGGTCTATGTCAACTATATTTTTCATTAAATGGAAAGTTGTCATACCGCCATCACATAAATTTGGCAAGGATTCCATTCATCCCATAACGTAGGAAATACTTCTAACTCTTTAAAGCCAAGAGAAATATAAAATCGATTTGTATTATCATAATCTTCATATTTTCCCATTTGAACGGTTTTTACCTGAATAAATGAATAGCCGTTTTCCTTTACTTTTTTCTTTGCAGACTCAAACAAAGCTTTTCCTATTCCTTTACGATGATATTCTTTTAGCACGCCCATAACTGCAATTTCAACCGTATCTTTCCCTGTTGGTTTAAGATACAGAAAACCTACCTTTTTTTCATTTTCTAAAGCACAAAAGAAAACATTTTTCATACTATCATGTATATATTCTTCTCTCGCTTCGGAAATTCCAAACCAATCAGGTAATGCTTCAAGTATGTTTCTGGTAATATGTTTTTTTTCTTCATCATTTTCTATTTGAATTATTCTCATACCAATATTTACCTCATCAAACACTAATTAAAAATACGGTTTATTAGAACACCTGTATATGGAAAGTTTTTATATTAAATGGATGGCTTATGCGTCCGTTACATCGAGCAGCGGAGTGGAAACGTGTCTTCGCACGAAACATCCAAGCTTCTCTGCCACATACTTTAAAAGGCGAGCTAAACCGTCGTCCCTAGAATCTGTTCATTAAACTGAAATTAGATTCTTGATATTATTTCAATAATTTCATTGATAATGCTCTCAAGTTCTTTAGCACCATCAATCACATAATCGCAAGTTGACAAATGATTTTCCACCATCTGAATATAGGCTACTCTTGCACATTTTAAATATGTATCCATTTCATTGCGAATTTCATCTGACGTAGCCTCTTTCATATCTCTAAGAACTCTTCGAGCCATTGCTATATCTAATGGTGTGTCAATAAATATGCAACAATCCAAATAAGGTTTTATCATCTGATGTTGGTATGCAAATGGATAGTCCAACAGTAAACAGTCATATTCACCACTGCGGATAATTTTATCAATATCAGTTTTTAACGGGGATAAGTCCCATACATGAACATCTGCACCTTCTGATATCCATTTTGAAAAGTCTTCGACTTCTCCTTCAAATGAGTAGTCATCAAAGTGAAGTGATGCTGTTCTTGGAAGCCTATCTTTGATTGCATTTACGACTGTTGTTTTTCCACCTGCTGTCACAGCTCCAATAGCTATTATTTTCATTATATTCTCCTATAAACTAGCACAATCTACTCAAAATTGAAAATATTCAGGAATTTCTGCGCTCTTTCTGTCTTTGGATTTTCAAAGAATTCCTTAGGTACGCCCTCTTCTACGATCTCACCGTTATCCATGAAGATCACTCTGTTGCTGACTGCCTTGGCAAACTGCATCTCATGCGTAACGATAATCATCGTACTGCCCTGCTTGGCAAGGTCAAGCATAACATCAAGAACCTCACGTACCATCTCCGGGTCAAGTGCCGCTGTTACTTCATCAAAAAGCATGATCTCAGGATGCATGCAAAGTGCACGGATAATTGCAACACGTTGCTTCTGTCCTCCGGAAAGCTGCCTTGGGTAACTGTCTGCCTTGTCTGCAAGACCTACACGTTCCAGAAGCTTACGCGCCTCTTCCACAACTTCTTCTCTCTTACGCTTCTGCACTTTGACAGGTGCGATTACAATATTATCCAGAACAGTCATATGTGGAAACAGATCATAGCTTTGGAATACCATACCAATCTTCTGGCGAATCTTTGTAATACTCTTGCTGTTACGGTCAATCGCCTCTCCATCCAGCGAGATCGTTCCCCCCTGGATAGGCTCTAAGCCATTGATACAACGAAGGAAAGTACTCTTACCGCATCCACTCGGACCTACGATAACGATAACTTCGCCTTTTTTCACTTCTACACTGACATCTTTCAGAATCGTCTGTCCGTCATATTCTTTCTTCAGATGCTCAATTTTTAACAATGCTTCTTCCATCATTGACTCCTTTTCTATGAATTCCATTTCTTCTCCAAGTATCTGGCTAACATACTGATGGGCCAGCACACGATAAAATACAACAGGAATGTCACAAGATACAGACCAAAGGCCGCATTAGGACTGGTCATTCTGTTTGCCTCAATGATCTGCTGTGCTACTTTCATCATTTCTACTACACCGATCATCAGTACAAGACTGGTAGTCTTGATCATACGTGTGATCAGATTAATGGACAGAGGCAGAAGTCTGCGTACTGTCTGTGGAATAATAAAATATACATAGGTCTGCACCCAGTTAAAGCCCAGTGCCTGTGCACTCTCGTACTGATGCCTGGGAATACTGATCAGCGCACTTCGCACCAGATCGCCCATTTCCGCAGTACCCCATGCTGCAAATACAATAATAGAAGAAATTTCCCCTGAGAGATTCCATCCCCAGATTCTTGTTGTTCCAAAGAATACAATGAACAGCAGAACCATCTGCGGCATAATTCTGATAATCTCCAGATAAATTCTGGTAATAAACTTTGTTACAGGGTTCTTCCAGGTCATAATAACACCCAGAAGAATGCCCAAAGGAAGACTGATTACGATAGAGATCAGACTGATTCTGCCTGCAACCCAGAGTCCTTCAAGAAGTCTGGCGAAATTTCTTCCTTTAAATAGAACCTCAAGCCCCAAATCCGGCATGACGCATCCTCCTCTCCAGTATGCTTCCCAGAATAGATACCGGGAGCAGGATAATCAGATAAAAGACTACCAGAAGCACAAGACTCTCTGTCGTCTTATAATATAATCCTATTAAATCTTTGGCTGTGAACATCAAATCCATCAGACTGATTGCAGAGAACACACTGGTCTCTTTCAGAAGGAAGATGACATTTGCTGTAAAAGCCGGTACACTGACAGACATTGCCTGCGGTAAAATAATATATGCAAGCGTCTGCTTTTTGGTCATTCCAAGACTATACGCACTCTCTGTCTGTACTTTATCAATTGCTTCCAGTCCACTACGGAAAGTCTCTGCCATATAGCTGCCTCCCAAAAAGACCATACCTGCTACACCACAGACCTCTGCATTGGTCGCAATACCAATCTTGGGCAATCCATAATATAAGAAGAAAAGCTGTATCAGAAGAGGTGTATTTCTGGATAATTCAATATAAACTGCTACAATTTGTCTTAAAATCGGAACCTTATAATACTGTATCATTGCACACACGAAACCGGCCAGAATGGCAAGTACTATGCCACTCCAGCCGATTTTCAAAGTTAGAACCATTGCTTTTTGATA
Organism: Roseburia sp. CAG:10041_57; assembly: GCA_001916965.1. Classification (GTDB taxonomy): domain Bacteria; phylum Bacillota; class Clostridia; order Lachnospirales; family Lachnospiraceae; genus COE1. The sequence goes on from MNTL01000071.1 coordinate 23,882, forward strand.
CAGTGGTAAATATTCCTGAATAAATTCTATACTCAATTTCGCCTACCACCTTAATCGGGTATTTGTATTAGTTCTGGCTTGTTACGCCACCCTCAACTACAAGACTGTCTTCATAATCCAGACCATAAGTATCTACTAATGTAGCTTCATAATCTGCGTGGAAGAAATTCTCGTCACCTAATGTCTTGATCTCTTCGTTGATCCAGTCAAGTAATGTTGTGTTGCCCTTGGATACTGCCGGAGCGATCGTATCCTGGCTGCCCAGTGTCGGGATGCCTACTGTATAGCCCGGATTCTGGAGTGAAAATGCAATAACCTCTGTATTGTCATTTGCCCATGCAGCTGCATTGCCGTTCTCTAATGCATTCTTGGCATTTGCATAAGTATCATATTTCTGAAGTTTGATATCAGGATAATTCTCTGTCAGATATGTTTCTGCTGTTGTACCTGAGATAACGATCATTTCATCATCTGCGTTCCAGTTATCAATATCTGTAACAGGTGCTGATTCCGGTGAAATAACACCAAGTGCTACATTCATATAAGGAAGTGCGAAGTCTACTTCTTCTGCTCTTTCCTTGGTTACTGTAAAGTTAGCCAGGATCAGGTCTACTTTACCAGTCTGCAGATACTCGATTCTGCTGGCTGCCTCTGTTGATACGAAGTTGACCTTTACACCCAGATCTTCACCAAGTCTGTTTGCAAAATATACATCATATCCCTGATATTCACCATTCTCATCTACATAACCGAACGGATTCTTGTCAGAGAAAACACCGATGTTAATTGTACCTGAACTCTTGATCTCATCCAGAGTACGATATACTGTTTTATTGTCATTTGAAGCTACACTGTCTGTTCCTGTGCTTCCGCAGCCTGTTACCAGACCTGTTACTGCTGCTACTGTTAATGCACTTGCTAATACTTTTCTTAAAATTCCTTTTTTCATAACTTTCCTCCTTTTCCTATATATTAACTAGGATTAATAGGATAATAATACTTTTTCTTTTGTCTGTCAAGCATATCCTCGTAATATTTCTATATAACTTTTTCCAATGTGGCTGATATGCATGCCTTTCCGCTTGATATAACCTATAGTCATCTTCTCATCTGTCTCCAGTGGAATTGCCGAGTAACCATCCCCATTCAGCTCTTCACATATGATACCGGAACAGAGTGTGTACCCATTCATACCGACCATAAGGTTGAGCATGGTCGCACGGTCATCTGCCTTGATCATCTGCTTGTACTGCAGCGTACTGAACACTTCTTCTGCAAAATAAAAGGAATTCTTATCTCCCTGTTCAAAAGACAGGCATGGATAATCTCCCAACTCTTCAAAAGTAATCTTATCTTTGTCCGCCAGCGGATGATGATTGCTGAGGTATACGTACACATCACACTGAAACAGTTCTGTGAACTCCAGGTCATTCTCTGCAAATATCTTCTGCATCGCCTTTCTGTTAAAGTCATTCAGATAAAGTATGCCCAGCTCGCTTCGATAATTATGTACATTTTCAATTACTTCACTGGTTTTGGTCTCATGCACCGCCAGCTCGAAATCCTCCAGCGCAAATTCCCTTGCAAGCTTCATGAACGCCTCTACTGCAAAAGAGTAATGCTGCATGGATACACTGAATTTGTTCTTCCGCTTCATATTATTAATATAGCGGTCTTCTATCATCTGATTCAGCTCTACCATCTGTCTGGCATAGCTTAGAAATTCCTCACCCTCTGTAGTGATTACGATTCCTTTGTTCGTACGGATAAAAATCTCTATCTGCAATTCTTCTTCCAAATCTCTCATCGTACTGGAAAGAGCAGGCTGGGAGACAAACAATTCTGTCGCCGCCTTATTCATAGACTTGGTATCGGCGATCTTCACCGCATAGATCAATTGTTGTAGTGTCATATTATATGTGTCCTTTCGGATATATGTTACATTATATCCACCACTCTGAACAGGCGCAACATAAAATTACCTGTAGCTGTCAATTGCCTGCTTGAGGTCTGCAATCAGATCTGCCTTATCCTCAATACCAACTGATAATCTCAATACTCTGTCTGTAATACCATTACGGATTCTGACCTCTTCCGGTACATCCGCATGAGTCTGTGTTGTAGGATAAGTCAACAGAGTCTCCACACCACCAAGACTCTCTGCAAAAGGAATCAGCTTCGTTGACTTCAGAATATGAAGCGCCAGCTCTTTGCTCTCTACTTCAAAAGTCAGCATACTTCCGAAACCGCTTGCCTGTTTCTTACAGATCTCATAAGCCTTGGTTCCTTCGATACCAGGATAATATACCTTAGTCACTTTCTTTTCCTGTAAAAGAAATTCCACGATTGCCTGGGCATTCTCCTGTGCCTTTTCCATACGAATCGGCAGTGTCTTGATTCCACGCAGAATCAGCCAGCTGTCAAATGGCGCAAGTCCTGAACCTACTGTCTTGATAAGGAATCTGAGCTTATCAGATATCTCCTGGGAATTGGTTACAATAAAGCCTGCCAGTGTGTCATTGTGTCCACCGAGGAACTTCGTACCGCTGTGGATTACGATATCTGCCCCCAGCTCAAAAGGTCTCTGGAAATACGGAGACAGGAAAGTATTGTCTACAATGAGCAAAAGCCCATGCTTCTTGGCAATGTCAGATACCTTGCGGATATCAATGACATTCATCATCGGATTGGTCGGTGTCTCTATGTAGATTGCCTTTGTATTCTCCTGAATATAAGCCTCAATGTCTTCCTTTGTACAGTCAATGTGGCTGAAAGTCAGACCGTTCTTCTCGTTTACATGGTCAAAAAGCCGGATACTGCCGCCATACAGATCTGCATCTGTAATGATGTGGTCTCCCGGCTTGAATATCTCCATTAACATAGTAATCGCTGCCATTCCTGTAGAAAAGGCGAGTGCATCTACGCCGCCTTCCAGAGAAGCCACCACATTCTCCACCTGCTGCCTGGTAGGGTTCTGCAAACGGCTGTAGTCGAAGCCTGTGCTTTTGCCTGCCTCAGGGTGGGCATACGTTGCTGTCTGGTAAATCGGAAAGCTGATAGCTCCTGTTTTATCTCCTTCAAAAGTTTTACCATCTCCATAGATACATTTTGTTGCGATTCCACATCCCATATATAAACCAATCCTTTCTTACATATATAACTATTCAGACCATATAACTGTAGACAAATATGCTTGTAAACAATCATATTCTGTCTACAAATGCATGGCTCTGAATAGTTATATCTTATCAGTCCGATAGGAATTCTGCCAATACATAAAAGTTAGGGCTTGTTATAACTTTCTCTTATAACAGGAGTATACGTAAAAAACAACTGCACAAAACAGTTGCCTTTTGCGTAATTATTCCTTTATACCATCATAATCATCCAGGAAGTGATGTTTCACGCCATCCTTCTTATATGCTACAATCGTGCTCAGATTCACATTTTCCACGCTCTTAAAGATATTGCTCTCTACAAACGGATTCGTCTCCTTGAGCTGCCTGATAAGATTCTTCACCTCTACACGCTTCGATGCATTCTCACCACCACAGGTTGTACAGGTATCCGTGAATTTGCATGCACACTGGATAAAATGCAGGTCATTATAATCTCTCCACTTCTTGATATCATCTTCTCTGACCAGATACAGAGGACGTATCAGCTCCATACCTTCAAAATTCGTACTGTGCAGCTTAGGCATCATTGTCTGTACCTGTGCTCCATAGAGCATACCCATCAGTATCGTCTCTATCACATCATCATAATGGTGTCCCAGCGCTATCTTATTACAGCCAAGCTCCTGTGCCTTATGATACAGATAACCTCTTCGCATTCTTGCACACAGATAACACGGGGATTTCTCTATATTAAATACGGATTCAAAAATATCTGATTCAAAGATCGTAACTGGAATATTAAGCTTTTGGGCATTATTCTCAATAATCTGTCGGTTCTCAGGGCTGTAGCCTGGGTCCATCACCAGAAATACCACTTCAAAAGGGAATTTGTTATGGCGCTTCAGCTCCTGAAAAAGCTTCGCCATCAGCATGGAGTCCTTACCACCAGAGATACAGACTGCCACTTTATCCCCTTCCTTGACCAGCTCATATTCGCGGATTGCTTTCGTAAAACGACACCAGATTGTTTTGCGGAACTTCTTACGGATACTCTCTTCAATATCCAGATAGGCTTCTCTCTCCTGTTCCTTCCCCGGCTGCTCCTTCATGCGCTCCATAAGCCATGCCAGATAACCGCCCTGCAGGCTGACAGCATCTATGCCTTTTTCCTGAAGGGAACAGACCAGATCTTTACTGTTCTCACCCTTCTTGCAATAAATGACAAGCTTTTCCCCAGGATACTGCAGGGCAAGCTGCTCTGGATTCTCCAGAAGTTCTTCTGCCGGTATATGAATACTTCCCGGTATATTTCCATAGGAATAGGACAGGTCATCCCGCATATCTATAAGACAATATGTCTTCTCGTCCAACTGTGTCATTTCCTGTACCGATATTTCCAAATCCTTCATTTTTCAAACCAAACCTTTCCATATATAGAAAAACGCATCATACCTTTCGATATTATACCTAGTGTATCAGTAGGAATCAACTGTTTTTTACAAAAGGCTTTTCTTACTATCACACAAGATGTATAATAATAGCAAGAAAAAGGGAGACACTTCCAGAAAGCAGGGGTTATATGAATCAATTTTCAGAAAAATCTTACATCAATAAAATCGCAATAATCGGACACGCAAGTATCAGCGCCGTTCTGGTACTTGCATATGCAGCAGAACTTGCAAAAAAAACCAGAACTTTAGGTTATTATCTGTTCTTTGTTCTGCTCTGTCTTCTTCCGGTTATCCTGGAATATATTTTATATCGCAGGAAGAAAGAAAATCCATCTATTCCAATCGTTATGTGCGTCGGTTACAGCATTATGTATCTCTTCACCCTTTTCACAACACACAGCACCTTTGCATACACCTACATGTTTCCATTGTTCATGGTCATCATTCTGTATATGGACATGCGTATGTGTCTTGGAATCTTTCTGGTTACGCTGTGTGGCAACATCGGATTTGTTGCGTACCGCGCCATTACAGCAGGTTATGAAGCCTCTCAGATTGCAGATGTGGAAATACAGGTTGCCAGTATCCTTCTGACAGGTATCTTCATGATTGTGGCAGGTAATGCTGTCCAGAAGGTCAATCGTGTAAAATTATCCCAGATTCAGGAGCAGTCAGCAGCTTCTGCTGCCCTTTCTGAAAACATCATACAGACAGCCAGACAGATGTCCCAGGAAATATCCGATGTATCCACACAGATTCTGGAAATGGGTACTTCCATGAACCAGATGCATGATTCCATGGAACAGGTAACACATGGCAGTACGGAAAATGCAGAATCTGTTCAGAACCAGCTGTTAAAGACTGAACAGATCCAGAAATATATCGATACCGTTAAGGATGCTGCACAGCAGATTGAAGCTAATATGGAAGGAACTGCACAGGATGTATCAGATGGCCGCAAAAGAATTGATATTCTATCCAACCAGATTGACAAATCCATGGAAGCAAACCAGCAGATGATCACACAGATGGATGCTCTGAGTCAGTATGCAGGACAGATGAACACTATCATCGAAACCATCACCAGTATTGCCAACAGTACCGGTATGCTGGCTCTTAACGCAAGCATAGAAGCTGCCCGTGCAGGAGAAGCAGGCAGAGGATTTGCTGTTGTAGCAAGTCAGATATCCACTCTCGCAAGCCAGACCAAGAGCGCTACTGTCAACATCACAGAACTGATCAACCATATCAATACAGAGCTGGAATCTGCCCGTTCTGCAGTAAATATCGTTGCAGACAGCAACCACCAGAACAGAGAGAGTACACAGGCTGTATCCGGTAACTTCAATCATATTATGGAAGGTACAGATACCGTTGTGGCACAGGCACAGGAACTTATGGGCATTGTAGATGACCTGTTCAGTGCCAATCGTGAAATTACTGAGAATATCCATACTATCTCAGCCATTACCGAGGAAGTCTCTGCTCATGCAAACGAGACATATCATGCCTGCGAGCAGAATTCCATACTGGTCAATCACGTATCTTCTATCGTTTCTTCTCTGAACGAGAATGCAGCGAAATTACAGAATACCAAATAACATCATTGGAGAGACATCATGAGAATTACTATTTTTTCTTTTACACATAATGGCGCTGCTCTGGCAGCGTCTCTGGCAAAAGACCTGGGGCAGAACGGACATCTGTGCCAGGCTTTTACTATGCCAAAATATGCAGCCGAATTTCATCTGCAAGCCATAGGAAAGTCCGTTAAGGATTTAACAGGCCCGTTTTTCTCTTCCGAGGATGCACTGATCTATATCGGGGCGTGCGGTATCGCTGTACGGGCTATTGCACCCTTCCTTCAGGATAAGACCTGTGACCCCTGTGTCCTTTCCATTGATGAGCAAGGGCGCTATGTCATTTCACTGCTCTCCGGCCATATCGGCGGCGGCAATGAACTGGCAATACAGGCTGCATCCTTGCTTGGTGCTGCTCCCATTATTTCTACTGCAACAGACTTGAATCACAAATTTGCAGTAGACGTTTTTGCCACGAAAAATCACCTGAAAATATCAGATATGACACTTGCAAAGAAAATATCCGTTGCTATACTGGATGGTGAAAAAACAGGTCTTAGCGGTATCATTCCACAAGGCAGTTTACCAGATGAACTGACTTTGAATCCGAATGAGCTTCCCACACTTGGTATCTGTATCAGTCCTTTTACAGATCAAAAGCCCTATACGGAGACGCTCCACCTGATTCCCCGTCAGACCGTTCTGGGAATTGGCTGCCGCAAGGGCATCTCACCAGAAGATATGGAAGCTTTCGTGGAACGCATATTACACGAGCAGCATATTTCTCCCGATTCTCTATTGGCTATTGCCAGTATTGACTTGAAAGAAAAGGAACCCTGCATGATACAACTGTCACGTAAATATCAGATTCCTTTTCATACGTATGATGCCCATACATTATCTCAGGTGCGGGGACAGTTCAGCTCATCTGCATATGTGAAAACTGTTACCGGTGTGGATAATGTATGCGAGAGAGCCGCCCTTGCCTGTTCCGGAGCCGATACCCTTACTTTGCATAAAACCATTGATTCAGGTAAGACTCTTGCTATCGCAATGGCGCCCATACAGTTATACTTTTAGAAAGGACGTAATTCATCATTATGGAAAACTATCTCATATTTGCCGGAACGACAGAAGGCAGAGAATTGACGCAATTTCTGCTGAATATGATAAATGAAGAACATCTGCAGATGCATCTGACTGTATGCATTGCCACAGATTATGGCAGACTGATGCTGCCGGAGCATAAAGCACTGACAGTACTGGCTTCCAGACTCAATGAGCAGGATATGGAGAAGCTCATGAGCAGAAATACTTTTGACTGCATTCTGGATGCGACTCATCCCTACGCCGTACTTGTCTCTGAGAACATCCGAAACGCCGCTGCTGCCAAGAACATTCCTTATATAAGGATTATCAGACCGGATAATACTCCTATTGATACGGATTCCAATATTGTATTCGTCCATACGATGCAGGAAGCCGTCTCCTATCTGGAGCAGACAAAAGGAAATATACTGTCCACTACAGGAAGCAAGGAATTACCTCTTCTGCGTGAACTTCCCGATTATGAGGAACGTGTCTATGCCAGAATCCTCCCCAATCCGCAGATGGTATCTGATTCCTACGAAATGGGCTTTAAAGGACAGCATCTGATCTGTATGCAGGGACCTTTTACAGAAGAATTGAACACCGCTCTTATCCATCAATTCCATATTTCTTATGTACTGACTAAAAATTCCGGGGCAAATGGCGGTTTTGCCGAGAAAATAAAAAGCGCAGAACAGACCAATACTACTCTGGTAGTCATCGGTCGTCCTGCGGAACAGACAAAAGGCTATTTATTAGAAGACGTTTGTGCGGTATATCGCAAGCATCATTCCTTTGCTCCACTGTTTACCACTCAATCATCCGACGGGCACTGATTCCTTTCTCATAAGGATGCTTACACATCTTCATTTCCGTCACATAATCAGCCAGCTTCAAGAGCTCTTCTCCCGGATTCCTGCCTGTCATGACTACTTCCAGCGTCCCAGGCTTATTTTGAAGGAAATGGACAACCTCCTTCTCCTCCAGAAAGCCTGCGCTGATTGCAGCCATAATCTCATCCAGCACCAGCAGATCATACTCTTTTTGTTGCACCATAGTAATAATCTGCTGGAATCTGTTCTGATAATAGGTTTTCGCTTCCAGCTTTTCCTCTTCATTCATTTTACTTGTAAACTTCACCTTGTCATAACATGACATCAGTGTCACTTTTTCCAGTTTTTCCAGAATCCTTCTCTCACCGGAGTTATCTCCCTTCAGGAACTGGAAGCACAGTACTCTTCCGCCCTGTCCCGCACACCGGATCATCAGCCCCACCGCACAGGTTGTCTTCCCCTTACCATCCCCACAATATATATGAATCAGACCCTGTTCCATTCAAAATCACCCTTCTCTCTTATAATAGATACTTGCGAAACGCACTATTAAGTATGCAGAATTGTACAGCTTTAACAAATGCATAAGCAGGCACTGTGCAGCCGTCAGTACTTAGGCGCTGTATTTTAAGCGCCTTATGTACTGCTACGAGCTGCAGTGTAGCGAAAGCGTGCCTGTGTTGCATCGTTAAATCTGCACAATTCGTTCCATTCTCTCTATACGTTTCGTAATTATCTATTTATTATACCCAACCTATTGCACCTTTGCCACTATTTTGATAATCTTGTTATAGAATCAATTTGGTTTCATTATACGGAGGAGAGTCATGAACTTTTTAGAAGAAAGAATTGCAAAAGACGGAATTGTAAAGGAAGGCAACGTCTTAAAGGTAGACAGCTTCCTGAATCATCAGATGGATATTCGCCTGTTCGATGAAATGGGCGCAGAATTTAAAAGACGTTTTGCAGATGCCAACATCAACAAAATCCTGACAATCGAAGCATCCGGTATTGGCATTGCCTGTATTGCAGCCAGACATTTTGATGTGCCTGTTGTTTTTGCCAAGAAATCCAAAAGCATCAATATTGACGGCGATATGTACGTGGCTGAAGTAGAATCTTTTACACATAAATGTAAGAATCAGGTCATCGTATCCAGAAAATTCCTTGGACCAGAAGATCATGTGCTGATCATTGATGATTTTCTTGCCAACGGCTGTGCACTACAGGGACTGATCTCCATCGTAACTGAAGCAGGCGGCACAGTAGAGGGCATCGGCATTGCCATAGAAAAAGGCTTCCAGAATGGGGGACGCATCATTCGTAATCTGGGTTATCATCTGGAATCTCTTGCCATCGTAGACAGCATGGATGCTTCCACAGGTTCCATCACATTCCGCGAATAATATATAAACTCCTGTCAAATATAATGCATTAACAGGTAAGAATTACCAGAATCCCGATGAGTTGGAGATCAATACCATAGATGACGTCATCTACATGCATCTGAAGAATGACATGTCATTTATACTGGATGACTGGCAGAATCTGTTCGAACAGCAGTCTACCTTCAATCCCAACCAGCCGCTTAGAGGCTTCTTCTACTTCGCCGATCTATACAAGGTTAAGTATTTCGGCAAAAAGATATACTCTACCAGGCTGTTAAAAATCCCGACTCCACAGTACATCGTCTTCTACAATGGCACTACAAGCATGCCGGACAGAAAGGAACTTCGGTTATCCGATGCCTTCCAA
>MNTL01000072.1 GCA_001916965.1 Roseburia sp. CAG:10041_57
GCGCTTCCTCAGAGTTCGTATACGAGGCACCGCCATATTCTGTCAGTGTTTTGCGATTGAAGAAGTGCGAAGCGTTTTAGAGGTTGACGCTGAACAGAAAATAAGAGAATAGAAAGACAAATTTTATGAATTTACTGGTAAAAGACAAATGCTTTTATAAAAAAATGGCAGTTATCGCCATTCCGATTTCCTTGCAGAGCATGATCACCATCGGTGTCAATATGACCGATACCGTCATGGTGGGAAAGCTTTTGGGGAAACCTCGCTTTCTGCTACGGCTCTGGCTAATCAGTTTGTGAATATATACCAGATCTGCTGTATGGGAATCGCCATGGGAGCCAGCGTGCTGACCTCAAGATTCTGGGGAATGCAGGATATTACTTCTCTGAAAAAGACCATAACCCTGATGCTGCGGCTTTGCATCGTACTTGCGGTTCTGTTTATGCTGCCAACCATATTGATCCCTCAGCTGCTTATGAGGATGTATACTAATGACAGTGCGGTAATTGCGCAAGGAGTTCAATATTTTAAGTGGATGGTATACTGCTATTTCCTGCAAGGAATGACCATGACCTGTACGATTGTGCTTCGAAGCGTCGGACAGGTGAATTTTCCGCTCTTTACATCCATAGGTTCTTTTTTTGTAAATATACTATTCAACTATATGTTTATATTCGGCAGGCTGGGGGTTCCCAGGATGGAAGTAGAAGGCGCAGGAGTGGGAACACTGATTGCCAGAGTATTTGAATTTTCGCTGATATGTGGATATTTTTTGTTTGTAGATCGCAAGATCGGCTATCGACTGAAGGATTTGCGGATGAAATGTAATTCCCTGATTAAGGATTATGTTTCTATCAGCATTCCGGTATTTGTTTCGGATTCACTGCTTGCTCTTGGTACTTCAGCGGTAGCAATGGTTATGGGAAGAATCGGAACGGGATTTGTATCGGCAAATTCAATAACAGTTGTTACACAGCAGCTTACGACCGTGATAATTCAGGGAATCTGTCACGCCAGCTGCATTATGACCGGTCACACATTGGGCCATGGTGAACGGGAAAAGGCACAGCAGCAGGCCTGGACATTCCTGATTCTTGGCCTGGTAGTGGGCATTTTAGGCGGAGGTCTGATCAAGGTATTAAGCAGACCCATTATCGGACTTTACAATATAACACCTGAAACGGCTCAGATTGCCGGTGAGCTTATGGACGCCATCGCATTTATTGTTATTTTTCAGTCTATGAACAGCATTCTGACAAAGGGAGTGCTCCGTGGCGGTGGTGATACGAAATTTCTGTGGGCTGCGTCATTGCCCCTTGGAATTCTGGCGGGGCTGGTATGGCATCTGGATGCTTTTTGGATCTATGTTTTTCTGAAAATAGATCAGATTTGTAAATCGATATGGTGTGTATTCCGCTTGAGGAGCGGAAAGTGGATAAAAACTTTTTCAAAGGAGAAAATGAATCATGCACAGTAAATTAAATCAGGCATTCACAGAAAGCAATTTTGTATGGCTCTGAATAGTTATAAATTTTAGATAGGCTGAATTAAGCATTGACAAATAGTCAGGACTGGCATAAACTGATAGCAAACGTGACGTTGATAAGGAATAGTACGAAGTGAAAATGTCCAGAGAGGGAATCGATAGGCTGAGAGATTCCTGCATCAGAAGCTTTGGAACCTGCCTTGGAGTCCTGCATGAAAGTGCAGCGTAGCACCGGCGATAACGGTATGATGAGTATACAACAGGGTGGTAACGCCGCATGGCCCCTTACAGAAGGGAATGCGGCGTTTTTATTTTGTAATGGGAAAGGAAAGAGAAAATGGCAAACGACAAGAAACTTGTAGAAGCGATCACATCCATGGATGTAGATTTCGCACAGTGGTATACCGATGTGGTAAAGAAAGCAGAATTATGTGATTATTCCAGCGTTAAGGGCTGCATGATCATTAAGCCGGCAGGCTATGCAATCTGGGAACAGATTCAGAGACAGCTGGATGCTGAATTTAAGAAAACAGGCGTAGAGAATGTATATATGCCTATGTTCATCCCGGAGAGTCTTCTGGAGAAAGAGAAGGATCATGTAGAAGGCTTTGCACCGGAGGTTGCCTGGGTAACACATGGCGGATTGGAACCATTACAGGAGAGACTTTGTGTCAGACCTACTTCTGAGACTTTGTTCTGTGATTTCTATGCAAAAGAAGTACAGTCCTACAGAGATCTTCCCAAGGTATATAACCAGTGGTGCAGCGTTGTGCGCTGGGAGAAGACTACAAGACCTTTCCTGAGAAGCCGTGAGTTCTTATGGCAGGAAGGACATACAGCACATGCTACAGCCCAGGAAGCAGAAGAGCGAACAATCCAGATGCTGAACGTATATGCAGACTTCCTCAAAGATGTACTTGCAATCCCTGTCGTTAAGGGACAAAAGACAGACAAGGAGAAATTTGCAGGTGCAGAAGCTACTTATACAATAGAAGCGCTGATGCATGACGGCAAAGCTTTACAGTCTGGTACAAGCCATAACTTTGGTGATGGATTTGCCAAGGCATTCGGTATTCAGTTCACAGATAAAGACAATACATTGAAATATGTACATCAGACATCATGGGGTATGACAACCCGTCTGATTGGTGCTGTTATCATGGTACATGGTGACGATTCTGGTCTGAAGCTTCCACCTAAGGTAGCACCTACCCAGATTATGATTATTCCTATCCAGCAGAAGAAAGAGGGCGTTCTGGATAAGGCATATGAGCTTCGCGACCGTCTTATTGAGAAAGGATACCGTGTAAAGGTAGATGATACAGATAAGAGTCCTGGATGGAAATTCTCAGAGTGCGAAATGAGAGGTGTTCCTTTCAGAATTGAAATCGGACCTAAGGATATTGAGAACGGCAAGTGCGTATTTGTACGCCGCGACACAAGAGAGAAGATTGAAGTCGCTTTGGATGAAGTGGAAGCTAAGTCAGAAGCTTTATTAGAGCAGATTCATAATGATATGTATGAGCGTGCCAAGGCTCATCTGGAATCCCATACTTACAGTGCCGCCAACTGGGATGAGTTATGCGATATCATCAACAACAAGCCTGGTTTTGTAAAAGCTATGTGGTGCGGATGCCAGGAATGCGAAGATAAGATCAAGGACGAATTGGCAGCTACCAGCCGTTGTATGCCTTTTGAACAGGAGCATTTAAGTGATGTATGTGTATGCTGCGGTAAGCCTGCCAAGAAGATGGTATACTGGGGCAGGGCATACTAAAATCAGGAAAAAAGCAAAAAATATTATGTAAGCGCTTTCATTTTCTGGAAATAAGTAGTATACTTATCATATCAATACGAACATCAATCATATTCGGAGGTATACCATGAACATTTTAGTAATCAATTGCGGTAGTTCATCATTGAAGTATCAGTTAATCAACAGCGACTCAGAAGCTGTACTTGCAAAGGGACTTTGCGAAAGAATCGGTATTGACGGAAGTGTACTTACACATACTCCGGCAGGCAAGGACAAGGTAAGAATCGAGACACCGATGCCTAACCATACAGTAGCAGTCCAGCTTGTAATTGATGCTTTGACCAATGCAGAGCATGGTGTGATCAAATCCCTGGATGAGATCGGAGCAGTTGGACACCGTGTTGTACATGGCGGTGAGAAGTTCGCTTCCAGCGTTGTCATTACAGATGAAGTTATGAAGGCAATTGAAGAGTGTAACGACCTTGCACCTTTACACAATCCTGCTAACCTGATCGGTATCAATTCCTGCAAGGAGATTATGCCAAATGTTCCTATGGTAGCTGTATTTGATACTGCTTTCCATCAGACAATGCCTGAGAAAGCATATCTGTACGGACTTCCTTATGAATATTATGAGAAATACAAAGTAAGACGTTATGGTTTCCACGGTACAAGCCATGATTATGTATCTAACAGAGCAGCACAGCTTCTTGGTAAGAAGAGAGAAGACTTGAAAGTAATCGTATGCCACCTTGGAAATGGTGCATCCGTATCAGCAGTAGATCATGGTAAGTGTGTAGATACTTCCATGGGTCTGACACCACTTGAAGGTCTGATCATGGGTACACGTTCCGGTGATATGGATCCTGCTATCTGCGATTTCATCTGCCAGAAGGAAGGACTTACCTCCGCTGAGATGAATACAGTTCTGAATAAGAAGTCCGGTGTACTTGGTATGTCCGGTGTATCCTCTGACTTCAGAGATGTAGAAGCAGCAGCCAATGAAGGTAATCATCAGGCAGCAGCAGCACTGGATGCATTCTACTACAGAGTAGCTAAATACATTGGTGCATACACAGCAGCTATGAATGGTGTAGATGCCATTGCATTTACAGCAGGTGTTGGAGAGAATAACATCGGTGGCCGTGTAGAGATCTGCAAGTACCTTGGATATCTGGGAACAGAGATTGACCTGGATAAGAACAATGTACGTGGAGAAGAAAGAATTATCTCCAAGGATGGCAGCAAGGTAACATTAATGGCTATTCCTACTAACGAAGAGCTTGCAATTGCAAGACAGACATTAGCCCTTGTAAAATAATGATTAGAAATATATGCAGGAGAGCATGGCTATGTAAAGGCTGTGCTCTCTTTTTGGGTTTGACGAAACGAACTGCATTGGGTAAAATAACAGTAATCAACAGGATAGAAAGGCGTGGACAAATATATGCAGATACAGTTACCGGAGAAGGTTCAATACATCATTCAAGCTCTGGAAGGGGCGGGCTTTGAGGCCTATGCAGTGGGCGGCTGTGTCCGGGATTCTCTGCTTGGCAGAGTGCCTGACGACTGGGATATTACGACCTCAGCGAAACCACTGGAGGTAAAGGCAGTATTCCCAAGGACAATAGATACGGGAATACAGCACGGAACGGTAACAGTCATGCTTGGCAAAGAAGGCTTTGAGGTAACGACTTACCGTATTGACGGTGAGTATGAAGACAGCAGACACCCCAAAGAAGTTATTTTTACTGCGAATTTAATAGAAGATCTCAAAAGACGTGATTTTACGATCAATGCCTTTGCATATAATGACAGAAGCGGTATTGTGGATGCCTTTTGCGGAATGAAGGATCTGGAGGACGGAGTCATCCGGTGTGTAGGAGAGGCAACAGAACGTTTTACGGAGGATGCCCTTCGTATGATGCGGGCGGTCCGTTTCTCTGCGCAGCTTGGATTTCGGATTGAAGAGAAGACGAAGGCAGCGATAGAGCAGTTAGCCCCTAATCTGTCTCATATCAGCGCAGAAAGAATACAGACAGAGCTGGTGAAGCTTTTGAAGTCTTCTCATCCTGATTATATCAGGGAAGCGTATCATCTGGGAATGACACGAATCTTTCTGCCGGAGCTGGATGCGGCTTTTGAAACGACACAGAATAATCCACATCACTGTTATACGGTAGGAGAGCATCTGATGCATTGTATGCTGTATACAGAATCGGATAAGAGTATGCGTATCGCTGCTCTTTTGCACGATATTGGCAAGCCTGTTACCAGGACTACAGATGAGCAGGGCATAGATCATTTCCATGGACACGCAGGTGTTGGAGAGGAAATGGCAGCCAGGATTTTACGCAGGCTGAAGTTTGACAATGATACGATAACCCATGTACGTAAACTGGTAAAATATCATGATTATCCCATTGAAACGACACCCAGGGCGGTCAGAAGAGCAATCAACACCATAGGAGAGACATATTTTTCAGATGTACTTGCTATAAAGAAGGCTGACATGATGGCGCAGAGTACCTATCAGCGCCAGGAGAAGGAGGATCATCTGGCGCAGGTAGAAGCTTTATATCAGCAGATACTGGAACAGAATCAGTGTGTTTCCCTGAAAAGTCTTGCATTGACCGGAAATGACCTGATTGCACTGGGAATTCCCAAGGGTAAGGAGATAGGGATTGTTTTAAATGAGTTATTAGAGGATGTCATAGCGCAGCCGGAGCATAACAACAGAGAATATCTGATACAACTTGTGCAGAAACATGCATAAACCATATTCCCCCACAATAAGATAGAAAGACGGACCATAGTCGTCCTGATACAGAATCTTATGTGGGGGAATTATATGTTATGAATGACAGGGCAATCAGCGGTGTATTGGAAAAATATGATATGGAAGTCATGCGGACTATGAAAGGCAGAGGAACCATAGTCTGCCAGTCACAAGAAGGTTATCGGGTATTGAAAGAATATAAAGGCAGAACAGATAAGCTGGAGCTGCTGGATAAAATGCAAAAGAGCATGGAAGGGTCTATACGGACGGATAAGCTGATCAGAAACAAAGAAGGAGAGCTATTCTGTAAAGATACAGATGGTGTAGTTTATATTTTAAAAGAACATATAGAGGGCAGAGAATGCAGCTATCGCAGCGAAGAGGATATCAGACAGGCATTTGCTGTTATGGCGAAGCTTCATCTGATTATGACCAGAGCAGGGCAGCAGGAAGGATTTGAGGCTGATTTTCAACTGCCTGTACGCAACCTGTACTGGCAGGAAATGAACAAACATACACGGGAATGCAGGCATATTCAGAACTATTTAAGGCATCTCAAGAGCAAGACAGATTTTGAGAGGGAGCTGCTGCGCCGGTATGATTATTTTATGGAAAAGGCACAGCATATAACCGATCTTGCAGCGCAGGAGAAGGAAGACCAATATTGCGAACGCATTCGTCAGGCGGGTTGCTATTATCATGGAGATTATCAATATCATAATGTCATATTTGATAGAAATGACATATGTGTCATTAATATGGAGCGCTTGGGAAAAGACAGCGGAGTAAAGGATCTGTATCTGCTGTTTCGCAAGATATCAGAAAAGGCAGACTGGTCACTGAGTCTTGGGACGAAGATGATAGAAGCATATGAACGGATCAGACCACTGGAAGACTGGGAACGCAGACAGCTGGCTTGCAGGCTGGCATACCCGGATAAATTCTGGAAGATCGTGAATTTCTACTATAATTCCAGAAAATCCAGAATCCCGGATAAGACAGTGGAGAAGCTGGATATTCTCGTAGCACAGGAGAAATCCAGACAGCGGCTCATTCAGGTACTTTTTGGAGAGCCATAAGCACCAGCGCTTTACATAATATGGAGATAGAGATATACTATAACTATTCTGAATAGTTACATTACATAGGAACTATAATGGAGGTATATACTTGAGAATAAAGGGGATTTTAACAGGAGTACTAATCGGGATGCTGAGTATGGTCTTGTGTGCAGGCTGTTCTTTTATGAAACCAGGCACAGATACACAGGAGAATACCCAGGCACAGGTAAATGGAATCATAACAGCCACGCCCGGCATCTATGATTCTGAAGATACGGCAATGATCGTCTGCAAGGATACGGAGAACGCAGCCATACAGTTTCAGAATCTGGCAACGGGTAAAAGATATACACTGAATTATGACGGGGCAGCCAAACTGCTGGATAAATATGACCAGCCGGTTTCCTTAGGTCAGATTGAAGAAGGCAGTATTGTAACGGTAAGGTTCTATAAGCCCAAGAAGCTGCTGGCATATCTGAAGATATCCCCAGAGGGAGAAGCTTATGAGAATCTCAGTAATTATGTATTGAATACGGCAACGGGTACGCTGACAATAGGTGATACATCCTATGGACTGAGCAATCATCTTCTGGTACTTTCTGACGGACAGGAAGTGACACTTATGGATATCAATCAGATGGATGTGCTCAACGTCTGGGGATGGCACAATCAGATCTATGCGATCAGTATAGCCAGAGGACACGGATATCTGAGACTACAGAATGATGCCTATTTTGTAGGAGGATGGATAGAAGTAGGGCAGTCCGTAATCCGTAAAATTACAGAAGATATGCTGCTTGTTGTACCGGAAGGGCGTTCTACAGTAGTAGTAAGCCACAATGGCAGCAGTGCCACCCAGGAGATAGATTTTGTCAGAAATCAGGAGATGGCATGGGATCTTGGAGACGTAGAGATCACTGTTGTACAGAAGGGCAGGGTTATCTTCACCTTGAATCCTGCAAATGCAAAAGTCACCATTGATGGGAAGAATGTAGATACTGCATCGCCGGTAGAGCTGGAATATGGTCTGCATCAGATGACAGTAACTGCGGATGGATATGATACCGTAGCACAGTATATCAAAGTCGCAGAACCCTCTGCCAGTATATCAGTAGAACTGGAGAAGAGCGAAGAAAGTACGGAACAGGAGGAGACGAAGGAACAGCCGCAGGGAGAGGAACAATCACAAGAGCAGTCAAATGCTGTATCTACGCAGACAGCCGCATCCACACAATTCTCTACAGAACAGACTCAGGCTTCTTCCGCACAGTCAAGCTCTGCCGAACAGCCAGAGACACAATCCTCTGCAACACAGTCTACAGCATCACAGACCGCTTATAAGGTGCATATTGATTCTCCTGTAGGGGCAGAGGTATATCTGGATGGCAATTATATAGGAATCGCACCGGTGGATTTTGAGAAAAAAGCAGGTAACTATGTAGTCTCATTAAGAAAGACAGGATACCAGACCAGAAGCTATACATTGCAGGTAGACAGTGAGGAAAAAGACGTTACATACTCATTTTCCGAGTTGACTAAGCTGGATTCATAAGAAATGCGTGTTTTTTATGAAAAAACCCCAAAAAACCTTGATTTTTCCTTGACATAACAAGGTTTTTCGCATATAAATAGATATAGGTGTTCTGAATAGTCGGACACACATAAAAATGAGCAATCGTAAGCTTCCGACGCAGATCGGACAGGGTATTGTTTTTAGACTACACAATAGTATAAGAGGAGGAGTTCGCGATGAACAAAACAGAATTAGTAGCTGCAATGGCAGAACAGGCTGAAATGACTAAGAAGGATGCAGAGAAGGCTTTAACAGCATTCACAGAAGTTGTTGCAAAAGAATTAAAGAATGGTGGAAAGGTTCAGTTAGTTGGCTTCGGTACATTTGAAGTATCTGAGAGATCTGCAAGAGAAGGCAGAAATCCTCAGACAGGCGAGCCTATGAAGATTGATGCTTCCAAGGCACCTAAGTTCAAGGCTGGTAAGGCTTTAAAGGACGAAGTAAACAGATAATCTTTTGAAATAAAAAGTATTGAATTTGGGAAGACAACTGCTGAGGTGGTTGTCTTTTCTTATTCTCATATGTATGGAGGAAATTATGAGACTGGATAAATTTTTGAAAGTATCAAGACTGATCAAACGTCGTACCGTAGCCAATGAAGCATGCGATGCAGGACGTGTACTGATCAATGACAAACCGGCGAAGGCGTCAGCCAATGTAAAGGCGGGAGATATTCTTACAATACAGTTTGGCAATAAAGATGTGAAGGTAGAAGTACTGGATGTACAGGAGACCGTTAAGAAAGAAGAAGCAAAAGAACTGTTTCGATATATTTAAGGTCTAATATTCCTATCCGCCACATATAGTATAGAAAACCGATATGTGAGAGGATAAGCCGTGGAAGATATTACAGTCAATACTGCAGCCGGCAGACACAGAATTACGCTGGATGGGCGCAAACAGTGCAAGGTTACGGGAGTCACGGATGTATTATCTTTTGACGAAGGTGCCGTACTTCTGGAGACCGTAGATGGTATGCTGATGATAAAGGGTGAAGGACTGCATGTCAGCAGAATTAATCTAGATAAGGGAGAAGCAGATATAGATGGTAAAGCGGATTCTTTTGTATATTCGGAGCGTACTTCGTTAGCCAAAAAAGGTGAAGGACTGCTCACACGGCTGTTTGGCTGATTATGAGCGATACAATTATCAGAGAGTGGTATTTTGGCTGCTATGCAGTGTTGACAGGAGCGATATTTGCCTGGGTCTATGATAACCTTAGATTATGCAGGCGATTGATACATCATAACCGGGTTATGGTGAATCTGGAAGATCTGCTGTATTGGACATGGTGCTTTTGCGTCAGTTTCGTACTGCTCTATTACGGTAATCATGGTATGATACGGGCTTTTGCAGTAGCCGGGGCAGCCCTTGGAATGTTTCTGTACAGCATGACGCTTGGCAGAATCTATGTGAAATGGGGTTACATTCTGATCTCGAAGGTATTGGCTCCATTTCGGACATTTGGTAGATTTGTAAAAAACAGGTTGACTCATGCAGTAAATCATTCTACAATAAAAATAAGAGCCTGTATGCAGGTAATTCATAGAAAAGGGGAGAGAGCACGTGATTGTCACACAAGCAGGAAGACGAAGAAGAAAACCGGCATTTCGTCGCAGAAAAAATGAAAACAGACTTGGCATGTCCATGGCATTTCTGGCGATTATCATGATCATTGCTGTAGTTGGAATCAACAGCATCTCTCTTAGACAGAAGCAGGCGAAATATATTGCCAGAGAACAGGAATTGCAGCAGCAGATTGATGCTGAGAATGCAAGAACTGAAGAATTGAAAGAATTAGAGACCTATACCAAGACCAAGAAATATGCGGAAGAAGTTGCCAAAGACAAATTGGGACTTGTATACGATAACGAGATTATTTTTAAAGAAGAAGATTAACGCAGGCTGCATCCCGTACCATAAGCAGGTAAGGATGCAGTTTTTGTCAATAAAAAAAGATGTCCGTGTACACGATTGTGACAAAAAAGTATGCATGCCATGTATATACTTAATTGTACGAAAATAAGGTATATAGGGGGCGTACATAGATGTCCAGGACATTGGAAAATATAGAAGGTTATCTGTTTCCTGAATACAGTAAGAGAAAGCTGCATTGTCTTTCCAAGACATATGAAGAGCTTGCCAGGATGTATCGGGATATTCCACAGGAACAGACTGTAATACAACATCGCAGTGATGTGCTTTACCGCAATCAGATCATAGAGAGCAAAATGATATTTGCCAGACATCTGGAGGAAATATCAGGAGCAGTTGAAGAGGTGGCAGACACAGTGATGCATGTCAGCGTTCCAGTGGAGCATAAGCGTAAAGCACTGATACAGTATCTTAAAAAGCAGGGGATTATAGTTAAGGAAATGGTCTTCCTGGAAGGAAGTGGAGCAGGCAAGCGGTTAAGCCTGGTAGCCAGACAGGGGCTGCGCCGGGAGCTGGATGTGGACGAGTTTGCAGGTCTTATATCGGTATTTCTGGACAAAAGACTGGTTCCCTGTATGGAAAGTGCAGTAGTACTGACCAAAAGCTATGATACATTCCTTTTTGAAGATGAACCCCGATTCACATTGATGAGTGCCATGTCAAGGGCAGTAAAAGAAGATGAGAAGGTATCAGGAGACAATTACTCAGTAGAAGAGATTGCAGAGGGCAATGTTATATTGATGATTGCAGATGGTATGGGAAGCGGGGAACAGGCATGCGAAGACAGCTGCTGTGTGATAGAATTTATGGAGAAGTTCCTGGAGGCAGGATTTCAGAAGGAGAAAGCACTGACCATGATCAATGCTGCCATAGCAGCCCAGACGCAGTGCTGCAATCTGACAACGCTGGATGTATGTGAGGTGAACCTGCACAGGGGAGAAGCAGAATTCATGAAGGCAGGAGCAGCAGCCAGCTTTAGAAAGCGTGGTACACAGGTAGATGAGATTCTCTCAGAGACATTGCCCCTTGGCAGTCTTACACAGATCACGCCAATGACACAGACGATAGGATTGATGGATTCTGATATGCTCATACTTCTCTCTGATGGTGTAGCGGATTGTTTTGAGACGGATAACGGATATAACAGACTCAAAGAGATTATAGCAGGCTGTCATACGACCAATCCCAAGGAAATGTCAGATTATCTGCTGCGGTATGCAATCAATTGCCAGGCGGGCAGAATCCGGGATGACATGACAATCCTGACGGCAGGAGTATGGGAAAATAACATGTGAGGTACAAATGATCGACAGTATAAAAAGATATGTGCAGGAACAGAATATGTTTGCCGAAGGAGACTATGTAGTGGCAGGTGTGTCCGGTGGAGCGGACTCAATCTGCCTTCTTTGCGTGCTCCTGGAATTGCGCCTTGAGATTCCTATGACAATCCATGTAGTGCATATTAATCATAAAATCAGAGAAGAAGCAGGAGAAGATGCAGCATATGTAGAAGCCTTCTGCCGTGAAAGACAGCTGCCTTTTGCGCTGGTTGAAGCAGATGTGGAACAACTGGCAGCACAAAGACATATATCCACAGAAGAAGCAGGAAGAGAAGTACGATATGAGGCTTTTCATAGAATATTGAATGAGAACAGAGCGGGCAGACGTGGCAGGATTGCCATTGCGCACAATCAAAACGATTGTTGTGAGACATTCCTGTTTCACCTTTTTCGCGGAAGCGGTTTAAAAGGACTTACAGGGATTCCTGCGATTCGCGGGGAGATTGTCAGACCATTATTACATACAAGTAGAACGCAGATAGAGAGATATCTTGCGCAAAAGGGCATACAATATTGTATAGACAGAACCAATCTGGAAGATAATTATACCAGAAACAGAATCCGCCATCATATCCTGCAGACAGCCTGTGAAGAGGTCAGCGCCAATGCCGCAGAACACATTCAGGAGGCGTGTGACAAAATCTCGGATGCCTATACAATGATTGAGGACATGACCAGACAGGGATGCTGCCAGTGCATTGTAAAGGATGAAAAAGGCATTCATATCCTGGCTGATTTTTATCTGGCACTGCATACAACGATACAGGGATATGTCATGATGGAGGCGCTGGCACAGGCAGCAGGCAGCAGAAAGGATCTGGAGACAGTGCATGTGCAGCAGTTGCAGGAGCTTTTGCGCAAGCAGCCGGGCAGAAGGGTGGATCTTCCGTATTCTGTCAGGGCGATAAGGGAATATGCCGGTATTCGTCTGGAGAAAGTACAGAGCTGTGATTTCAAGGATGAACCAGCAGAGTATGGCAGAATACCATACAACAGTCTGCATACAGGAACGACAGTAACCATAGAGACACAGGAGGGATATTTTGAACTGTCCGTTTTGTGTGCACAGCAGTGTAAAACGGAAGAAATTCCCTCAAATATGTATACGAAATGGTTGGATTATGATAAAATAAAAGGCGATATTGTCATTAGAAACCGCAGGGCAGGTGATTATTTTACCCTGGATGGAGACAATCGCAGGAAAACTCTCAAGGCATATCTGATTGATGAGAAAGTGCCGGCGGAGGACAGAAAACATGTATATCTCGTGACCGAAGGGCAACATTGTCTGTGGATAGTAGGCAAACGAATCAGCAGCTGGTATAAGGTCAGTGAAGATACAAAGTATATTTTACAGATAAAGTACGTAAGGAGGAATTAACAAAATGGCTGAAAGAATCAGAGTTCTGTTATCAGAAGAAGAAGTAAACGAAAGAATTCGTCAGATAGGTGAACAGATCAGTAAGGATTATGAAGGAAGACAGGTACATCTGATCTGTGTTTTAAAGGGCGGAAGTTTCTTTATGTGTGAGCTTGCCAAGAGAATTACAGTTCCCGTATCTTTGGATTTCATGTCTGTATCCAGTTATGGTGGCGGGACAAAATCCAGCGGTGTAGTAAAGATCGTAAAGGATCTTGACGAGCCATTAGATGGAAAAGATGTTATTGTAGTAGAAGATATTGTGGATTCAGGCAGAACACTCAGTTATCTTCTGGAGCTTCTGGGCAAGAGAAATCCCAAGAGTCTGGCATTATGTACCATGCTGGATAAGCCGGAGAGACGTGTAGTGGATGTTAAGGTAGATTATACAGGATTTAATATTCCTGATGAATTTGTTGTAGGATATGGACTTGACTATGATCAGCGCTATAGAAATCTTCCTTACATCGGCGTGGTAGAGTTTGATTAACTATTCTGAATAGTTATTATGACACAAACCCATGTAAATGGTTTACGATAATTGCTGAAGAAGGAGACAGAAAGTGGGAAAAAGCGCAAAAGGAATTAATATATATTTTGTCATAATTGCAATTTTATTGCTGGTCACGGTATGGGTCAGTACGATTCAGGACAGAAGTGACCAGTATACAAAGGGAGAGCTGATATCACAGCTTGAGGAAGGGCAGGTTATTGCAGTAGAGATTCAGCCTAATGCACAGGTGCCTACAGGTACACTTACCATTACACTGAAGGATAATACAATCAGAACACTACACGTATCTGACGTTGTAGAGATAGAGGATCTGCTGGCACAGTATAACATTGACCCAATGGTGGAAGATGTGCCTCAGGAGAACTGGTTCCTTACCTATATGCTGCCGATACTTCTTGTGGTAATCTTCTGTGTATTCCTGTTCGTGATGTTCAATGCACAGAATGCCAATAACAGTGGTGGCGGTAAGATGATGAATTTTGGCAAGAGCCGTGCCAGACTTTCTACCGGTGGAGACATCACATTGAAAGATGTTGCAGGTCTGGAAGAAGAGAAAGAGGATCTGGAAGAAATCGTTGATTTCTTGAAGGACCCCGGTAAATATACCAAAGTAGGAGCAAGAATCCCCAAGGGTGTACTTCTGGAAGGTGCTCCCGGTACTGGTAAGACATTACTTGCCAAGGCAATCGCCGGAGAGGCCAAGGTGCCGTTTTTCTCCATATCGGGTTCTGACTTTGTAGAAATGTTCGTAGGTGTCGGTGCATCAAGAGTACGTGATCTGTTTGCAGATGCCAAGAAGAATTCACCATGTATTGTGTTCATAGATGAGATTGATGCTGTTGCCAGACGCCGTGGAACCGGTATGGGCGGTGGACATGATGAAAGAGAACAGACACTGAACCAGCTGCTTGTTGAGATGGATGGTTTCGGTACGAATGAAGGCATTATCGTCATGGCAGCAACCAACCGCGTAGATATTCTTGACCCGGCTATATTAAGACCAGGTCGTTTTGACCGTAAGATTACGGTCTCACCGCCAGATGTAAAGGGCAGAGAAGAAATCTTAAATGTGCATGCCAAGAATAAACCATTATCTGATGATGTAGATTTAAAACAGATTGCACAGACTACAGCCGGATTTACCGGTGCAGACCTGGAGAATCTTTTGAATGAATCAGCAATTCATGCTGCAAAAGAGAACCGTGCCTTTATCGTACAGGACGATATTAAGAAGTCCTTTATTAAGTTGGGGATTGGTGCTGAGAAGAGGAGCCGTATCATTTCAGACAAAGAGAAGAAGATTACAGCTTATCATGAGGCTGGCCATGCAATTTTGTTCCATGTATTGCCGGATGTAGGACCTGTATATACAGTGTCTATTATCCCCACGGGTCTTGGGGCAGCAGGTTATACAATGCCGCTTCCTGAGAGAGATGAAATGTTCAATACCAAGGGCAGGATGCTGCAGGATATTATGGTATCTCTTGGGGGACGTATTGCAGAAGAAATCATATTTGATGACATTACAACAGGTGCTTCCAGCGATATCAAGAAAGCGACCAAGGAAGCCAGAAGCATGGTGACACGCTATGGCTTCTCAGAGAATATCGGTGTGATCAATTATGATGAAGAAGATAACGAAGTATTTATCGGAAGAGATCTGGCGCATACCAGAAGTCATTCTGAGACCGTTGCCGGCGAAATTGATGTAGAAGTAAAGCGCATTATAGATGAATGCTATGCCAAGGCAAAAGATATAATCATGCAGCATGAAGATGTACTTCATTCCTGTGCTAAACTTTTACTGGAAAAAGAGAAAATCAACAGACAGGAATTTGAAGCTTTATTTGATAAACAGAATCCGACTCCTGTGGAAGCATAATGACAGGTATAGAAGAACGTTCATAATGTATGCTGAAGTGTCTATTTCCCATTGATTTGGTAAAAATAAACAAAAAAGCATATAACAAATTGTAAAATTTGTAGAATATCCGTATGGACGAAAGAGGGGGTTATCCGTATAATAATACTTGTAACCCCCCCAATATATTATATAGTTTTTTGCTATACCCCATAAGAAAGAAATACCTTCTCTAAAAGAGACAGCCTGTAATGACTGTCTTTTTTACTGCCCTTTTGCAGATATACTAACAAAAATAATAACGCTAACAAAAAACATGTAATGGAAATTTTGTGATAAAAATGTTACAATAAACCACAGGTATGAAAAGGAAAGGCAGGAAGTATGAAATATGTTCCGAACGTTAGTATATGATAAATCAGATGAATCCCTGCGGGCGGTCATGGCATGTGAACTGGGATACAGTGAGGATCTGAACAATCTGGAATCAGATGAGATTGAGAACCTGTTCGGTGCAGAGAAGCGCCAGGGTTTATGGATATGTACATATGATAATGCCATTATTAATTTCTATGGGCTGGATAAAGAGACTTGCACAGAACTCATACGTAAGGCATTTACAGAAGGCTGTCTGGATCTGACTGCATATGAAGACTGTGAATGGTTGTACCCGGAAGAAGATGAATAGGCATGCATAGACATAGAAAAAAGGATTGCGCTTTCAAGTAAATGAAAGCTGCAATCCTTTTGTGTTTTTGTATGATTACTGAACGTTTGCGTTTTCCATGAGATAATCAGTTACAACTTCTTTGATATGAGTCTGAGCCATATAAGCAGTACCATAGGTTGTCTTCATGTTATTTACGTAGTCTTCACCGTTTGTCTCTGTCAGGTCAGCAAGATAAGCATCCATGTCAATGGAAAGACCTGCTTTTTCATAAATTGCCTGATATACCATAGCAGTCTTCACTGTTTCTTTTGCACGCTTGGTCAAATCGCGTTCGTATTCAATCTCGTTGTTAATGCCATCTTTGGAATCCCATATATTCTCATAGGTATCGACACCATACTGAGAGAACATCTGGTTGTAATAGGATAAAGTATATTCATCATCATACTTTAACAGTCCCTTTACATTTTTAAGGTAAGCCTTAGGATAAGAATTTACAGTGGAGTTCTCATCAACGTAGTTAGTCAGATAATCTTCCAGATGCTGCTTGTAGAACTTATCCTTTACAACCTGACGATATTCTTCAGCAGTAGAAGCCTGATCGGAGAGATGAGCCTGTACGAATTCATCTGTCAGTTCAGGAGTTACATAGATTCCATTGATTGTAACTGCAAAAGAAGCATCTTTGCCTGCAAGTTTAGTGTTTGTGGAATAATCTCCGGGGAAAGTAACTTCAACAGTAACTTCTTCGCCGGGCTTGTGCCCAATCAGTTGTGTCTCAAAATCATCGATAAAAGTATTGGAACCGATTGTCAGATCATAACCTGTAGCGCTTCCACCTTCAAATTCTTCACCATCAATTGTACCAACATAATCAATATTTACCTTGTCGCCATCGGCAACTTCCAGAGAAGTGTCATCACTGACTTCCTGATTGGCACTTAATGTAGAATTGATATCAGAATCAACTTCTTCATCTGTAGCCTGTACTTCACTCATTGGAACGACCAGATTCTCATAATCTGCCAGAGTAATGGATTTGCTCACATCAATATTGGCAATAGTTCCATTTTCGTTCAGACCGGCACTGAAATCGGAGCTGGTGGTCGTACGTGTGGCAACTTTATAAATCTGCAGGCCAATAGCTGCAACAATGGCAGCGATGATAACAACTGCAACAACAATACCAACAATCTTACCAATTAATTTATGACGTTTTGCCTTGGAGACTTCTTTCTGGCGTTCCTGTCTTTTCGCCTTACTTTTACTGAGTTCTTCTGTTTGTTTCTTTGACATTTCTATAACCTAACCTTTCCGGGTCTGGTAAGCGGACATGGCCGCATAACGCCCCACTTCAATAAAGTAACATAAAAACACAAAAAATGAAATACTAAGATAGCGTTATACGTGAAATTTCACAAATATTTCAAAAAATTCATTTTATATATGTCCCTGATGGGTGTATAATAAAAATATAGATGTTTAGGAAAGTAGGTGAAGATATGGAAGTACAGAACATTCCAATACCTGCTCCTGCAGCCATTAAAGTCACCAAGGAAGGAAAACAGGGGGTATTCGAGACCAAAATTATCCAGACAACGGACAACAAATATATATACTGTCTGCCGGTCAGACGTAATAATAAAGTTGTAAATTTCAGCGGCACAGGATTGACCAAAGAGATAAAGGTATATATCAAACCGGGAGAAGTTTATGTCTGGAGAAATATTTCAATTGCCAGATTTGTAGAGGATGGCAGAAGCTATCTGAAAATCAGAACAAGAACACCGGGAGTGCAGTCTATGTTCTGGCAGGATCGTGTAAAAGAAGAGGAAGAACAGAAAAAGGCAGAATAGGACTAATACATGAAAAAAGCAATTATGACAGTAACCATAGCGGCTGCCTTGCTTGGTTCCTGCAAAGCACAGCTTCCGCAGAAATTGCAGGAGCAGATTGATGCAAAGCAGGAAGAATACAGCCGCAAAGCATCTGAAGAAATGAAGGATGCCTTTTCCTCTCAATTGCAGGAATTTATCAAAAGCAGTGATTTGAGTGATAGTCTTGGTATTTCATCAGAAGAGCAGGACAAAATACAGCAATCACTGAAAGACTATGTAGACCAGTATGAGCTGAGTGAAGAAGAACTCGACAATGCACAGAAGGCTCTGACAGATTTGATTAATCAGGCAGGAGAGCTTGATAAGCAGACTATCGAAGAGAGACTGAATCAGATTTTACAGAAATAAAAGGGCAGCATTTGTAAGAAAAATACAAATGCTGCCTTTTGTTATACCATTCTGATAATTTCCAGATCTGGATACTGACGAAGATCCAGAAATACATTTTTGGAGAATATTGTAGGTCTTGAAAGTGCATCTTCATGAATCTCTGTAATTCGTCCTTCTATCTTATTATTCAGGGCGACATAGCGATCCACATACATATTGGCAATTCTGGTCAGAATTTTCTTCGTGTTATAAGCCCCATATTTCTGGAAGCCCTGTTCCTCGAAGCTTCGAATTGCCTGGAAAGGTGTGAGAGCTAGACGCTGCGCACGTGGATGTGTCATGGCTTCATAAGTGTCTGTTATAGCTGCCAGCATTGCATAAGGATCAATTCGATCAGCCTTTAATCTGGCAGGATAGCCTGTTCCGTCGCATCGTTCATGGTGCATGATCATAACGTTGATGACACGGGGCGGAACCTTTTTATTTTTGATCAGATCATAACCCAGGTGGATATGATGCTGCATCTGCTGATATTCTTCAGGACTAAGCTTATCAGGCTTCCATAGCAGTGCACTGTCGATCTTGGTCTTACCTATATCAAAGAGAAATCCACAAAGGGTAATGGTATCAAGATCCTGTTTTGGAAAACCGCACCACTGTGCGAAGACATAACAGAGAAGACCACAGTTGAAACAATGATTATATGTAATTTCATTTTCGTTTGGCATCATATTATAGAGATAATCGAGAAGCTGTTCGCCGTTCATGACAGAACACATAATATCATCCCGCAGGGTCAACAGCTTGTCGGTGTTTAGATTCAGACCGGTATCCAATGTACGAAGTATCTTTCCAAAATGGACCAGGCACTGATTATAGACAACGTTAAATTCCTGAAAATGATCACTGGAATGAAGATGTTTATAATGAGTCATGCCTAGCTCATCAGGCTCTGCAAGAGTCAACTCATCAACATATTCTGCTATCAGCATTTTGATCTTGTCGGCAGTTAATTCTGTGTTGGATTTTAATAACAGTTCTTTTCTTTCATTATAGACATCATCATACAATACCATTCCTGGTTTTACAGAATGAACGGATAGCTTGTACATGTCTAGCACCCCTCTCAATCACTAAAAATTTCTGAAAATAATGCAAAATTTATACAATATACACATTTATGCTACCAGTATACCATATGAAAATAGAAATAAACAGAAAAAAGTGAAAATAATTTAAATCTTTTTTGCTTACATTTTTCTGACAAATTCTAACAAAAACATTGCATTCAAAAATTCTCTATGTTAGTATTGAAAAGTAAAGTTAGTATTAAAATTTGAAAGAGCGGCATCTATGGAAAGTTATTTGAAATACACCTTGGGACTGCATGTTTCGATACGAACGTGGAATGACAGCAATACTTTACCTGATGAGCTTAAAAGGGAGAAGGAATATTCTCTTTTGGAGATATGTGGTATTACGTGTCTTATAATCACTGTCAGGGAGGTAGATTTTCAATTATCTGTCTTTGAGCGAAAGTGCGAAGAGCTGCATAAATACTGCAAATATCCTTTCGTCTTATGCTTTGACAGAATCACGTCATATCAACGGAAATGTCTGATAGAAAGTGGACAATCTTTTGTTGTTCCCAATAATCAGCTCTATATGCCGTTTTTGGGAATTGCACTGCAGGAACATTTTAAGGCACAACCCATTGCGGGGACGCAGCTGACGGCTATGGCGCAGTACATTCTCTTATTTTTTTTATACAAAAAAACAAATGCATATTACTCAAAAATGCAGATTTCACAAAGTCTTGGAATATCGCTGATGAATGTGAGCCGCGGTGTGCAGGAACTGGAAGAACTGGGGCTTGTTGAGACGAGAAAAAAGGGCAGAAGCTCTATGGTCTGCACCAATTATGATACCAGGACACTTTATGATAAAGCTTCTCCATATCTGAGAGATCCTGTGCAGAAGAGGCTCTATGTGAAGACAGAGAGCTGGCTGGATGCACTTCCAAGGGCAGGAGAGGAAGCAGCTGTTCTGTTGGGAGCAGCATATAGTAAGAAGAATTGCCCGGTAAGGGCGATTGAGAAGCGTATTTTTCTGGAACAGTCAGATCGGATTACTGTGGTAGATCCTGCCTGGGACACCAGGACAGAATACCTGGAATTGGAAGTATGGCGGTATGATCCGGTGAAATTTGCGCATGATTCTATTGTGGATTCATTTTCATTAGCTTTGTCCTTCAAGGGAGAGTTGGATGGGGCTGTGAAATTGAATATAAATAAGCTTTTAATGTAGCGAATGCTACGGCACCTTGAAAAGTGTATAGTAATGTAAGCGTAATTGTAAAAAATGGATAATACCAAGGGGTATTTTTGTACATTTTTCTGAAAATGACATAATATATTAAAATAATGTCAAATTTGTTTGAAAAATATGAAAAAATGCGCTATTATTATCTCAACATTTAAGAAAAGTCTGCGAGGATAACAGATTATGTAAACCTATTACTGGATGTGTAAGGCTAAATGCAGGTTACATAATAAATTGAAAAGGGTTGAAAGGGGAAAAATTATGTTAGTAGCGAAGAAAGAGGCAGTAAAGATTGATGTTGCAAATAAGAAGCCACTTATTAGAAAGAACCAGTCCACGGGAGAAATGGTTGCCGGCTTTTTAGATCCAGAATCAGGAGTTTTCGAAGTAGCAATGGAGATTACTGATGAAAGAGACATTGATGAATTTCTTGACCGCTATGATTTATCGGTGGTAATGATTTCCAAAATGTAATTGTAACTCGATATTGGGAGTATCGAAGTTGTAATGAAATGATTTCAGGTGCAATTAAAAGCTTATAGGAAAACGGAGGCAGATGGGACTGCTTCCGTTTTTTTACTTGCAAATAAGTTCAAAATGTGTAACTATATAGCTGCGCATGGTATCAGGCTATGCACAGAACCTTGACAAGAGCATATAGTAATATAAGATTTCCAGACACATGTTATCTCATCTAGCGCCATGCACCTGTTGGATACAGGTTGACGAGGAAAAGGGTTATCGAAAATTCGGCGGACGCCCTTTCGTACCGCTTCCAGTGCGAGATGTACCGGCAAATATGCAGGTGACTGCAAAACAAATACGGTATAAGGAAGCTTTGAATAACTGTAAAATATGAAGTTTAAATTTTTAAATATAGAAAGGTGAGAATAACAATGTGTGGAATTATTGGATATATAGGACATAGAAATGTACAGGAAGTATTATTAAAAGGACTTGAGACTTTGGAGTACAGAGGATATGATAGTGCTGGAATTGCATTGCTTGGTGAGAGCGGACATATTCAGGTAAGAAAAAAGGCAGGCAGAGTGCAGGAGCTGATGCAGCTGTGTGAGACTTTGTCAGCTGACGAAGCAAGATGTGGAATCGGTCATACCCGTTGGGCTACCCATGGTGGTGTAACGGATACCAATGCACATCCCCATGCTTATGGACGGGTGACACTGGTGCATAATGGAATTATAGAGAACTATCAGGAACTGGCAGCAAAGTACGGCTTTGGCGATAAGCTTTCCTCCCAGACGGACACAGAAGTGGTAGCTGCACTTCTGGATTACTATTATGAGGGTGATCCTGGTGTGGCTGTTTTCCAGACTGTGAGAGAACTGAAAGGAACCTTTGCACTGGCTGTTCTTTTTGAGGATATTCCTGATACAATTTATGCAATTCGTAATGTAAGCCCGATTATTGCAGGCGTAGGCAAGGATGCAGGAGAGTCTTTTCTTGCTTCTGATGTAACAGCGCTCACCGATTATGTGGAGCAGTATTTTGTGCTGCCTGAATATACACTGGCTGCGTTATCAGAAGATGGAATCACTCTTACAAATGATAAGGGAGAGATTATTGAACCTAAGATGCTTCGTGCAGATTGGAAGATTGGCTCTACAGGCAAGTGCGGCTATGACTACTATATGGAGAAAGAGATCATGGAGCAGCCAAGAGTGATGACTGAGACACTGCTTAGCAGACTTAAAGGAGGACTGCCTGATTTTACAACAGATCAGATCCCGGATAGCCTGTGGACACAGTATGATAAGATTACCATTATTGGATGCGGAACTGCCATGCATGCAGGGCTGGTAGCTAAAGGAATGCTTCAGGGCATATTGGGGATACCTACAACTGTAGAGATTGCATCAGAGTTTATTTATGAGCATCCGGTAGTAGATGATAGGACACTGGTAATTGCAATTTCCCAGTCAGGAGAGACTATAGATACACTGGAAGCCCTGCGCTATGCCAGAAGAAAAGGAGCAGGTAATGTATCTATCGTGAATGTAAAAGGCTCTACGATTACAAGAGAAAGCCAGTATGTCTTTTACACCAATGCAGGTCCTGAGATTGCGGTGGCAAGCACCAAGGCATATACAACACAGCTAATGGCACTTTATCTGATTGCATGCAGAATTGGTTATGTAAGAGGCAATTATACGAAACAGCAGGCAAAAGACTTCATTCAGGATATGAAGCAGCTTCCTTCTTATATTGAGAAGATTCTGGAGAACAGAGAGCAGATACATGAACTTGCAGGAATGCTGCAGCATGCAGAGGATGTATTCATGATAGGCAGAGGTCTTGATTATACAGCACTTCTGGAAGGTTCACTCAAATTAAAGGAGATATCCTATATTCATTCTGAAGCCTATGCTTCAGGAGAGTTGAAGCATGGAACGATAGCACTTGTTACACCACAGACTCCTGTTGTGGCACTTGTTACACAAAAAGAAGTGATATCCAAGGAGCTGTCCAATGCAACAGAGGTAAAAGCCAGAGGGGCAAAAGTTATCATGCTGACAAGAGAGGCTGTCGAACTGGAGAACAGAGAGCAGTGGGATGCTGTATATGAACTGCCGGCTCTTCGCGATGAGCTAATGGTATTCCCGGCAGTAGTCGTACTACAGCTTATGGCATTCTATGTATCACGGGATAAAGGACTGGACGTAGATAAGCCACGTAACCTTGCCAAAGTAGTTACGGTAGAATAAAAAAACTCACGAACAGAATTCGTGAGTTAAGATTCAGAGAAGGTGAGCATGTGTATGGAAATCTTAAAATTATGCTCTCCACAATTTAATAGTATCAATGAGCTTGCGTTTTTCATCGTCACTGAACTGGGAAACAAGCTCCATAATTTCATTATCCAGGGCGGTCTGCGTATAGCTCTCGTCCATACATCCTACCAGAGAATCAAGAGTGGTATGGGTAAGTTTTGCAAAAAATACCAGCATTCGCAATGACATGGCAGTTCTGCCATTTTCTACATTGCAGATATAACCGGGGGTTGCATCCAATGCCTTTGCAACTTGTTCCTGCGTCAGATTGTTATCAATTCTTAATTGACGGATCTTGGATGCAAGATCTGTATCTGTATTGGATTTCATGGTAATACTCCTTTTGTAATACAATATATTTTATCTGTTTTAAAACAACACAAAATCCGGCATGACCGGATTCTGTAAGTACGGAGACGGAGGGATTCGAACCCTCGTGCCCCGAAGGGCTAACGCATTTCGAGTGCGCCCCGTTATGACCGCTTCGATACGTCTCCATTATATAAGATGAACCAAAATAATATTGGTATTCTGCGTGCAATTCTGAAACAAGGTGTGCCTCAGAATTGTGCTTGTGTGTGGATTTTTGTTACATAAAGTAACAAGTAATGAAACATTACGAAATTTAATTATAATGAATCGTGCCTAAGTAGTCAAGATGTGATACAATATATTTTAGATTGCGTGTAACGAAAGGAGAATGGTTATGGGTACATTTGTGGAAGGAATGAAAAAGAACTATTTTATCTCGGCAATTCTGACGATTGCCCTGGGGGCAGTGCTGGTCATATGGCCGGACTGGTCAGGCAGGATATTGTGTTATCTGCTGGGGGCAGCATTGATTCTTATGGGTGGAATCCAGCTGATTGTCTGCATCAGGGCAGAGAGAATCGGCTTTTATTCCAAATTCAGTATGCTGATGAATATTATTCTGATTTTATTGGGGGTCTGGGTATGTATACGACCTGATACGGTTCTGTCTCTTGTGCCGGTCATTATAGGGATTGTCATGCTGATCCACGGTTGTATGGATTTACAGTTTACAATGGATATTAAGCATGCCGGCTCAGGCAAATGGTGGATAGCACTGATTTTTGCGCTGGTTACGCTGACACTTGGAGTATTTCTTGTAATGCATCCTTTTCTGGCTTTTGAGATTACGATGCTGATTATTGGTATTGGTTTATTATATGATGGAATATCAGATCTGGTACTGATGATTGTGGCAGCGTATGCACAACATCAGTCAGATAAAAGGATACGGGAGTTTGCTGCAAATGCAGAGAGCGGTATTCAAAAATAAAGTTGTTCATGTTATGAAAATGCGCTATAATCGTATCAAACAGAGATAGGAGGGGATTTGCATGATCAGAATTGGTTTGTTAACAAGTGGCGGAGATTGTCAGGCTCTGAATGCTGCCATGAGAGGTGTGGCGAAGGGCTTGCTCAATTCCGACCAGGATGTGGAACTGTACGGATTCCTGGATGGTTATAAAGGACTGATTTATGGCAATTACAAGACACTTGCATTTTCGGATTTTTCAGGTATCCTGACAAAGGGCGGCACCATACTTGGCAGTTCACGATGCCCTTTTAAGAATATGCGTGACCCGGATGAGAATGGTCTGGATAAAGTAGCAGCGATGAAGCAGAATTATTACAAGCTTAATCTCAACTGCCTTGTCATTCTTGGTGGTAATGGCACACACAAAACAGCGAATCTTTTAAGGGAAGAAGGCCTTAATATTGTAACACTGCCAAAGACCATTGATAATGATCTGTGGGGAACAGATATGACATTTGGTTTCCAGAGTGCTGTGGATATTGCAACACAATGTATAGACCAGATCCATACAACCGCAGCTTCCCATGGCCGTGTATTTATTGTTGAAGTTATGGGACATAAGGTGGGATTTCTGACTCTGAATGCAGGTATGGCAGGCGGGGCAGATATTATTCTGATTCCTGAGATACCATATGATATTGATAAGGTAATCGAAGCAATCAACAAGCGTGCCCAGAGAGGAAGCAGATTTACAATTCTTGCAGTGGCAGAGGGCGCTATTTCCAAGGAAAAAGCCAAACTGTCCAAAAAGGAATATAAGAAATCCATGGAAGAGTACAAATATCCAAGTGTTTCTTATGAAATTGCAGACCAGATTACCAAGAAGACAGGTATGGAAGTCAGAGTTACTGTTCCCGGACATACACAAAGAGGTGGAAGCCCTGATCCTTACGACAGAGTATTTGCAAGCAGACTGGGTGCAGAAGCTGCACGCCTGATTCTGGAAGGTGAATATGGCTACATGGTAGGTTATGTAAACCGCGAGATTGTAAAAGTGCCTCTGGAAGATGTTGCGGGTAAGCTGAAAATGGTAGACCCGAATTCCACGATTGTGCAGGAAGCAAAAACATTAGGAATTAGTTTTGGAGATTAAAGAACATGTCATATACGGCATTATATAGAAAGTTTCGCCCTGACAGATTTGAAGATGTAAAAGGTCAGGATCATATTGTTACAACATTGAAGAATCAGATCAAGGCAGACCGTATTGGACATGCATATCTATTTACAGGTACAAGAGGAACCGGAAAGACTACAATTGCCAAGCTTTTTGCCAAGGCAGTGAACTGTGAACATCCGGTAGATGGAAGCCCCTGTGGGGAATGCCGCAGCTGTAAGACTATTGCTTCGGGGGCTTCAGTAAATGTAATCGAGATAGATGCTGCATCAAACAATGGTGTAGATAATATCAGAGAGATTATTGATGAAGTATCCTATTCACCGGTAGAGGGTAAATATAAGGTATACATTATTGATGAAGTACACATGTTGTCTATAGGGGCATTCAATGCATTACTGAAAACATTGGAGGAGCCCCCTTCTTATGTCATCTTTATATTGGCGACTACAGAAGTGCATAAGATTCCAATTACCATATTGTCCAGATGCCAGCGCTATGATTTTAAACGAATCAATATAGATACAATTGCTGACAGACTGCAGGAGCTGATGGACAAAGAACAGGTCGCCGTACAGGATAAGGCATTACGTTATATTGCCAAAACTGCGGATGGTTCCATGCGAGATGCATTAAGTCTGCTGGATCAGTGTATTGCTTTCCATTTTGGAGAGAAACTGACCTATGACAAGGTATTGGATGTGCTGGGTGCTGTAGATACCAGAGTATTCAGCGAATTGCTTGGTTTTATCCGTGAGCAGAATATAGTCGGCTGTATCTCACTTCTGGAAGAAGTCGTGATGCAGGGCAGGGAATTGACTCAGTTCGTGGCAGATATTACCTGGTATCTGAGAAATCTTCTGCTGGTCAAAACATCGGACAGTGATATAGAAGATGTCATTGATGTCTCCAGTGATAACCTGGTACGTCTCAAAGAAGAAGCACAGCAGCTTGATGCGGAGACTATCATGCGCTACATCCGTATTTTCTCAGAATTGTCAGGGCAGGTAAAGTATGCTACCCAGAAGAGAATCCTGATAGAAATGACATTGATCAAATTATGCAGACCTCAGATGGAGACTACAAATGACGCGGTAGTAGCCAGATTGGAGAATCTGGAAGATAAAATTGAAAAAGGGATTGTACAGGCAGCACCTGTTGCGGTACAATCAACGGGTATGACTGCACAGATTCCCCAGCCCAGACCCCAGCTTCCAAAGGCAATTCCTGAGGAAGTGCGGGAGATCGTGAATAACTGGGCAGGAATTGTTTCGCAGGCGACACCTCCATTGAAGGTTTATTTAAAAAATGCAAGATTAAGCCTGGGTGGGGACAACAATCTGATGATTGTCGTAGAAGATGGACTTCCCTATGATTATCTCAAAGAACCCGACAATAAGAGCAGGGTTGAGGATATGATAGCGTCTTTTTTACAAAAGGAAGTAACCGTCCATATAGAGAAGATGCAGGAAGGACGAAGCTTTGAAGAAAGCTATGTAGACCTGAGTAAGCTTACAGATATGGACATAGAAGTAGTAGAAGAATAAGGAGGATTATATAAATGGCAAAAAGAGGTGGATTTCCAGGTGGCATGGGTATGCCTGGTAATATGAATAATCTGATGAAACAGGCACAGAAGATGCAGCGTCAGATGGAAGAAGGACAGAAGGAATTAGAAGCAAAGGAATTCAGCGCCAAAGCAGGCGGTGGAGCTGTTGAAGTAACTGTATCCGGTAAGAAAGAAGTTCTTAAAGTACAGCTTTCTCAGGAAGTTGTTGACCCGGATGATATTGAAATGCTTCAGGATCTGATTATGGCTGCTACCAATGAAGCACTGAGAATGGCAGATGAAGCAAACAATGAATTAATGGGTAAGATGACAGGTGGACTTGGCGGAGGATTTCCTTTCTAATGGACCTGTATAGCGGATATATCAATCAGTTGATCGAACAGTTTGCCAAGCTTCCCGGAGTCGGGAATAAATCAGCACAGAGACTGGCTTTGCATATTATCAATATGCCCAAGGAGCATGTAGAGCGTTTTGCCAAAATTATGGTAGATGCCAAGAATAATATACATTATTGCAAATATTGCTACACACTTACGGATGAAGAGGTATGCCCTATCTGCGCCAATCCCAAGAGAGATCATACTACGATTATGGTAGTAGAGAATATCAGGGATCTGGCAGCATATGAGAAGACCGGTAAATTCGAAGGTGTATATCATGTGCTGCATGGGGCAATATCACCTATGCTGGGAATAGGACCGGGAGACATTAAATTAAAAGAATTGATCAAGCGTCTTGAAGGTGACGTGAAGGAAGTCATTATTGCAACCAATTCCAGCCTGGAAGGAGAGACAACAGCGATGTACATTTCCAAGCTGATCAAACCTACCGGTGTGAAAGTGACGAGAATCGCCAGTGGAGTACCGGTCGGCGGAGATCTGGAATGCATAGATGAAATGACGTTATTAAGAGCATTAGAAGGTAGAGTGGAATTATAAATTATATAAATGGAGGGATGAGATATGTCAGTTCGTACAAAAGTATTTGGAACAATGAAAGATGGACATAAAGTAACTCTGTATAGTATACAGAATCAGAATGGTATGATTGCAGAAGTTATGGATTATGGTGCAATTCTTGTGAATCTGTTAGTACCTGATCACAAAGGTGAAGTAGATGATATTGTTCTGGGCTATGATAAATTGGAAGATTATTATGTAAATGGCTGTTTCTTTGGCGCAGTGATCGGACCAAGCGCAAACCGTATTGCAAAAGCCAGATTCAGTATTGATGGAGTTACATATCAGTTACCTGCAAATGACAATGGGAACAATCTTCACAGTGACCATGTAAACGGTTATCCCAAGAGATTATGGAATGCCGAGATAGTGGGGAATGGCGTTCGCTTTACCTTGGATGATCCCGATGGCTCCATGGGATTTCCGGGAAATAAACATGTAGAAGTCACTTATACATTGACAGAAGAGAATGAATTAAGACTGGATTATCATGTAACAAGTGACAAAAAGACATTAATAAACATGACAAATCACTCATATTTCAATCTTGCAGGACACAATGCAGGAAGTATTCTGCAGCATAAGCTTCAGATACTTGCAGATGCATATACCCCGGTGATACCGGGCTCTATTCCTACAGGCGAGATTGCTCCTGTAAAAGGTACACCATTTGATTTCACCACACCTGTTGTAATAGGTGAACGCATTGAGGATGACAATGAGCAGCTTAAATTAGGACAGGGCTATGATCATAACTGGGTACTGGATCACTGCGATGGCTCAGTCAGAAAGATTGCAGAAGTAACGGAGCCTGTTAAGGGCAGGACAATGACAGTATATTCAGACCAGCCGGGTATGCAGTTCTATGCTGGCAACTGTATTTCACCTCATAAGGGAAAAGCAAATGCAGAGTATGGCAAGAGATGTGGTCTGGC
This sequence comes from Roseburia sp. CAG:10041_57, assembly GCA_001916965.1. Taxonomy (GTDB): domain Bacteria; phylum Bacillota; class Clostridia; order Lachnospirales; family Lachnospiraceae; genus COE1. The sequence goes on from MNTL01000072.1 coordinate 29,664, forward strand.
ACTGGAGACTCAGGCATATCCTGACTCAGTAAACAGAGAGAACTTCCCGGATGTTATCTATGGACCGGATAGAGAGTACAAAACAACAACTATTTATAAATTGTCCTGGTAGAATATTCTATTCATAGCAGGATAAACAAGACAAATCGACTCTGAGCAGTCGATTTTTGTCTGTAAAAATAAATATGCGGGTGTTTGCTTCGACAGATTATGCGTAATGAATATGCTACGATATTTCCTGATAGATTACAGAGTTTATGGGAATGAACCTGACAGGGAAGGGTGGAATGAGACATGGCGCAGATTCCGGTGAACACGCGGGCAGTAGGTGATCCCAAAGGAGATTATCTGCTGTACCTTGAGGATTATGTACATACTTTTATCAGAAAAGTGTATCAGGAGGACTCTACACAGGGGAAGAAACGTGAGATTTCTCTGTGGGGGTATGAATTTGAAGAACAGGGAAGGGTGTATCTGGTGATATCCGGGGCAATAGACCAGTCGCTGCCTGCGGTATCAGGAGAAAGATTTTTCCCTTCCTGTTATTGTATAGGACAGGCTACCATACAGGAGGGCACGGATACACAGATCGGGTTGGAAATAACAGCACCTGATGGAAGCAAAATAGTAGTGCGCGATTTTTATATTTATTATGATCAGAATGAAGAAATGCAGAATTATCTGATAGAGTGGAATCTGACACATAATAAGGGCAGGATTCGCACCCAGTCAGAGGATGCTGTGCGTTTTACCAGAATGACGCAGGCATGCAACAGAGAGGAAGCCAGAGTAAGTTATCTGTGGAATGCCATGAATCTGCTCAGTCTTGGTTTGATGGTGTGTGTGGCGGCTTTTGGCATCATATCCGTTAATAATTATCACAAAATGAAAGATATGGAGAACAAGATTGCCTATATTATGTCAATGCCCCAGGAAGCGCTGGCTGCAATGAGCGGACAGCTATACGAAGAGAAGGGCACCTGGGAAGAACAGCTGGATAATGTGGTGCAGACCCAGGATACAACAGAAACGACACAGGAAGAGGACTCCTTGCAGAAGCAGGCACAGCTTATGCAGACGACAGAAGCTGCGCAGGCAGCAGAAGAGCAGCAGACGTATGCGGAAAATGCGCAGACGCAGGAGGCGGTGGTTCAGGATACAGCAGCACCGGCGATGCAATATTATATTGTACAGCAGGGAGATACACTTCGAAGCATCAGTTACCGGGTGTATGGAACGTATGATATGGTATCTGCAATCTGTGCGTGGAATGGAATAGAGGACGCAGACAGTATACTTTATGGACAAAGGCTTTTACTTCAAACAGAATAATGGTATACTGAAAGACAATAAACCTACATAGAATAACAGCACCATGCTGCAAGATACAGGGGGAGAATATGGCAGACCTGAACAAGGCAAAGAGAAACCCTTTTCTGAAAAGTGGAAAGAAAGAAGAAAAAAATACAAACAAAACAGATACGCCCTTACAACATAAGCTTGCAAGACACAAGGTGCTTATGATATACAGAATCTGCTTTGTCGTGGCACTGGTTTGTGTCTTTTTGGTCTGCGCATATATACACTGGAAGAATCTGCAATACACGGATTATGAAGTAAAACAGCAATATGAATGGTCCAGATCACAGGAAGCGCACAGTATTAATCTTGCCAATACCCTGTTTACCTACAGTAAAGATGGTATGAGCTGTACAGATGCCAAGGGAAAAGTCATTTGGAACCAGACCTATGAAATGCAGGACCCCATGGTTCGGACATGCTCAAATGTAGTTGCAGTAGGTGATTATAATGGACGTAATATCTATGTGTCAGATACAGCCGGCAACCTGGGAACGATAGACACAACAATGCCAATCAGAGATTTCTGCGTGGCTTCTAATGGGGTAGTGGCAGCAGTTCTGGATGATTCAACGGTTACGGCAATCTATCTTTACAGCGTTGCAGGAGAACAGCTGGCATATTTTAAAACAACTATGAGTAAATCAGGATATCCTGTGGCAATTGCCATATCTGATGATGGCAAGCAGATTGCAGTATCTTATTTAAAGGCGGAGAATGGCAAGGTGACTTCCAGCGTCGGCTTTTATAATTTCTCCTCAGTTGGACAGAATTATACAGATAACCTCGTAGGAGGATACGGTTACGCAGATGCAGTAGTGCCTTTGATTTCTTTTATGAATAATGATACTGTATTTGCTGTTGCAGATAACAGACTTATGTTTTATCAGGGCAGGCAGAAACCGGTCAGCCTGACAGATATGTTGATTTCAGAAGAGATTCAGAGCGTATTCTATGATAAAGATCATGTCGGACTTGTCTTTTATAATTCAGGAGCAGAGACTACGTATCGAATGGAACTTTATGATACATCAGGTAAGAAAGTCAGAGAACTTGCCTTTGACCTGGAATATAAGGACATTATTTTTGATACAGCAGGCATTATTATCTATAATGATGAGAACTGTGTGATTTATGACTGGGATGGCAGATTGAAGTATCAGGGAGATTTCAGAAACCGCGTAGAATGTATGATTCCTACAGGCAATATTGCCAGATATACATTGGTAACGACAGACAGCATACAGAACATACAGCTGCAATAGTTAATGCATAAAATACAACGAGGGATATATGGATATTAATATAGTTTGGATCATAGCAGTGCTGTTACTGGCTGCAGGTGCAGTCAAGGGATTTCGTAAAGGACTGGTAGAAGGTGTGGTGCGTATCACTTCTTATGTGATAGGCATCATAGTACTTATTGTATTGGTAAAAGGAATTGGAAGCTTTATTCAGGGAAGTATATTGAATGTCCTTATGGCACTCATACTTCTTGTGGTTATCAGATTGTTGCACAGGATCATCAAACTGTTACTTGACTCCTGCAGGCTGGTCAGCCGATTGCCTGTAGTCAAGTGGCTGGATCGACTGGGAGGAACACTGCTTGGAATAGCACAGATGGTATGCCTGATATGGGCGCTTTTTATTCTGTTTGGATATTTTGATATACTGCATCTGAATGGCTGGATACTGGAAATGGTCAATCAAAGCAGGCTGCTTAGTCTGTTGTATCATACCAATTATATTATCCGGCTTATGCAGGTTATGTAACCTGGTCCGTTTCGAATCATAAAAAAGATTAAAAAAATCATAAAATGTGATTGACTTTTGGAAAATGAAATGATATGATAAATTTCGCCGTTAAGAGTGATTCAAATGATAAAAATTTGAATTATGTAAATATAAAAAAGTGCTTGACAAAACACAATGATGCATGATAAACTATCAGAGTTGTGTCAAACATGAACAACGGTAAGAACCTTGACAAATAAACAGTAATGCAACCCTGAAAATTCTATTGAGAAAGTTTCAGAAATGAAACGATAGGATTGTTCAGAGAACAAAACCTTTAAA
>MNTL01000073.1 GCA_001916965.1 Roseburia sp. CAG:10041_57
ATATGGCGAAGTAACCACAATAAGCAGATAACAAGTAAACTTGTTATCCAGATAAGCATCGAAGATGCGGTTTTGCGCATGGGGTTCTGAATAGTTACGTCATATACGGACATATCAGCGCAATACTTGAAAATCAACAGGGTATATGGTATTCTTAAAACTAAGGTTGACAGCGTGATTATGCTGTATGGAAATGAGGTAATCCATATGAAATGTAAGGATTTATTAAAGAATTTAGAATACGAATGTGTCAGAGGCAGTGTGGATGTTGAGGTGACAGAGGTTGTAAATGACTCTCGTAAGGTCACAGCAGGCTGCCTTTTCTTGTGTATTGTGGGAGCTAATTTTGATGGGCATGATGCAGCGCCGGGGGCTGTGGAAGTAGGAGCGAAGGTTCTGGTAGTCAGTAAAGACATAGACCTGCCGGCAGATGCAGATGTGACTGTAATCAAGGTAGCAGATACCCGTTATGCCATGGCATTTATATCTGCTGCATATTTTGGCAATCCGGCAGATGATATGAAGATCATCGGGGTGACAGGAACTAAGGGCAAGACAACTACGACTTATATTGTAAAGTCTATTCTGGAGAATGCAGGCCATAAGGTAGGGTTAGTAGGTACGATTGAGGCAATTATCGGTGATAAAGTGATTCCTGCTGATAATACAACACCGGAATCTTTTACATTGCAGAGATATTTTAAGGAAATGAAGGAAGCTGGCTGTGATACGGTAGTTATGGAGGTTTCTTCACAGGGGCTGATGATGCACAGAACACAGGGCTTTATCTTTGATTACGGTATTTTTACCAATATTGAGCCGGATCATATCGGACCGAATGAACATGCATCTTTTGAAGAATATATGGCATGCAAGGGAATGTTGTTCAAGCAGTGCCGTGTAGGCATCGTGAACTGTGATGATCCACATTGGCAGACTGTAACGCAGGGGCATACCTGCCAGCTGGAGACTTATGGCTTCAGTGAGCAGGCGGATCTGAGAGCTTCTGACCTGAAGCTTGTGACAGGCGCCGGTTATCTTGGGATTGATTTCAAGGTGTCAGGTTTATTGAATATGGAAGTCCTGACAGATTTACCCGGTAAATTCAGCGCATACAATGCATTGACCGCCATTGCTATATGCAGACATTTCGGCGTACATCCAGAGGATATCAAGAAGGCTTTGGCAGGTGCGAAGGTAAAGGGCAGAATCGAAATGGTGAAGGTGTCAGACCAGTTCACTCTGATGATTGATTATGCACACAATGCCATGGCACTGGAGAGTCTGCTGACAACACTTCGTGAGTATCATCCGCATCGTCTTGTGTGTCTGTTTGGCTGCGGTGGCAACCGTTCCAAGCTTCGCCGCTACGAGATGGGTGAAGTGAGTGGCAAGCTGGCTGACTTGACGATTATTACATCGGATAATCCACGATTTGAGGAACCACAGGATATCATTGATGACATTAAGATCGGTATGGCTAAGACAGATGGCAAGTATGTTGAGATCTGTGACCGTAAGGAAGCAATTAAGTATGCGATTACCCATGGAGAGCCGGGAGATATTGTGATTCTGGCAGGTAAGGGACATGAAGATTATCAGGAGATCAAGGGCGTGAAGCATCCTATGGATGAACGCGTATTGATTCAGGAGGTCATGGAAGAACTGAGGACGAAATGACAGGCAGATTTGCTAATATTATTGTAGATATATCCCATGAAAAGGTAGACCGTCCTTTTCAATATCTTATCCCACCGCAGCTTCAGGGAATACTGGAGGTGGGAATGTCGGTGATGATTCCTTTTGGTAGGGGCAATAAACTGATCAGGGGATATGTCATTGAATTGACTGACCAGGCAGAGTATGATGTCTCCAGACTGAAGGCTGTGGACAGTATTGTAGAGGGCGGTGTCAGTGCACAGGCAGACTCTATCAGACTGGCGTACTGGTTGAAGGAACATTATGGCTCGACCATGATTGCAGCGCTCAAGACGGTACTTCCTGTAAAGAAGAAAATGAAGCAGGTCGTGAAGAAGACGATTCACTGTAAGGTGGATTCCGAGACCGCATATCGTCACAGTGTGATCTTTGAAGCAAAGCATCAGACAGCAAAATGCAGGCTGATGCGGGAGCTGTCACAGACTTCACAGCTTCCCTATACACTGGTGACAGGGAAGCTTAACATTGCGGCAGCTACCATACGTTCACTGGCTGATGCCGGTCTGATAGAAGTAACTGAGGAAAATGTATACAGGAAGCCAGTCTTGAAATCAGACCTGTCAGGAAAAGACGGAACGGCAAAGCAGCTTTCGGCAGAACAGCAGGCGGTTGTGGATGCCATTTCACAGGATTACAGCCTGGGAATCAGCCAGACTTATCTGCTTCGGGGAATTACCGGAAGTGGTAAGACGGAAGTGTATATGGCATTGATTGAGAGGATGATTGCCAGTGGTAAACAGGCAATTGTTCTGATTCCGGAGATTGCTTTGACATATCAGACACTGCTCCGTTTTTATCTGAGGTTTGGAGACAGGGTATCTGTGATGAATTCCAGATTGTCTCCGGGAGAACGTTCGGACCAGTATGAACGGGCTGCCAAGGGTGAGATAGATATTATGATAGGACCGCGTTCCGCATTATTTACACCTTTTGAAAGGTTGGGGCTTGTAATCATAGATGAGGAACATGAGTCCAGCTACAAGAGTGAGACGATGCCTAAGTTTCATGCCAGAGAGGTGGCGCAGGAGCTGTGCAGGATGAAACATGCCAGTCTGCTTCTGGGTTCTGCCACTCCTTCGCTGGAATCCTATTATAGAGCCAGACAGGGGGAGATACCGCTGTTCACCCTGAACAGCAGATTGACAGGTGGAGAGCTTCCCAAGGTCTATGTAGAAGACCTGAGAGAAGAGTTAAAAAGCGGCAACCGCTCCATATTCAGCAGGAAACTTCAACAATTACTGGAGGACAGACTGGCGAAGGGACAGCAGAGTATATTGTTTCTCAATCGCAGGGGCTATGCAGGATTTGTAAGCTGTAGAGCCTGCGGTCATGTCATGAAGTGTCCACACTGTGATGTATCTCTTTCAGAGCATAGAAATGGCAGGCTGGTATGTCATTATTGTGGTTATGAGACACCACAGGTCACTAGATGTCCGCAGTGCGGTTCGAAATACATCCTGGGCTTTCGTGCAGGAACCCAGCAGATTGAAGAGGTGCTGCACAAGATGTATCCCCAGGCAAGGGTACTGCGAATGGATGCGGACACTACGAAAACAAAAGACAGCTATGAGGATATTTTATCCCGTTTCGCAAATGAAGAGGCGGACATTCTGGTAGGAACACAGATGATTGTTAAGGGACATGACTTCCCCAAGGTGACACTGGTAGGCATTCTGGCAGCAGATATGTCATTGCATACAGGTGATTACCGCGCATCTGAGCGTACTTTCCAGCTATTGACGCAGGCTGCGGGGCGTGCAGGCAGAGGCAGTCTTGCAGGGGAAGTTGTGATTCAGACTTACCAGCCGGATCATTATGCGGTAGTACATGCAGCCGCACAGGATTATGAAGGCTTTTATGAAGAAGAGATAGCATACCGTGATCTGATGATGTATCCTCCGGTGGCTAACATGCTGGCGGTTCTGATACTTTCAGATGATGAAATGACAGGCGTGTCACATTCCATGGAGCTTGCAGATCTGGTGAAGAAGCATTTTGAAGGCAGGAGAGTGCAGGTGATTGGTCCTGCCAGTGCGGCGATAGGTAAGATTCAGGATATTTACCGTAATATTTTCTATATAAAACACAGAGACTATGAGGTATTGGTCGAGGCGAAGGATGCCATGGAGGCATATATAGCTCGAAAGGAATGGAACACAGATACCGTTCAATTTGATTTTAATCCCATGAATGGATATTAAATACAGAAAGGTGAGAAGAAGAAATGGCAATTAGAACAATCAGACAGATAGGGGACCCGGTATTAAATAAGGTATCAAAAGAAGTAAAGGAAATCACTCCAAGAATACAGGAGTTAATTGATGACATGTTTGAGACCATGTATGATGCGTGCGGTGTAGGACTTGCAGCCCCTCAGGTGGGAATCCTGAAACGTATTGTAGTCATTGACACAACAGGAGAAGATCCGATTCTTCTGATCAACCCACGTATTGTTGAGACAAGTGGAGAACAGACAGGCAATGAAGGCTGTCTTAGTGTAGCTGGCAAGACAGGAGTGGTTACAAGACCCAACCATGTAAAAGTAATTGCACAGGACGAGAACCTGGAGACTTTTGAAATAGAAGGGGACGAACTTCTGGCAAGGGCATTTTGTCATGAGATTGATCATCTTGACGGACATTTATATGTGGAGAAGGTAGAAGGCGAATTGATGGATAATGCCGATTTGGAAGAAGAGGAGGAATAATCTTGAGAATCGTATTTATGGGAACTCCTGACTTCTCAGTAGGTGCCCTTGAGGCATTGATAGAAGCAGGACATGAGATTGCAGCAGTAGTGACACAGCCGGATAAGCCCAAGGGAAGAAGCGGACAGATGCAGTTTCCACCTGTGAAGGAATGCGCTCTGAAGCATGATCTTACTGTATGGCAACCCCAGAAGATCAAGACGCCTGAATGGGTAGAGAGATTAAGAGAACTGAATGCAGATGTTTTCATAGTAGCAGCTTTTGGGCAGATATTATCCAAAGAGATTCTGGATATGCCAAAGTATGGCTGTGTGAATATCCATGCGTCACTTTTGCCAAAATACAGGGGAGCAGCCCCAATCAACTGGGCAATCATCAATGGAGAGAAAGAGACTGGCGTAACGATCATGCAGATGAATGAGGGCGTTGATACAGGAGATATGCTGACACATGTAGTAGTGCCTATAGCACCGAAGGAAACTGCTGAGACCTTGTTTGACAAGCTGGCAGAGGCAGGAGCGAAGCTGATTGTTGAGACCTTGCCTAAGCTGGAAGCAGGTGAGCTTACACCTGTTCCACAGGATGAGAGTCAGGCAACTCATGTGAAAATGATGGGCAAGTCTCTTGGCAGAATAGACTGGAGTAAGGATGCCGTTACGATAGAGAGACTGGTGAGAGGCCTGAATTCATGGCCGAGCGCATATACTTATTTTCAGGAAAAAAGCGTGAAAATCTGGGATTGTGATGTAGTAGAGAATGATACTACAGAAGTTCCCGGAACGATCATTGCAGTTGCAAAGGATTCCTTTGATGTAGCAACAGGCAAAGGTGCTTTGCGGATTCGGGAACTGCAATTAGAAGGTAAGAAGAGAATGGACACCAGAACATTTCTTCTTGGTAATCAGTGGAAAGCCGGTATGAAGTTCGGACAGGCTTAGTAAAAGGAGGTATAGATTATGCCATATGGATATTATTATTTTGATCCCACATATGTTTTAGTATTGATTGGTGCGCTTTTGTCAATCTGGGCGTCTTCCAGAGTACAGTCTACATTTCGCAAGTATGCCCGGGTCAGAAGCATGTCGGGTATGACAGGTGCACAGGTTGCAGAGCTGATCCTGAAGAATAAGGGCTATTATGATGTGCGTGTAGCGCGTGTAAAAGGCGAGCTGACAGATCATTATGATCCAAGGACCAAAGTTGTGAAGCTCTCAGACAGTGTGTATGATTCTACTTCTGTAGCAGCTCTTGGCGTAGCGGCACATGAATGTGGACATGTGATCCAGCATCATGAAGAATATCTGCCTCTTCGTTTGAGAACACTTCTTGTTCCGGCAGCGAACTTTGGCTCCAAAGCAGGTATTCCCATTATCCTGTTAGGTATTTTATTTGGATATAATTATGTGCTGGTACAGATTGGTATCTGGGTATTTGCACTGGCAGTTCTGTTCCAGCTTGTAACATTACCTGTAGAGTTCAATGCATCCAGCAGGGCATTGGTATGTCTGGAACAGTATGGGATTCTGGCAAGTAATGAGAAAGAGCAGAGCGCTAAGGTACTTCGTGCAGCAGCGCTTACTTATGTGGCAGCAGCGGCAGCTTCTATTTTACAGTTGTTAAGATTGATCATGCTTTTTGGCGGCGGTAGAAGGAGAGATGATTAGTGCAGCAGGAGAAGAATATCCGCCAGCTGGTTCTGGAGATGCTGCTGGCGGTTACGAAAAAAGAAGGCGGAGAATACAGTCATAAAGTAATCAGAGATGTACAGAATAAGTATAATTATCTATCAACTCAGGAAAAGGCGTTCATGAAACGCCTTTTTGAGGGTACACTGGAGAGAATGATCGAGCTGGATTATTGCATTGACTGCTATTCCAAAGTAAAGGTAAACAAGATGAAACCGGTCATCCGCAATATCATGCGCATGGGTGTGTACCAGATTCTTTATATGGACTCTGTACCGGACTCGGCAGCCTGCAATGAATCTGTGAAGCTGGCACAGGCAAAAGGCTTTGCCACATTGAAAGGGTTCGTGAACGGCGTATTGAGAACCATCGCCAGGAATAAGGATGCGATTCCTTACCCGGATGAGAAGAAAGACTATAGAAAATATCTTTCTGTAACTTATTCCATGCCGGAGTGGATAGTAGATCTGTGGATTGGGCAATTCGGTCAGGAGACTACGACTGCAATGTTACAGGGGCTTTTACAGGAAAGACCTGTTACAATCAGAATGAGGACAGAGGATGAGAAGGCAGTAGAAGCCTTGCTCGCAGATCTGGAGAAGCAGGGTGGTACGTTAAGAAGGCATCCTTATCTTCCTTATGCCTATGTCATTGGAAAAACCGATGATCTGACACAGCTGTCAGGATTTGAAGAGGGTGCCTTTGTCATTCAGGATATCAGCTCTATGCTTGCTGTAGAGGCACTGGGATTGCCAAAGATGGACAATCAGGGCACGTTGAAGATATTGGATATCTGTGCAGCGCCCGGCGGTAAGAGCATGCTTGCTGCGGATATTTTAAATCACGCAGGTATTGATTATATGCTGGAAGCAAGGGATATTTCAGAATATAAAGTGGAATTGATGCAGGAGAATTTCAACAGATGCCATCTGAATAAAGCCAAAGCTGTGGCATGGGATGCGCTGGAGCCAGATGAGAGATGGCTTGGGCAGGCTGATGTAGTGATTGCAGATATTCCATGTTCAGGTCTGGGTGTTATCGGCAGAAAACGGGATATTAAATATAAGATGACACCACAGGCAGTACAGGATATTGTAGAATTACAGGAGAAAATACTCAAGGTAGCAGCTTCTTATGTGAAGAAGGGCGGTAAGCTTCTTTTCAGTACCTGTACAGTCAACAAGGACGAGAATGAAGCCCATGTAAAATGGATACAGGACACACTAAAAATGACACCTGTGTCATTAAATGGGACGTTGCCCGGACTGGTACATTCCCCGACAACACAGCAGGGATTTGTACAGCTTATACCGGGTATGCAGGACACAGATGGATTTTTCATCAGTGTATTTGAGAAATAGAAAGATATGGAGAATAAATGAAAGACATTAAATCATTGACCTTATCACAGTTAAAGGAAGAAATGGCAGCACTGGGTGAGAAGCCTTTTCGTGCAAAACAGCTCTATGAGTGGATGCATGTGAAGCTTGCAAGAGACTATGGGGAAATGACCAATATCCCAAAGAGCCTGATTGCCAAGTGCAGGGAGAACTATACATACACCTCTCTGAAAGAAGTAACCGTACAGACCTCAGCCATTGATGGGACGAAGAAGTTCCTTTTTGAGCTGGCAGACGGTAATCTGGTGGAAAGTGTATGGATGCAGTATCATCATGGCAATTCAGTCTGTATTTCCTCTCAGGTAGGATGCCGCATGGGGTGCAGATTCTGTGCATCTACACTGGATGGACTCGAACGTTCCCTTCTTCCGGGAGAGATGCTGGATCAGATCTATGCAATCTCAAGAAGCACCGGGGAGAGAGTATCCAATGTGGTTGTTATGGGAACCGGTGAGCCCATGGACAATTACGATAATCTGTTACAGTTTATCAGGATGTTGTCAGATGAGAATGGACTCAATATCAGCCAGCGTAATATTACAGTATCTACCTGCGGTATTGTAGAAAATATGCGGCGGTTGGCAGATGAAGGATTGCAGATTACTTTGGCGCTGAGCCTTCATGGTTCCACACAGCAGAAACGTCAGGAGCTGATGCCGATTGCCAATAAATATGACATTCATGAGGTAATAGATGCCTGCCGGTATTATTTTGATAAGACGGGCAGACGAGTGACCTTTGAATACAGTCTGGTAGGCGGTGTCAATGATACGGATGAGGATGCAGAGAACCTGAGTAATCTGATTCAGGATATTAACTGTCATGTGAACCTGATTCCTGTCAATCCTATTAAAGAGCGTGATTATGTGGAATCAGAGCGCAGTGCTGTACTCAATTTCCAGAATAAATTGACGAAGAGACACATCAATGCGACAGTCCGCAGGGAGATGGGAAGAGACATTGATGGTGCCTGTGGACAGCTGCGCAGGAGAAAAATGCATCAGGACTAGTGTACTGTATCACTGACATTTCGCTAAATGACTTGTATAAGTTTTCATCTGCTGCGTTGTCGTCAATCGACGTAGCCACCGCTACGCCTCATTCCTCCGCCTTGCAGACTGAAAATTTATCCGGCGTTATTTAGCTGAAAGTCAATGATACAGTACACTAGCAGGCTTGCCCTTTGAACGTTTCTGTGGTATTATGTTAGCTTGTAAAATATCGGCTTATTCTTATTAGAGAAAAGGGATTGGAGGAGAACCCGTTGAAGTTTTATGCGATAACTGATATAGGGAGAAAGAGAGAACTGAACGAAGATTACATCTATACCTCCGGACAGCCAATCGGTGCGCTGCCCAATCTTTTTATTGTTGCGGATGGAATGGGAGGACATAAAGCAGGAGACTATGCTTCCATGCATACCGTAGACAGGTTCGTAGAAGTAATCAGAGAACTTGGAGAGGAGCATGGTGTGCAGGATGCAATTAACGAGGCTGTTACAGCTGCGAATGCATACATATATCAGCGCTCCAGAGAGAACAGCAATTTAAGTGGAATGGGAACGACACTGGTATTGGCTTCCTGCATAGGCAATGAAGCGATTGTCGCAAATATTGGTGACAGCAGACTCTATCTTGTCAATGATGCCATGACGCAGATTACAAGGGATCACTCTTTGGTAGAGGAAATGGTCACTTTGGGCGGCATTGACAGAGAGATGGCACGTAACCATCCTGATAAGAATATTATTACAAGAGCAGTAGGCGTAAAAGAGAAAGTTGCAGCGGATTTTTTTGAAGTAGACCTGACCAAGGGAGATAAGCTGCTGTTGTGTTCCGATGGACTGACCAATATGCTCAGAGACGAAGAGATATACCAGATTATTCAGGATAATAAAGAACTTGAGCAGGCAGCCAAGGCATTGGTTGATGCTGCCAATGAGAACGGTGGACGTGATAATATCGCAGTGGTTCTGGTAGAACCGTTTGGAGGACAGGAATGATTAAGTTAGGAATGCTGATAGCAGACCGCTACGAGATTCTGGAGAAGATCGGCACTGGCGGAATGGCAGATGTATATAAAGCAAAAGACATTAAGCTCAATCGATATGTGGCTGTCAAAGTGTTAAAGCAGGAATTTGCAGAGAATAAGAATTTCGTATCCAAGTTCCGTGTAGAGGCACAGGCAGCAGCAGGCCTGATGCATCCCAACATTGTAAATGTATATGATGTAGGAGAAGAGGACGGCATCCATTATATCGTAATGGAGCTGGTGGAAGGAATCACTCTTAAGAAATATATCGAGAAGAAATCCAGATTATCTACAAAAGAAGCTATTAGTATTGCAATCCAGGTTGCCATGGGAATGGAGGCAGCTCACAATAACCATATTATCCACAGAGATATTAAACCGCAGAATATTATTATTTCCAAGGAAGGTAAGGTTAAGGTAACAGATTTTGGTATTGCCAAGGCAGCTTCCAGCAATACCATCACGTCAAATGTAATGGGGTCTGTACACTATACTTCACCTGAACAGGCAAGAGGTGGTTTCTCTGATGAGAAGAGTGATATCTATTCTCTGGGTATTACTCTGTTTGAGATGCTTACCGGACGTGTGCCTTTTAATGGAGATACTACTGTAGCAATTGCAATCAAGCAGATACAAGATCCCATGCCTTCACCCAGGGAATTCGTGCCTGAGGTACCGGTCAGTGTAGAACGGATTGTATTAAAATGTACACAGAAGAGCCCGGACAGAAGATATCAGAATATGGGTGATATGATCCGTGACCTGAAGCGTTCCCTGATCACTCCGGATGAATCTTTCGTAGAGATAGATAACGGAGAAGCAGGACAGACCAGAATCGTAACAGATATCCGTAACAGAAATACAACAACTAATACAGGCAGAGCCAATACAGGTGAAGTGCCTGTGCAGAGAGAGACTGTGAGACAGGATACTCTGGCTGGAAGAGAAGTCTATGCAACACCGGAAGAAGCAGGAGAGATTGTACGCAGAAGACCGGCTGGTGCGCAGAACGGTGCTGTGAAGAAGAACGAGGGCAGAAACAGAAGTACAGGTGCTTCCAAGAACCAGCCATCAGGCAAGGCACATGAGAATAAGAAGAAACGAAAGAAATCTGGTCAGAAGCCGGTACGTAAGGCAACGGTAAAGAAGGAAGAGCAGGAAAAGCAGACTTATACAGAGTATACGAATACAGGTGTGAATCGTCAGAATGTGAGAAACACGGATTATACACAGGATATTTCCTTTGATACGAAAGAAGAATATGATTATAACCCGGCTACGGAGAAGGTAACTACAATCCTGACTATCATTGCAGCAGTAGCAATTGGCTGTATCCTGTTGTATTATGCCGGGCAGGCAGTGGGCATTTTCTCAGCAGTAGGGACGAAGAACCAGGATTCCAAGACTGAAAGTGCACAACGCAGCGTTATGCCAGAATTTGCAGGTCTTAATGTAGATGAGGTGAAAAAGGCATTACAGGATGTAAATCTTGGAAGCAAGACGCAGTATATTGAATCTACTGAGTATGATAAAAATGTAGTCATTTCTGCTGCTTTGGAAGATGGAACGGCTGTACTTGCAGGAGATCAGATTATCAAGAATACAACCATTGTGCTGACAGTCAGTGCCGGAGCAAACGGTATTAATGTACCACAGACAGTAGGCTTGTCAGAGGCAGAGGGTACAGCACAGCTTACCAAAGAGGGATTCACAGTAACCAAGAGTGATGCTTATTCTACAGAGTATGCCAAGGGAACTATTATATCCCAGTCTCCGGAAGGGGATTCCATTGCTGCATTAGGTTCAGAAGTTACAATTGTAATCAGTAAGGGCAATGAAGATGTAGAAGTCCGTATGCCGGATGTTCTTGGCAAGAGTAAAGATGCTGCTGCCAGTATGCTGGAGGAGTCTGGTCTGGTAGTAGGCAATGTAGAGGATTCCTATAGTACAGAATATCCGGAAGGACAGATCTGTTACCAGAGTTATTCCTCAGGAACCAGTGTAGGACAGGGAACAATTGTGGATCTGAAAGTCAGTATTGGCAGCGAGACCGCTACGTACAGCTGTAACCTGAGTATACAGGCGCCGAGTGATTATATCGGAGGTAATGCGGAAGTAATTCTGACTACTGCCGATGGTTCCCAACAGCTGTGGTATTCCCAAAATGTTACCTCTTTCCCGGTATCCATTAATCTGAGCGGCTTCACCAGTTCATCCGCATATGGAATCGTAACAATCTCTTATCTCAAGAGTGTGGAAGAGATTGTGACAGATTCAGATGGCAACCAGACTACGCAGGTTAATCAGGCACTGGCGCAGACACAGCAGAATGTCACATTTAATAAGGATTAAGGTATGCAGGGTAAGATAATCAAGGGTATAGCAGGATTCTATTACGTACATGTCAGTGGTAAGGGAATCTATGAATGTAAGGCTAAGGGCATCTTCCGCAAGGATAATATGAAACCCCTTGTGGGGGATGATGTGGAAATAGAGATTCTGGATGAGGCAAATGCCAAAGGTAATATTCAGTCGATTCTGCCAAGGCGCAACGAACTGGTCAGACCGGCAGTAGCCAATATAGATCAGGCACTGGTGATTTTTGCCATGACGAAGCCGGAGCCGAATTATAATCTTCTGGATCGATTTCTGGTCATGATGCGCAGACAGGGGCTGGACTGTATTATCTGTTTTAATAAACGTGATATTGCAGATAAGGAAGAGCGGGCAGGAATTCGTTCCATATATGAGAACAGCGGATGTACAGTTCTTTTTGCCAGCGCTGTAAAGAAACAGGGAATAGAGGAGATTGCAGCCCTGCTCAAGGGTAAGACGACAGCAGTAGCCGGACCAAGCGGAGTAGGTAAATCTTCCATAATCAACTGTCTGCAGAAGAATAAGACGATGGAGACAGGCGCTATCAGTGAGAAGATAGAGCGTGGCAGGCATACAACGAGACATTCGGAACTGCTGGATATTTCGGATCATACGTACATTATGGATACGCCCGGATTCAGTTCACTGTCCCTGTTTGACATAGAGAAAGAAGAATTGAAAAGCTACTATCCTGAGTTTGAACCATATGAAGATTCCTGTAAATTCCTGACCTGCGCCCATATCCATGAGCCGGTGTGTGGAGTAAAGGATGCATTGGAACTTGGCAAGATCAGTCAGGTGCGTTATGATAACTACGTTTCCTTCTATGAGGAATTGAAAGAAAAAGAAAAGAGGAAGTATTAAAATGAATATTTTGGCACCATCTATTTTATCTGCGGATTTCTGTGAATTGGGAAAACAGATAGAAGAAATCGAGAAAGCAGGTGTACAGTATCTGCATGTAGATGTTATGGACGGTATCTTCGTACCATCCATATCTTTCGGAATGCCTATAGTCAGCAGTGTAAGACCCAGGACAAAGATGTTTATGGATGTGCATATGATGGTGACAAGACCGGAACGCTATGTGGAAGAATTTATACGGTGTGGTGCTGATGGAGTGACAATCCATGAAGAGGCATGTGACTGTGTAGCTGAGACTTTATGCAGAATCAGAGAAGCGGGTGCACAGGCTGGACTGGCTATCAACCCGGAGACCCCTGTAGAGAAGCTGTACCCATATCTGGATAAAATGGATATGGCACTGATCATGACTGTACATCCGGGATTTGGCGGACAGAAATATATAGATGCATGCACAGAGAAGATACAAACCCTCAGACAGGTAATCATAGACAAAGGACTGGACCTGAAATTGCAGATTGACGGCGGTGTGAATCTGGACAACCTGACGATGAACCTTGATGCAGGAGCAGATGTTATTGTAGCAGGCTCTGCTGTATTTAAGGGCAATATTACAGAGAATACAGAAGCTTTTCTTGAGAAGATGCAGGAGAAGTACTAATAGAAAATTTACTTTTATGCTTCAGTATGCTATTATGATAGCTGACAGTTACGAATGATTTTAAGGAGGATTATATAGAAATGCAGCTTGGTATCGTGGGATTACCCAATGTCGGAAAGAGTACTTTATTTAACTCATTAACAAAGGCTGGTGCACTGGCAGCCAATTATCCGTTCGCAACCATCGATCCTAATGTGGGTGTGGTATCTGTTCCGGATGAACGTATTGTGAAATTAGGTGAACTTTATCATACGAAGAAAGTAACACCTGCTGTTATTGAATTCGTAGACATCGCAGGTCTGGTAAAGGGCGCATCCAAGGGTGAAGGCCTTGGCAACCAGTTCCTTGCCAATATCCGTGAAGTAGATGCAATCGTACATGTTGTCCGCTGCTTTGAAGACAGCAATATCATTCATGTAGACGGCAATATTGACCCAATCAGGGATATAGAGACAATTAACCTGGAGCTGATATTCTCCGACCTGGAGATTCTGGAGCGTAGAATTGCCAAGGTTGCCAAGCAGGCACGTATGGATAAGACACTTGCCAAGGAACTGGAATTACTGGAATCCATCAAGGCACATCTGGAGAGCAATCAGATGGCACGTACTTTTGAAGTGCCTGATGACGAAGATATGCAGAAGTGGTTCGCTTCCTATAATCTGTTGACAGCAAAGCCTACCATTTATGCTGCAAATGTATCCGAGGATGAGCTGGCAGATGATGGCGCTTCTAATGAATATGTGGCAAAGGTGCGTGAAAAGGCTGCTTCTGAAGGTGCAGAAGTATTTGTTATCTGTGCACAGATAGAGCAGGAGCTTTCAGAACTGGATGAAGCAGAGAAGAAGGAATATCTGGATGATCTGGGTGTTACTTCAAGTGGTCTTGATAAGCTTGTAACAGCCAGCTACCATTTACTTGGACTGATCAGCTTCCTGACAGCAGGTGAAGATGAGTGCCGTGCATGGACAATTAAGGCAGGTACTAAGGCTCCTCAGGCAGCAGGTAAGATCCATACTGACTTTGAACGTGGTTTCATTCGTGCAGAAGTAGTAAATTACAAGGACCTTCTGGAGAATGGTTCCCTTGCAGCTGCCAGGGAAAAAGGCGTAGTAGGACTGGAAGGCAAGGATTATGTTGTGAAGGACGGAGACGTTATTTTATTCAGATTTAATGTATAAGGAGATGCAGATATGCCGGATATAATGGGAGCAAAAGACATCGCATTTCCACATTTGGGAATATACCTTGAGAATGTTCCAAAGAGCTTCACCATATTTGGTTTTACTATTGCGCTTTATGGCGTCGTGATTGGTATGGGTATGCTGTTAGGCATTCTTCTTGCGGCACATATTGCCAAGAAAGAGAATATGAATCCTGATGTGATATGGGATTTTGCAATTTATGCAGTCATTTTTGCAATTATAGGAGCCAGACTTTATTATGTTGCTTTTTCATGGGATCAGTACAAAGACAATCTGCTGAGTATTTTCTATCTCAGACAGGGTGGACTGGCAATATATGGCGGTGTGATTGGTGGCTTTGCAACGCTGTTCATATATAGTTATATTAAGAAGATCAATCCATTTAAAATAGGTGACTGCGCTGTGTTCGGACTGGTGCTTGGACAGATTGTCGGACGCTGGGGCAATTTCTTCAACCGTGAAGTATTTGGCGGTTATACAGATTCCTTGTTTGCAATGAGACTGCCTGTAGATGCAGTGCGTGCCAGCGATATCAAGCAGACACATCTGGATGGTATGGCTGCCATGGGTGATGTGGATTTCATACAGGTCCATCCTACTTTCCTCTATGAGGGAGTATGGAATCTGTGCCTTTTGGCCGCAATGTTCGTATTTCGTAAGCATAAGAAATATGATGGGCAGATGTGTCTGATTTATTTAGGCGGTTATGGAATCGGCAGATGCATCGTAGAAGGAATCCGTACAGACCAGTTATTGATTCCGGGTACACAGATAGCAGTATCACAGCTGCTTGGTTTTGTGATGTTCATAGGAGCAGTGATTGCAGATATCGTAATAAGAATGAGATTAAAAAAGAAACAGGCTTAGCTTGTTTCTTTTTGTATATTGTGAAGAGAAAAATACAATTATTAACAATATCTGTACTATCAATACAAAAAGGTGACTGTTAAACTGGGATAGTTCACTATGATAATTATTTCACATATAAAATGTTTGTAAGAAAATAGAGAAAGGTAGAGAGGGTATGAAGAAGGAACAATTAGAAGAATTACTGTCACAGCTTACTACAGATGAGAAGCTTGGCATGATACATGGTAATGAACTTTTTGCGACAAAGGGCGTAGAGAGACTGGGGATTCCACCTTTCATCACATCAGATGGACCAAGAGGAGTACGTAAGGATTTCAACCCTGATAACTGGAATGAAATCGGACAGTCCTATGATTATGTATCTTATCTGCCATGTAATACAGCATTGACAGCCACATGGAACAGAGAGCTGGCGCATCAGACAGGACAGGTACTTGGTAAGGAAGCCAGAGGCAGAGGAAAAGACATGATTCTTGCGCCTGGTATTAATATCATGCGTACTCCACTCTGTGGCAGAAGCTTTGAGTATATGGGAGAAGACCCCTATCTGACATCAGAGATGGTCGTGCCGCTTGTACAGGGTATTGAGGAAAATGATGTATCCTCCTGCGTGAAGCATTTTGCACTGAACAATCAGGAGACCAGAAGATTGGACGTAGATGTGGATGTGGATGAAAGAGCACTCCGCGAGATTTACTTACCTGCATTTGAAGCAGCAGTAAAGAGGGGCAAAGCCAAGGGACTTATGGGAGCATACAACAAGCTTCGTGGTCAGCACTGCTGCCATAACAAGTATTTGTTACAGGATATTCTGCGTAAGGAATGGGGATTTGAAGGAATCCTGGTATCTGACTGGGGCGGCGTGCATTCCACAAAGGAAGCAGCCATGAACGGTCTTGACATGGAGATGTCTGTTACAGATAACTTCAATGAATATTATATGGCAGATCCTATGAAAGAAGCATTGGAGAAGGGCGAAGTATCCATGGAGATGATTGACGGGAAAGTACGTCATATTCTTCATGTCATGAATGAGCTTCATATGCTGGATGGCGAGAGAAAAGCCGGCACATACAATGATTATCGTGATAAGGAATCGCTCAGACGCACAGCGGAAGAATCCGTTGTCCTTTTAAAGAATGATAAGAAACTGCTGCCTCTTGATTCCAAAAAGATCAAGAAGCTTCTGGTTGTAGGAGAGAATGCCAACAGAATGCATGCCCCAGGCGGCGGAAGTGCAGAAATTAAGGCATTATATGAGATTACACCACTTATGGGCTTACATATGCTCTTAGGCGGCAATACACAGATAATCTATAAACCTGGCTATTATAACGAAGACATAGGTAATATCTGGGCAAATACAGAAGAGAGTGGCAATGGTCAGGCAGATAGTCTGGAACAGG
This sequence comes from Roseburia sp. CAG:10041_57, assembly GCA_001916965.1. GTDB lineage: Bacteria > Bacillota > Clostridia > Lachnospirales > Lachnospiraceae > COE1. Next base: position 16,925 of record MNTL01000073.1, read on the forward strand.
ATAAGCAGGATTCTCCAGCACCAAAGGAAGTCTCCAAAAGTGAAGAGAAAGCAGCACGTCAGGCTCGCATGAATCAGGAATATATGGCAGATGCACTGGAAGCAGCCAGGGATGCAGATGCAGTCATTTATATTGGTGGTCTGACTCATGATTATGATACAGAAGGTCAGGACAGAACAAGTATGAAGCTGCCATATGACCAGGATAAGCTTATCTGCGAATTGTTAAAAGTAAGACCGGATACCATTATTACAATGGTTGCGGGTTCTCCTGTAGATATGAGTGCGTGGTCCAGTCAGGCATCCACACTGTTATACAGCTGGTATGCAGGCATGGAAGGCGGATATGCGCTGGCAGAAGTATTATTTGGACATGTGAATCCATCAGGACATTTACCTGAGACATTCCCGGTAAGCGAGAAGGATTGCCCGGCAGTCGTATTGGGTGAATTCCCAGGAGGGGATAAGGTTCGTTATGGGGAAGGTATTTTTGTAGGATACCGTTATTATGATACATATGATGTAGCACCTGCATTCCCATTTGGCTATGGACTGTCCTATACAGATTTTTGTTTAGCAGGATTGACTGTTAAGACAGCCGGTGATAAGGAAGTAGAAGTCAGCTTCCATGTGTCCAATATAGGAGACAGAGCCGGTGCAGCAGTACCTCAGATCTACGTATCTGATAAGACCCCTAAGGTCAAGAAAGCCCAGAAGGAACTAAAGGCTTTTGATAAGATCTATCTGGAGCCGGGTGAGACTAAGCAGATTACAATGCAGCTTCATGCAGATGCCTTCTCTTATTATGATGTGGAGCAAAAGGCATTCGTTGCAGATGCAGGAACATATGCAATTCTTCTTGGTAAATCAGCAGGAGAGATTGTAGATGTAGCAGAAATAGAATTGAAGTAATAAAATGTCCGTTCTCTTGATTGAGAACGGACATTTGTGTTTCAGGGTGCATAGAATAAGATAAAAGCATATAGGGGAATCAGTATGCGTTTCTGTGAATTTCGTAAGAAAGAAGTAATCAGTATCAAGGACTGCAAGAGATTAGGTCATGTATGTGATATGGAGTTTGACGAATGCAAGGGCTGCATCCAGAAGATCATGGTTCCCGGATGCAAGGGATTATGGGGATTCCTGACAGACGATTCAGTGATTGTGATTCCCTATTGCTGTATTCGCCAGATAGGCCCGGATATCATTTTAGTAGACATATAATCAGTCATATCTGTTGACTTGTTACCAGATTACTTTTATACTAAAAATAAATTTATTAACTATTCAAAGGTATTGCAGACGATTAAGGGGAGGTATACATATGAAGTGTCCATTTTGTGGCCATGAGAATACGAGAGTCATTGATTCAAGACCTGCAGAGGAGAACAATTCCATCCGCAGACGAAGAGTATGTGATGAATGTAATAAGAGATTTACAACCTATGAGAAGATAGAGACGATTCCATTAATTATCATTAAGAAAGATAATAACAGAGAGACATATGACCGTGCCAAGATAGAAGCAGGTGTATTGAGAGCATGCCATAAAAGACCGGTCAGTGCAGCACAGATCAGCCAGCTTGTAGACGAAGTGGAGACAGAAATCTTCAGCATGGAAGAGAAGGAGATTCCAAGCCAGATCATTGGAGAGCTGGTTATGAACAAGCTTAAAGATCTGGATGCAGTAGCCTATGTCAGATTTGCTTCCGTATATCGTGAATTCAAGGATATCAATACATTTATGGACGAGCTGAAGAAGGTTCTGAATAAGTAGGACAGCATAACTGCTTTTCTTGTTCCTGATAAAATACAAGATTGTTAATAAAATATCTTGCAATTTAATTTAAAATTGTATACAATCTTACAAGGTTGGAGAGACAGTACATATGGCTGTACTCGTGCCACCTTAACACAATTAAATATAGACGAATAAGAAAAGGAGTAAAAACATGACTAAGAGAGGACAGAAATTTGGTAAGGTTCTTTTCGTAAGTATGTTACTTACACTGACTATTGCACTGGGCGGATGCGCAGGCGATAAGGAGGAGGAAGGCTCTTCACAGGTTGCAACGACACCGGCAGCAGAAGCAGGCAGCGAGACTGCGGCAGCTGAGACTACCGATGGAGAAGCATCGCAGATTACAATTGGTATTCCACAGGATCTGAACAGTCTTGATCCAAATAAGGCAGTTGGTTCCGGAACACTGGAGATATTATTTAATATCTATGAGGGCTTATATAAGCCGGACAGCGATGGCAATCTGATTCCTGCTGTAGCAAGTGATTATACAGTGTCAGATGACAAGAAGGTATATACTTTCACATTAAGAGATGGCATTCAGTTCCATAATGGAAACCCTGTTACAGTTGAGGACGTAAAGTATTCGATTGAAAAATGCGCCGGCAATGGAACAGGAGAACCATTGATCTCGGCGTTTTCTAATATAGAGAGTGTAGAAACCCCGGATGATAAGACTATCGTAATTAGTTTAACAGAGCCGGAGGATGATTTTCTTGCGCTGGTATCTACAGTAAATGCAGCAATCGTTCCTGCTGATGTAGATGATCTGGAGACAAATCCTGTAGGTACAGGTCCATATAAGTTTGTATCACGTTCTTTACAGGAGAATGTGGTATTGAAGAAGTTCGATGCATACTGGGGTGAACCTGCTCATATCGAGGATGTAGCACTTAAAGTCATTGCAGATGGTGATTCTATCGTAATGAATCTTGAAGGTGGTTCCATTGATATGATGGCAAGACTTACTACAACACAGGCTGCACAGCTTGGAGATCAGTTCGATATTCTGGAAGGAACCATGAATCTGGTACAGGCTATGTATCTGAACAACGCAGTAGAGCCTTTTAACAATGAAAAAGTAAGACAGGCATTAAGCTATGCCATTAACAAACAGGAGATTCTGGATTTTACAGCTGATGGTAAGGGTACACCAATCGCCAGCAGTATGTTCCCTGCATTTGGTAAATATTACATGGAAGAGCTGAATGATGTCTATACAACAGATGCAGAGAAAGCTAAGGAGCTTCTGACAGAGGCAGGTTATCCAGATGGATTTACCTTTACGATCAAGGTTCCATCCAACTATCAGCCACACATTGATACTGCAGCAGTACTTGCAGAGCAGCTCAAGACAATCGGTGTAACCGCCAATATTGAGTTGATCGAGTGGGAGAGCTGGTTAAGTGATGTATATAAGAACCGTGAATTTGAAGCTACTGTAGTAGGTGTAGATGCTTCTACCTTAACAGCAGGCGCTTTATTAGGACGTTTCGTATCTACAGCACACAATAATTTCATCAATTACAATGATGCAGATTATGATGCAGCTTATGCCAATGCACAGGCAGCAGCATCTGATGAAGAAGCAACGAAATATTATAAAGAGTGTGAGACAATTCTGACCAATACAGCAGCCAATGTATATATTCAGGATATGGCAGAGCTTGTAGTTTTGAATAAGAAATATGCAGGCTATGAATTCTATCCTTTATACATTCAGGATATTGCCAAGCTGTATATTGCAGAATAAGTAATAAGGAGACGGGAATATGAAATACGTAGGTAAGAAGTTTGTAACATTGATTATTACATTACTGTTGATTTCATTTCTCGTCTTTTTGACTTTTGATATCATCCCCGGAGATGCAGCTATGGCACAGCTTGGCACAGAGGCTACACCTGAGAGATTAGAGGCACTTAGGGAAGAGATGGGATTGAATCAGCCATTCCTGCAGAGATATGGACAATGGCTGATTGCATTCCTGCATGGAGATTTTGGAATGTCTTATAAATATAAAGTATCTGTGCAGTCTATGATTCTGTCCAAATTACCGATTACAGTGATGATGGCACTGATTTCTTTTGTACTGATGATCGTAGTATCACTGCCAATTGGAATCTATACAGCCAAGCATAACGGTAAATGGATGGACAGATGTATTACAGTATTGAATCAGATTGTGATGGCAGTACCTCATTTCTTTATGGGTATTCTGCTGACCTATGTATTCGGACTGGTGCTGAAATGGTTCACACCAGGTAATTTCGTATCCTATGATGTAGATTTTGGTGCATTTCTGGCGTATCTGATTTTTCCATGTATTGCAATTGCACTTCCCAAGATAGCAATGTCTGTGAAGCTGATTAAGAGTGCATGCGTACAGGAATCGAAGAAGGATTATACCAGAACTGCTTATAGTAAAGGAAATAACACCAATAAGGTTTTATATAGACATGTTCTTCGTAATGCCATGATTCCTGTCATTACATTATGGGGAATGACTCTGGCAGATATGCTGGTGGGCAGCATTGTAATCGAGCAGGTATTTAATATTCCTGGAATCGGAAGAATCCTTCTGACATCTATCTCTTACAGAGATTATCCTGTAGTACAGGCAATCATCGTACTGATCGCATGCGTGGTCATTGTTACGAATTTCTGCGTGGATGTCATTTATCAGTTGGTAGATCCAAGAATCAGTGTTCAGGAATAATAGGCTCAAGAGGTGCGTATGAAAAAGAAAAAGAACTGGAATTTAATACTGGGAGGAATCATAACGGTTGTTATGCTAATTATGATTCTCATAGGCTTCTTCTGGACGCCTTATGATTCTACAAAGATGGATAGTGCCAATAAGCTGGCAGCTCCTTCCCTGCAACATATCATGGGATGTGATAATTTTGGCAGGGATATTTTCTCAAGAGTGCTGGAAGGTATGGGAAATACTTTTGTAATCGCAATATTGACTGTGCTGATAGGTGTATTTTTTGGAATCCTGATCGGAGCATTCACCGGGTACTTTGGCGGCTGGCTGGATGAAGTACTGATGCGTATCAATGACGTTGTTTTTGCTTTTCCAAGTATTTTACTGGCATTGATCTTTATCAGTCTGTTTGGCCCAGGCAAGTATAATGTAGTGCTGGCATTGGGGATTGCATTTATCCCCAGCTTTGCACGTATTGTCAGAGGTGAATTTATAAAATACAGGGATATGGATTATATTAAGAGTGCCCATTTAGCCGGAGTAGGTAATCTGCGCATTATGTTCGTGCACATTTTGCCTAATGCGGTTACTGTATTATTATCTTCTGTTATGATAGGGTTTAATAATGCGGTATTGGCAGAAGCGGGGATGAGCTATCTGGGAATTGGTGTACAACCCCCTGAGGCAAGCCTTGGCAGCATGCTTTCTGAGGCACAGAGCTATTTGTTCTCGGCTCCGAATTATGCGATTTTCCCAGGTCTTATGATTATTCTTATGGTGTTGGGATTATCATTGCTGGCAGATGGAATTAAGGCGTGAGATCCGCTGTTTAAGTGAGGTAAGGATGAGCGATACATTATTAGAAATCAGGCATTTGAATATAGAGTTTCACGATCATGATAAACCGGAGAGTGTAGTAAACGACTTCAATCTGACCTTACAGCAGGGAGAGATTGTAGGTATTGTAGGAGAATCCGGTTCTGGTAAATCCATGACAGCCATGGCAATTGCAGGGCTTCTCAGACGTCATGATATGAAGAAGAGTGGGGAGATTCTGTTTGAGGGAACAGAGCTCCTTCATGCGAAACGTTCCTTATTGAGACAGTATCAGGGCAATGATATCAGCATGGTATTCCAGGAGCCAATGACTTCCCTCAATCCGGTAAAGCGTATCGGCTGGCAGGTAGAAGAGAGCCTCAGGCTGCACAGACCTGAAATGACGAAGCAGGAGCGCTATGAGAGAGCTATCGAAAGTCTCAGGAATGTGGAACTGGATCAGCCAGAGAAGGTCTATAAGCAGTATCCCCATGAGTTATCGGGCGGCATGAGGCAGCGTGTCATGATCGCATCAGCCATGATCTGTGAACCCAGGCTGTTGATTGCAGATGAACCGACTACAGCACTGGATGTAACAATCCAGCTCCAGATCGTGAAGCTTCTGCAGAGACTGAATCAGGAGAAAAAGACATCTATTCTGTTCATTTCTCATGATCTGAGCCTTGTGAAGAGGCTGTGTCATCGTATCGTAGTTATGAATAAGGGAGATATTGTAGAAGCCGGTGACACAGAGAACATATTTTATCATCCCAAGGATGCATATACAAAACAGTTAATTGATGCCATCCCGCGATTAGAGAAGCCGGATCTGGCATAATGATATGGGGTCAATATGAAGAATATTCTTGAAGTAAAGAATTTGAATGTGTATTATACTGATAAAGGCAGCTTTTTTCATGGAAAGAAGGAAGAGAAGCATGCACTGAAAAATGTGTCTTTTACCATGAGAGAGGGAGAAATCCTCGGACTGGTAGGAGAAAGCGGATGCGGTAAGACCTCTCTTGCGAAGGCACTTCTTGGTATGCAGAAGAAGTATGATGGAGAGATCAGGTTGGATTGTGCAAACCCGCAGATGGTATTTCAGGATCCATATGGTTCACTGAATCCTGCTAAGCGAATCGGTTGGATTCTGGAGGAGCCTCTTCGTATGAAACATGCTTATTCTGCGGAAGAGAGACGTCAGAAAGTGGATGAGATGCTGGATAAGGTAGGGCTTGACAGAAAGTGTCGGGAACATTATCCAAATGAGCTTTCAGGTGGACAGAGACAGAGAGTGGCGATAGCACAGGCACTGTTGTGTGATACGAAGTTTCTGATTGCGGATGAACCTGTATCTGCATTGGATGTAACCATTCAGGCACAGATCATCAGATTATTGCTTAAACTGCATCAGGAGATGGGAATATCCATTCTGTTTATATCTCACGATCTGCGAGTTGTTTATCAGATGTGCGACAGAGTGATGATCATGCGTAGTGGTGAGATTCTGGAGCAGGGAGACATTGATGAGATTTATAACCATCCAAAGACTGATTACACCAAACTGTTATTAGAGGCTGCAAATATTATATAATAAAGGATAAATATTATGCTGGAACGTTTATATCCCAATGTATATCTGGATTCTACTTATGATATAGATTTTGAACAATATTATCAGGATGGTTACAGAGCAATTATCTTCGATATTGATAATACGCTGGTTCCACATGGAGCGCCCGCCGACCAGCGGGCTATTGCCTTATTTAAGAGACTACATGCTCTTGGATATCAGACCATGATGCTTTCCAATAACAAGGAGCCACGTGTGAAGATGTTCTGTGATGCGGTAGATGCAGAGTATATCTACAAAGCAGGCAAGCCCAATCCTGCTAATTACAGAGAAGCTATGAAGCGCATGCATACAGATGAGAAGAATACGTTGTTCGTAGGAGATCAGATCTTCACAGATGTGTGGGGAGCGAATAAAGCAGGAATTTATTCTATTCTGGTAAAACCCATTCATCCTAAGGAAGAGATTCAGATCGTTTTAAAACGTTACCTTGAAAAAGTCGTTTTATTCTGTTATAAAAGACATATGTACAAATAATGGTAACTATTCAGAACCCCATTCGCAAAATCGCTGTTTCACAGCTTTTCTGGATAACAAGTTTACTTGTTATCTGCTTATTGTGGTTACTTCGCCATATAAATTGAGTCAAATATGCTTGTAAACAAGCATATTCTGCCTTAATTTGCATGGCTCTGAATAGTTACAAATAATGTAACTAGGCAGGGATAAAATATGATAGAGATTAACGGACTGACAAGGACTTGTGGATTGATCGGCAATCCGGTGGAACACACACTTTCACCTATGATTCATAATTATCTGGCACAACAGATGGATGTAAATATGGTCTATGTACCATTTCTGGTAGAACAGGGCAGACTGGAAGATGCCATAAAGGGTGCATATGGACTGCATATTCTAGGCTGCAATGTGACAGTACCTTATAAAAATGATGTAATTCCATATCTGGCACAGATAGATGAGTTGGCTGCGAAAATGGGTTCTGTAAATACACTTGTCAGAGTAGATGGTGGCTATAAAGGATATAATACAGATATGACAGGTCTGTATCGTGCTATGAGCAGTGATGGTGTGTCTATCCAGGGAGAACAGGTAATTGTTCTTGGTGCAGGCGGTGTCGGCAGGGCAGTAGCATTCATGTGTGCAGCGAAAGGAGCAGAGCATGTATGGCTTTTGAACAGAACAGTAGAGAAGGCAGCCGAGGTGGCGAAGGAAGTCAACCTCGCAGAAAGCAGAAGCTGTGTAGAGGCTCTTGCCATGTCCGATTATGATAAGCTCCCGGATGAGAAATATCTGGTGATTCAGAGTACCAGCGTCGGGCTATACCCTCATGTAGAGGATGCTGTCATTACGGACCCGGCTTTTTATCATAAAGTGAAAGCCGGCTATGATCTGATCTACAGACCCTGGGAGACTAGATTCATGCAGTTGGTAAAAGAACAGGGAGCGCCGGCTTATAATGGTCTGAAGATGCTGTTGTATCAGGGAATCGAAGCCTTTGAACTTTGGAATCAGTGCAAAATAGAAGATGAAAGTGCTTACAAATTATATGAAATGCTGAGGACTACCGTATGAAGAAGAACATTATCCTAATCGGCTATATGGGCTGTGGTAAGACTACAGTGGGCAAAAGCCTTGCCAGGCTGGAGAGTGCGATTTTTCTGGATACTGATGAAAGAATCGAAGAGAAACAGGGCAGAACGATCAGTGAGATCTTCGCGCAGGATTCGGAAAAGGCATTTCGTGATATGGAGACTGCATATTTGAAAGAATTATTGCGGTTAAAAAGAGAGGGAATGATCGTATCCACCGGAGGCGGCATGCCTGTCAGGGAAGAAAATCGGCAACTGTTGCGAGAGCTGGGATATGTAGTTTATCTGAAGGCTTCAGCAGAAACGATATATGAGAGAGTAAAGGAAGATACGAAACGACCGCTTCTGCAATGTGAAGATCCTTTGTCAAGAATACGTGATATGATGGAACAGCGCAGAGAAGCCTATGAGAGTACAGCACATTATATTGTGCAGGTAGATACATATAAACAGCAGGAGCTTGCTGAAATAATACAGGAAAGGTATAGGAAAATACTATGAAACTGTTAGTAATTAATGGACCGAATCTCAATTTCCTTGGAATTCGTGAAAAAGGAATCTATGGTACGCAGGATTATCAGTATCTGGTGAATCTGATTGAACAGAAAGCACAGGAGACAAGCTGCGAGATAGAAGTATGGCAGTCTAATCATGAGGGCGCTATTATTGATAAGATTCAGGAAGCATATTTTAACGGAACAGAGGGAATCATCATCAATCCCGGTGCATATACACATTATTCCTATGCGATTCGTGATGCACTTGCCAGCATTACAGTACCAAAGGTAGAGATTCATATTTCTGATATTACCCAGAGAGAAGAGTTCCGTAAGACATCCGTAACAAAGCCTGCCTGTGACCATCAGATCTATGGACAAGGACTGAATGGGTACTTAATGGCGATAGATTGGGTGATAAATAAAAAAAACAGTTGAAATGTGACCGGTTTTGTTATAGAATGGTCAATGGATTCTAAACGTGAAACGTGAAAATTTAGGAGGAAACAGTTTATGATATCAGCAGGAGATTTCAGAAATGGTATTACAATCGAGTACGAGAATAGTATCTATCAGATTATTGAATTCCAGCATGTAAAACCTGGTAAGGGTGCAGCATTTGTTAGAACCAAGTTAAAGAACATCATCAGTGGTGGTGTAGTTGAGAAGACTTTCAGACCTACAGAGAAATGTCCTCAGGCACGTATTGATAGAAAAGATATGCAGTATCTGTATGAAGATGGTGATTTATACTACTTCATGGATACAGAGTCTTACGATCAGGTTGGTCTGAATGCAGACAAGGTTGGCGATTCCTTAAAGTTCGTTAAGGAGAACGAGATGGTTAAGGTATGTTCTCACAACGGTAATGTATTCGCAATCGAGCCTCCACTGTTCGTAGAACTGACTATTACAGATACAGAGCCTGGATTTAAGGGCGATACAGCTACAGGTGCTTCCAAGCCTGCTACTGTTGAGACAGGTGCTACTGTCAGCGTTCCTTTATTCGTAAATACAGGAGACGTAATCAAGATCGATACCAGAACAGGTGAATATCTGTCCAGAGTATAATTTAGAAGATTTAAAGAGAACTCAAGCATAGTCTTGGGTTCTTTTTTTATTGTAAGAAAGTTTAGTACGAGTTTTTACATTTGGCTTGCATTCAGCGAAATGGTATAGTATATTGAATCCGGATTTATGAGAATGTTTGGTAAATAGAATATAGCAGGCGAGTCTTTTGAACCATGGAGAGTATTAGAAATTGCAGTACGCTTCATGGTTTTTTGTACGAAAATTTTGAAAAAAGATGAAATAAGGAGATATTATATTTTATGGAATTTACCAATTTTACAACATTAGTACAGAGAGAAGTTGAGAAGAGAGCAGGCGAGAATTACCGTGTGAAGCTGAATGATGTTATGAAAAACAACGGCGTAGTGTTGAGGGGAATCACATTAATGCAGGATGACAGTAATATTTCACCGACAATTTATCTGAATCCATATTATGATGCATATGAAAATGGAGATACTACCCTTGGAACTGTTATTGATGAAGTGATTGACACATATGAGAGAAATAAGATTAATCGCAGCATTGATATGAAATTTTTCCTGAATTATGAGACTGTGAGATCCAGAATTATTTTTAAACTGATCAATACAGAGAAGAACCGGGAGTTATTAAGGGATGTTCCATATATTCCCTTCCATGACCTGTCTATTGTGTTCCAGTGTCTTGTTTCAGAAGAAAGATTTGGTAATGCATCCATTCTGATACACAATGTGCATCTTCAGCTGTGGAAGGTCAATGCCCGTGAATTATATGAGTGCGCGTTGGAGAATACGCCATTATTACAGGGATATGAGCTGGCGGATATGAATACCGTTCTGGAAGAAATGAAAGCATTAGGTGGGATAGATGATGAGGAAATAGAGGATATGCAGCAGGAAGTACCCATGTATGTATTGAGTAACAAATCAAGGATAAATGGTGCATCCTGTATTCTGTATAAAGATATTTTAAAAGATTTTGCGATGGTAGTAGACAAGGATCTGTATGTGCTTCCCTCATCCATCCATGAAGTGATCCTTCTGCCTTCCGATGGTACACAGGAGAGCGAACAATTAAAAGAAATGGTAAGGGAGATTAATCAGTCTCAGGTAGAAAAAGAGGAAGTACTTTCAGATTCAGTATATTATTACAGAAGATCAGATGATTCCTTTTTCTGTTTATAAGATAGGTAAAAAGGACAGATTATGTTACCTGTTTTGATGCTGAAAATGATGAAAAAGGCAATATATGTGAAAAGTCTTACATATAATAAAATAGCAAGAAACGGCACAAATTGAACAGACATCATATGAAAGAGCTTACACTAAAATGTTACAATAATGCCTATAATTAGATAATCTTCATGTAAGAATATGAAAGAATGAAAACATAAAACAAAGCTGCAAATTTTTTCAATTTTTATTTGATAAATTATTGACAATTAACCATATTATGTTTATCATTGAGTCATGTCAACGTAGCAGTGTCAGTCAAAATGTACGCAATCGTGTATTTTGACAAGACCGATACAGACACCAAAGAAGGGTTACTAATAAAAGGGTAAACCAAATCAGGTAAAGGAGATCGTGAGTAAATGAAGAAGTGGGTTTATATGTTTAGCGAAGGCGACATGACAATGAGAAACCTTCTCGGTGGTAAGGGTGCTAACCTCGCTGAGATGTCAAGCATCGGCCTTCCTGTTCCACAGGGATTTACAATTACAACAGAGGCTTGTACTCAGTACTATGAGGATGGCCGCAAGATTAACGACGAGATCATGGCACAGGCTATGGACGGCGTTAAGAAGATGGAAGAGATTAATGGCAAGAAGTTCGGAGATTTGAAGAATCCTCTTCTTGTATCTGTTCGTTCAGGTGCGAGAGCTTCCATGCCAGGTATGATGGATACAATCTTAAACTTAGGTCTGAATGATGAAGTAGTTGAAGCAATGATCGCTGGCAACCCAGATCCTAAATTTAAGCGTTTCGTATATGACTCTTACAGACGTTTCATTCAGATGTTCTCAGACGTTGTAATGGAAGTTGGTAAGAAGTATTTTGAACAGCTTATTGATAAGATGAAGGAAGAGAAGGGTGTTAAGTACGATGTTGAATTGACAGCAGATGACTTAAAGACACTGGCTGAACAGTTCAAGGCAGAATACAAGAACCAGTTAGGTGAAGATTTCCCTTCAGATCCTGTTACACAGTTAAAGTTAGCTATCGAAGCAGTATTCCGTTCATGGGATAATCCTCGTGCTAACGTATATCGTCGTGATAACGATATCCCTTATTCATGGGGTACAGCAGTAAACGTAATGCCTATGGTATTCGGTAACTTAAATGATGAATCCGGTACAGGTGTTGCATTTACACGTGATCCTGCAACAGGCGAGAAGAAGCTCATGGGTGAGTTCTTAAAGAACGCACAGGGCGAGGACGTTGTTGCCGGTGTTCGTACACCTATGCCTATCGCTCAGATGGAGCAGGAGTTCCCTGAAGCATATACAGAGTTCGTTAAGGTTTGCGAGCTCCTTGAGAACCACTATCATGATATGCAGGATATGGAGTTCACTGTTGAGAACAAGAAGCTCTATATGTTACAGTGCCGTAACGGTAAGAGAACAGCTCAGGCTGCATTGAAGATTGCTTGCGATTTAGTTGACGAGGGACACAAGACAGAGGCTGAAGCAGTAGCTATGATTGATCCTCGTAACCTTGATACATTATTACATCCTCAGTTCGATGCTAAGGCATTAAAGGCTGCTACACCTCTTGGCAAGGGACTTGGTGCTTCACCTGGTGCTGCTTGTGGTAAGGTTGTATTTACAGCTGATGACGCTGAAGAGTGGGCTGCAAGAGGAGAAAAGGTAGTACTTGTTCGTCTGGAGACATCTCCTGAAGACATTACAGGTATGAAAGCTGCTCAGGGTATCCTGACAGTTCGTGGTGGTATGACATCTCACGCTGCAGTAGTTGCTCGTGGTATGGGTACTTGCTGTGTATCCGGTTGTGGCGACATCGTTATGGATGAAGAGAACAAGAAGTTCACATTAGCTGGACAGACATTTACAGAAGGTTCTGAAATTTCCATTGATGGTACAACAGGTAACATCTATGCAGGCATCATCCCTACAGTAGATGCTTCTATCGCTGGTGAGTTCGGTCGTGTTATGGCTTGGGCTGACAAGTATAGAAAGTTAAAGGTTAGAACAAATGCAGATACTCCGGCAGATGCTAAGAAGGCTCGTGAACTTGGTGCAGAAGGTATCGGTCTTTGCCGTACAGAGCATATGTTCTTTGATCCTGAAAGAATCGCTGCTTTCCGTGAAATGATCTGCTCTGATACAGTAGAAGAAAGAGAAGAAGCTCTTGAGAAGATTCTGCCTTATCAGCAGGGAGATTTCAAGGCTCTGTATGAAGCACTTGAAGGCAACCCGGTTACTATCAGATTCCTGGATCCACCTCTTCATGAGTTCGTTCCTACAGAGGAAGCTGATATCGAGAAGCTTGCAAAGGCTAAGAATAAGTCTGTAGAAGAAGTAAAGGCTATCTGTGCATCACTTCATGAGTTCAACCCTATGATGGGTCATAGAGGATGCCGTCTTGCAGTTACTTATCCTGAAATCGCTAAGATGCAGACAAAGGCTGTTATCCGTGCAGCTATCGAAGTTCAGAAGGCACATGCTGACTGGACAGTTAAGCCTGAAATTATGATTCCTCTTATCTGCGAAGTTAAGGAATTAAAATATGTTAAGAAAGTAGTTGTTGAAACAGCCGATGCTGAAATCGCAGCTGCAGGCGTTAAGTTAGAGTATGAAGTAGGTACTATGATCGAGATTCCTAGAGCTGCTCTTACAGCCGATGAAATCGCTAAGGAAGCTGACTTCTTCTGCTTCGGTACTAACGATTTAACTCAGATGACATTTGGCTTCTCTCGTGATGATGCTGGTAAGTTCTTAAATGCTTACTATGATACAAAGATCTTCGAGAACGATCCATTTGCTAAGTTAGACCAGACAGGTGTTGGTAAGTTAATGGAGATGGCTATCAAGTTAGGTAAGCCAGTTAATCCAAACCTTCACATCGGTATTTGTGGTGAGCACGGTGGAGATCCTTCATCCGTAGAATTCTGCCACAAGATCGGTCTTGACTATGTATCCTGCTCACCTTTCCGTGTTCCTATCGCAAGATTGGCAGCAGCACAGGCAGCTATTGCCGAAAAGAGGAATTAGGCAACAATATGTTTATTTCTGCACGCTAACGGTGACGAGAGATGATGTAAAGGCATATATGGCTGAACATCCGGAGTATTCCAAAGCTAACAGATTTAAGGATATTAAAGTAAAAGTCTATATATAAGTTCTGCAAGGGAAAGCATTATTGCTTTCCCTTGTTTGATGTTTGGGAATAAATCCTGATATTGGGATTTGTTCCCTTTTTTTATTCTTATTTCAAAGGAGATTCATTATGAACAACACAGCGTTAAGTGCAGAAAAAACTAAGAAACAGAAAATTATTTTTATCAGCGAAGCACATGAGAAATTCTACTATGAAAAATTAAAAGAAGTGCGTTATGTGGATGTATATCACAAAGCACTTTGCTATTGTCTTGGCATCAGCGATTTTAAGACTGGCTGTGTAAAACCAGAGTGCCTGCACGATGGCTGGCAGACCAGCGGAAGCGAAAAGGTTGTCAGAATGGCGTTCAACTTGTATTGCAATGGTACACCGAGTGTAGATGATGAGCAGGACACAGAGGAGCAGATTGATGAGTGTAGGAGATATTCGGTAGAGGATTTGTTTTGTTGTTGCTATGCACCGTTTTTCTGGCAGGCAATACAGATCAGGTATCCAGAATATGCAAATTATAATCATGCTCTGTATGCAATGTTTGGAGGAAATGATTGATGTTAAAAGTCAGATTGATGGGAACAAAGAATGATATTACATGGTTTAAGAAAATCATGCAGAGACACCCAAAGATAGAGGTTCTGGAGCTGTCAGACCTCTATCCCAATAAAGGAACAGATAAATATTACAGATCTTATGCGGAAGTAAAAAAGAGAAATATAAAAGAAAAATAGTAGAATTTGGAGGAATTTCATCATGTGTAGAGTTATAGTAATCGGAAACCAGAAAGGCGGAGTCGGAAAGACTACCACAACAAGTAATTTAGGAATAGGACTGGCAAAACAGGGGAAACGAGTGCTTCTTATTGATGCAGATGCGCAGGGCAGTCTAACAGCAAGTTTAGGTTTTTCAGAGCCGGATAAGCTGGACGTAACACTCGCTACAATCATGGCAAATATTATCAATGAAGTAGATATGGAACCGGAATATGGCATATTAAAGCATGACGAGGGCGTAGACCTTATGCCGGGCAATATAGAACTTTCCGGACTGGAGGTATCACTGGTAAATGTAATGAGCAGAGAGCTTGTGCTTCGTACCTACATAGAACAGCAAAAAGAAAGATATGATTACATTCTGATTGATTGTATGCCTTCGCTTGGAATGATTACCATAAATGCCTTTGCAAGTGCTGACAGTATCCTTATTCCTGTGCAGGCTGCATATCTTCCGGTAAAAGGTCTGGAACAGCTTATTAAGACCATAGGAAAAGTAAAAAGGCAGATCAATCCTAAACTGGAGATTGAGGGAATTCTTCTTACCATGGTGGATAATAGAACCAATTATGCAAAAGACATCAGTTTTTTGGTAATAGAAAATTATGGTAGTAAGGTCAGAATATTTGAAAACAGTATTCCAATGTCGGTAAGAGCTGCGGAAATTTCTGCGGAGGGTGTCAGTATTTATGAGCATGATCCGAATGGAAAAGTGGCAAGTGCGTATCAGTCATTGACAGAGGAGGTGCTTGCAGATGAGTAAGATAGGAAGTGCTACGAAGGTAAAACTTAACAGCTTTGACGATTTATTTGGCACAGAACAGCCACAGGCAGGAACAGAGCAGGTACAGGAAATTGCGTTATCAGAACTGCATGAGTTTAAAGGACACCCATTTAAGGTACTGGATGATGAAAAGATGCAGGAGACTGTGGAGAGTGTCAGAGAGCAAGGTGTGTTGATACTGGGCATTGCCAGACTGAGAGCAGAGGGCGGTTACGAAATTATAGCAGGACACCGCAGGAGACATGCTTGTGAGCTTGTAGGGCTTGAAACAATGCCGATGTTTATTCGTAATTATACGGATGATGAAGCTACGATTATCATGGTGGACAGCAATATACAAAGAGAAGATATTCTTCCTAGCGAAAAAGCAAGAGCTTACGCAATGAAATATGAAGCAATGAAACATCAAGGAAAGAAAGGTGCGGGAAACAGTCTAAACGAAGTGGGTGAAGCCGCAGGAGAAAGTGGCAAGACTGTTCAGAGGTATATCTATCTTTCAAGATTATCTGACGAACTGTTAGAATTTGTAGATAAAAGAAAAATAGGTCTGGTACAGGGCGTTGATCTTTCTTTTTTGAATGAGCAGGAACAGGAATGGGTACAGACATTTATTGAGGAAACAGGAGTATCTGTATCAACATCACAATCATCTAAGCTGAAGGAATATGGAAAAAATAATGAGTTGACTTTGCCGATGGTAAGACTGATTCTGACGGAGTCGAGACAAAAAGAGCGGAAAGTTATAATCAAGGCAGATAAGATCAGCAGATATTTTCCGGAGGAGTATTCCAGTGAGGAGATTGAAAAAGTCATATATCAGCTTTTAGAGGAGTGGAATTCTTCAGAGAGCAGAAAATAAGCAGCAAAGGAGGCATGAGGAAGTGAATGAGACAATACAGTTTGATTATTATTATGGAATTGAAGCAGAACAGTTTTCCTTCTATCGTGTTCCCCGGCTGTTGATTAAAGATGAGCGATTTAAGGGGCTTAGCAGTGATGCCAAGCTCCTGTATGGTTTGATGCTTGACAGAATGTCACTGTCTATGAAAAATGGCTGGCTGGACGATGAAAACAGAGCATATATCATTTATACGGTTGATGCAATCATGGAAGATTTGGGATGTGCAAAAGCAACCTGTGTAAAGATTATGAAAGAACTTGATTCTGAAAAAGGAATTGGTCTGATTGAGAAAAAGCGCAGGGGACTGGGGAAACCGGACATTATTTATGTGAAAAATTTTGCTACTATATCAGTTTGATATTGTCAATATTGGTTTACACTTTATTCTCAAGAATGTTCGACCTTATGCAGCCTCCTGTAGTGAAGCATAGTATTGCTGTCGCTTAACCATCGG
>MNTL01000074.1 GCA_001916965.1 Roseburia sp. CAG:10041_57
CTTTTGGAAATCAGAAACATGCTAAGACAAATCGAAATAAGGTACAGGAATATTTATTTGTTGGATTTAACGGAGAAGATGTATGGAAGAAAAAATAGATATCTGGTTAGTAGGAAATACTGGATTACGAAATCCAAATAGAATACAGGAAGGCTTTAAAGCATTTGCAAATTCACCGTATGTGGGAAAACTTCGAGGAAAAGAGAATGAAATAGGCTTTATGAATTTCCTTAATGACCAAGGGATTATCCAAAATGAAACAGGTAAAGATACATCTGGTAGTCATGCTCGGAAATGGCGTTTGATGTTTTCGAAAAATGGTTTTATCTATCCACAAGTAAAGAAAAAAGATGGAGATCAAGACGAACTGGGTCAGTTAGATGATATAACACCATTTGGACGCGCTTTTTTAAAGGCAGATACGTATCCAGCAGTGCAAGAATGTTATTTAAGGGCACTAAGTGTTGAACAGTTTGCTATGCCAGATGGGAATTCTTATTTTTCGCCATTGAGATGGATACTGGAGATTATGTTGGAGTTAGAAAGAAGAACGGGAAGTTCCGAGATCACCAGAATAGAATTTGCATTATGGGGTCATACGACCAATCCAAGTTATTCAATCGAAAAAGTCGTGGATAATATTTTGGATCTGCGTATTCGTAGAAAACAAGCACCGTCAAAACGTAATTTTGACAAGAAAGAAGTTGCAGAACGTGGAAAACACTATGATAAGAAATCAGAAAATTTTCTTGATTACAGTGACATGAACATGCGATACTTACGTATTTCTGGAGTGCTACAGCGAAAAGGTAGGGGAATGATCATCGTCCCAGCCAAGCATATTTTGGCTGAAAAACTGGCAAAATCAACATCCAATGAAAAATCAATAATGATTCAATATAAGAGATTGTGTGAAGGTGCAGAATTACCGACGGATAATTTTGATACTGCTAAAGCTTTATTGAATGATTTAATGAAGCAGATGAAGGAAAGACATATTCTGTTTGATATTAGTGATCTACCGTTAAATACTGCAACAGAAATTAATATTGCTAGAAAAAGTTTAGAAAATCTTTTATCTCAGACAGATGAAATCCAGTATGCGAAAGAACAATGTAATCAATGGCAGGAAATAGCAGATTATATGGAGTTATTGATTAAAGGTGGAGGAAAGCGTACATACGTGGATTTTATGGAGAGCTTCTTTAGCTATTGATCACATGGTCAATAAACCTTATGAGGTAAGAGGATTTAAATTGGATTCTGATTTTCTTCCAGTATCTGCCGCTGGTGGAGGAAAAGGTGATCTATATTGTGAATTTAATGACTTTACAATCTTAACGGAAGTTACGATGTCTACATCATCACGTCAAGAAGCAATGGAGGGTGAACCTGTAAGAAGGCATGTATCAGATGCTGTTTTAAAATATGATAAGCCAGTATATGGAATGTTTATTGCTGTGAAAATAGATACAAATACGGCAGAAACATTCAGACATGGAATTTGGTATGCACGAGGAGATTTAAAGCAGAGATTGGACATTGTCCCCCTAACATTAGCCCAGTACCGGGAATATTTTATGGCAATGTTTAGAACCGGTCATGCTAATCCAGAAAAACTACGAGAATTGATTTTGCTATGCGAAACCAGAAGAGATATTCTGAATGCACCGGGATGGAAGGCGTATATAGGAAATGCAGTTGATGAAAAAATAAAAAGAATAGAACAACATGGCTGTTTAATAAAAGAAGAGAAAAAACTTGTTATTGCACCTGGAGCATTGGTGTACAGTCCAATAGCAGGAAAAGGACAAGTAATAGCGATAGAGGTGAGTTTGCCGAAGTGTCAAACAAAATCTGCTAAATTTCCGTATTTAAATGAAATTCCGGAGGAATTAAACATTGCTTCAGATGGAAGAAAAGTGAATCATGATCGGTTTGGAGAAGGCGTGATATTTGCGTATGTCATTGCGTTTAAAAATATGATTATCTCATTATCCTGGGAAGAGGTAAACAAGATAGCAATTTGATATATAGAGAAAGGATGCGAGAAAATGGATTTGACATCAGTACCTAAAAGCATAGATGATGCACTGCGAGTACAGAGAAAATATGTGATTCCTAGATTTCAACGAGAATATGCGTGGGAAAACGAAGAGTTACAAACAATATATGAAGATCTTATAGAAAACATATATATTAGAGATGGAGCTTTTTTTACGAGTGATTACTTTATAGGATCATTAGTATTAGTTGGTGATGATGATGATACTAGTAAAATAGAACGTTTAGTAGTAGATGGACAGCAAAGGTTAATGACTTTTACTATTGCGTTTGCTGTTTTGGCTCAAAAATTTAAAGAATTAGGGCAGGAAAGATTAAGTGAGAAGACACATTTGAATGTAATGGGCGAGGATAATGACGGAAATCCATACGCAAAATTGGTTAATGAAAATCCTAAACCGTTTTTTCAAAAAAGAATTCAACAAAAAGATATAGATTTTAATGCTATACCTGAGACAAATGAAGAAAAAAGGATATTGAATGCATATAACTTTTTTGATCGTCAATTAAAAGAAACAATTTTAATCAAGAATATTCGAGATAATAATTCAGGAGCCGGTGACATAAATTATTTAGATGCCTTGAAAGCATTTAGAGATCAGATTTTAAAATGTAAAGTTATTTATGTTACAGTAAAAAGTTTAGATGATGCATATACTATTTTTGAGGTGTTAAATTCAAAGGGAAAGGATTTAGCACCAGTAGATATGATTAAAAATTCATTGTTTAGTATTTTGACGGAAGACGAACCATTAGACTATGCGGTAGAAAAATGGAAAGAGATAAAGAGAAATTTGAAAAATTGTGTAGATCTGGATATGAACATATTTTATAGACATTTTTGGCTTTCAAAATATAGTTTATCAACGACAAGAAAATTAGTGTATAATTTTAATAAAACTATACCGCGTACAATTGAAGGATATACAGAGTTTATTAATTCATTAGAGAAAGAAGCTAAGCAATATGCTTTAATAGCAGCACCTAAAAAAGAAGATTGGATGCAACCAGAGGATTTATTTGTATACACATGCTTAGAAAGTTTTTGCATTTTTAATGTATCGCAAGTTAGAATATTTTTACTTGCATTATTTGAAGTAAAGAATTCTCAACTAATATCCTTTAAAAATTTTAAAAAGATATTAGTATATTTGGAACATTATCATTTTATATTTACAGCAGTTTGTTCCAGTAGACCATCTGGACTTGAACGAAGATATTCGTCATATGCAAGACAATTAAGAAATTGTACAAGCAAAAAGGAGAGTGCTGACTGTATTAATAATTTGATTACTGATTTAAAAGAAGGAATACCTGACTACAGTATATTTGAAAAACAATTTGAAAAAATTGTATATACATCAGCAAAAGAAAAAGATAAAAAGTTGGTAAAATATATTTTGAAAAAATTGGATACTCATTATTCATCTAATGAACTGGTGCCAAATTCTTTTACTATAGAGCATATTTTACCAGAATCAGTTGCAACAGAATATGTAGGAATGCTAGGAAATTTATTACCAATGGGGGAACAATTAAATAATGATTTGTCTAATAAGAATTTTAAATCAAAAATGACACGATATCCGGAATCGCAGTATACAACAGTGAAAAAATTTGTAGAAGAAAATAAAGACAAAGAAGAATGGGGAGAAAAAGAAATTGTAGAGCGTACAAAATGTATTTCAGAGATTATGTATTATAGTATTATTGAGGGGTGATGATAACACCATGATAACAAAATTCCTAAAAACCACACGGACACAGTGGAAAAATTGGATTTTCCCACACAAATCACACGAAAAATCACCATTTGCACACCGCAATATATCAGTCTGATATCGTGAAGGTGGTAGAACTGTAGGTTCAGGTCGTGTTGCTACAATCATCGAGTAATCTGATTTAGGTAAACATACTATTTAATTATATATATTTGTGATCAAGCGTAAAATTAGGCTTCCAGGTGTAATCTTGGGAGCCTTTTTTGTGGTAAAATAAATATAAATTATGCATTGTATTTCTTAGTAAGAATATGGTAACATATAAGAAAGTGTATGACTAATTAGTCTGCACTCACAACATATTAAGCACAGAAGAACCAATAAAGGAGGGAGAGAGCTCCTTGAACCAGCGACAGCAAACAAAGAACAGAAATAAAGAGCAGATGAAAGAAGAACTGAGAGAGAATGCGAGTCATGGAACAATTGGATGGCCGATAGCTTTATATGAGTGGCAGGGAGATCAAAGCTGGCATGTGACACCTCACTGGCATGAAGAAATAGAGTTTATATGCTTTAAAGAAGGCATTTTCCGGGTATGGTTAAATACACGGGAATATATCATAGAATCTCCGGCACTTTTATGTGTTCATCCACAGGAGTTGCATTCTATTATGCTGACTGCGGGAGGCAGGGAAAGCGCAATCGTCTTTTCTCTGGATATTTTAAGTTTTGAACATTATGATGCAATCCAGGCGCAACTGATTAGTCCGTTGATGGATGGAAGACTGCGTTTCCCAACAGTTATTCAGGAACAGGATGCATCGTATTCCATATTGAGAGCGGCATATGACAGAGCGGAAGAGAAGATACGTGCAATGAATACCTTTTCAATACAGCAGGAAATAGAAAAAAATACATACTATCTGGAAGTAAAGGCTATACTGCTTGAAGTACTTGCACATCTGTACAGAAATAATTGTCTGGTAAAAGAACCAGATCTAAGGACAGAAAATGAACAGCAGATTGCGAATCTGAAGAAAGTAATTACGTATATTATGGAGCATTATGATGTGGATATGCGATTAGATGAACTTGCTTGTCTGGTCAATATGAATCCTCAATATTTTTGCCGTTACTTTAAGAAGAATATAGGGAAGACAATTACTGAGTATATCAATGAGGTCAGAATTGAGAAAGCCGCACAGGCTTTGGCGGAGACAAATGATAAGATTATTGATATTGCTCAGAATTGTGGATATGAGAATGTAAGCTATTTTATCAGACGTTTTAGACGGACAAAGGGTATGACACCAGTGCAGTACAGAGAAATGTCAAAATAGTATTATAAACAAGTCAATAGAGATTTAGAAAGCCCTGCTTTTACGTGTATAATGTAATTAAAATATTATATAAGAAAGGCAGGGCTTTAGTATGCAGAAACAGTGGTGGCATGACAAAGTAGCATATCAAATTTATCCTAAGAGTTTTAATGATACAAATGGAGATGGAATCGGAGATTTAAGAGGAATTATTGAAAAGCTGGATTATCTTAAAGAACTGGGAATTGATATTGTATGGCTTTCGCCGATATATCAGTCGCCCTTTGTAGATCAGGGATATGACATATCGGATTATTATAAGATAGATCCCAGATTTGGCACGATGGATGACTTTGATGAATTGATTGCAGAAGCCAGAAAACGTGGTATGTATATTATTATGGATCTTGTAATCAATCATTGTTCTGACCAGCATGAATGGTTTCGGAAAGCGCTGAAAGATCCGGCTGGCAAGTATGGTGATTATTTCTACTTCAGAAAAGGTAAGAATGGGAATCCGCCTTGTAATTACCGGTCTTATTTTGGAGGCAGTGCATGGGAAAAGGTAAAAAATACAGAGTATTATTATCTTCATATGTTTGCAAAGGAACAGCCGGATCTGAACTGGAATAATCCACAGGTATTAGAAGAACTGTATAAGATGGTAAACTGGTGGCTTGATAAAGGAGTCGCAGGATTCAGGATTGATGCAATTATTAACATCAAGAAAGATCTGGAGTTTAAAGATCTGGAACCGGATGGAGAAGATGGTCTTGCAGGCGTGTGGAAAATGGTAGAGAGCGTGGATGGTGTAGGAGAACTTCTGGAGGATTTGAAGAAGCATACTTTTGAAAAATACAATGCATTTACTGTTGCAGAGGTATTTAATATGAAGAAAGATGAATTACGGGAATTCATTGGAGATCATGGACATTTCTCCACGATGTTTGACTTTTCGGCGCATTCTTTGTTTTTTAATGATTATACAAGCTGCGAATATAAAGAGCTGGATATAAGGCAATTGAAACAGGCTATGTTCCATTCTCAATTGGAATGTGAGGATGTTGGATTCCTGGCTAATATTATTGAGAATCATGATGAACCAAGGGGCGCAAGCAGATATCTGCCCAAGTATCTTCAGAATGAAAATGGAGTGAAGATGCTTGGAACAATCAGTATATTGCTTAGAGGAATTCCTTTCGTATATCAGGGACAGGAGATAGGAATGCGCAACTGCCGGTTTAGTACAATAGATGAGTACGATGATATCAGTACAAAGGCTGAATATGCAGATGCAATTAAAGCTGGAGTAGATCCGGCTAAAGCCTTGGAATATTGTTATCATGCAAGCCGGGATAACGCAAGAACACCAATGCAATGGGCAGATGCCCCAAATGCCGGCTTTTCAACAGGAAAACCCTGGCTCAAGGTGAACCCTAACTATCATGAGATTAATGTAGAGGAGCAGGAAACACGTAGAGATTCTGTTTTGCAATATTATCGTCAGTTAATCGCACTGCGCAAGTCAGAACAATATAAGGAAGTATTTACCTATGGACAATTCCGTCCTTTGTATGAGGATAGTAAAGAACTGTATGCTTATGAAAGAAGTACACAACAGCAGAATATTCGCATAATTGCCAATTATGGAGGTGAGGACGTTTCAATTCCATGGGAAAATACATATAAGCTTTTGCTGAACAATATGAAAGAACTGCTTACAGAGGAAGGACGGGCATCTCTTCGTTCAGGCCAGGTAATCGTTCTGGAAGTAAGAACCTGATGAGTGCTTCCTGCATATACTGAGAGTAGATTAAATATGAAAAGAGATGTCAGATATGCAGGATAACACGAAAACTTCATATGAAACAGGTGCATCACAGGATAATACACCTGTAATACCATTGCCGAATCCGGGAGAAGGAGGTCCCGTGCATCCCGGTAATACAAATGGCAATATACAGGATAATACGCCTGTGATATTGCTGCCAAATCCAGGAGAAGGAGGACCGGTATACCCTGGCAATATGAACAATCAGGGGAATAATAATGTCAATAATATGCTGTCCAATATTATAGGCACAATTATTTCCACACATCCAAGACCAAATGTACCATGCAGACTGTGTAACTCTTCCAGTACAAGAAGTGGATATATACGTTTTTTAAATGCAGCTACCGGTTACAACCCATTTGTAATCTTTGTCAATGACAGTATGATATCGGATAATTTTAATTTTGCGGAAGTAACAGATTATGAGAGGATATCAGATGGCAGACAGATTGTTACAGTCATGGGAGAGAATGGATATATTTATGTGCAAAAGCCCATAGATGTCACGGTAAATCAGTATGCTACAGTAGCAATCATAAATACTGACAGCGGATTGGATATCCAGATGATTGCGGATAATGGCTGCGACAGAGGTTCTAATATGGCGTGTATACGTGCAGCAAATCTGGCACACAACAGCGGCGCATTGTCTGTTGTAGTGGGCAACCAGTATGTCAATTTCACGAATCTGAGATATCGGGCTGTTGCAGATTTTGAATCTATATGGCCGGGACTTTACATTTATACGGTCAGTAGAAACATGACAGCAAGATTTCCTGGATTTGGTGGAAATCTTTTGTTGACTGCATCCATAGCAGTGCAGAAAAACCGCAATTATACAATTTATCTTCTGAATTGGAAAAGAGATAATAATAATGATACCATCAAGGCATTGATCGTAGAAGACATGTAACTCTTTCCTTTCTTGCTAGTGGGGAATACCAATGCTATAATATTATAATAAAAACGAAAGTAAACCTGGGAGATTTATGTACAAAATAATACAACGCCTGCTGCAGGATATTAAGAATTATTATATTGGAGTGCTGATATTTATCTTATACAGCATAGTGGTAAGACATATTTTTCATGCCTTTTGCCCACAGTTAATTATTACGGGGATACCATGTGCAGGGTGTGGGATGACCAGAGCAATATACTATATTCTTACAGGACACTTCCAAAGAGGGATGGATTTGAATCCGGCGGCTCCTTTGTGGATCATATGGTTTATGCTTGGGGCAATTGAGAGATATGTGATTGGACGCAATCGAAAATGGATTCTATATCTATTGGTATGCGTGTGTGTTGTAACCTTGTTGATATATGTATATCGAATGAGTACGCAGTTTCCATCGTATCCTCCCCTGACATATTACAAAAGAAATTTATTGTCCAAATACTGCACATTTTATCACAATTTATTGCAATATATATGGGATATATGATAAAATACATTTATAATTTTCTCTGTTTAACAGAAGAAATGTATTTCTTATGAGTGGAGGACAACATAACATGGACAACAATAACATGTTCGATCAGGGACAGGAGCAGCAGCCACAGTTCCAGCAACAGCAGTTTCAGCAGCAACCATATCAACAACAGCCATATCAGCAGCAGGCTCCATATCAGGCGCAAACAGGAGATTTAGAAGAACCGGTATCTTTTGGTGAGTGGATGATTACTCTGTTGATTATGATGATTCCCTGCGTGAATATCGTCATGATGTTCGTATGGGCATTTGGCAATAGCAAGAAGAGTAAATCCAATTATTTCAAAGCTTCTCTTGTATGGGCATTGATCAGCATTGTAATAATGATTTTATTCATGGTAATTGGTGGAGCAACATTTGCTGGAATCATGAATCAGGTTTCATATTATTAAGATACACTAATACATAAACTATAAAAGGCAGACCCTATCCTGTAAGGTCTGCCTTTTGCATGCATATATTATTATTTGTTCTGAGTCCAGCGTCCGCTTGCACCACAGGGGAGAACAAGTCCGTTTGATGAAACGGGAAGTCCTATTTCAGAGGATTCTACAACTCCGCCAAACCTGGGTACAAGAGCAGTTTGAATCATATAAGTAAGAACTGCAGGCTGAAGACCGGTGGTATAGGAATTCACCAGGTAAAATAAAGGCTTGTCTGTCAGAATCTGCGTTGTTAATTCAATAAATGGATAAATAGATTCTTCTATTTTCCATATTTCTCCCTTAGGTCCGCGTCCATAGGAAGGTGGGTCCATGATGATAGCATCGTATTGATTGCCACGACGTATTTCACGTTCTACGAATTTAACGCAATCATCTACAAGCCAGCGGATAGGCGCATCTTTTAAACCTGAAGCAGCAGCATTTTCCTTTGCCCATGCAACCATGCCCTTGGAGGCATCTACGTGTGTAACATTAGCGCCTGCCTTGGCTGCACTCAGCGTTGCACCACCGGTATAAGCGAAGAGGTTCAGTGCTTTGATTGGTCTGCCCGCATTACGGATCAGTTCAGAGAACCAGTCCCAGTTCACAGCCTGTTCCGGGAAAAGTCCGGTATGCTTAAAACTGAACGGTTTTAAGTGGAAAGTAAGTTCTTTATAATGAATACTCCATTCTTCGGGGAGATTCCAGAACTCCCATTCACCGCCGCCCTTGACACTGCGGTGGTAATGACCGTTTTTCTTACGCCAGCCGGCATTGTTCTTAGGCGTATTCCAGATAACCTGCGGATCAGGTCTTACTAATATATAATCACCCCAGCGTTCCAGCTTCTCACCGGTTGAGGTATCAATGACTTCATAATCTTTCCATTGGTTAGCTATCCACATATTTTTAATCCTCCGTATTTCCATTAGATAGATTATAACATGACGTAATATGATAGCAAAGGATTTTTTTGCATGACTTTCTTCTATATTAATATGTAATCTCAAATGGTTATGTATGCATTATAATAGGAAAAAGCACAAACAGAAAAAAGTAAAATAATAAGTAAAAGAAAAAATAAAATAAATTATAAAAAACACTTGCAAAATATAGAAACATACGATATACTATCAATTGCTGTGACATGATAGCGATGAAACGTGAGGTTGCTGCTTCAGAATGAGGCAGGTTTTCCGCGGAGCGAATGTCAAGTTAGGAAACTGGCGACAAGTCACTGTACAAGGTTAGAATGCCTACCGAACATATTGGTAGAGACGATGTGAAGAATGCAAACTTCTGGATAAAAGGAGTGCGCCTTTGGTGGTGTGAAATGCATGACACACACGGCAGAGTGTACAGTCACCGCTTGTCGTACTTAGAAATGGAAAGTGCGAAAAGGAGGCGACTTTTTTTATGGCAAGTCAGGTAATGAGAATTACATTAAAAGCTTACGATCATCAGTTAGTTGATGCATCTGCCAAAAAAATTATCGAAACAGTAAAGAAAAATGGTTCACAGGTGAGTGGACCGGTACCTCTTCCTACAAAGAAGGAAGTTGTAACAATTCTGAGAGCCGTACACAAGTATAAGGACTCCAGAGAGCAGTTCGAACAGAGAACTCATAAGAGACTGATTGATATCATCGCACCGACACCTAAGACTGTAGATGCTTTACAGAGATTAGAGATGCCGGCTGGTGTTTATATCGATATCAAAATGAAAAACAAATAAGACCCCTACTAGTATGAACGGGTAATCCGTTCCGCTGTAGACAAAATGGAGGTAAAGAAATGAAGAAGGCTATTTTAGCTACTAAAGTCGGAATGACTCAAATCTTCAACGAAGACGGAACACTGGTTCCAGTTACCGTACTTCAGGCTGGTCCTTGTGTAGTAACACAGATCAAGACAGTAGAGAACGACGGATACAAGGCTGTACAGGTTGGCTTTGTAGACAAGAAAGACAAGATTGTTAACAAAGATAAGAGTGGTAAGAAAGAAGTTATCCACAGACACGGCGTTAACAAGGCTCTGAAGGGACACTTCGAAAAGGCAGGCGTTTCTTCCAAGAGATATTTAAGAGAGTTCAAATTTGAAAACGCAGAAGAGTATGCATTAGGAAATGAAATCAAGGCTGACATTTTTGCAGCTGGTGATAAGATAGATGCATCCGCTATTTCTAAAGGTAAAGGATTCCAGGGCGCAATCAAGAGACTTGGTCAGCACAGAGGACCTATGGCACATGGTTCCAAATTCCATCGTCATCAGGGTTCAAACGGCGCTTGTTCTTCTCCTTCAAGAGTATTCAAGGGTAAGGGCATGCCAGGTCATATGGGCTGCGTAAAGGTAACTGTTCAGAATCTTGAAGTTGTAAGAGTAGATGCTGAAAAGAACTTACTTTTAGTGAAGGGTGCAGTACCGGGACCTAAGAAGGCTTTAGTAACAATCAAAGAAACCACTAAGGTTGAGGCTTAATTAGGACGAAAGGAGGACCATTCAGATGGCAAAAGTATCTGTTTATAATATGGAAGGCAAGGAAGTCGAAAGTATTGACTTAAATGATGCTGTCTTCGGTGTAGAAGTAAACGAACACTTAGTACACATGGCAGTAGTTCAGCAGCTTGCAAATAATCGTCAGGGTACACAGAAAGCAAAGACACGTTCTGAAGTATCCGGTGGCGGAAGAAAACCTTGGAGACAGAAGGGAACAGGT
The DNA here is from genome assembly GCA_001916965.1 of Roseburia sp. CAG:10041_57. GTDB lineage: Bacteria > Bacillota > Clostridia > Lachnospirales > Lachnospiraceae > COE1. The sequence continues at coordinate 11,574 of MNTL01000074.1, forward strand.
CATGCAAGACAGGGTTCAACAAGAGCTCCACAGTGGACAGGAGGCGGCGTAGTATTCGCTCCAGTACCAAGAGATTACTCCTTCAAGATGAACAAGAAGGAAAAGAGAGCAGCTCTCAAGTCTGCATTAACAAGCAGAGTTCAGGAGAACAAGCTGATCGTAATCGACGAGCTTAAGTTCGATGAAATCAAGACAAAGAACTTCAAGGCAGTTATGGATAATTTAAAGGTTAACAAGGCTTACGTTGTTCTTAATGAGAATGATGAGAAGGTTGTTAAGTCAGCAAGAAATCTTCCTAACGTTCAGACAGCATTAACTAATACAATTAATGTATATGACGTTATGAAGGGCGGTACAGTAATCCTTACTAAGGATGCCGTTAAGACTATCGAGGAGGTGTACGCATAATGGCAGACGTTAAGTATTATGATGTAATCCTCAAACCGGTGATTACAGAGAAGAGCATGGCTGGCATGGGCGAGAAGAAATATACATTCTTAGTTCATACAGAAGCAAACAAGTCTCAGATTAAAGAAGCTGTTGAAAAGATGTTCGAAGGCACAAAGGTTGCTAAAGTAAACACAATCAACATGGAAGGCAAGAACAAGAGACGTGGTGCTGTAGTTGGTAAGACTGCAAAGACCAAGAAAGCAATCGTACAGTTAACAGAGGATAGCAAGGATATCGAGATCTTCTCTGGTTTATAAAATAGAGATTGCAACGACTATACACAGACAAGTGTGATAATAAAATAGAAAAGGAGAAACGACAATGGGAATTAAGAAATATAACCCATATACACCTTCTAGAAGAAATATGACTGGCTCAGATTTCTCTGAAATTACAAAGACAACTCCTGAAAAGTCTCTTTGTGTTTCTAAGAAGAAGAATGCCGGACGTAATAATCAGGGTAAAATTACAGTTAGACACCATGGCGGTGGAAACAGACAGAAATATAGAATTATCGATTTCAAGAGAAATAAAGATGGAATCGCAGCTAAGGTTATCGGCGTTGAGTACGATCCTAACAGAAGTGCAAACATCGCTTTGATCTGCTACGAAGATGGTCAGAAGGCATACATCATCGCACCTGAAGGATTAACTGATGGTATGAAGGTTATGAACGGACCTCAGGCAGAAGTTAGAGTTGGTAACTGCTTACCTCTTTCTGAAATCCCTGTTGGTACTAACGTACACAACATTGAATTATATCCTGGCAAGGGCGGACAGTTAGTACGTTCTGCTGGTAACAGCGCTCAGTTAATGGCTAAGGAAGGCAAATATGCAACATTAAGACTTCCTTCAGGCGAAATGAGAATGGTGCCCATCATTTGTAGAGCATCTATCGGTGTTGTAGGTAATGGTGATCATAACCTTGTTAAGATCGGTAAGGCTGGTCGTAAGCGTCATATGGGTATCAGACCTACAGTTCGCGGTTCCGTTATGAACCCGAATGACCATCCACACGGTGGTGGTGAAGGTAAGACTGGTATTGGACGTCCAGGACCATCTACACCTTGGGGCAAGCCAGCTCTTGGTTTGAAGACAAGAAAGAGCAAGAAGGCTTCTAACAAGTTGATCGTTAGAAGAAGAGACGGCAAAGCGATTAAATAATCGCTCTTGCTGGCTCAAGATTGACTATAGTGCAGCTTAAACAATCGAAATGATTGTGATGAAGTTTATCGATCATAAGGAGGAACAAACCTAATGGCTAGATCATTAAAAAAGGGTCCGTTCGCTGATGCAAGCCTTTTAAAGAAGGTTGATGCACTGAACGCATCCGGAAATAAATCAGTAATTAAGACATGGTCCCGTCGTTCTACAATTTTCCCTGCTTTCGTAGGTCATACAATTGCAGTACATGACGGAAGAAAACATGTGCCTGTATACGTAACAGAAGATATGGTTGGACATAAGCTTGGTGAATTCGTTGCAACCAGAACTTATAGAGGACACGGCAAAGACGAAAAGAAATCTAAGGTGAAATAATTTTTGAAAGGAGGTTCAACCATGGCTGAGAATAAGTACAGCAGAACAAGTTATAAGAGAAAAAGAAATGCAGAAAATAGAGAAACAAGACCTTCAGCAAAGCTTTCTTACGCTAGAGTATCTGTTCAGAAAGCATGCTTCGTATTAGATGCCATAAGAGGTAAGAACGTTCAGGACGCACTTGCAATCCTGACATACAATCCCAGATATGCTTCAAGCGTAATCAAGAAGTTATTAGAGTCAGCTATCGCTAATGCTGAGAACAATAACGGTATGAACGCAGAGAACCTTTATGTTGCAGCTTGCTTCGCAAATAAGGGACCTACAATGAAGAGAGTAAAACCTAGAGCACAGGGTAGAGCTTATAGAATCGAAAAGAGAATGAGCCACATTACAGTTGTGCTTGACGAGAGATAGGAGGAAGAAAATGGGACAGAAAGTTAATCCTCACGGCTTAAGAGTCGGCGTTATTAAAGATTGGGATTCCAAATGGTATGCTGATGCTGAGTTTTCTGATTACTTAGTTGAAGATTATAATATTAGAAAATTTTTAAAGAAGAAGTTATACAGCGCAGGTGTTGCTAAGATCGAGATCGAAAGAGCATCTGACAGAGTAAAGGTTATCGTTTTCACAGCTAAGCCTGGTGTAGTAATCGGTAAGGGCGGAGCAGAAATCGAAGTTACTAAGAAAGAACTTCAGAAATTAACAGGTAAGAATGTCCTTGTTGATATCAAGGAAATCAAGAGACCTGACAGAGATGCACAGTTAGTTGCTGAGAATATTGCATTACAGCTTGAGAATCGTGTATCTTTCAGAAGAGCAATGAAGTCCTGCATGGGTAGAACAATGAAGACTGGTGCACTTGGTATTAAGACAGCTGTATCAGGACGTCTTGGTGGAGCTGATATGGCTCGTACAGAGTTCTACAGCGAGGGTACTATTCCTCTTCAGACACTTAGAGCAGATATTGATTATGGTTTCGCTGAAGCAGATACAACTTACGGTAAATTAGGCGTTAAGGTTTGGATCTACAAGGGCGAAGTACTTCCTACTAAGGGAAATAAGGAAGGGAGCGATAAATAATGTTAATGCCAAAGAGAGTAAAGCGTCGTAAACAGTTCCGTGGAACTATGGCCGGAAAAGCACAGAGAGGTAATACAATTACTTATGGTGAGTACGGTATCGTTGCACTGGAGCCTTGCTGGATCAAATCTAACCAGATTGAAGCAGCCCGTATTGCTATGACACGTTATATTAAGCGTGGTGGTAAGGTTTGGATCAAGATTTTCCCTGATAAGCCTGTTACAGCTAAGCCTGCTGAAACTCGTATGGGTTCCGGTAAAGGAACACTTGAGTACTGGGTAGCAGTAGTTAAGCCAGGTCGTGTAATGTTCGAAATCAGCGGAGTTAGTGAAGATGTTGCTAAAGAAGCATTACGTCTTGCAACACACAAGCTTCCTTGTAAGTGTAAGATTGTTTCTAAGGCAGATTTGGAAGGCGGTGCAGTAAATGAAAACTAATAAGTATGTAGAAGATTTAAAGACCAAATCAGCTGCAGAATTATCACAGGAATTAGTAGCTGCAAAAAAAGAACTTTTCAATTTGAGATTTCAGAATGCAACAAATCAGTTAGATAATACAGCCAGAATTAAAGAAGTAAGAAGAAATATTGCCAGAATTCAGACTGTTATGACTGCAAATCTTAAAAATGTAGAGTAGGAGGAAAATGGTCGTGGAAAGAAATTTAAGAAAAACACGTACAGGCAAGGTTGTTAGCAACAAAATGCAGAAAACTATCGTAGTCGCTGTTGAAGATCATGTAAAGCATCCTCTTTACAACAAAATCGTTAAGAGAACTTATAAGTTAAAAGCACATGATGAGAACAATGAGTGCAACATTGGCGATACAGTTAAAGTAATGGAGACAAGACCTTTATCTAAGGATAAGAGATGGAGACTTGTAGAAGTTATCGAAAGAGCAAAATAGATTGTAATAAGAATTGCATGTTTGCAATTTAGTCACAAAAATGTGATTCGGAAGGAGATTTAGCATGATACAACAGGAAAGCAGACTTAAGGTCGCTGACAATACCGGTGCTAAAGAGTTACTTTGCATCAGAGTTATGGGCGGCTCTACAAGAAGATATGCCAATATTGGCGATGTAATCGTTGCTAGCGTTAAAGATGCAACACCAGGCGGCGTTGTAAAAAAAGGCGATGTAGTAAAAGCTGTAGTTGTACGTTCTGTAAAGGGCGCTCGTCGTAAAGACGGTTCTTATATTAAATTTGATGAAAATGCTGCTGTTATCATCAAGGATGACAAGACTCCGAGAGGAACTCGTATCTTTGGACCGGTAGCAAGAGAGCTTCGTGAGAAACAGTTTATGAAGATTGTTTCTTTAGCTCCTGAAGTATTATAAGGAGGTGTCTGACATGATGAAAATTAAGAAGGGCGATACTGTTAAGGTTATCGCTGGTAAGGATAAAGACAAAGAAGGTAAAGTATTATCTGTAGATGCCAAGAATTCCAAAGTAGTAGTTGAAGGCGTTAACATGATCACAAAGCATGCTAAGCCATCAGCAGCTAACCAGAATGGTGGAATTATTCAGAAGGAAGCTCCTTTGGATATTTCAAACGTAATGTACCTTCATAAAGGAAAAGCTACCAGAGTTGGCTTCAAGATGGACGGAGACAAGAAAGTTCGTTTTGCAAAGACAACAGGTGAAGTAATCGATTAATTCTAAGGAAGGAGGACTAAACTGGTGAGCAGACTTAAAGATTTATATAAAGACGAAATCGTAGATGCTATGATTAAAAAGTTCGGCTATAAAAATATTATGGAAGTTCCTAAGCTCGATAAGATCGTTATCAACATGGGCGTAGGAGAGGCTAAGGATAACGCTAAGGCTCTTGAGACCGCTGTAAAGGATCTTGAGACAATCAGTGGACAGAAGGTTGTTACAACCAAGGCTAAGAAGGCTGTTGCTAACTTCAAGATTCGTGAAGGTATGGCTATTGGCTGTAAGGTTACTCTTCGTGGTGAGAAGATGTATGAGTTCCTTGACCGTCTTGTAAACCTTGCACTGCCTCGTGTACGTGACTTCAGAGGCGTTAACCCGAATGCATTCGATGGTAGAGGTAATTATGCACTTGGTATTAAAGAGCAGATTATCTTCCCTGAAATCGAGTACGATAAGGTTGACAAGGTAAGAGGTATGGACATTATCTTTGTTACTACTGCAAAGAGCGATGAAGAAGCACGTGAATTGTTAACACAGTTCAACATGCCTTTCGCTAAATAAGAAGGAGGTAAATTCTCATGGCTAAAAAGTCAATGAAAATCAAACAGCAGCGTAATCCTAAATTCTCTACACAGGAATATAGTCGTTGCAAAATCTGTGGCCGTCCACATGCTTATTTAAGAAAATATGGAATTTGCAGAATTTGCTTCCGTGAATTAGCATATAAGGGACAGATTCCTGGTGTTAAGAAAGCTAGTTGGTAAATAAATGCATATCAGGTGGAAACAGGCTCTAAGCCAATGTTTTCACCGCTAGATAGCAATATGTTTCGAGCAATATATAGGAAATCCATAAGGAGGAAACTTAAATGACAATGAGTGATCCGATTGCAGATATGCTTACAAGAATCCGTAATGCGAATACTGCAAAACACGATACAGTAGATGTACCCGCATCTAAGATGAAGTTAGCTATTGCCCAGATTCTTTTAGATGAAGGATATATTAAGAAATTTGAAGTAATCGAAGACGGTGTATTTAAGACAATTCACATTACTTTAAAATATGGCGCTGATAAGAATGAGAAGATCATCACAGGCTTAAAGAGAATCTCTAAGCCAGGTCTTCGTATTTATGCAGGCAAGGATGAATTACCTACAGTTCTTGGTGGACTTGGTATCGCAATCCTTTCTACTAATCAGGGCGTAATCACTGATAAGGAAGCTAGAAAACTTCAGGTTGGTGGCGAAGTTTTAGCATTTGTTTGGTAGTTATTAAATTGATTCATAAATAGGAGGTACGGGCATGTCACGTATAGGAAGAATGCCAATCGCGATTCCTGCAGGCGTAACTGTAGAAGTTGCAGAAAATAATAAAGTGACTGTAAAAGGTCCTAAGGGAACTCTTGAGAGAGTATTACCCGCAGAAATGGAAATCAAAGTAGAAGGTTCTGAAATCACTGTTGCAAGACCTAACGATTTAAAGAAGATGAAATCTCTTCACGGTCTTACAAGAACACTGATCAACAACATGGTTGTTGGTGTAACTCAGGGTTATGAGAAGAAGCTTGAAGTTAACGGTGTAGGTTACAGAGCAGCTAAATCCGGTAATAAGTTAACATTATCTTTAGGATATTCTCATCCAGTAGAGATGATCGATCCTGAAGGAATTGAAACAGTACTCGATGGACAGAACATCATCATCGTTAAGGGTATTGATAAAGAAAAAGTTGGCCAATTCGCAGCTGAAATCAGAGATAAGAGAAGACCTGAACCTTACAAGGGCAAGGGTATTAAGTATGCTGATGAAACAATCAGACGTAAAGTTGGTAAAACTGGTAAGAAGTAAATAAGGAGGGCGTAAAAAATGGTTAGTAAGAAATCTAGAGCAGAAATGCGTGAAAAGAAACACATGAGAATACGTAACCGTTTCAGCGGTACAGCTGAAAGACCGCGTTTAGCAGTCTTCAGAAGCAATAATCATATGTATGCTCAAATTATTGACGATACAGTTGGAAATACATTAGTATCAGCTTCCACTCTTGAGAAAGAGATCAAGGCTGAACTGAATAAGACCAATGACGTTGAAGCAGCAGCATATTTAGGAAAAGTCATTGCAAAGAGAGCAATGGATAAGGGTATTTCAGAGGTAGTCTTTGATAGAGGCGGCTTTTTATACCATGGAAAAATCGAAGCGTTAGCTGAGGCAGCAAGAGAAGCTGGCTTGGTATTCTAGGAAGGGAGAAAATCACATGAAACGTACAATCATTGATGCTAGTCAGCTTGAATTAACAGATAAGGTTGTTACCATTAAGCGTGTAACCAAAACTGTTAAAGGTGGACGTAACATGCGTTTTACCGCTTTGGTAGTAGTAGGTGACGGTAATGGTCACGTAGGTGCCGGCCTTGGTAAAGCAGTAGAAATCCCTGAAGCTATCCGCAAGGGAAAAGAAGATGCAATTAAGAACCTGATCAAAATTGCTATGGATGAGAACAATTCTATTACACATGACTTTATTGGTAAGTATGGTTCTTCAAGCGTTTTATTAAAGAAGGCTCCCGAAGGTACAGGTATCATCGCTGGTGGTCCTGCACGTATCGTTTGTGAGCTTGCAGGTATTAAGAATATCCGTACCAAGTCATTAGGCTCCAACAATAAGCAGAACGTTGTACTTTCTACAATCGCAGGCTTAGCTCAGTTAAAGACTCCTGAGGAAGTAGCTGCTAATCGTGGAAAATCTATCGACGAGATCATGGCTTAAGGAGGTAGACGAACATGGCAAAAACATTAAAAGTTACTTTAGTTAAATCAACAATTGGTGCTGTTCCTAAGAATAAGGCAACTGTTGAAGCTCTTGGACTGAACAAGCTTCATAAGACAGTTGAACTTCCTGATAACGAAGCAACCAGAGGTATGATTCGTAAAGTAAATCATTTAGTAAAAGTTGAAGAAGCATAAATAAGGAGGTGTCAGAATGGAATTATCAAATTTAAGACCTGCAGAAGGCTCTAAACATAGTGATAATTTTAGAAGAGGTCGTGGACACGGTTCAGGAAACGGCAAGACAGCTGGTAAGGGTCATAAGGGTCAGAAGGCTCGTTCTGGAGCACCAAGACCAGGCTTTGAAGGTGGTCAGATGCCATTATACAGACGTCTTCCTAAGAGAGGTTTCAAGAACAGAAACACAAAGGAAATCGTTGGTATCAATTTAGGCGCATTAGAGAAATTCGAAGATGGTTCTACAGTATCTGTACAGACATTAATTGAAAGTGGCGTTGTTAAGAACCCTAGAGATGGTGTTAAGATTCTTGGTAATGGTGAACTTACAAAGAAGCTTAATGTTCAGGCAAATGCTTTCAGTGCGTCTGCAAAAGAAAAGATTGAGGCACTTGGCGGAACAGCAGAGGTGATCTAATGTTTACAACACTAAAGAACGCGTTTAAGATTAAAGAAATCAGAATGAAATTGCTGTTTACTTTTCTTATGCTGATAGTGATTCGATTTGGCTCTCAGCTTCCGGTTCCGGGCGTAGACAGAAATTACTTTTCTTCATGGTTTGAGGCTCAAACCGGCGGTGCGTTCAACTTCTTTGATGCATTTACAGGCGGTTCATTTTTGAACATGTCTGTATTTGCACTGAATATTACACCGTATATTACTTCATCCATCATTATACAGCTTCTTACAATTGCGATTCCGAAATTGGAAGAGATGCAGCGTGATGGCGAGGACGGCAGAAAGAAAATTGTTTCGATCACACGTTATGTCACAGTAGCTCTTGCTTTGATCGAGAGTGCTGCAATGGCAATCGGATTTGGCAATCAGGGATTGTTAGAAGAGTATAACGCTTTGAATGTCATAACAGTAATTGCTGCATTAACAGCAGGTAGTGCGTTCCTTATGTGGATTGGTGAACGAATTACAGAGAAGGGCGTCGGTAATGGTATTTCTATAGTACTTATTATCAACATCATTTCTCGTATGCCAGATGACTTTAGCAATCTGTATGAACAGTTTGTAAAAGGTAAATCTGTTCCTTTGGCAGTTGTTTCTGCTATTGTAATTATAGCAATTATCTTGGCAATGATAGTTCTTGTAATTATCCTGAATGATGGTGTTCGTAAGATCCCTGTTCAGTATGCTAAGAAAATCCAGGGAAACAAAATGGTTGGCGGTCAGTCAACATTCCTGCCTTTAAAGGTTAATACAGCAGGTGTTATTCCTATTATTTTTGCATCTTCACTGATGCAGTTCCCGATTGTTATATCTTCATTAGTAAGATATCAGGGAACAGGTGTCTGGAGACAGATTTTAAATGGATTAAATCAGGATAACTGGTGTAAACCAGATCAATTAGTATATTCTATTGGTTTAGTTGTATATATCGTATTGACAGTATTTTTTGCATATTTCTATACTTCATTAACCTTTAATCCGTTAGAGATTTCCAATAATATGAAGAAGCAGGGTGGATTTATTCCAGGTATTCGTCCTGGTAAGCCTACCACTGATTACTTGACAAAAGTATTGAATGCTATCATCTTTATTGGAGCAATTGGACTTGTTATTGTAGCAGTCATTCCATTTTTCTTTAACGGTGTGTTCGGTGCCAATGTTTCATTTGGCGGAACAAGCTTAATTATTATAGTAAGTGTTATCTTAGAGACAATCAAGCAGATTGAATCTCAGATGTTAGTACGTAATTATAAAGGATTTTTGAATGATTAATCTATACATGGTTGAAAGCAAAGCATTGTCTTTGCTTTCTCCATGAATAAATACGTAAACTGTGATGATTCTGTTTCGTAAGCTCTTGGCTTACGTTTTTTCAGTTATATGAATTAGAAAAAAATACCGAAAGGTTTTTATGATAGATAAGTAAAGTAGCACATGATTTAAGTATGGAGGAATTGGTATGAAGATTATTATGTTAGGCGCTCCGGGAGCAGGTAAAGGTACACAGGCAAAAATGATTGCAGAGAAATATAGTATTCCTCATGTATCTACAGGTGATATATTCAGAGCAAATATTAAAAATGGTACAGAACTTGGTAAGGAAGCTAAGAAGTATATGGATCAGGGACTTTTGGTTCCAGATGAACTGACAGTAAAGATTCTTCTTGACCGTGTAGCTCAGGATGATTGTAAGAATGGTTATGTTCTGGATGGTTTCCCAAGAACAATTCCTCAGGCAGAGGTACTTGATAAGGCATTGACTGAATTAGGTGACAAGATTGATTATGCAATCAATGTTGATGTACCGGATGAGAATATTATAAAGAGAATGTCCGGTAGACGTGCCTGCGTTACTTGTGGAGCTACATATCATATTGTACATATTCCACCTAAGAAAGAAGGAGTATGTGACACATGTGGTTCCGAACTTATTCTCAGGGATGACGATAAGCCTGAGACAGTAAAGAACAGACTGGATGTTTATCATAAGCAGACACAGCCTTTGATTGATTTCTATACAGAGAAGGGTGTATTAAGATCTGTAGATGGTACAGTAGATATGAAAGATGTATTTGCAGCAATCGTTGCAATTCTGGAGAAATAATATATGTGTTGTAATAAGCGCAGATGGTATAATGTGTGTTTATTAGCATACGGGAGGATTTAAAATGGCTGTTACAATTAAATCTCAAAGAGAAATTGATTTAATGAGAGAGTCAGGACATATTCTTTATAAGGTTCATGAAGAATTAGGGCAGGCAATTGAGCCTGGAATGTCTACATTGGATATTGACAGACTGGGTGAAAAGCTGATCCGCGGATATGGATGCATTCCCAACTTCCTGCATTATAATGGATATCCTGCATCTATATGTGTATCTGTTAATAATGAAGTTGTGCATGGTATACCAAGGGCAGACAGAATATTGCAGGAAGGCGATATTGTCAGTCTGGATGCAGGTCTTATTTATAAAGGATATCATTCTGATGCTGCAAGAACTTATGGCGTAGGAAGAATCAGTCCTGAAGCTCAGAAGCTTATTGATGAGACAAGGAACAGCTTTTTTGAAGGCATTAGGAAGGCAAAGGATGGAAATCATTTACATGATATATCCAATACAATTGATGCATATATTTCTAAATTTGGATATGGTATTGTACAGGAACTGGTAGGACATGGAATAGGTACTTCGCTCCATGAAGATCCACAGATTCCTAACTTTGCACAGAAACGCAAGGGAATCAGATTACAGGCAGGTATGACTCTGGCAATAGAACCAATGATCAATCTTGGACGTCCGGATGTTGAATGGCTTGACGATGATTGGACTGTAGTTACAGAAGATGGTTCGTTATCCGCTCACTATGAGAACACAATATTAGTTACAGATGGTGAGCCTGAAATATTGACACTTATTTAGGGGAGTATATATGGTAGGATATTTGGTATATTCCATGGCAGGGCATGATAAGTATAAAGTGTATGCAGTAATTCAGGAAGATGAACAGTCTGTATGGCTGACGGATGGTGATAACAGAACACTGGATCATCTAAAAAAGAAAAATAAGAAACATGTGCAATTGATTCGCCACAAGGTATCCGCATCAGCGGATGCAATAACAAATGAAATGATAAAAAGAGAGATTAAGCAATATTGCAAAGACATGCAGGAGGTAAAATAATGTCTAAATCTGATGTAATTGAAATTGAAGGTACTGTTGTAGAAAAACTCCCGAACACAATGTTTCAGGTAGAATTAGAGAATGGTCATCGTGTATTGGCACATATCAGCGGTAAGTTAAGACAGAACTTTATTCGTATCTTACCGGGTGACAAAGTAACATTAGAATTATCCCCCTATGATTTATCCAAAGGAAGAATCATTTGGAGAGATAAATAAATATTAATTAGGTATTGCAAATGAGTAACATGCATGCTATAATGTAAGACGGTCTTTTTGAAAGGAGGGTTTAACATGAAAGTTAGATCATCAGTAAAACCTATTTGCGAAAAATGCAAAATTATCAAGAGAAAAGGAAAGATCAGAGTAATCTGTGAAAATCCTAAACACAAACAGAGACAGGGTTAATTCAACACTGAGTCTTTACGAATGTGCGGCTGGAGCGTATATTTCTGTAACTTTATTATGAGAAGTTATACCGTCAAGAAATATATGCTATTAAATATATGACAGATATAATTAGAATTTGTCGTGTGTTTACTTCTTGATACCGAGAAAAGTTTCGCAGGAAACACGGTGGGAAAAATGAAGACTGCCCACCTACATCTGGATAACCAGATGCCGATGTAGTATCGGACAAATCGGATTGTTATCCGATCGGGTATTGTATACCCCAATCAATTAGTTTACTATTAATATATGATGGAATTTATATTTCATCATGAAGCAAAATGGAGGAATTTTAACATGGCTCGTATTGCTGGTGTTGACTTACCAAGAGAAAAACGTGTAGAGATCGGCTTAACTTATATCTACGGAATTGGTAGAGTAAGTGCTGATAAGATCTTGGCAAAAGCAGGTGTAAATCCTGACATACGTGTAAGAGACTTAACAGATGATGATGTTAAGAAGATTAGTGCAGTTATCGATGAGGAGTATATGGTAGAAGGTGACCTCAGAAGAGAAATCGCACTGAACATTAAGAGATTACAGGAAATCGGATGCTATCGTGGTATCCGTCATAGAAAGGGTCTTCCTGTTCGTGGTCAGAAAACTAAGACAAACGCAAGAACAAGAAAAGGTCCTAAGAGAACAGTAGCAAACAAGAAGAAATAAGTTTAATTGAGAAAGTAGGTTAGTTTAGAAATGGCTAAGAAAGTTACAAAAAAAGTGACAAAAAAGCGCGTTAAGAAAAACGTTGAACGCGGACAGGCACATATTCAGTCCTCTTTTAACAATACAATTGTTACATTGACAGATAATGAAGGAAATGCTCTTTCATGGGCAAGTGCTGGTGGTCTGGGATTTAGAGGTTCAAAGAAATCTACTCCATATGCTGCACAGATGGCAGCAGAAACAGCTACTAAGGCGGCTTTAGTACATGGTTTAAAGTCTGTAGATGTTATGGTTAAGGGTCCTGGTTCAGGAAGAGAAGCAGCAATTCGTGCACTTCAGGCATGTGGTCTTGAAGTTACAAGCATTAAGGATGTAACACCAGTTCCGCATAACGGATGTCGCCCACCAAAGCGTCGTAGAGTTTAATTTAGGAGGAAAAAAACATGGCAGTAAATAGAGTCCCTGTTCTTAAAAGATGCAGATCTCTTGATTTAGATCCTGTATTCTTAGGATATGATAAGAAGTCTAAAAGAAAGTCTCCAAGAGCTGGCAAGAAGATGAGTGAGTACGGTCTTCAGTTAAGAGAGAAGCAGAAAGCTAAGTTCATCTACGGCGTACTTGAGAAGCCTTTCCGTAATTACTATGATAAAGCTGATAGGATGAAGGGTATGACTGGTGAAAACCTGATGATCCTTCTTGAGAGAAGACTTGACAGTGTTGTCTTCAGAATGGGATTAGCTAGAACAAGAAAAGAAGCTAGACAGATCGTTGGTCATAAGCATGTATTAGTAAATGGAAAGTGCGTAAGTGTTCCTTCTTACTTAGTAAGCGCTGGCGATGTGATCGAATTAAAAGAGAAGTCTGCTGGTATGCAGAGATTTAAGGATATCGCAGAAGTTACTAACGGTAGATTAATTCCTGAATGGATTGATGTAGATCAGGAGAACTTTAAGGGAACAGTTAAAGAACTTCCTTCAAGAGAAGCTATTGATGTTCCAGTAGACGAAATGCTTATCGTCGAGTTATATTCTAAATAATTAGCATCTTATTAGTGATAATAGAAAGTGCGCATGCGTACTTTCTATTGTCGCCATTTACGACAACTACATCACATTCATAAAGGAGGGTATTTACAGTGTTAGCATTTGATTTTGACAGTCCAAACATTGAAGTGGCAGAAATCTCTGAAGACAAAAGGTACGGTAAATTTGTAGTAGAACCTTTGGAAAGAGGTTACGGAATTACACTGGGTAATTCTCTTAGAAGAATTATGCTTGCTTCCTTACCAGGAGCCGCTGTAAGTCAGGTTAAGATTGATGGTGTTTTACATGAATTCAGTTCTATTCCAGGTGTAAAAGAGGATGTTACTGAAATCATTATGAACCTGAAGAGTCTGGCTATAAAGAACAGCTGTGAGACTGATGAAGTTAAGAAGGCAATTATTGATTTTGAGGGTGAAGGCGTTGTAAGAGCATCCGATATTCAGGTAGATCAGGACATCGAAATCATGAATCCTGATCAGGTAATTGCTACACTTAACGGCGGTAAAGACAGTAAACTCTACATGGAAATTATGATTACCAAGGGTAGAGGATATATCAGTGCTGAAAAGAATAAGAGCGAAGATTTACCAATTGGTGTCATTGCTGTAGATTCAATCTATACTCCCGTTGAAAGAGTAAACGTTACTGTTGAGAATACCCGTGTAGGTCAGATTACGGACTATGATAAATTGACATTAGACGTATACACGAATGCAACACTTGCTCCGGATGAGGCAGTCAGTCTTGCTGCAAAGGTATTAAGTGAGCATCTGAAGCTGTTCATAAACCTTTCTGAGAATGCTAAGAATGCAGAGGTAATGATTGAGAAAGAAGATGACGAGAAGGAAAAGGTACTTGAAATGAGTATCGATGAATTGGAGTTATCAGTTCGTTCTTACAACTGCTTAAAGAGAGCTGGTATTAATACAGTAGAAGAGTTAACGAACAAGACATCAGAAGATATGATGAAGGTTCGTAACTTAGGACGTAAGTCTTTAGACGAAGTATTGGCTAAGTTAAAGGAATTAGGTCTTCAGTTAAATCCTATGGATGAATGATTGAAGATTTAGTTGTGAATACTGTGTATAACAGATTCACAGGACAGAAACGGTAATTCCAATGTGTTCGTTTCTGTGCTCATAAAATGGAATTTATTAATTAACATTTGATAAGTAAGTCCAAAGAGCGTTGTCATTTGTTCCACTTTAATGAGGGTGATCTACATAGTAGATTCATTGTCCTCGAGCGAAAGGAGCCTATCATGGCAGGTTATAGAAAACTCGGAAGAACATCTAGTCAGAGAAAAGCATTATTAAGAGGTCAGGTTACTTCTTTATTTGCAAGCAAAGATGGCAGAATCATTACAACTGAAGCAAGAGCTAAGGAAGTACAGAAGATTGCAGAAGGTCTTATTGCATTAGCTATTAAAGAAAAAGATAACTATGAAATGGTTAAAGTAACAGCTAAGGTTGCTAAGAAAGACAAAGATGGCAAGAGAGTCAAAGAAGTAAAAGACGGTAAGAAAGTTACTGTTTATGATGAAGTAGAAAAGGAAATCAAGAAGGATCTTCCTTCCAGACTTCATGCTAGAAGACAGATGCTTAAAGTATTATATTCTGTAACAGAAGTTCCTACAGAGAACTCTGGAAAGAAGAAGAATACAAAGGAAATCGACCTTGTAGCTAAGCTTTTTGATGAAATCGCACCTAAGTATGCAGGACGTAACGGTGGTTACACAAGAATCATCAAGATCGGACCTCGTAAGGGTGACGCTGCAATGGAAGTTGTACTTGAGTTAGTATAATTTATATTGAGAATGATCATAGAGGATGTTCCGTATGGAGCATCCTTTTTATGTTACCTGATATTGTGCCACAGCCTGTATAATGATATAATTATTTTTGTCTGAAATTTGGGTATAAGGGGTATATCTGATCAGAAAAGTGGATAAGCTCTCATAGAAATCAGCGCATGATATTTCATGTGTAAATAAAAGATGTGGGGAAATCATGATGAATATGGGTAAAGGCAGTATAAGGACAAGACAGGAAGCATGTTATTATCTTGGAGTCAGAGAAGATTCGTCTATAGATGAAATAAAAAAAGCATATCATACACTTGCTAAAATGTATCATCCGGATATCAATCCGAGAGCAGATGTAAAAGATTATTATATAAAAGTATGTGAATCTTATGAATATCTGATGCAATATCCTGTTTATTGTACGCAGGCGAATAACAGTAATATGTATTCCAATAGACAAGGAAATACGATGCAGCGTAGTTCAAGGATTTTTCAATCAAATGCGCAGGTCAGGGAGCAATATCGTAAACAGAAGATGTTGGAAGCAGAACGTAAGAAAAAGCAGGAGAGAGATATACAGGAGAGGCAAAAAAGGGCAGAAGCCCGATATGAGCATTCTACTGTAAAACAACCAAAATCAAAAGAAGAGGAAGTTCTGGATAAAATCAGGGCAATCTGGCTTGCTGAGACAATAAAGAGACAGATAACATTGGATCAGGAGAAAAAAGAGGCAGAGCAAAAGAGGAAGCTTTATCAGGCGTTCATGCAGCAGAAATTGCAGGAAGAACAGGAGCAGGATTCCCATTGACTTTGCCTTGTATTTGAAGCATGAATTTAGTACAATATAACAAGTGAATTTGTGGATATTGTAAAATTAGAATGGTGGATAAGAATGGGAATCATTAAGATAAAGGATTTGATTTTTGAATATATCAGACGTGACGAAGAAGGAAATGTAGAAGGAATTACGAAGGCAGTAGATGATGTGAATCTGGATATTAAGCAGGGAGACTTTGTTGCGATTCTGGGACATAACGGTTCGGGTAAGTCTACCCTGGCGAAACATATGAATGCAATTCTCTATCCATCGGAAGGCTCTGTATGGGTAGATGGAAAAGATACACAGCAGGAAGAAAATATATGGGACATCAGACAGACCGCAGGAATGGTGTTTCAGAATCCGGACAATCAGATTATTGGGCAGATCGTGGAAGAGGATGTTGGATTTGGACCGGAGAACATGGGTGTAGAGACGAAGGAAATATGGGAGAGAGTGAATGAAAGTCTTAAAGCTGTAGGAATGTATGAATTTCGCAAGTTTTCACCCAACAAATTATCTGGTGGACAGAAGCAGCGCGTATCTATAGCAGGTGTGATCGCAATGCATCCTAAATGCATTGTACTGGATGAGCCGACTGCAATGCTGGACCCGCAGGGACGTAAAGAAGTAATCAGAGCCATCAGGGCATTAAATGATGTAGAGAAAATTACAATTATACTCATCACTCATTATATGGAAGAAGTTATTTATGCAGATCAGGTTTATGTAATGGACAAAGGAAAAGTTACATTACAGGGTACACCCAGGGAAGTATTTTCCCAGGTTGACAGACTGAAAGAATTGCGTCTGGATGTTCCGCAGGTAACTTTGCTTGCACATGAACTGCGTGAGGATGGATTTCCAATACCGGAAGGAATTCTGACCAAAGAAGAATTTCGTGATGCTATGTTGAACTGTGTGCAGAAGCTTCATGAATAGAGAAAGGTGATGAGAATATGTCAATTATTTTGGATCATGTCAGTCATGTCTATGGTGAAGACACAGCCATGGCTGTAAAAGCGTTAAATGATGTAAATTTAGTTCTGCCCGATGGTCAATTTATTGGTCTGATCGGACACACGGGGTCTGGCAAATCAACTTTGGTACAGCATTTGAATGGACTGATGAAGGCAACTTCCGGTTCTGTTTATTTTAATGGAGAGGATATTGATGGAGAAGGCTTTGATAAAAAGATGCTCAGAAGCAAGGTAGGGCTGGTTTTTCAGTATCCGGAGCATCAGCTTTTTGAGACTGATGTATTTTCAGATGTTTGTTTTGGACCAAAGAATCTCGGACTTTCTCAGAAAGAAGTTCAGCTTAGAGCATATGAAGCATTGAAGCTTGTAGGATTAGAGGATGAATATTTTTATCAGTCACCTTTTGATCTGTCTGGAGGGCAGAAGAGAAGAGTTGCTATTGCAGGCGTTCTGGCAATGAAACCTGAGGTACTGATACTGGATGAGCCAACTGCAGGGCTGGACCCTAAGGGTCGTGATGAAATACTGGATCAGATTGCAAAACTGAAGGAACAGATGGGAATTACAGTAGTACTGGTATCTCATAGTATGGATGATGTGGCAAGGTATGTGGATCGAATCATTGTCATGAATAAAGGAAGCGTTATGTATGATGATGTTCCAAGGGAAGTATTCAGACATTATGTGGAACTGGAGAAAATCGGACTGGCAGCTCCTCAGGTAACATATATCATGAAAGAATTGCGGGATCATGGAATGCCGGTAAGTGATGACGTGACGACAATAGATGAGGCAAAAGCAGAGATAGAACGTTATTTTAAAGAACTTGCACAGAGTAAGAAGGGATAAAAGGTGAGACAGGATGCTTAAAGATATAACACTTGGACAGTATTATCAGACAGATTCCATTATACATAGACTTGATCCAAGAGTGAAGCTTGCAACAACTCTGGCTTTTATCATTTCATTATTTGTATTTGATAATGTGGCAGGTTATGCGATTGCAGCAATTTTTCTGGTTATTGTGATTAAACTGTCAAAGGTGCCTTTTAAATTCATGGTAAAAGGTATGAAGGCAATCGTATTCCTGATACTTTTGACCGTAATATGCAACCTGCTTCTGACACCGGGAGAACCGCTGGTTACATTATGGAAGCTTACCATAACAAAAGAAGGTCTGAGGATTGCTGCATTAATGACAGTGCGCCTTAGCTTTTTGATCATAGGTTCCTCTATTATGACTCTTACTACCACACCAAATCAGCTTACAGATGCCATGGAAAAGATGATGAGCCCTCTTAAAAAGATTAAAGTGCCCGTCCATGAGATTGCCATGATGATGTCGATTGCATTGCGTTTTATTCCTATTTTATTAGAAGAAACAGACAAAATCATGAAAGCACAGATTGCCAGAGGTGCAGATTTTGAAAGTGGGAATGTCATTAAAAAAGCCAAAAGTATGGTGCCTTTGCTGGTGCCGCTGTTCATTTCCGCATTCAGGCGAGCCAATGATCTGGCAATGGCAATGGAAGCCAGATGCTATCGCGGTGGAGATAAACGTACCAAGATGAAGCCATTGCATTATGAGCGCAGAGACTATATTGCCTATGCAATTGTAGTGTGTTATCTGGCTGCAGGTGTAGCAGCGGGCAGAATTGTAGGTATACTATGAGAAGAATTATGTTAACTGTTGCATATGATGGAACGAATTATCATGGATGGCAGATACAGCCTAATGTAATAACGATAGAATCCGTATTGAATGAAGCTTTATCTTCACTTTTCAAGGAAGAGATTCATGTTATCGGAGCTTCCAGAACAGATACGGGCGTGCATGCGCTGGGAAATATCGCGGTATTTGACACAGAAGCAAGAATGCCAGGAGATAAGGTATCCTATGCTTTGAACCAACGTCTGCCACAGGATATCAGAATAGAGGATTCCAGAGAAGTTCCACTGGACTTCCATCCCAGACATTGTAACAGCAGAAAAACATACGAATATAAAATACTGAACAGGGAATTTCCTCTTCCTACCTATCGGTTATATGCGCATTTTACATATGTGCCGCTGGATGTGACCAGAATGCAGCAGGCAGCGGACTATCTGGTGGGAGAGCATGATTTTAAGAGTTTCTGCAGTGTGAATACAGTAGTGGAAACAACAGTAAGAACACTTTATTCGGTAAAGGTATCGAAGGAATCGGATATGATTACCATTCGTGTCACCGGTTCAGGCTTTCTGTACAATATGGTTCGTATTATTGCAGGCACACTTATGGAAGTGGGAAAAGGCAGTATGAGCCCGGAGCAGATACCCCAAATACTGGCTGCACTGGATCGCCAAAAGGCAGGACCTACAGCGCCGGCATGCGGATTGACACTGTATGCATATGAATTTGAGAAAAGATAAAAAAATTCCAGGGAAATTATTGACACATTTCATTTCGTATAATATAATAAACAACTGTGACAGTGTGCGTTTAGATAGGATCAAAGCCCCGATGTTATGTAAAAGCATGGTGTTGGATGTATAATGGTAACCGGTGAATAGTGGATGATACGGCCGGACATTCCGTAGCAGAAGGATTCACATAAGGTAGACCAATCATAGGAAAGCCGTTGGCTTATTATATGGAGGTAACATAATGAAAACATTTATGGCTAGCCCAGCTACAATTGATAGAAAATGGTATGTAGTAGACGCTACAGGTATGACATTAGGACGTTTAGCAGCAGAAGTTGCTAAGGTTTTAAGAGGTAAGAATAAGGCTATCTTCACACCTCATATTGATACAGGTGATTATGTAATCGTAATCAACGCTGAGAAGATTACTGTAACAGGTAGAAAGCTTGATCAGAAGATTTATTATCAGCATTCCGCATATGTAGGCGGCATGAAGGAAACAACTTTAAAGGATAAGTTGAACACAAAGCCTGTAGAGGTTATTGAGCATGCTGTTAAGGGAATGCTCCCTAAGGGACCTTTAGGAAGAGAAATGTACAAGAAACTTTATGTATACGCAGGACCAGAGCACAATCATGCAGCTCAGAAACCTGAAGTATTGACATTTTAATCAAAGGGACAAATAAAGGAGGATATTAAAATGGCAAAGGCAGCAAATGCTTCAAGATATTATGGTACAGGTAGAAGAAAGAAAGCTATCGCTAGAGTATACTTAGTACCTGGTACAGGTAACATTACAATCAATAAGAGATCTATTGATGAATATTTTGGATTAGAGACATTAAAGACTATCGTTCGTCAGCCTTTAGTAGCTACAGATACAACAGACAAGTTTGATATTCTTGTTAACGTATGTGGTGGTGGTTATACAGGACAGGCTGGTGCTATCAGACATGGTATCTCCAGAGCTTTATTACAGGTAGATGCAGATTACAGACCAGTGCTCAAGAAGGAAGGCTTCTTAACACGTGATCCTCGTATGAAGGAAAGAAAGAAGTACGGTCTCAAAGCAGCTCGTCGCGCTCCGCAGTTCAGCAAGCGATAATCGACTGCTCAGACTATATCAAAATGGTTCAAAAAGCCCGGAAAATCAAGG
>MNTL01000075.1 GCA_001916965.1 Roseburia sp. CAG:10041_57
AAAATCATGATTTCTTGATATGCCGGAATTTAGTCTTGCAAGAACTTTTAGGAACAGGGGTTTACTTTTGCAAACTGGAAGTCAGTTTTCCAATTCAGCCTCAACAAAACAAGAGGCATCGGTGTATGCCCTCAGAAAGGTATGGATGGAGAACATATGAAGAAGGAAACGGTAGTATGGATTACGAAGTATTTACTGGATTTTATGTATTTTGCAGGAATTGTGGCGACAGTGACATTACCATGGTCGATAAAATGGATCGCCAGAGTATTTCAATATGAAGTATTCGCGGAGCAGTACAAGGAGTCAGTGCTCATCTATTTCATTCTTGGCATTCTGGCAATTCTGATCATCGGTGAGCTGCGCAAGATGTTTCGAACCGTGTTAGCTGACGACTGCTTTGTCAGAGAGAATGTGGTCAGCTTACAGAGGATGGGAACCTACAGCTTTATCATTGCAATTATCTGTCTGCTGAGAACCGTGTTGTATCTGACGGTGACAATGCTGACGTTGGTACTGGTATTCGTGATAGCGGGGCTTTTCAGTAAAGTACTGGCATTTGTGTTTGATAAGGCAATTGATTACAAGGAAGAGAATGACCTTACGGTGTAGAAAGGCTGGTTTTATATGGCAATAGTAATTAATCTGGATGTAGTGATGGCGAAGCGTAAGGTCGGGCTGACGGAGCTGGCGAAAGATGTGGACATCACATT
Organism: Roseburia sp. CAG:10041_57; assembly: GCA_001916965.1. Classification (GTDB taxonomy): domain Bacteria; phylum Bacillota; class Clostridia; order Lachnospirales; family Lachnospiraceae; genus COE1. Next base: position 714 of record MNTL01000075.1, read on the forward strand.
GGCGAACCTGTCTATCCTGAAGAATAACAAGGCAAAAGCAGTCAGGCTCTCCACCCTGGATGCAATCTGCAAGGCACTGGACTGTCAGCCGGGAGATATTCTGGAATATGTAGCGGATGACGAAGCACAGCCAGAGAATGAACAGTAACATAGTAGTCTAAGAGGCTTAGACGTAATAAATATAATAAAAAGATGAGGAATAAAAGAATGGAAGAGAACACAAAAAGCCTGATTAAGCAGCAGGCTTGGGAAAGTGCGCCCAAAATGCACATAAGCTGCTTGTTATATGCAATTTTTTATACTTTTTGCCTGTATCAGAACAGGTCTGGAATTACATTCCCTTTTTACGTAGGCGGGACCTTATTCTTCTTTGGATTTTATTTGAAAAAGTCTGGGGTTACTGTCGTAAAAGACAATCGATTCTGGACGGTTGCACTGATTCTCCTTGGAGTGATTAACTGCACAACGGATTCCTATGTATTGATTGGCTTGAACCGTTTACTGGGAATTGTGCTGTTTGCAGTGTGGATGTTACAGATGCTGCTGGGGCAAAAGACACAGAAATGGCGCATGGGAACCTGGTGCAGAGAGATATGGAGAGTATTCTGGGGAAGCCTGTGCAAAATATCAGCGCCTTTTACAGAGGCAATTGCTTATAGAAAGGCACAGAATCCCAAACCTAAGGATGAACAGAAGATACAGAAACGTAATCGGGTGATTCTGGCTGTCGTAATAGGAATTGCCGTGAGTATTCCTATTTTATGTATTGTCGGAGTATTGCTGCTTTGTGCAGATGCCGTTTTTTATCAGATGTTCTGCGATATGTTTGACTGGGTATTGCAGTGGCACATACCAGAATGGATCAGTAATGGTGAGGTATTTCGGGTTCTGCTTATGGTAGTGATATGCTTTGTATATACCTATGGAATGCTTGCCTTTTGCAGGAAAAGACAGTCTCAGGAAGAGGCGGTACAGGAGAGCCGTCCTCAGTGGGATGCCTATGTTGCGATCACGGCAGCAGTATTGATTACCGCATTGTATGTATTGTTCTGTGGTGTACAGATATTTGGTCTTTTTCTTGGTAAAATGAGTCTTCCTAAAGGATACACATATGCAGAATATGCCAGAAGCGGCTTCTTCCCATTGCTTTTTGTATGCATTTTCAATATGTGTCTGGTGCCGGCGTGTCATGCTTTCTTTGCCAGATCCAGAGTATTGAATCTTCTGCTGGCAATAATCTGTGGCTGTACTTATATCATGATTGCATCCAGTGCGTACCGTATGATATTATATATCAACTGTTATGGAATGACTTTTCTAAGATTGGCAGTATTGTGGACGCTGGCGGTTATGGTAATGCTGACAGCAGGAATGATTTATGACATTCATCATGAGGATTTTATGCTGTTTCGTTATTTACTGATCGTTGTCACATTGGGGTATCTTGGATTTGCCATGTTGCATCCTGATTATTGGGTTGCAAGATACAATATCGCAACAATAGAGCAGGGGGGAGCAGCAGATGCCTATTATCTACAGACGAGACTTTCCGCGGATGCAGCGCCGGCAATCGCGGCTATGGATAATGTGGAGATAGAGGAGACAGGATACAGGCTGGAGAATCTTCAAAGAGAGTATTTCAAGAGAATACAGGAAGAAAATGAGCAAATGCACATCCGAAACTGGAATCTTAGTCGTGCAGCAGCAGGGTATTATGCGAAAAAGGCATTGGTCAATTGACCTATGCCTTTTTAAAACGCTCTGATACTTTATAGTTATTTTTGCCTTTTTTCTTTACGTCGTAGAGAACCGTGTCTGCCCGTGCCAGATAATCCCACAGACGGTTCAAGGGTTCAGGAATACGATTGCAGCAGCCCTGGGATAAGGTAACGTGATCTTCCCCAAGCTGGCTTATTGCCGGCAGCTTTACACTGACAGTTGAAAGCTTGAGCTGATTCATGATTTCCTTAATTTCGTCCACACTCTTATCATAGTAGACCAGAACAAATTCATCCCCGCCATATCTGGCAGCAAATACATTGGAATATTCTTCCGTAATTCTGGACAGGAGATCTGCTACGGCAGTCAGATAATGATCGCCTTCCATGTGTCCATAAGTGTCATTTACTGATTTAAAGAAATCTATATCCAGAATCTCAATACCAAAGTTGACCTGATTCTTCAGTGCTTTGGACAGAGTCTCTTCTGCGTAATTGTTCAGATAAGCCCGGTTGGGCAGACCAGTCAGAGCATCGTGCTGGGACTGTACCATAAGCTGTTCGTTAAGGAGCAGCATTTCCTGTTGCAGCTTCTGCACACGCAGACGTTCTTTATGAACGGTTTCAGCATGCAGCACAGATTCTGAATTCTGTGTTCCGCTGTCATGGTAAAGCTGTATGAAAAGCTGGGAAAAATACCGGTAGGAATTGTCATCCCGTAACTGGGTGGCACATTCAATTCTTTTTCCCAGGAAAATACTGTAGATATAGAATGGTGCATGATCCTCTTTGCATTTTTGCAGATAATAATCCAGAATCTTGACCAGTTCCTTATATTTCTCAAGTTTCATATATAATTGAATGAGAGCAGTAATATCTGATAAATAAGTAGTATAGGCATCACTGCTGTGAAAATCACTCAGGGTAATCTCCAGATGATGATTCATCAGTTCCATATCCTGATTTGCATAGGCTAAGGCAGCCAGATACACATGTGTGGTGAAAAGGATGTATTCGCCGCCTTTTTCATGAATCAGCTCCAGGTTGTGCAGGATCTTACGTCCACATTCATTGGCTTTCTCCAGTTGACCAATAGAAAGCAGACAGTGTCCTTTATTACAAAGCAGGTTGTTAAGCTCATCAAGATATATACATGGTTCTGGTGAAGTGGGATCTTTGAGAAAATATTTCTCAGCCTCTTCGTAATAATATAGAGCACGGTTATAGACCAGGCTGCGATGAAAGACATCTGCGAGATTCAGGGTTGCCAGGGCTTGTACATGATCAAAATGATACTGGTTGCAATAATCAATGCTTGAAAGATAATAGTCAACAGCCTGGGAACCGTTTCCTGTTGAAGCTGTGAAAATGCCAAGCATGTTGTAGGAACGTGCCACTAATTCATATTCCTGCGTATTTTGTTGATATTTGATTCCTTCCATGGCACAGCTGACTGTGTTAATATGATCGTTCACACAGGCATAGTACTGCATCATACAATAGTAAGCCTGGGCGAAGAGGTAATCAGACTGCTCAGAAGCAGCATAAGCAAAAAGCCGGTCACAGTATGGCTTATATTCCTGCTGTCTGGATGTTCGAACCATGTATAGATTAGCTCTTGCCTCTTTTATGCATTCTTCAATTACAGGATCAAAATTAGGCTTCATCTGTTTGTATCCTTTCTTGATGTATACAGCTTTATTATAAAACATTCGGATATAATTTGTATAGGAGAATTGGCAAAATACACAAAAAATATAAAATCTATACAAGAACACCAAGTTTACAGAAAATTCAAAATAATTTGAAAAATTTACATAATTACTATAAAGTTCTGACAATAAGCTCCGATATATATAGCATAAGGGGAGTAGTTAACATATAAGGTGTCTGTAAAAGGACGACATAACAAGGCGTGTGTGGACTTGAGGGGGTCTGCACCGGTATGAGGGAGAATATGTTATGGAGGTAAAGAGTGCGAGTACCGCTTTACAGCTCAACAGTGCTGCTTCAGCAGTAGAAAATGGCAGTTCAGGCGGCAATAACAGACAACACACCAGAAAAATCGAAGCAGTATTGCTCGAAGAGAAACCAGAGCAGGAGGAAGAATCTGTAAAAGTATCGATTTCGGCAGCAGGCATGAGGGAGAGCCTGAAGCTGGAGAAGCAGGCTGCCAAAGAAGAAATGGCAAGCGCTACGGAGATTGAAGAGATGATGAAGAAGATGGAAGGACTGTCCAGTCAGGTCATCAATGGTAATTTCTCCATGACAGACAGATTGAATTTCCAGAGAGAAATCAAAGAGCTTACCCTGGAATTGAGCCGCGCAGGCGGTAACGGAATTTCTTTTACAAAAAATGATAACGTCCAGCTTTCCCAGAAGATGAATGACTTAACCAGAATGATCAATGAAGCGGCTGTATATCACAGAAACGCTTCAGCAGTATTTATGGTAAAGAACCGGCAGACAGCAGGCATGCAGAGGACATTCCTTGATATTGCCATCTGATATTTTATTAAAATCCGATATAACACTGTATCAGAGTTGCTGCTAAGGGAGAGAATATTGTATAGCAGATACCCGTTGTTTTGAAGACAGCGGGTATTTGTTTTTTGGAATAAAATAAGGTATAATGGTTCTTACCAAAGACAATCGATAAAGGAGGATTCTGTCTGGATGGAGCGTAAATTTAAAGATTTGTATTTAGCAGGTGAGGTCGAATTTGAAGCAATTGATGATTACAGTTATGAGTGGGGCATGAGTGATGAAGAGTGCACATTGGCGCAGTACCTTGGTCTGAATGAAGAGGAAGAGGATGCCTGGGTCAGTGACAGTGAGGATGCACTGAAGGAATTGCTGGATAAGCAGAAAGGAATATCTTAACTTGTACACAGATCGTAGTAGAATAAAATACATATCTAAAACAAAAATGGCTTTACTTTAGCAAACTAAAGTAAAGCCATGCTTATTCTCTATACAACACTATAACACAAGTCAAAATATAAGTCTAGAATTAAATTATTTTTCACGTATAATAACTCTTGTAACTCAAATATATAACCCCGGAATGGGAAGTGTGTATGGAAAGTGACACATGTGTCACTATGGAGGTAATGTTAAAAGATGAGAGAAGAAGAACATTTACAGGAATGTCGTGAACTGATTGCGGAGAATATCAGACGGTATGAGGCACAGGTCGAGGAAAGGCACAGACAGACGCAGGAACTGGTCAAGGCTGTACAGAGCGGCAATGTGGAATTGTATGATCAGATGTTTACATCCCAAAGTCTGGAGGAACACAGCAGGAATCAGCTGGCACATAATAAGGCGGCATATGAGAAGCCTTTCTTTGGGCGAATTGATTACAGGAATCTGGATGAACGCCTGCATGAGTCCATTTATATTGGCAAGCATGGCATACAGAAGGATAAGACACATATGGTCATCGTAGACTGGCGGGCACCCATTGCCACAGTATATTATGAGAATGAACTGGGGCAGGGAAGTTATCAGATACCGGATGGCAGCAGTTATCGCATTGACCTGGAGCTGAAACGTACCTATGACATTGAAAACGGCAAATTACAGGGATTTTACGACAGTGACGTGGCGGCAAATGATGAGCTTCTGGTCAAATACCTGAGCAAGAACAGAGATGTGGTATTAGGTGATATCATTGCAACCATTCAGAAGGAGCAGAACGAGATTATCCGTTCCAGCCCTTTTCATAATGTGATTGTACAGGGCGTAGCCGGAAGCGGGAAGACCACTGTTGCAATGCATCGTATTTCCTATATGATGTACAATTATAAAGACCGTTTTACTTCCAATGAATTCTGTATCGTGGGTGGCAGTGACATTCTGATAGACTACATTACAGGCGGATTGCCTGAGCTGGATGTATATGATGTGAAGCATATGAGAATGGATGAGCTGCTGGCACATCTGCTGCATAAGGAATGGAAGAAGAAATACCGGCTTGTAGAAGCCAACCCATCCTGGGCATGGAAGAGCAAGATGCTGTTTGCAAGAGAACTGGAACAGTATATGGAGCGGCTTCGTAATCATATTTTGGGCAATTGTGCAGTTCAGGATGAAGAGATTGGTATGCTGCTTTCTGCAAAGAATAATGAAAGATTTATCCATGAGAATCCACAGTATTCTATTAATAAGCTGCTGGTTCTTCTGGATGAACGCTTACGGGCAAGGATTAAGCTTCAGACCATGCATCATGAGGATGAAAGGATGTATGGACGTAAGCAGGCAGAATATAAGAATTATTTTAGCAGTCATCAGTATAAGGGAAGTCTGCTTACGATTTATGGGCATTTCCTGGACAGCTATGGTGCATCTTATTATATTGATATGACTCCTGTGAAAGAGAGACTGGATAAGGGACAGTTTGATGTATATGATGTGGCTGCTCTTTTATTAATCTATTATCGGGCAGTACAGAAGAAACCGGATGAAGAATTTGGACAGATTTTTATTGATGAAGCACAGGATTTTGGACCAATCGTATATTATGCACTGAGAACTGTATTACCGGATTGTTTCTTTACCATTATGGGGGACGTATCACAGAATGTAAATTATGAATGTGGCATGAATGACTGGCGGGATATGAAGGAGAAGATATTTTGCCAGAATACGGATGAATTTCGTCTTTTGTCCAAGAGTTATCGAAATACCATTGAGATATCAGAGTTTGCGGGCAGGATATTAGACCGTGCATCCAGAGGCACCTATAAGATAGAGCCGGTAATCCGTCATGGGGAGCCGGTAAGGACGATAGAGGCAGTATCACAAAAGGCATTGGTTAAAGAGGTTGTCAGAATCATTACAGAGGTTCTAAAGAAAGGCTATGAGACCATATCTGTTGTATGTTTCTCACAGGAAGAGGCAGACAGGGTGAAGCCGCTGCTTGGCGCACATATACAGCAGACACTGGTTGATTCGGATAAAGCAGGATTTAACAGAGGTGTCATGGTATTGACAGTGCCGCAGACTAAGGGACTTGAATTTGACTGTGTTCTGTTGTGGAGACCGGATATGAAAGGATATCAGGAGAATCCCCGTTATGCCAAGCAGCTTTATGTTGCCGCAACCAGAGCCTTGCATGAGCTGTATATAATGGAGTATACTGGATAATAAAGTAAGAACAGTTTTCAGGTTACTGAAAGGCGTGGTAACAAAAATGCAAAAGATTACACCGGATTATGCCAAATGGAGAAAAATACTATATAAATTCAATGTATCCTTTACAATTTGTATTTTGATACTGGAGATAGTCATATTTATGATATTGAAAGAACAGGACAGCATAGATCAGCCCCTGCCTGTATATCTTTTTCTTTTTATGCTGTTACCGACTGTATTGAATGTAAGTGCAGTTGTATTGGAGGGCAGATTGGAGAGACATTTTGCAAAGGATGAGCGGATACTGAATTACATTCCGGCTCTTACCATGATGTTTCTGATTACAGTAACAGCTGCAGTACATTTCGTGTTCAGTAATACATTGACGCTGTTCTGTCTGCCGATTCTTATTACAATCGTATTCAGTGATACGAAGCTGTCCAAGACAGTTATGGCAGCCGGACTGGGGAGTGTCACTTTTACCTTGTTCTATCGTTGGCTGTGGCTGCATATGGGCTGGAGAGAGGCAGATGATCATCTGATTCCGGAGGCTGCAATCGCTTATATTGTAATTGCTGTGGCAGGGCTGATGGCGATAGCTCTGGATAGAATGATTGCGGAAAAAGACAGAGACCTTGTCAAAGCATTGGAAGCGTCGGAACTGGCAAAAGAACAGGCGCAGGCTGCCAATCGTGTGAAAAGTGACTTCCTTGCCAATATGTCTCATGAAATCAGAACTCCTATCAATGCCATTATGGGCATGAATGAGATGGTCCTTCGTGAAGAAGAGAATCAGGAGATTTATGGATATGCTTCCAGCGTACATGTGGCAGCTAATACATTACTGACGATTGTCAATGATATTCTGGATTTTTCCAAGATTGAATCAGGTAAAATGGAGATTATTCCTACGGAGTATGAGCTTGGCTCACTGATTAATGACAGCTACAATATGGTTGCAGAGAGACTGGAAAAGAAAGGGTTAGAATCAGAAGTATTGTGCGAAGAGACGCTGCCCAGGATTTTAAGGGGAGATGAAGTGCGCATCCGCCAGATATTCACCAATCTTCTTACAAATGCCGTGAAATATACAGAGACCGGGAAAGTGACCATAAATGTAAAGGGAACAATGCAGGGGGATTGCCTGCAGCTCATTTTGCAGGTAAAAGATACAGGAATTGGCATCAAGCCTGAGAATCTGGATAAGCTCTTCCATAAATTTGAACGATTGGATACATCCAGAAATTATAATATAGAAGGTACAGGACTTGGGCTTAGCATTACACATCAGCTGGTAGAACTGATGCATGGCTCCATTCAGGTACAGAGTGTATATGGAGAGGGCTCCTGCTTCACTGTTACATTACCGCAGACAATCGTGGACCATACTCCGATTGGCAGAATTAATGATTACCATGCTGTTGCCATGACCGGATATCGAGAAAGCTTCCGGGCGCCGCAGGGCAGGATTCTGGTTGTAGATGATGTGGAAATGAATCTGATGGTTATCCGTAATCTGTTGAAAAGGACACAGCTGCAGATTGATACGGCAATGAGTGGACAGCAGTGCCTGAATATGGTCAGACAAAAGGCATATGATGTGATTTTTATGGATCATATGATGCCTGAAATGGATGGGGTACAGACACTGGAACAGATGAAGGCAATGCCGGATTCCCTGAATAATGACACGCCGGTTATTATGCTGACCGCCAATGCATTGACAGGAATGCGGGAAGAGTATCTTAAACTTGGTTTCAGAGATTATCTTGCCAAGCCGATACAGGGTAATCGGCTGGAGAAGCTTCTGATTAAGTATCTTCCGTCAGAGAAGGTATCCATACAGGAAGATGAGCCGGTACAGCTGCAGACACCGGACAAGGAAGCCGGCGCAGAATCCACAGGTGGTCTTATGCGGATTCTGTTAGTGGATGATGATACCATGAGTCTGTATCTGGCTGAGAAGTTCCTAAAGGAACAGGGATATGATGTAAAGAAAGCTGCTTCCGGGGCAGAAGCCTTAAAATATCTACAGGAGAATACTGTACAGCTTATTCTGTTGGATATGGAGATGCCACAGATGAATGGACAGGAGACCTTGGGGCGATTAAAGAGTAGTCCTGCAACTGCACAGATTCCGGTTATACTTCTGTCAGCTTCGGAGAATCTGGAAGAGGAAGCAGAGAGTTGGAAGAATCAGATTGTAGGTATAATTCATAAGCCATTTCTTCCGGCGGATTTCCTACAGGCTGTGGAAAAGGCGCTCAGACAGGACAAGAAGCTGGTTGACCGGCTGACTTTCCTTGATACAGAGTCTGGAATCCGGTATTGTGCGCAAAGTGAAGAAGTATATGAGAAAGTACTGCATTCCTATCTGGATTCAGACAAAACAGAAGAAATAGAGCAGTATTATCAGGATAAGGACTGGAAGAACTATCAGGTTCTGGTTCATGCCCTGAAGAGTAAATCCCTGTCTATCGGAGCAGAAGAGCTGGCAGAGGGCGCCAGAGCCCTGGAAGCTGCTGCCAGAGAAGGCAGGACAGATTATATTATGGAGCATCATGAGGAAGTTATGAACAGTTACCGCAATCTGCTGAATCTGCTAAGAAGGGAGCAGCAGTCGTAAATACTTAGCAATATTTGAACATTACATCACAATTTTTAAAGAGATAAACCCCCGGATTTTGCTTACAATGAACCTAAGGAAATGAAACAGTACATGTAACAAATATGGAGGGGTGACGAAATGGCAGATATTGCGAAGAAAGAATATCGAAATGTTTTTGCGGAATTGGGGATTCATCAGGCTGAGGTAGAAACACGCTTACAGGAAATCATCCGATTCTATTTCTATGGAGAAGAGCAGGAAAGAGTATACTACCCCGTAGGGGAAGATATGGCATATATTATGGACACAGGTAATCTGGATGTCAGAACAGAGGGCATGTCTTATGGAATGATGCTGTGTGTGCAGCTGGATATGAAGAAGGAATTTGACTGTCTCTGGAAGTGGGCGAAGACCTATATGTATATGGCAGAGGGTGAAAATGAAGGATATTTTGCCTGGTCCTGTGCCATAGATGGTACCAAGAATGCGTATGGGCCCGCTCCGGATGGAGAAGAATTCTTTGCCATGGCTCTGTTCTTCGCATCCCATAGATGGGGAGATGGAGAGGGAATCTATGCCTATGCGCAGGAAGCCAAGGCAATCCTGAGAGCCTGCTTACATAAGGGAAGTGAGGGAAGGCAGGGCGCTCCCATGTGGAACCTGCAGAATCATCAGATTCTGTTCGTACCCGGTATTGATTTTACAGATCCTTCTTATCATTTACCACATTTCTATGAACTGTTCAGTAAGTGGGCGGATGAGGAAGACCGGGATTTCTGGGCGCAGGCAGCAGTGGCAAGCCGTAAATATCTGGTGCAGGCATGCTCGCCCATCACAGGTATGTCCGCAGAATATGCAGAGTTTGATGGTAGTCCTATGAGCAGAAAGCTTGGCTGGTCCAATGACAGACATGACTGGTTCTATAGTGATTCTTACCGCACAGTAGCCAATATCGGTCTGGATTATGAATGGTTCGGTATTGATGAAGGACAATGTGCTGCGGTAGACAGATTACAGGAATTTCTGCTGGAAGATGCCAGAAGAAATCAGTTTCACACCTATGAAATCAATGGTACCGTGGCACAAAGCGATGTACTGCATCCTGTAGCCATTATTGCTACAGTAGCGCAGGGGTCTCTGGCTGCCAACAATCCATTTACGAATGAATGGATAGAGCGTTTCTGGAACACACCCATGCGCACCGGAGTGAGAAGATATTATGATAATTGCCTGTATTTCTTTGCATTTCTTGCTTTAAGCGGCAAATACCGTATTTGGTAAAAGGCAGGGTGAGGCAGCAACGATACTTGAAATGTTGCGGAACGGTTGTTATACTGTAACTATTCAGAAGCTTGTAAATAAGGTCTGGATAGTTACAGTTTTTTTGCGTATAAGGAGGCATCAGAAGTGGATCTCTTTGAATATATGAAACAGACCAACCTTGAGAAAGAAGCACCTCTTGCAGCAAGACTCAGACCCACTACACTGGATGAAGTAGTAGGTCAGTCACACATCATTGGAAAAGACAAGCTGCTGTACCGTGCGATCAAGGCGGATAAATTAAGCTCTATTATCTTCTATGGACCGCCGGGAACAGGGAAGACGACACTTGCCAAGGTCATTGCAAATACAACAAGTGCAGAATTTACCCAGATCAATGCTACCATAGCCGGTAAGAAGGATATGGAAGAGGTCATTCAGAAGGCAAAAGACACCATGGCTATGTATGGCAAGCGTACCATACTCTTTATTGATGAGATACACCGTTTTAACAAAAGCCAGCAGGATTATCTGTTGCCTTTTGTAGAAGATGGAACGATCATTCTCATAGGAGCTACTACAGAGAACCCCTATTTTGAAGTGAATGGCGCTTTGATATCACGTTCTGTTATTTTTGAACTGAAACCTCTGGATAAGGAAGATATCAAACAACTGATTCATCGTGCGGTCTATGATAAAGAGAAAGGCATGGGAGCCTTTGATGCTGTAATAGATGAGGATGCACTGGAATTTCTGGCGGATCTGTCAGGGGGAGACGCAAGACATGCATTGAATGCCATAGAGCTTGGTGTTATGACCACAGACAGAAGTGAGGATGGTAAGATCCATATTACATTGGAAGTAGCACAGGAGTGTATACAGAAGCGGCGCGTACTTTATGATAAGAACGGAGATAATCACTATGATACGATTTCTGCTTTTATTAAGAGCATGCGTGGATCAGATCCTGATGCAGCGGTCTATTATCTGGCAAAGATGCTATATGCCGGCGAAGAAGTGGCTTTCATAGCCAGACGTATCATGATATGTGCTTCTGAGGATGTGGGGAATGCAGATCCGCGGGCACTGACCGTTGCCGTATCGGCAGCACAGGCTGTAGAGCGCATCGGCATGCCGGAGGCACAGATTATTCTGTCACAGGCAGCAACTTATGTGGCATGTGCACCTAAGAGTAATTCAGCCTGCAATGCTATCTTTGCAGCCAACGAAGAAGTAAGAAGAAGTGGCAATCTGCCAATACCTGCGCATCTACAGGATGCACATTATAAAGGAGCAGCGAAGTTGGGACACGGGACAGGATATAAATATGCACATGATTATCCGAATCATTATGTGGAACAGCAGTATTTACCATATGAATTGACGGGCAAGAAATATTATGAGCCGTCCTGGAATGGCTATGAAGCCAAGATTCGTGAGCATATGAAACGGATCAAGGACGAGGCGAAGCAAAAGGAAGATTAAGAAAATGCAGGAGCTGATTAAAACAGCTCCTGCATTAGATATTTATAGATACTCTGATTTTTCTTCTGCCAACTGTCACAGATTGAGGCTGCCATATCTTCCGTTGGGACAGACAGCTTGATATTGACCAGTTCTACATCTTTTTCACGGGCAATCAATTGAGCCTCGAATTCACCGGAAGTAGCCTTATAGTAGGTTGAGGTGATGGAGGCTTCATTTTTTAATTCCAGATGTTTCTCATCCAGAAAGGCATCAATATCTGCAATGATGGCTTCCCCGATACGATTACCGAAGTAAGAGAGTGTATTGCGTCCCTCATCTGTAATGGAGAAATAAGTCCGGTTCATCGTAGTGTCAGCTTTGATCAGTTCTGTATCCTGCAGATCGGAGATGACTTCCTGTAATGTCAGAAAGTTCGTATATTCTTTTTCAAGGATGAATTCACTGATCTGTGCGTAGGTCAGCTTGAATTTCACTTTATTGAGCATGTAAAGAACGATGAGCTTATAGAGTGTCAATGGATCTTGTGTCATGAATATCACGTCCCTTTCATTGATTAGTTGATTCGTAATATCTGCCCTGCCAGGAATCCCGCAGCCGCAGCTGTTGATGGAGTGTATTGAGTACATGACGTTTATTCAGACTCCATGCAGGTGCAAGCAGCAGCTCCTTTGGCCCATCACCGGTTACACGGTGAATAACGATGTCAGGTGACAGAACCTCCAGACAGGTAATTACAATATCAATATACTCCTCCAGAGACAGAATATCAAAAGTTTTTTGCTCATAGAGGGCAGCCAGATCTGTATTCTTCAATACATGAAGAAGCTGTAGTTTGATACCGTCTATATGGCAGGAATTCAGATAGTTACAGGTCTTTATCATCATTTCTTTCGATTCATGGGGAAGCCCCAGGATGACATGGACAATAACAGGAACCGAGATTGCATGAAGACGGTTTAGTGCTTCTTCAAATGTACTAAGAGGATAGCCTCTGCGTATAAATCTTGCAGTCTCTTCGTGCATCGTCTGTAAACCCAGTTCAACCCAGATAAATTTATCAGGATAGGAGTCTTTTAACGAACTTAACAGAGCTATCACATCATCGCCCAGACAATCCGGTCTTGTGGCAATGGAGATACCGACTACATCCGGTTCTTCCAGCGCCTCGGTATAGAGGCTGCGCAGCCGCCCGGTGGGGGCATAGGTGTTCGTATAGGATTGAAAGTATGCAATGAAACGATTGCCTGTTTTTTTCGTGTGGAAATAGGAAAGACCTTCCAGAAGCTGCTGGCGTATGGAGTACTTCCCGCAGGCAGAGGCAGCAGGACTTGCAAAGTCCCCACTGCCGCCTGCACTGCAGAATATGCATCCACCTGTCCCAAGCGTGCCATCACGGTTAGGACAGGTCATACCTGCATCCAGGGCTATTTTATAGATTTTCTCACCATATTGGTGTTTTAATTCATAATCGAGAGAATGATAGGGCTTGTCTCCCCAGCGTAAAGGATTCATCTTAGCGTCTGATGTGGGATTTAACAGCTTCAGCTACCAGCTCGGCAACCTTGGGGTTAAATGCTTCCGGCATAATGTTGTCTTCGTTCAGTTCATCATCAGGAACCAGACCTGCAATGGCATTGGCAGCAGCAAGCTTCATCTCTTCTGTAATCTGTGTGGCACGTCCTTCCAGGGCACCCTTGAAGATACCTGGGAAAGCGACAACGTTATTGACCTGATTCGGGAAGTCGCTTCTGCCGGTTCCTACGACTTTTGCACCAGCAGCCTTGGCAACATCCGGCATAATCTCAGGAACAGGGTTAGCCATAGCGAACAGAATAGAGTCTTTTGCCATGGAAGCTACCATTTCAGGAGTTACGATATTAGGAGCAGATACACCTACGAAGATATCAGCGCCTTTTAATGCATCAGCAAGGGAACCTGTCTCATGGTTGGGATTGGTGATCTTTGCCATCTTTTCCTGCATCCAGTTAAGCCCCTTAGTTGTGGTATCTACGATACCTACCTTGTCACACATGATGACATTGGTGAAGCCATAAGTCAGAAGAAGTCTTGTGATAGCGACACCGGCACTTCCTGCGCCATTTACAACGACCTTGCAGTTCTCTTTCTGCTTGCCTACAACCTTCAGCGCATTGATAATACCTGCAAGGACAACGATTGCAGTACCATGCTGGTCATCATGGAAAACAGGAATATCCAGAATTTCCTTTAATCTCTCTTCAATTTCAAAACAGCGGGGAGCTGAGATATCTTCCAGATTGATTCCGCCGTAAGCAGGCGCAAGCCAGGTAACAGCCTTGATGATTTCTTCTGTATCCTGTGTATCCAGGCAGATGGGTACCGCATTGACTCCACCAAATTCCTTGAACAGAACGGCTTTGCCTTCCATAACGGGCATAGCGGCATAAGGTCCGATGTTGCCAAGTCCCAGAACGGCACTGCCATCAGATACAACGGCAACAGTATTTGCCTTCATCGTATATTTGTAGGCAGCTTCCTTATCCTGGGCGATTACCTTACAAGGCTCTGCAACGCCGGGGGTATAGGCAAGAGATAAGTCCTCTCTTGATTTTACGGGAGTTTTGGAGACAGTTTCCAGCTTTCCGTTCCATTTTTCATGAAGTTCCAGTGCTTTTTCCTGAATAGTCATAAGTACACATCTCCTAGTATTTTAGATTTTTAACTTCATTATAATGTAAGAAACAGGTCTTAGCAATAAATTCTTCTTCCTATTTTAGAAAAAGTGCGCTATAATAGGTAAGGCAGCACATTCTGCTGCGTCACATGAACATATTACACAAATGTCGTATATATGTATCTGAAAAATACAGCATATCCAAAGAAAGAATAAGTAACAACCCCAATTATAAAAGGCAGAAGATATTCATAATGGAACGTATATAGATATGGAGGAAGGTATGAGAGAAAAATACGAATCTCTTGCATTGGCTGATTTACGTGCAATCGCCAAAAACAGAGGCATTAAGGGAACCAGCGGGCTGAAGAAGGCGCAGTTGGTGGAACTGATGCTTGCTGAAGATGAAAAGGACAAGGCTGCCGGCAAGGATGTAGAGCCAAGACCAGTGTTACGTGCGCCGGGAGAAGTCAGGGAAGAACGCCCCGAAGAGAAATTCCCCGCAGAACTGGACAGCGGTATGGCTGCAAACGGCATTCTGGAAGTCATGCCAGACGGATTTGGTTTTATCCGCTGTGAGAACTTCCTGCCCGGTGAAAATGACGTTTATGTAGCGCCTAGTCAGATTCGCCGCTTTAATCTCAAGACAGGCGATGTTATTGTAGGAAATACCAGAGTAAAGACACAGAATGAGAAGTTCAGTGCATTATTATATGTGAAGAAGGTCAACGGATTACCACCTGAGCTTGCATGTAAACGCCGCAATTTTGAGGACATGACTCCGATTTTCCCAAATGAAAGAATCAGACTGGAGACAGCAGGGGCGAGTGTTGCCATGCGAATCATGGATCTGATGAGCCCTGTGGGAAAAGGCCAGCGTGGTATGATCGTGTCACCGCCAAAGGCTGGTAAAACAACACTGTTAAAGGAAGTTGCCCAGTCCATCAAGAAGAATTCACCGGAGATGCATCTGATCATTCTGCTGATTGATGAGCGTCCGGAGGAAGTAACAGATATCCGTGAAGCAATAGAAGGACCGAATGTAGAAGTCATTTATTCCACCTTTGATGAATTGCCGGAGCATCACAAGCGTGTATCCGAAATGGTCATAGAGCGTGCCAAGAGACTGGTAGAACATAAGAAAGATGTATGTATCCTTCTGGACAGCATTACCAGACTGACAAGAGCCTATAACCTGACCGTGCCACCCAGTGGAAGAACACTTTCCGGTGGTCTTGATCCGGCAGCTCTGCATATGCCCAAGAGATTCTTCGGTGCAGCCAGAAATATGCGGGAAGGAGGCAGCCTTACCATTCTTGCAACAGCACTGGTAGATACAGGTTCCAAGATGGATGATGTGGTATATGAAGAGTTCAAGGGAACAGGTAATATGGAAATGGTACTGGATCGCAGACTTTCCGAGAGGAGAGTGTTCCCTGCCATTGATATTCCCAAATCCGGTACGAGACGTGAAGATCTGTTGTTGACACCGGATGAACTGGAGGCAATTAATATTATCCGAAGAGCCCTCAATGGACTGAAACCGGAAGAGGCAGTAGATAAGATACTTGACCTTTTCTCCAAGACCAAAGACAACATGGAATTCGTCAATACTGTAAAGAAGATGAAATTCATATAAAAAAGACTTGCATATCATAAAAAGCTATGTTATACTGAGTAAGCTGTTTATGAGAACATAAGTAAATGAAAAAGAAGATTTTATCTATAGAGAGGTGAAAAACATGAGAGAAGGAATCCATCCTAATTACTATCAGGCAACTGTTACATGCAACTGCGGTAACACATTCGTAACAGGATCTACAAAGCCTGAAATCCACGTTGAAGTTTGTTCAAAATGCCATTCATTCTACACAGGTCAGCAGAAGGCTGCATCAGCTCGTGGACGTATTGATAAGTTCAATAAGAAGTACGGCGTAGAAAGCAAATAAGAAACGTTCAGAAGGTTGAGGTAAGATTTTATCTCAACCTTATTTTTAGTTCATAGGATATGTGACAGACTCGGAGGACTATATGGCTAAGAAGAAACAAACACATTATTCCGGTATCGGCGGACAGGCTGTATTGGAAGGTGTGATGATGAAGAATAGAGATAAATATGCAGTGGCTGTACGCAAGCCCAACGGTGAGATTGATGTAGAGGTCGAGGAATACAAGGGCGTATGCGGAGATAAGAAGTTTGCGAAGCTGCCGTTTATCCGTGGCGTATTTGCTTTTATTGATTCCCTGATACTGGGAATGAAGGTAACGACTTATTCTGCTTCCTTCTATGAGGAAGAGGATGAGAAGCCAAGTAAGACGGAAGGGAAGCTGGAGAAGCTTCTGGGTAACAAGGCAGATGATATCATGATGACTTTTACCGTGATTTTATCCGTAATCATTGCGGTGGCGCTCTTCATACTCCTGCCCCTGTTCCTTTCAGACCTGCTTGGTAAATACATCCGCAATGCCAGCGTGATTGCAATTATCGAGGGACTGATCAGAATACTGATTTTCATTGCGTACATCGCTGGAATCTCTCTTATGAAAGATATTAAAAGGCTCTATATGTATCATGGGGCAGAACATAAATGTATCAACTGTATTGAAAAAGGCAGACCACTTACAGTAAAAGACGTAAAGCGAAGCTCCAGACAGCATAAGCGTTGTGGAACAAGCTTCCTGTTATTTGTTGTACTGGTAAGTGTTATTGTATTCTTCTTTATCAGAGTGGATAATATGGCACTGAAGCTGATTCTGCGTATCGCACTGGTTCCTGTCATTGCAGGTATTTCCTATGAGATTATCCGCCTGGCAGGCAGAAGTGATAATGTTCTTGTAAGAATCATATCCGCCCCCGGTATGTGGATGCAGAAGCTTACGACCAAGGAGCCGGATGAAGATATGATTGAAGTAGCAATTGCTTCTGTAGAAGCAGTCTTTGACTGGAAGACATACTTAAAAGATACCTTCGGATACGAAGTTGATGACAGCTGGCTGCAGGATACAACCACAGCAGAAGAGCCTTAGCAGGGTTATGGATATGACATACAGGGAATTATATGAATATGGTAGAAAGCAGCTGGAGGATGCAGGAATTGAAGAGGCTGCACTGGATGCCAGACTGCTTCTGGAATATATTTGCCATACAGACAGGAATGCGTTGCTGGTTCATGGAGACAGTGTGCGAAATGATCTGGAAGAACAGTTCTATCGTACAGTAATAGAGAGAAGAGCACAGAGAATCCCCCTGCAGCACATTACAGGTGAGCAGGAATTCATGGGGCTTACTTTTAAGGTGAATGAGTATGTACTGATTCCAAGACAGGATACAGAGATTCTGGTGGAAGAGGCAATGAGATATCTTAGTGATGGTACGCGCATATTGGATATCTGTACCGGCTCCGGATGCATTTTGCTGAGCCTGTTAAAATACAGCAATGAATGTGAAGGCATGGGCGTGGACATTTCAGAAGATGCACTGGCAGTTGCAAGAGAGAATGCCGGCAGACTTGGGATTCAGGCAGATTTCAGACAGAGCGACCTCTTAGAGAAGGTAGAAGGCAGGTTCGATATGATCGTATCGAATCCACCCTATATTGAGACTGACGTGATAGAGACTCTGATGCCTGAGGTCAGGGAACATGAGCCGATGATCGCTCTGGATGGCAAGGCTGATGGGCTGTATTTTTACAGGAAAATAATAGAGCAGTGTCCGGCATATATGACTCGTGGTGCGAGACTGTTCTTTGAAATAGGTTATGACCAGGGCGAAGCAGTAAAAGAACTCATGATACAGAGGGGCTTTATTGAAGTAGAAGTGATACAGGACTACGCGAAGCTGGATCGAGTCGTAACCGGTTGCTGGAATATGGCATAAATATAGATACGCACATAGCAGACCAGTGTCTGTGCAGGTGATTGACAAGGTTAATATTTGGAAAGGCATGGTAATAGAGATGTTTGATAAGTTAGATGATTTGATTGCCCGTTATGAAGAAATCATGAACGAGCTTCATGAGCCTACAGTAGCAGATAATCAGGCAAGATTCCGCTCTCTGATGAAAGAGCAGAGCAACCTGCAGCCTATTGTAGAAGCTTATACAGAATATAAGAAATGCAAAGAGACCGTAGAAGATTCCCTCTCTATGCTGGAATCTGAAAATGACGAAGAAATGCGTGAAATGCTCAAGGAAGAACTCAATGATGCCAAGAAGCGCATTGAAGAATTAGAGCAGCAGTTAAAGATTCTTCTTCTGCCTAAGGACCCTAACGATGATAAGAACGTAATCGTGGAGATTCGTGCGGGCGCAGGCGGAGACGAAGCAGCATTGTTCGCAGCAGAAATCTACCGTATGTATGTACATTATGCAGAGAGCCGCCGTTGGAAGGTGGAGACGATGGAAGTCGAGGAAATCGGTATTGGTGGTATGAAGAGCGTTACATTCATGATCAGTGGACAGGGCGCATATTCTGTAATGAAGTATGAATCCGGTGTACACCGTGTACAGCGTGTTCCTGAGACAGAGTCCGGCGGACGTATCCATACTTCTACAATCAGCGTAGCCGTTATGCCGGAAGTTGATGAAGATATTGACATTAAGATTGAAGATAAGGATATCCGTATTGATGTAATGCGTGCATCCGGTAATGGTGGACAGTGTGTCAACACCACAGACTCCGCTGTACGACTGACTCACTACCCTACAGGTATTGTGGTATACAGCCAGACTGAGAAATCCCAGTTACAGAATAAGGCTAAGGCTTTCGCCCTTCTGCGTGCCAAGCTGTATGATATCGAGCAGCAGCAGAGACATGATGCAGAAGCAGAGATGCGTAGAAGCCAGATTGGTACAGGCGATCGTTCTGAGAAGATCAGAACCTATAATTTCCCTCAGGGACGTGTTACTGACCACAGAATCAACCTGACCCTGTATAAGCTGGATAAGATTATGAATGGTGATATCCAGGAAATCATTGATGCCTGCATCGCAGCCGACCAGGCAGCTAAACTGGCGAAGATGAATGAGAACTAAACTGTATAGAAATATAAGAGAAACGGTCATGGCAGTGTGATATGAGCCCTCCTTACTGGACAACCAGTAAGGAGGGTATTTTTATGCGCTATAGTCAAGAAATTATGCTATAAAGCTCATGTGGTAATTTTTTTTATATGATTTTGAGTAACTATTCAGAGCCATGCAAATTAAGGCAGAATATGCTTGTTTACAAGCATATTTGACTCAATTTATATGGCGAAGTAACCACATGAGCAAAAGAAATGGGGTTCTGAATAGTTACGATTTTGATAAATAAGAAGATTGGAAAAGGACATAATTGTGGTATAATTAGACTATAAATAGAGGAGGTATCTATTATGCCACATATAATTCCAATTAAAGATTTGAAAAATACATCAGAGATATCTGATATGTGCCACAAGACAGAGGAACCAATTTATGTTACTAAAAATGGCTATGGCGATATGGTAATTATGAGTATGGAGACTTATGAGTCAACCATGAAATACATTGCTATGTATAGAGATATAGAGATATCTGAAAAACAGATAGAAGCAGGTCAAGTAAAGGATGCCAGAGCAGCCCTTAGAGAAACGAGAGCAAAATATGGCTTATAAATTAAAGGTTACAGAACATGTCCATGAATTACTTGATAATCTTGTGTATCATTAATTCTCTTGAAATATTCACAAAATTTCAAACATTAGCTATAAAAATAGGTTGTATTTATCCTATAATTTACATATAATATAGTTTAAAGTGAGGTGTATAGTATGACAATAGATACAAATACAATGATTTCTATAACAGAAGCTAATCAGAATTTCTCAAAGGTTGCCAAAGTTGTTGATGAGCATGGCACAGCAGTGATCCTTAAAAACAATGTACCAAGATATCTCGTAATTGATTTTAGCAAAGCGGAGCAGGAAAAAATAGCATCCACAGAGGACGTATTTGCTATATCAGAGCGTCTTATTAAGCAGAATATGGAGGCTTATGAGGTACTTGCCAAATGATAAGATTAAGCAAAGAACAGGTCGTTTTACTTCATGAAAGACTGATTGAAATTACTGGTGGTAGTAATGGTATTCGTGATGATGGTATGCTTGAATCAGCACTTGCTAATCCATTTCAATCGTTTGGAGATGAAGAATTATATCCAAGTGTACAGGCAAAAGCAGCACAGTTATGCTTTGGAATTGTAAAGAATCATCCGATGGTTGATGGAAACAAACGTTTAGGTACTCATGTGATGTTGGTATTTTTAACATTAAATGGCTATGAGCTTTCATATACACAAAAAGAACTAAGCGATACAATCCTTGATTTAGCAGCTGGCAAAATAGATGTTGTGCTATGTGGATAGGGCTTTATATTGCAAAGAATAGAGGATAAGAGGGAATATATTATTGTAAAAAATAGACTAAAAATGAGGTGATCTTGTGAAAAACTTGCAAGAAGCTATAAAAATAGGTGAATCAATTAACATAGAATTCAAATCATGGATAAAGACTAATAATATGCGCGAAAGAATTTCTCTTGTCGTTGATGAGTTGATTGCATTTGTTAATTGCAAGGGCGGAACTGTATATTTAGGTGTTGAAGATGATGGTGAAGTTACAGGCTGTACTGGCAAATATGATTTACAGTCTATTCAAGAAGCTATATACGATAAAACGAGTCCTCATATGTTTACAGAAATTGAAGAAATCAAATATGAAGAAAAAACGGTAATAGCAATTTCTGTAGAAAAGGATGGTAAGACATATACAACAGCGGATGGAAGATGTCTTAAAAGACTTGGAAAGAATTCTAAGCCTTTTTATTCTGATGAAATGGCACATGTGTATACAATAGCAAATACTAACGATTTTTCATCACAGATTATAGCTGAGAGTTCGATTAATGATATTAACCTTATGGTAGTATACTCTTTAAAAGAAAAACTCAGACTTCGTGATTCAGCATCAACTTTACCGGATTTGGAGGATATGGCATTTTTAAAAGATCTGAAACTGATTGTGGATGAGGGGGGACAGATTAAATTGACCATAGCAGGGCTGCTGTTTATTGGAAAGGACGTTTCTATTCAGCGTTTGTTGCCACAGGCAGAGGTTATATATTTGCAATATGGAAAAGGTAATCTTGAAGAGTATAATGCACGAATTGATATGAAACAGCCAATTACAACAGTGTTGGATAGACTTACAGAGAAAATTCAAAATGATAATAAAATTGTATCAGTCCAGATAGGTTTATATAGATTAGAGGTATCTGAGTATTCAGAGAAGGTATTTCAGGAAGCTCTACTTAATGCCCTTTCACATAGGGATTATCAGCAACAGGGTGCAGTATATGTTAAACATTATCCAGATAAGATTGTAATTGAAAATCCAGGTGGATTCTTGGATGGTATAACAGCAGACAATATTATTACACATCCATCATCACCGCGAAACAAACTTATTGCTGAAACTTTGCAGAATTTGAGATATGTGCAGCGTACAGGACAGGGTGTAGACATTATTTATAAGGAAATGGTAACTATGGGAAAACCATATCCGGTATACAGGGTGTTTAATGATGCAGTACAACTTACAATAGGCAATGTAATGGAAGATCCTGATTTTGTTAAATTTGTTGTTAGTGAGCAGGATTCCAAGCAAATCACATTTTCGCTTGCTCAATTAATGGTGTTAAGATATACTGCTGAAAATAGGAAAATTAAATTGGCGGATGTTCAAAAAATTGCTCAGATAAGTGATATAGAGGCAAAGAAATGTTGCTCTGACCTGATGAATTTTGGTTTAATTGAACTTGTTGGAAAAGAGTATATGCTTACAGCAAGAGTATATGAAGCTATAAAGTCCGACGTTGAATATACACGAGATAGAGTCGTGCAGTACATTAAGGCTAAGGATATGATTACCGAATATTTGGAGCGGAATAATGCAATTAATAATGGTACTGTCAGAGAATTATGTGGTTTTACTAAACAGCAGGCTAGAACAACACTTAGCAAAATGATTGATGAAGATATAATTTTAAAAGTAGGAAATGGTCGTGCCACAAAGTATGAGTTAAGAAATCGAGTGGCACTCGAAAAACACTCGATTAATATATAAGTTTTATGATAAAGTATTATTCTTGAAAAGCGGCTAATTGAAGGAAATATACACAGTGATAAATCGAGTGATAAATCGAGTGCTACTCGATTATCACTCGATTTATCACTCGAAAAGTTGAATGTGGAGATTGTCGACACAGCGTGTCAACAATCTAAGATCATAGAACTTTATTACGGGTTCAAGATGAGATAAGAAAATTTTAACTAAGAGGGAGTATCAATGAGTTACAAGGCAATGGATGGAACCAGACAGTGGGATGGAAGCAAGAAAGTACCAGAAGAGAGAATGGCAATGAAGATGCAGAGCTTTGCGCGGACGGGAATAACGCCGGACATTGCAGGGGCAGACCTGTCTTATGCGTTAAAGCTGCAATATGCCAGGTGGAAAGCTAAGGGATTAAGGACTACCATGGAAATCACTCCAGCTGAATACACAATGCCGCAATCGCGTTCAAAGAATACTTTCTGGAGTGATGAGAAATATACGCATGAGAGAAGAATGCACATGGCAAATTTATCACAGAAATACTATAAGGGTGATAAATGCATAGATACACAGGAAAGCCAGATTGCAATCAATGCAATCGTAACGGATACGACAGTAGAGACCAGTGCAGTAGAAAGTGACTATTATTGTTGCCCATCCTGCGGTGCTATCAGCAGAATTAAGGAATTAATGACAGGATGTCCATATTGTCAGACCAAATTTCAGATATCGGATTTGTTCCCTAAGGTTACGAACTTCTATTTTTATGATGATGATTCCTCACAGGTTAAGAAAATAAAGAATATAGGTATCGCAGCCGGTATAGTTATTTTCTTTCTGGCTGTAATCTGCAGCATGTTGAACGTAGAACATTTTAATGTAATGAATATCGTGGGAGCAGTGGCAGGTGGAGCCTTTGGAGGATATGCAGTATTTGCATTTTCTACAATAGGATATGGAATCTGTAAGGGAATGCAAGGTGTTGGTGAAGTTGTCGGCTCCAGGAAAGCAGAAAGAAAAATAGAAAAGAAATTGAAATCCTTAGATAGTACCTTCTCCTATAAATTATTTGAAGGACAACTTATTTCATTCCTGAAAATGACACTTTTTTCAGATGATACACGTAATCTTGCTTGTTTTGAAGGTACTTATGTCCCTGAAAAATACAAGGATTTAATAGATATGAACTATCATGGAACAGTAGCCTTGAAAAGCATGGAAACAACTGGTAATATTGTAAAACTTAATATGAAAGTGTTCCTTCGTAACACGTATTGTAAAAATAACAAAATCAAAATAAAAGATGAAGAAATCCCAATCCAGGTGGCGAAGAATATCTCTACCCCTACCAAAGCCGGATTTTCCATCAGACGATCCCAATGCAAGAACTGTGGAGGCAGCTTCGATGCCACCCATCAAAGGATTTGCCCTTACTGTCAGACAGTGTATGATATGAAAGATGAAGACTGGGTAATAATCAATATAGGAGAATAAAGGTTCCTGTATTCCTTAAAGTGGACATTGTCCATTTTGTATGCTATACTCTCTTTTGTATAAATATTCAGAATCGAGGTATAACATGAACATAACAAAGAGAAGAATGTTCCCTGCACTTCTTACAATATTGTTATTCGCAACACTATTGGCAGGATGTGCAGGCAAGCAGTCAGATGCAGGACAAAATGATGCATCACAGAAAGAGATTACCTGTGCAGCGGATCTGGAGGGGGCAAGAATCGGCGTACAGCTTGGAACAACTGGTGATATCTACGTATCGGACTATGAAGGCGATGAAGCAGGAACCAAAATCGAGCGTTATAACAAGGGTGCAGATGCTATTCAGGCATTGAAACTCGGCAAGATTGACTGCGTAGTTATAGATGAGCAGCCCGGCTTACAGTTTGTGAAGCAGAACAGTAACATTCGTATTATTGATGAAGAATTTACACTGGAAGACTATGCCTTTTGCGTAGCCAAGGAAAATACAGAGCTGCTGGACAATATCAATGGTGCACTGGAGAAGTTAAAAGCTGATGGCACAATTGACAGTATTGTGAAAAATTATATCGGTACAGAGGAAGAAGTAGGGCAGTATCCATATGTCAGCAAGGAAGTAGAGAGAAATAACGGGACACTGATCATTGGAACCAATGCAGAGTTTCCACCCTATGAATATTATGACAACAATCAGGTAACGGGTATTGATATCGACATTATGCGTGCAATCAGTGATGAATTGGGTATGGATATCCAGGTAGAGGATATGGCTTTTGACTCTATTATTGCAGCAATCACATCGGGCAAGGTCAATGTCGGTGCATCAGGCTTCACAGTAACGGAAGAACGTAAGAAGAACATTAACTTTACAGATACCTACATTACGACTAAACAGGTCATTATTGTAAAGGGTGACAGCGATACACAGAAGGCAAGTATCGGGGAGAAATTCTACGATAACTTTATCAAAGACAGCCGTTATATGTATATTGTAAAGGGTCTTGGCAATACGCTTCTCATTACATTGCTGGCTGTTACGATTGGTATTATCCTTGGGTTCATTATCGCAATCATCAGAACAGGCTATGACAGGAATGGTGAACTGCCGATATTGAATGCCATTTGCAAGGTATATTTGACAGTTATGCGTGGTACGCCTGTTATGATTCAGTTGTTGATTATTTACTATGTCATTCTGGCATCAGCAACGAATAAAATCATGGTTGCAGCTATCGCATTTGGTCTGAACTCCGCAGCATATGTTGCAGAAATTGTCCGTTCCGGTATCATGTCAGTGGACATTGGACAGTTCGAGGCAGGCAGAAGCTTAGGTCTGAATTATCAGCAGACTATGCAGTCTATCATTCTGCCACAGGCAATCAAGAATATACTTCCGGCATTGCTTAACGAAGTTATCAGCCTTTTGAAGGAGACTTCTATCAGTGGTTATATCGGTCTGATGGATCTGACAAAAGGTGGAGATATCATCAGAAGTAATACATACGAGGCATTCCTGCCACTGATTGCAGTTGCAATCATCTATCTGGCGTTAGTTATGCTGTTGAGTTTCCTGGCAGGCAAGCTGGAGAGGAGGTTACGGAACAATGAGCGATAATGTGATTCTGGAAGTAAAAGACTTACATAAATATTATGAGAAACAGGAAGTATTAAAAGGAATCAGCACCACAGTACGAAAGGGTGATGTCATTGCCATTATTGGACCGTCTGGGTGTGGTAAATCTACTTTCCTTCGTTCTTTGAATCTTCTTGAAGTACCGACTAAGGGACAGATTCTCTTTGAGGGAACAGATATAACGGATAAAAAGACAGACATTAACCAGATGCGCCGTAAGATAGGTATGGTATTTCAGCAGTTCAACCTGTTCCCTAATATGACCATTCGTGAGAATATCATGTTGGCGCCTGTGAAGCTGAAACTGATGACCAAAGAACAGGCATCTGCCAAGGCAGAGGAGCTGCTTGCAAGGATTGGATTGGCTGATAAGGCAGAGGCATACCCTGCACAGCTTTCCGGTGGTCAGAAGCAGCGTATCGCTATTGTGCGTTCACTGGCTATGAATCCTGATGTGATCCTGTTCGATGAACCAACCTCAGCTCTTGATCCGGAGATGGTTGGAGAGGTATTACAGGTAATGAAGGAGCTGGCAAGCACAGGGATGACGATGGTAGTTGTGACACATGAAATGGGATTTGCCAGAGAAGTTGCGAACCGTGTCATGTTTATCAACGAAGGTGTCATTGCAGAGGAAGGAACACCACAGGAGATCTTCAGTGCGCCCAAGAGTCAGAGATTACAGGAATTTTTATCCAGGGTGTTGTAATGATATATTTTCCGGTGAAATATACAGGATTAAAAGAACGTGGTGTAAAGGGCTGCGTTCTTTTGATTTTGTGGTACTAAATGTCATTGTATATCTAAAAGCTATCTCAGAATACTTTATTTAGAAGACACGGAGAGGGTAATGATGAAAAAAGTTGTTGCATATTAGCCGCAGTGATTGTGATAGTCTGTGCAGTTTGTTTTGGAAGATGGGGGCAGGAAAATTCTGATCTTTCTTTTCAGTTTGAGAAAACGGTTTATACGTATAAAGATGAATATTGCAGCGTGGAAGATCTTGTATATCTGCAGATGGTGGGAAGCAGGAATAAGGAAAAGGAAAGAAAAATCAATCAACTGCTTGAAGACGATAGAAAAAAAGTGTTGGAACTGGCAATTCCTGATCCTGATGAGGAGCTGCCTTTTCACTTGCTGTATGTTCTGAAAAAAATAAAAATTTGGTTTAGCAGTAGATGTAGAGACATTGAAATTTATAATTTGTGGTGATGTATTAATTATGGAAAAAATGGTTCGTATTTTAAATTAGAACGTGTTGGACAAGTTCAGATGTCAGATGGATTCGAAGGATAGCATGTCAGTTGGATTTTTACATAAGCGTCATTATGTTGTCAGGATGTCAGGCATCGGAAAAATGCTGCGGTTATTGATGATAAAGATGAGAATGTTATACAGGTTTGTGAAACAGAATATGTAGCTGAATGCTTACGCCAGAAGAGGATATGAATGGAGACGGATTAAAAGATATAAAAGTAGGTACTACATTCGCACAAGAGGAGACGGAACCTATGTCTGAAGCATTTCTCTATCAGGAAGAAAGTGGGCTGTTTTATCTTGAATCATACAGGGCACTTGTAGACTAGACAGGTAGTGCTGACAGATTAGCAGTATGGGAGGGATAGATAATAATGAAAAAAATTATTTCATGCATCAGTATATCAGTACTGTTATTGGGACTTGCGTGGAGCTGTGAGAAAGCGGAAACCTTAGATTTTGAAAGAAGCAGACAGTCGGAAGAAAAGATTGAAACAAAGGAAAGCAGAGCAGGAGAAAACAAAACAAATCATACAAACGAACAGGACAGCAGAAACCTATGTGAGTCGGTAAAGAAAGTTGATTTCTCATCAAAAGAATATCCGATTAATTGGGAGATTTATACAGATCAGGTGGAACAGGAATATAAAGAGAACTTTTATAGGATTATTACAAATCAGATAACATTGGAGTATGGGGAAGAAGAGGCTGTCTATTTTCGGGATCATCTACGAGGGATAGCGGATTTAGATGACATGGAGTTTATAGAACAATTTGTAAAAAAAGCGAGATATCGTTTTATTGATTGTGATGGGGATGGACTTCCAGAATTGCTAATGGACATTGGAATAAATGGTTTCTGCATATTAAAGTATCTTATGGAAGAACAAAAAGTAGAGGTTTATCACTGGCTGGACGAATATGAAGAATTTCTTGGTTCGGATCAGATAGGGTATTGTAATTCTACAAGTGCAAATAATACCCGATATGGATATAAAACATTGAATAGGACAGGAGAAGTGGAAAATGAAATTTATTTTACTGTTTATTATGGTGAGACTGGAATAGAATATGAGATTTTTATATTCGGAGATGAAAGTATGAGCGGGCATTTGAATCAGGAACAATGGGATGAAGTGACCAAAGACTTTTTTACAATGCTTGACCAACCTGTTACTATGGTAACGTATGAGGAGGCTTTCGGGAAAAATTTTATTGGAACAGAAGCGCTGCATGGGAATACTGATGAGGCAATGAGGGCATATGATGAGTTTTTGTCAGGAGAGAGAGCGTTGGAAAATTCTGGTGGAAGTACGATAGTAGATATGGATGATGGAAGTATGAAGTATCTGACGTGTGACATAAATGGAGATCATATACCGGAGTTACATATTCAGACATCGGGAGATTATTATATTCTTGCATATCAAAATAGTGTGCTGTTTGTTTTGTTTCATGAACAGGTGGAAGAAGCATTAAAATGTTATGGTGTTTGTAAAAATGGCGAGATTGTGTATAGATATACGAAAGAAAATAAGGAAAGTTATTCCTTTTATAAATTTGAGTTTTCTGGAAATGCGTTTAAAACAATTGGATTTTACAGGAATGACAGTAATGGAAATGGTGTATATGATGAGAATGATGAGTATGAATGTAATGAAGATATTTGCACGTTTGAGCAGTGGATTAGCAGTGCAGAAGGATATTTCAGTATCAATAAAAATGGGGATGTGCAGATTTTGGATATGATGGAATGGAAAGATTACGATGAATCAAGGAAAAGGTAGGAAAAAGTATGTTTGTGGAATAGCGGGTATTTTGATCGTAAGTTTAATTGCTTTTTATGTAGTCTTAAACGGTACGGAGAACAATCAGACTTCACAAGTGAAGAATGAGATATACACTCTTGAAAGGGAAGGTTTTGAAATGACAGAGGAAGAAGCGGCAAAGGCTGTTTTTGATTACATGTATTCAGATTGTGACTATGATTATGACGCAAAGGTTATTTCTACTATGCTGCAGGGACAAATGGTATATTTATACCAAACGCAGGAAAAAAGTGACTTGCAGTATGAAATGTTACAGAGCAAAGATAGGACAGAAGATGGGCAATATTATGTCTTTGCACACGATACACGTTATGAAACAGATGCCCTTTCGCAGGGCTTCTATGATGAATATCACACGGATTACGCAGTTAATAGGAAGACAGGCGAAGTTCTTCGGGAGTCTCAATGGATAGAGACTGATGCAGGTTATAAATTGCTTTATAGTGAAGCATATGAAAAGGCGGTTAATCAGTTATATTTTAATGAGGATGTTTCAGATGGAAAGATGCCAGAGGAACAAGCTGCAAGAGTTCTTTTTTATTATATATATTCAGATGAGGGTTTTGATTATGATTTGATGGTTGTAAGAACATATAAACAGGAACAGTCGGTATATGTATATCAGCTTCCAGAAGATCAGACGTTCCCCTGTGTAAGAAATTTTTCATGTAAAGGTATGACGGAAGATAAGAAATACTATATTTTTGCAGATTATACAGACTATTATACTCATGGTTATGAACCTGTTTTTACTCATTATCAGTATCTTACAAGTTATGTTGTTAACAGGGAGACGGGCGAAGTGCTTCGGGAACGGGAATGGAGTGATATAGAGTGTGAGTGGTTGTATAATGAAGAGTATAAAAAAGCAGTTAAATAGTGGAAAACATTTTATGCAATCCTGTTGTATGGTGATATATAAGAGGATGGCGAGGTTACAGCTTTTTATAACCGTGATGATGTGGACAAACTTTATATCAGCCAGGTGGATACATAATAAAGTATGCAGACGAAAATGAAAAAGCAAAATGAACTGATCAGTTAAAAGAATGAGGAGAAGATGAATAAAAAAATAATTTCATGTATTAGTGTATTAGCACTGCTATTTGGACTTGTGTGGAGTTGTATGAAAACAGATGACAAAAAAAGACAGAGTGTGACAGAGCAGGCGATGCTGGCATATCAGGAATTTTTAGAGGGAAAAATAAGTGTAGACGGAATAGATATTGATAGTATTACGGTGCCCACGGGAGAGCTAGGTAGGCATTATGAGACTAAATATGCTTTTTTTGATTGTGATAGGAATGGAGTGCCGGAATTGCATGTGAATTCTGCTAGGTATTATTATATATTTCAATATAAAGATAAGAATGTTTGGGTGTATAAAAATTTGTCACCGTATCCATATTATTACGCATTACAGAATGGAGCGTTTATTAGTCACCGGATGGGAGCAGGACCTTTATCAGATGAGTATAAGTATTCTATTTTTGATACATTTGGTAATGAAATTTTTAGTATTGGATTTACCAAATACGATGAAAATGGTAATGGAACATATGATGAAGATGATGAATATATATTTGACGATGTAATAGTCACAAAGGATGAGTGGGAAAAACTGACAAGAAAATATTTGTATAAAGATGAAGACGGAATTGATCAAATAAAAAATGAAATTTCGTGGTTGAAGATGGAATTTTGAAGTGTACAAAGAGTGAGAACAGATTAAACTTGAGGATATTGGAATAGAATTGCAGGAAAAGGCACTTGATTTTTTAGAATAAGTTGATCCGTTAAAAGAATGAGGAGAAGATGAATAAAAAAATTATTTCATGCGTCAGTATATTAGTACTGTTATTGGGACTTGCGTGGAGCTGTGCGATAAGAAAGACCAGCACAACTAAAAATGGTTCGTATTATGAGAATAACCAGACTTTACAAGTAAAGAATGAGGTATACACGCTTGAAAGGGAAAGAAATGAAGCTAATATATACAATGTAACGATAAATTATCCGCAATTGGAAGGTAGTCTTGGACCAAACAAAGACATAAATAAAGCAAACTCACTTTTAAAAGATGCAGCATTTTCTATGTATGCGAAAACATATGTGGAAGCAGCTGCGCAGTTGGAAGAGGAGGTGCAGGATGCACATGCCTATGCAGGAGATGTAATTAATTATGATATTCTGCAGTTGGATAATGATTACATAAGCTTGGTATTTTCTATAGATTCGTGTGTAGGAGGACCGTCTTATACGCATCAATATCCGGTTACTATAGACATAGAAAAAGGGGAATACATTTACTTTAGTGATTTTGCAGATATTGATGTTGTACAGCAAATGCTGCAGTCGGGAAATTTTGAAGTATATGCGGGAACTTATAGTGAATTTAGTGATGAAGATGCGCATGATTCAGATGTAATTAATTTGTTTGCGAAAACGTTTCGGAAACAGGTTAGTGCAGGTACGACAGGAGAAGGTTTTGACCGTTTCAGCAGTCAGAATATTGGATTAGATCAACAGTATTTATATATTTATTTTCCCTTTGAAAATGGAATATCTTTTCATGGATACTATATTTTAGGTATTCCCAGAAATCAATTAGATTAAGTATTTATTTGGGGCTGAGTTCTGCATGGTGGTTTTGCTAGTGTAAATGAAAAAAAGTATACAGAAAATTATATAAATGAGGAGGAAGATATTTATGAAAAGAACACAAATGAGAGATACAATAAAAGATATAAAATATTTTAACACATTTATAAATGAAGAACAGGCGAGGGTCAAAAAATTTTCTGACAAATTAAAAAATGGAGAAGTGAAAGAGGATAGGATATTTCCAGTAAAATCTAAAATGCATGACCTGAAACTTGGAATATTGATAGCCGGATATTCTAAGGGCGATGAGCTGTCTATACTGGAAAAGGAATATCAGGGGCTGATAGATGACTGGGAGGAAGTCTGGGAACCGGAATATTATAATAAAAATCTAAAGATGATTTCTTTGGGAATTTTATTTCAGGCAGATAGTGCATTTGCCCAAAAAGTAAAAAATATGTTAAAAAGCTCAAACATAAATGACTGGCTGTATGATTTTTTATTAGATTCATGGGACGGAGAACAAACAGAAGCAAGTAAAGAAATGCTTTTCCCAAATAATTTTTCTATATTACAGAAGGTAGTATTTCAGGGGAATAAAACAGAATTATTGAAAAAGTATTTGAAGAATGACTGGTACAACAAAGACTGTGGCTGTTATGAAGCGCATAAAAGCAGACAGAATATATATTATGGTTATTGGAGCTTTGAAGCTGGAGCAGTTGCTAAAATATTGCAGCTTGATGACAAGGATTTAAGAAACGAACCTTATTATCCATATGATATGGTTCATTATAAAGATTGACCTGTGTATAATATAATGCCGATATATAGCCCTTGTGGAAACTATATATCGGCATTTTTATGAACTAAAACTTAATTTCAATTACGCTTGCATTTGCATCCGGTGTGATAATGGAGTCATTGCCTTCGATGACAACGAAGCCATTTACTGCTTCTGCAGCATGCATATTTACCATGCGGATTGTGTAAGGCTTGGAGCCTTCTGCTGTTACATGGATGGTATGGCCTGATCTGGCAGCAGATACTGTTAATTCAGGCAGATTACTCATGCCGTATACAGTAGTTTCTGCTTTGACACCATCAAGTAATGTATAGACACGAAGCTCACAGGAATCAGCATAGTCGTAATCAGGCTTATCATCATGAGCACCGATTGCAATGATGGAATTCTCACGAACCATAAGTGGAATGCTCAGATAACCATGCTGTTCTTCAACCCATGTACCACCCTTGTATTCTTTACCGGTAAAGAAGTTGGTCCAGATACCTGCCGGAAGATAATATTCAGCGCGGCTCTCATCATTGAAGATAGGAGCAACTAACAGGTTGTCACCCAGCATATACTGCTTATCCAGGTAATTACACATCTTATCCTCTGTATATTCCAGAACCATGCTTCTCATGCAGGGGATACCTGTCCTAGAAGCTGTGATGGCTGTTTTGTACAGATAAGGCATCAATTTTGCCTTTAAGCGTGTGAAGAAACGAACGACATCAACTGCTTCTTCATCATATACCCATGGAACACGGTAAGAAGTGCTTCCGTGCAGACGGCTGTGGGAAGAGAGCAGACCAAAAGCAACCCATCTCTTGTATACATCAGCGGTAGAAGTATTCTCGAAACCTCCGATATCATGAGCCCAGAAGCCAAAGCCTGACATACATAAGGACAGACCGCCGCGAAGGCTTTCTTCCATGGATTCATAATCGGACCAGCAGTCACCGCCCCAGTGTACAGGGAACTTCTGACCACCGACTGTAGCAGAACGGGCGAAGAGTACTGCCTGACCTTTGCCACGCTTACGCTCTAACAGTTCATATACACACTTATTATACAGATATGTATAATAGTTATGCATTTTCTTAGGATCAGAACCATCATAGTAGACAGCATCTGTCGGGATTCTCTCGCCGAAGTCTGTCTTGAAGCAGTCAACGCCCATATCCAGCAGGATTTCCAGCTTATCCTGGAACCACTTGTATGCGGCAGGATTGGTGAAATCTACGATAGCCATACCGGGCTGCCACATATCCCATTGCCATACTTCTCCGTTAGGACGCTTGATGAAGTAGCCTTTCTCCATACCTTCCTTGAACAGAACGGATTCCTGGCCAATGTAGGAATTGATCCACACACAGATATTTAAGCCCTTTTCCTTGATGCGCTTGAGCATACCAACAGGATCAGGGAAGACTCTGCTGTCCCATAAGAAATCGCTCCAGTGGAATTCTTTCATCCAGAAGCAGTCAAAGTGGAAGGTTCTAAGAGGAATACCTCTGTCCAGCATACCGTTTACGAAGCTCATAACAGTCTCTTCATCATAATTGGTTGTAAAAGATGTCGAGAGCCACAGCCCAAATGTCCATGGTGCAGGCAGAGATGGTTTGCCGGTGATATCGGTATAACGCTCCAGAACTTCCTTCATAGTAGGACCATTGATAAGGAAATAATCCAGATAAGTGCCCTCAACGGAGAATTCAGTCTTTGTTACCATTTCTGTGCCAACTTCAAAGGACACCTTTTCAGGATGATTTACAAATACACCATAGCCCTTATTAGTCAGATAGAACGGAATATTCTTATAGGACTGCTCTGTGCTTGTACCACCGTCTGCATTCCAGATATCAACAGACTGTCCGTTTTTTACAAAAGGTGTAAAACGCTCGCCAAGACCGTAGACAAGCTCACCTACGCCAAGGCTCAGCTGCTGGCGGATATAGGTATCGCTGTTGTCGCCTTTATCATAAGCCAGACCCTTCCAGTCAGTCTTCATGAGAGCCAGGTCACGATTCCTGGATTCTGTAATGACCTTGCCATTTCTCATATATTTCATGTACCAGGTATTCTTACCGATTTCCAGAGTCAGGGAACCGCTGGAGATAGTAATGGATTCTTCTGTCTCGGAGGTAGTCAGAGGCAGGCAGTTTTCGTTGATTTCAAAAGCCGGAGATTTCTTGACTGCACCAAGATGATGATAAGTCTGCACACGCAGTACTTCCGGTAAAGGAGAAGTGATGACCAGAGTCAGATTGATTCCGCCAAGAGTGTCACCTCTATGGGTGATACGATTGGTCGGAGCACATAAAGTTACCTTGTTTTCTTCAATTTTACTAAAATATACCTGTTGTGGAGTGAAGCACTCGCAGCCTTCCTGCTGAAGCCAGCAGCCATTACTGAATTTCATGTAGTTACCTCTTTTCTGCACCACTGTAATTGAATATAGGGTTACTGTGAGGCGGTGCATTTAGGCACAGTATCCCTTTATTTTCGCATACCATTATTTTACCATTTTTTTGAAAATAAGTAATGTAAAAAATAGACACGTTTATAGTAATTTTCATGACTATTGGGTAAATAGTATGGTATACTGTAACTATTCAGAGCCATGCAAATTGAGACGGATATGTTTGTTTACAAGCATATATGGCGCAATTTATATGGCGAAGTAACCACATGAACAAAAGTAAAGCTGTGAAACAGCGATTTTGTGAATGGGGTTCTGAATAGTTACATTACAGGAAGGACAGTGCAAGATGGAACAATATGAACAGAAGGGTTTCCTCAACTCCAGCTTTAAGATTTTCCACCTGAAGGATAGGAAGTTAAGAGATTTTACTTACCATTATCATGCCTTCCATAAGCTTTTGATTCTGATTAAAGGAAATGTTACATATCATATAGATGGGCGCTCCTATCGTCTGGAGCCCTATGATATTGTGTTTGTACATGCAGGCGAGGTGCATCGTCCGCAGATAGAGGAGGATTGTGAGTATGAGCGGATTATCATTTATATATCTGATGAATTCATCCGCTCTTACCGTAATGAGGAGTATGATCTGAATGCATGCTTTGACCGGGCAAGGTCTACCGGCAGCAGTGTACTGCGTATCAAATCCCTGGTGACCAGCAGATTGTATGCAACGATCTGTGAGCTGGAGCAGGCAAGCCTGGAGCATAAGGATTATGCAGTTGCCTTGTATGAGCAGGTGCTTTTTCTGGAATTTATGATTCACCTTAACAGGGCAGTGATAGATGACAGAATTGCATACCCTGCCACACAGGCGCCCAACAGTAAGATTGCACAGATTATGAAGTATATAGAAGAGCATCTGAAAGAAGAATTATCCATAGACAATCTTGCAGGGGCTTTTTTCCTGGATAAGTACTATCTGATGCACCTCTTCAAAGAAGAAACGGGGAGGACGGTAGGTAATTATATTACAGGCAAAAGGCTTACGCATGCGGATGAACTGGTCCGCAAAGGGGCTACTATCACAGAAGCCTGTTATGCCTGTGGCTTTCAGAATTATTCGACTTTTTCACGGGCATATAAGAAATACTTTGGATGTTCACCCAAGGATAAGAGCAGACAGAATATTTCAGCAACATACCGGATAGAAGAATAGACATAAAAAATAAGAAAGGTAAAGTAAGGTGGTTTTATGAAATTAACATTTGTAGGTGCAGATCATCAGGTAACGGGAAGCTGTCACTACCTTCAGGCTTGTGGCAGGAACATATTGGTGGATTGTGGTATGCAGCAGGGAATCAATCCCTATGAGTGCTGCGATATCCCGGTCGAGGAAGCGAAGCTGGATTATGTATTTCTAACCCATGCACATGTAGACCATTCCGGTAATCTGCCTCTTTTGTATGCAAAAGGCTTCCGTGGCAGGATTTTTACAACAGAAGCCTCAGCAGACCTGTGTTCCATTATGCTGCGTGACTGCGCACACATACAGATGCAGGAAGCAGAATGGAAGAACAGAAAGGCCAAACGTCATGCAGGCATGGAAGCAGTAGAGCCTGCTTATACCATGGAGGATGCGGATGGAATCATCCGCCGCCTTGTTCCCTGCGCATATGACAGCATGATAGAGATCTGTGAGGGAATCAGTATCCGTTTTACAGATATCGGACATCTGCTTGGTTCAGCCAGTATTGAAGTGTGGCTCACAGAAGGTGAAGAAACCAGAAAAATCGTCTTTTCCGGGGATATCGGCAATGTGGACCAGCCGCTTATAAAAGACCCGATTCCAACCAAGGACGCAGATTATGTAGTCATGGAATCTACCTATGGAGACAGGTTCCATGATCAGGACAGACTGGATTATGTGGCAGAGTTATCTGCAGTGATTCGTGAGACCTTTGCAAAAGGCGGTAATGTAGTCATTCCTTCTTTCGCGGTAGGCAGAACACAGGAAATGCTGTATTTCCTCAGAAAGATCAAGGCTGATAATCTGGTTCCTGAATTTCCTAAATTTGAAGTATACGTGGATAGTCCCCTTGCCGTGGAAGCAACGGGAATTTTCCAGAAGAATATATACAGCTGCTTTGATGAAGAAGCGATGGAGCTGGTCAGAAATGGCATCAATCCTCTGGCTTTTCCGGGATTAAGGCTGGCAATCACCAGTGATGAATCCAAGCAGATCAACTTCGATGAGAAGCCCAAGGTCATTATTTCCGCCAGTGGTATGTGTGAGGCAGGACGTATCAGACATCACCTGAAGCATAATCTGTGGAGACCTGAATGTACGATTCTGTTTGTAGGTTATCAGGCTGTTGGTACACTTGGCAGGGCATTGATTGAAGGTGCCACGGATGTGAAGCTGTTCGGTGAAAGCGTGGATGTACGTGCACAGATCAGGCAGCTGGCAGGATTGAGTGGCCATGCGGATAAGAATGGACTGATCGCCTGGCTGGAGGCTTTTGAGAATAAGCCAAAGAGAGTGTTCATTGTGCATGGAGAGGACAGCGTATGTAATCTTTTCACAGAATGTCTTAAGATAGAACATGGGCAAAAGGCATATGCACCGTATTCAGGCACAAGATTTGATTTAATAACAGATGCTATCGAATATGAGGCTGCTCCGGTTCCGGTGAAGAAACGTACCAATGTGGTATCTGATGTATTTACAAGACTGCTGGCAGCAGGACAGAGACTCATTGCAGTGATTCATAAGAACGAGGGAAGTGCCAATAAAGATCTGGCGAAGTTCGCAGATCAGATCAATGCACTGTGTGATAAATGGGACAGGTAAATGAGATAGATAAATGAGATAGGTGGAAAGGTATAATAATCAGTATGAATATAATAGCAGCAGTAGATACAAATTGGGCAATCGGTAACAGGGGAGGGCTTCTGGTGAGCATTCCAAGGGATCAGAAGATGTTTCGTGAGATGACAATGGGCAAAGTCATTGTATATGGAAGAAAGACCCTGAATACATTCCCACAGGAACAGCCTCTGACAGGACGGACCAACATTATCCTTTCAAGGGATATCAGCCTTGAGATCAGGGGAGCACAGGTCGTTCATTCCATAGAAGAATTGCTGGAAGTGCTGGAGAGCTATGACAGCAGGGACGTGTATATTGTAGGGGGCGAGAGCGTATATGGGCAGATGCTTCCTTATTGTGACACAGCGCATATTACAAAGATTGATTACAACTATCAGTCGGATGCTTATTTCCCCAATCTGGATATGGACCCTGAATGGCATATTACGGCAGACAGCGATGAATTGACCTACTTTGATCTGGAGTATACTTTCACAAAATATGAAAGAATCTGATACTATAACCTACATTCATACCCTTTATGAATACAGGTTAAAAAACATCAAAAAAGTTATGAAAAAGACTGTTGTATACAGCCTTTTTGGTTGACTTTTTTTATCATGAGGATAATAATGGATGGTAACAAAAGATTGAGGTTTGATCACTACGAAGGGAGATCGTGTTATGGAAAAGAAGAATATTGACTGGGCAGCTCTTGGTTTTGGCTATCACCAGACAGACAAGAGATATGTATCATATTATAAGGATGGAGCATGGGATGAAGGTGCTCTGACAGAAGATGCGAATATTACATTGAATGAGTGTGCTGGTGTATTCCAGTATGCACAGACATGTTTTGAAGGATTAAAGGCATATACAACAGAGGATGGACGTATTGTTGTGTTCCGTCCTGACTTAAATGAAGCACGTATGCATGACAGCTGCAAGAGACTGGAGATGCCTACACTTCCTGAAGGACGTTTTGTAGAGGCTGTAAAGGCAGTTGTTAAGGCTAATGAAGCTTATGTACCTCCTTATGGTTCAGGCGCTACTTTATATGTTCGTCCTTACATGTTTGGTTCTAATCCAGTTATCGGAGTTAAGCCTGCTGATGAATATCAGTTCAGAATCCTGACAACACCTGTTGGACCATATTTCAAGGGCGGCGCTAAGCCTATCACTATCTGCGTCAGTGATTTTGACCGTGCAGCACCTCATGGTACAGGTCATATCAAGGCTGGTCTGAACTATGCAATGAGCCTTCATGCAATCGTAACAGCACATGCAAATGGATTTGACGAGAATATGTACCTTGATCCTGCAACAAGAAGCAAGGTTGAAGAGACAGGTGGTGCTAACTTCCTGTTCGTTACTAAGGATAATAAGGTTGTAACACCTAAGTCAGACAGTATCCTTCCTTCTATTACACGTCGTTCCTTAATGGTAGTTGCCAAGGAATACTTAGGACTTGAAGTAGAAGAGAGAGAAGTTTACTTTGATGAAGTAAAAGACTTCGCAGAATGTGGTCTGTGTGGTACAGCAGCAGTTATCTCTCCTGTTGGCAAGATCGTAGACCATGGCAAAGAAATCTGCTTCCCAAGTGGAATGAACGAGATGGGACCTGTTACCAAGAAGCTGTATGATACATTGACAGGAATCCAGATGGGTCATATCAAGGCTCCTGAAGGATGGGTTGTAGAAATTAAATAAGCTTCTATAAAAAGCTTGATCGGGCGGTCATTGACCGCTCGATTTTTTGTTGCGTTATGTCAACAAATATTCTATACTAAAGATGAGTGTTTATACGGAAACGATGTAAAGAGGAAGGGCAGTGGAAACATGCAGGAGAAGAAGGGGCAGATGACAGATGGGATTTGGAAATGTGAGGATCGTTATCTGAAATTCTCTTGTCAGAGCCTTGAATTGAGTGTGAGGCCCAGGGAACGTGCAGAGGGCAGCTTTCAGATCTCGACAGGAAATGATGAGGCAAAAGGGGAAATTTATTCATCAGATACCAGAATGCAGAGTCTTACGACGGATTTTAGCGGGCGTGAGGCTGTAATTGAGTACTGCTTTTTAACAGGTAATCTGGAGCCGGGCAGTCAGGTGCACGGAGAATTTACGATTATCAGCAGTGAAGGAGAATATACACTTCCCTATCAGATCAATGTGCAGAAGCCTCAGCTTGAGAGCTCAATGGGAAGTATACGCAACCTTTTTCATTTTGCTAATCTGGCAAAAGCCAATTGGGCAGAAGCGGTAGAGCTGTTCTATTCACCGGAATTTATTACGATTTTCCATAAAAATGATAAGGATCTTGAGACTATATATCTTGGATTATCCCGTAATCCCGGCAATGAGGAGAATGTTGAAGAATTTCTGATTGAGACCAATAAGAAAACAGCCATAGAGTATCATACAGATATGGAAGGCTTCATGCTTGAAAACGTGATGGATTCACAGATTCGGACACTTGCCATTACACGGTCCGGCTGGGGGTATCTCAAGTTACAGGTAAGAGCAGAGGGCAGCTTCCTGACTCTGGAGCATGATACAATCATGGATGCGGATTTTGAGGATGATCTGTATCGTTTGAATTTTACAATAGATGCGACCAAACTGCGCCATGGAATAAACAAGGGCAGACTGATTATTGAGGATACCTGTCATAAGATGAGTATACCTATTCAGGTCATGATGCAGGAGGGGGGACTTAGGGCAGAGCAGAAGAGGCAGGAGAAGAGAGCTGTCATTGCGCTCATGAAGAATTACATAGAACTGAAATTCCATAAGATTACGAGGAATATATGGGTAGAGCGTGCAGCTGAGGCGATAGGACAGCTTCAGGATCTGAATCCGGATGATCTTATGACACAATTGTATCAGGTACAGATTCTGACAACCAGGGAACGATATAATGAAGCTAGGTACTGGCTGGACAAGCTGGAGCCGGATGCTTTTGGCAAAGAAAGCGACATGCTTGTCAAGTGTTACTATCTGTATCTGGAGACACTGCTCAACAAGGATGAGAGTTATTTACAGGCGGTAACGGATGAAATTGAGCAGATATACAGACGGGATGAGACCCAGTGGTATCTTGCCTGGTTTCTGTTATATCTGGATCAGGAATATAT
This sequence comes from Roseburia sp. CAG:10041_57, assembly GCA_001916965.1. Taxonomy (GTDB): domain Bacteria; phylum Bacillota; class Clostridia; order Lachnospirales; family Lachnospiraceae; genus COE1. The sequence goes on from MNTL01000075.1 coordinate 41,749, forward strand.
CAGAAATCCGGAAGCCAGATGGAATCTTCTGGAGAAACAGTTCAAATTAGGCTGTTCCAGTCCGATTCTGTTCTGCGAGGCAGTACTTCTTTTCCAGAGCCATCCATCTTTTATTCTGGAATTGGGACAATTTGAACAGAACGTAATATGGTATGCTGCCAGGTATCAGATGCTGGATGCGAATATGATTGAGCAGGTGCAGTATCTGTGCGCCAGACTGAAGACATATTCCAATCTTTTATTCAGAACATTATGTGAGGTATACAGAACCAATCAGTCACCACAGACGATCACGGCAATCTGCAGACTTCTGATTCTGGGTGAGAAGCAGGGAACACAGTATTTTCAATGGTATGCACTCGGAGTAGCCAATGAGGTAAGAGTGACCAGACTGTATGAATATTATATGATGTCGCTGGATATCAGAGATAAGACGATCATACTGCCTAAAATGGTATTGATGTATTTTGCCTATCAGAGCAATCTGGATTATGAGCATAATGCGTATCTGTATGCCTATGTAGTGCGTAACCGGGACAAAGATCCGGATCTGGAGAGGAATTACCGGATTGCCATGGAGAGATTCGTGGTAGATCAGATCAGACTTGGCCATATGAATGAAGATCTGGCGTTCCTATATGAGAATATACTTGCGCCACAGATGCTCCGGGATGACACTGCATATGCATTTGCCCCGCTGTTGTTCATGCACAGGATTACGGTGGATAATCCCAAGATTACATCTGTAGTAGTAGTGTATGAGAGGATTAACGGTGAGAACAGTTATCCGGTGATGGACTGTACATGTCTTATTCCTATCTATGGTTCAGAATACCGGCTTTTTCTACAGGACGCAGAAGGCAGCCGTTTTACCAGGAGAATTGCCTATACCAACAGGCAGCTGATGCAGACAGACAGGCTGCTAAGCTTCGTAGGACCATCCATAGAGGGCAGACTGAGCTTTGACATGTATCTGTGCGAACAGGATGCGAACTATGTGACAATTACTCAGGACAACGTGTTCCGGTTCAAGCATCTTGCAGAATCAGAACAGGTCATAGAGAGCTTCAAGAAGGAGATCCGTGTTAAACTGCTGCGTTTTTACTATGAAAATGACATGATTGGTGAGCTGGATACTTATCTGGATGAAATAGAGGCTGATACCATGGAATCAGATGAAAGAGCAGAGTTCATACGATTCCTGATATCCAGAGGGATGTTTGATAAGGCATATCAGTGGGTGAAGCGGTATGGCATGAGCGGTGTGAACATGAAATCCATAGCCAGACTGATCAGTAAACGTATTGTAGCCAGCAAATTTACCAGAGAAGATTTCCTCATCAATGTTTCCTATTATATTTATAAGAATATGAAATATGATGAGAACATTCTACAGTATCTGATGATGTATTATGAAGGACAGACCACGCATCTTCGTAACATCTGGAAATCAGCAGTAGAATTGGAATTACCGGTTGATGATATCATGCATCGCATTCTTGGGCAAATGCGTTTTACCCATGTGATTGTTCCTGAGAAGGATGAGATACTGCTATCCTACGCAGTCAGTCCGGAGCATGATGATACACTGGTTCAGGAACTCCTTGATGACGCGGCGTATGCATATTTTGTACAGGATGCGATTACAGACAGCCGTATATTTGATCAGATCTATATCAGATACCGTAAGAGTGGAGAGGCACAGACACCGGTGAAGCTGGCATTGCTTAAATTCTGGTCAGAGAATCCGGAGAAAAAGGCACAAGTCGCCAGAGATATCATGTCTGTATTCGTAGGTGAATTTCTGAGAAAAGGCATTTATTTTCCGTTCTTCAAGGAACTGTCAGATCAGGTTGTATTGCTGCATTATTACAGGAATAAATACTTCGTGGAGTACAGAACCAGACCGGACAGCAAGGTGCGGATACATTACTTCGTAGATTCAGAGAAGGAGACCAATCCTGTCTATGAAGTAGAAGAAATGAAGGATATGTATGAAGGCATTCATGTGAAGGATTTCTGCCTTTTCCATGGCGAGGTGCTGCAATATTATGTGACAGAGACGCTGGATGGCAATGAGCAGATCACACAGAGCGGTACACTGACCAGAAGACCGGAGGATCACGTGCAGGGAAGATTTGGAATGTTGAATGATATCATGGTGTCAATGAGTCTTCATGATGAGATTACCGCACAGAAGGTAATGGAAGAATATATGGAAGAGGATTACAGCGTAAGAGAGCTGTTCCGTGTTTTATAAAAAGGATATGAAGTCGGTATGTTTTTGGATAAAGCATTAGATGAAATTGGCAGGAAAAATAAAATAGTAATAGGGCTTGATCTTACAAATGATTATGTGCAGATCAGTTATTGCAGGCTGGATCAGAGCATGCCGGATACAGTGAGCCTGGTCATGGGCGAGGAACAGTACAATATTCCAGCAGTACTATGTCGGAAGCATCAGCAGGAAGGTCAGGAGGAATTCTGGGTCATCGGCAAGGATGCATTGCAGACGGCAAAAGATGGCAAAGGCGATCTGGTAGAAGACCTGCTTTTACTGGTCAGGAATAACACCTCTGCGCAGGTCGGAGACAAAGAATATACTCCCAGGGAGCTGATGGAGATCTTCTTTAAAAAGCTGCTTGGATTTACCGCAGCTTACACCGGTGGAATGGAACTTGCAGCAATCGCAATGACATTGAAGAGTATAGAACCGGATACCTGCAATCTTCTCAGAGAGGCAGGAAGCAGTGCAGCGGGAAGTCAGTGCGAGATTTTCTTTATGTCTCATCAGGATTGTTTCTTCCAATATATACTGCATCAGCCGGAAGAGATGTGGACACAGAATGTCCTGCTCTATGATTACCAGAAGGATGGAATACACAGTTACGAATTGCAGATGAACCGTAATTCCAGACCGGTTGTCTGTCTGATTGAGGAAGAGAACTTTCCACAGATGAAAATGACAGATGTGTCACAAATGTCTGATGCACAGAAACAGGCATTTTTCACACAGCTGGATAATGCATTCCTTGAGATTGTCAGGAACCACTGTGAAGGTAAATTCGTATCTTCTGCATTTTTGCTGGGAGACCATTTTACAAGAGACTGGTGTAAGGATTCACTACGGTATCTGTGCAAAGGCAGACGAGTATTTCAGGGAAACAATCTGTTCAGCAAGGGCGCATGTTATGGCGCAAGAGAGAAAGTATTACCTTCTACCTTGAGCACAACTTATGTCTACCTCTCAGATGAGTGCCTGCATGCCAATATCGGTATGAACTGCAACCGGGGTAAAGAGGAAACATATCAGCCGTTATTGAATGCAGGAACGAACTGGTATGATGCCAGAAGGTCCATAGATCTGATTCTTGCAAAAGACAATACACTGGAGCTTACAATTACACCAGTAGACGGCGGACAGGCGAAAATTGCCAGAATTACGCTGGAAGGACTTCATGTAAGAGGAAACAAAACGAACCGGATAGGACTCTCAATATGCATGAAAAATGCAGAAACAGCGGAAATAGAGATTGCTGATAAGGGGTTTGGTGAATTCTATCCTTCAAGTGGCAGAACATGGAAAGAGAGCTTCGTATTATAATGAATAATGTGTATTTATGTACCGGAAATTATGCAAAAAAACCATTTTATGTAAATTTTTCTGACATTTCACTGTATTCCATGGAAGAATTGTGTTATTATTTTATAGACAGGATATATCTTCTGGATTATGACATCATGAACCAGCAGCTGGTAGACTGGATTCGCAGTGAGTGTGGGATGAACAGTCTGGCAGATGAATTGGATATATACATTAGAAAGCATGTATCCGTAGCTGCCTTTGTTACGACAATTCTGGAGAGTACAGGTCTTTATGATGACAATACCATTAAGCAGGTGGGAAGAATCCTGAAGGAACAGGCAGAGCTTTCTCCTTATGAAAGGCTCAGGAAGAGAGCAGAATATCTGTACCAGACAGGAAGATTTCGTCAGGCAATGGAGATCTATATGGAGCTGAAGGAGCATACGCCTGTTGAAAATACAGAGCAAAGAGCAGATCTGTATTATAATATAGCATCCTTATATGCAATGGACTATGCCTATGAGCAGGCAGCAGAGTACTATTATGAAGCATATAAGCTCAAACCGCAGGTGCAGATACGCCGTATGTACATTCTGGCGAATCGTAAGGCAATGACGGATTTTGATTATGGTGTATTTATGCGTGAGAATACGGACTGGCAGGCAGATTTTGCCGCAGTAGATACCATGCTTGCAGATACGCACCAGAAATGGCTGGAATCTAAGGAGATGCAGAGACTGAATGATCTTTTGGAGGAAAGGATCAATGGTCAGTTGGAACAGTATCATCAGCAGACAGGGGAATTAATTGCTGCACTGAAACAGGATTACCGAAGACAGATCGTGTAGCAGGGATGAAGGATTAAGAGTGTAAGGGAAGGGGAAAAGCAAATGGGATTACTAAGGAATATTGCCGATAAGCTGAAAGGAAAGAAACAGGAAGCAATAGAGATCGAATACAATCCACAGGAAGAACCGGAAGGACTCAGACGTGATGATGTGGATATGCACGATAAGAAGCAGAGAGAGCGCTATGTGAAGGCATGTCTGGAACAAATGGCGGAAGCTTCCAAGGAACTGGAGACGCTTGGCAGTGAGTACAATCTGGTAACTTCTTATCTGACAGATATGGAAGAGATTGATGCACTTCCACCAGAGATCAGAGAGCAGCTTGGCAATATGGCGAAGAAGATCGTAGACATAGAAGACAACCAGAAACAGCAGCAGAATAAGAAAAAGATCATGTCGGATGAAGAATATAACCATATGGACAGACTGGCAGACTGCATGCCGGAAGGCTGTGACAAGCTGAAGGAAGCAGAGGATTATCAGATTCTGATCAAGAAAGATCTGAACAGACTGGATGGCGAGAAGCATGCATATATATACAGACGAAATGAACTTCTGAACGGACAGAAGAATATGAAGGGAATCGTAGGAATCTGTGTAGGCTCCATGCTTTTTCTGGTAGTATTACTGGCAATCCTTTCATCAGTCTGGAAGCTGGATGTACAGATTGGTTATCTGATCGCAGTGTTGATTGCAGCCTGTGTCATGACCTTTGCATATGTGAAATTCGGAGAAGCCAACAGAGAACTGGTCAAAGTAGACAAAGCGATCAATAAGCTGGTATTGCTGCAGAATACAGTAAAGATCCGATATGTGAACAATACCAATCTTCTCGAATATCTGTATGTGAAATATGATGTGGACAGTTCCGCAGATTTAAGGAAGCTTTGGGGAAAATACGAAGAAGAGAAGAGACAGCGAGAAGAAGAACAGCAGAGACAGAATGATATGGATTTCTACCAGGCATCACTGGTAAGACTTCTGCGTAAATGCAAGGTACACGACCCTAATATATGGATACATCAGGCAACAGCCCTGTATGATAATAAAGAAATGGTAGAGATCAGACATGGTCTTATCATACGTAGACAGAAACTTAGAAAACAGATGGAATATAACGCCAGAGTAGCTCAGGATGCACAGGATGAAGTAAAGGATATGGTATCCAAATTCCCTGAATATGCAAAGAAAATTCTTGACCTTGTCAATGATTATGAAAGGGCACTGGCATAAATACGAAAGCAGCCGTTCCGATTTGGAGGGGCTGCTTTTAAATTTGCCCCCAAATACATTGACTAATGGAAAGTTCCTGTATTATAATTCAGAGGTATTGTGGTGTATCATGGTGATAACACTATAGAACTATCATGCACAGGGACGAAGTCTCTCTTTTTAAACACGAGGAGGAAAAGAAATGCAGGAATTTACGCCTATTAAAGAAGGTAAAGTACGAGAGGTATATGATAACGGAGATAGCCTTATCATTGTTGCGACTGATAGAATTTCAGCCTTTGACCACATCTTAAAGAACAAGATTACCAAGAAGGGTGCCATTCTTACCCAGATGTCTAAATTCTGGTTCGATTATACCAAGGATGTATTACCAAATCACATGATTTCAGTTGACGTAAAGGATATGCCTGAATTCTTCCAGAATGAGAAATATGATGGAAACAGCATGATGTGTAAGAAGCTTGAAATGCTTCCAATCGAATGCATCGTGCGTGGATATATTACAGGAAGCGGCTGGGCAAGCTACAAGGAGAATGGTACGGTATGTGGTATCAAACTGCCGGATGGCTTACAGGAATCCCAGAAGCTGCCTGAACCGATCTATACACCAAGTACCAAGGCTGATCTTGGAGACCATGATGAGAATATCTCTTTTGAACAGAGTGTTGAAGTATTGGAGAAGATCTATCCTGGAAAAGGTGAAGAGTATGCTGCCAAAATCAAGGAAGCAACCATTGCTTTATATAAGAAATGTGCAGAATACGCATTGAGCAAGGGCATTATCATCGCAGATACCAAGTTTGAGTTCGGTCTTGATGAGAACGGCAATGTGGTTCTGGGTGACGAGATGCTTACACCTGACAGCTCCAGATTCTGGCCATTAGAGGGCTACGAAGCAGGTAAGGGACAGCCTTCCTTTGATAAGCAGTATGTAAGAGACTGGCTTAAGGCAAACCCTGATAATGATTATCTTCTTCCTGATGAAGTAGTAGAGAAAACTGTTGCCAAGTACAAGGAAGCCTTTGCTTTATTGACAGGCAGGGAATTCAAATAAGTACATGCATCAGAAAGGTAAGTATCAATGGATAACGAGAAAGTATTAGTTTCTTCTACGTGGGACGATGAGCTTCACGAAGAATGTGGTGTATTCGGCATCTACGATTTCGATGGAAAAGACGTTGCTTCCACAATATATTATGGTCTGTTCGCATTACAGCACAGAGGACAGGAGAGCTGTGGTATTGCCGTTAGCGAGACCAATGGTCCTAAGGGAAAGGTAACTTCCTATAAAGGAATGGGACTTGTCAACGAGGTGTTTGCACCGGAGAATCTGGAATCCCTGCACGGAGATATTGGTGTAGGCCATACCAGATATTCAACAGCAGGCGCTTCTACCCGTGAGAATGCGCAGCCTCTGGTACTGAATTATGTAAAGGGTACTCTGGCACTGGCGCACAATGGTAATCTGATCAATGCAGCAGAGCTTCGCAGAGATCTGGAATATACAGGTGCTATTTTCCAGACGACCATTGATTCAGAGGTTATTGCATACCATATTGCAAGAGAACGTCTCAATTCCAAGACGGCAGAAGAGGCAGTAAATCGTGCCTGTCTTAAAATAAAAGGTGCCTATGCATTGGTTGTCATGAGTCCCCGTAAGCTTATGGGAGCAAGGGACCCTTATGGATTCAAGCCTCTTTGTATTGGTAAACGTGACAATGCGTACATCTTGGCATCCGAGACCTGCGCATTGGATACCATCGGTGCAGAGTATGTACGTGATGTCCTTCCGGGAGAGACCGTTACGATTACCCCTGAGAATGGCATTGTATCAGATATGTCAAGGGCTTTGCCTAAGGAAAAGGAAGCCAGATGTATCTTTGAATATATTTATTTTGCAAGACCTGACAGCCATATTGACGGTATCAGCGTATATGCATCCAGAATCAAGGCAGGACGTTTCCTTGCCATGGATTCACCTGTAGATGCGGATCTGGTCGTAGGTGTACCTGAATCCGGTAATGCAGCAGCTTTGGGATATTCCTTACAGTCAGGGATCCCCTATGGAACGGCTTTTGTCAAGAACAGCTATGTGGGCAGAACCTTCATTAAGCCTAAGCAGAGCAGCCGTGAATCCAGCGTTCGTGTGAAGCTGAACGTATTGAAAGAGGCAGTAGATGGCAAGAGAATTATCATGATTGATGACTCTATCGTACGTGGTACGACATCAGACCGTATCGTGAAAATGCTCAGAGATGCCGGCGCTAAGGAAGTACATGTCAGAATCAGTTCCCCGCCATTCTTATGGCCATGCTATTTTGGTACAGATGTTCCGGCAAGAGAACAACTGATTGCTTATAACCGCAGCATAGAGGATATTCGCAAGATTATCGGTGCAGATTCCCTGGGATATCTGGAGATCAACCGCCTGAGAGAAATGGTGGACGGACTCAATATCTGTGAAGGATGCTTTACAGGTAATTATCCACTGGAACCACCCCAGGAAGATATCAGAGGCGAATACGATAAGTAAAAAAGAAATGAGGATTTATATATGAGTACAGACAGATATACAAGTCCGTTGTCTGAGCGATATGCCAGCAAGGAAATGCAGTACATTTTTTCACAGGATATGAAATTCACTACATGGAGAAAGCTCTGGATCGCACTGGCTGAGACAGAAATGGAGCTGGGACTTTCCGAGAATGGCAAGCCTGTCATCACACAGGAACAGATCGATGAACTCAAGGCTCATGTCAATGACATCAATTATGATGTGGCAAAAGAACGTGAGAAACAGGTTCGTCATGATGTTATGAGCCATGTATATGCATATGGACAGCAGTGTCCCAAGGCAGCAGGAATCATCCATCTGGGTGCTACCTCCTGTTATGTTGGCGATAATACAGACATTATCGTGATGCATGAAGCATTAAAGCTTGTACATAAGAAGCTTGTAAATGTAATCGCTGAACTTGCAGCTTTTGCAGATAAATATAAGAACCTTCCAACACTTGCATTTACTCATTTCCAGCCTGCACAGCCTACAACAGTAGGTAAGCGTGCAACACTCTGGACACAGGAGTTCTTAATGGATCTGGAAGATCTTGAGTATGTAATGAACAGTCTGAAGCTTCTGGGATCTAAGGGAACAACAGGAACACAGGCAAGCTTCCTGGAACTGTTTGACGGAGATCAGGAGACAATTGACAAGATTGATCCTATGATTGCTGCCAAGATGGGCTTCAAGGAGTGCTATGCAGTATCCGGACAGACTTATTCCCGTAAAGTAGATACCAGAGTTGCAAATATTCTGGCAGGCATTGCCGCAAGTGCTCATAAGATGTCCAATGATATCCGTCTGTTACAGCACTTAAAGGAAGTAGAAGAACCATTCGAGAAGAGCCAGATCGGTTCCTCAGCAATGGCTTACAAGCGTAATCCTATGAGAAGTGAGCGTATCGCATCTCTTTCCAGATATGTGATGATCGATGCTCTGAATCCTGCAATTACATCAGCAACACAGTGGTTTGAAAGAACTCTGGATGATTCTGCAAACAAGAGACTTTCCATTCCGGAAGGATTCCTTGCAATTGATGGAATTCTTGATCTGTGTCTCAACGTAGTAGATGGACTGGTTGTATATGACAAAGTTATCACAAAGCACATGATGGCAGAGCTTCCTTTTATGGCTACAGAGAATATCATGATGGATGCAGTAAAGAATGGCGGTAACCGTCAGGAACTGCATGAGAAGATCAGAACTCTTTCCATGGAAGCAGGCAAGACTGTTAAGCAGGAAGGCAAAGATAACAACCTGCTTGAACTGATTGCGGCAGATCCTGAATTCAACCTGACACTGGAAGAATTACAGGCTACCATGGAACCTGCAAAATACGTAGGACGCGCACCGATTCAGGTAGAGAAGTTCCTTGCAAATGTGGTACAGCCAGTGCTTGATGCCAATAAGGCAGAACTTGGCGTAAAGGCTGAAATTAACGTATAAATTCCACAATTTTATATTGACTTTAGAAAGTGGCGGGCAACTGCCACTTTTTTGGTTTCTCCCTTTTTACAAAAGTGTGTCTGATGCATACTAACTCATAATTGGTGCTAGAATATAAGCATAGACACGAAATGTTGAACAAGCTATACTTATAGAAAAAGGAGTTCAACACAATGGCTAAAAATCAAAAATCATACACCCCAGAGTTTAAACAGCAG
>MNTL01000036.1 GCA_001916965.1 Roseburia sp. CAG:10041_57
GGCCTTGTGTCGCGCAGGCGCATTTTGCTTTCCAGACTTCGAGACAAAGTGTCCCGAGGTGCGGTGCCGTTCTCCGCCGTTACTCCATTTCGTTTCCGACCAACCCCGAACAAACTGAAATGGAGGATTTTACGATGACTACTATCAATTTGAAAGATTTTTATTATTGGTACACGCAGGATCAGCTTATCGAAGTTTCTGACGAGGTGGCCGAGGTATTCAAGGCCGATGCCCGCTATGAGATGGCCTATCAGCGGCGGCTCTCCCGGCACAAGGCGCAGTATTCTCTGAACTGCGATGACGGGATTGAGTATTCCGCTTGCCTGCATGAGCCGACCCCGCAGGAGCTCCTTGAACGAATGGAAACCTTTCTTCGTCTGTGGAACGCTCTCAATTCTCTGCCGGAGATTCAGGGCCGCAGAATTGACGCACATATCATTCTTGGCAAGTCGATTAAGGAAATTGCCGAGGCCGAGGGCGTACATGAGGAGTCTATTCGCCAGTCGATCAAGCGTGGCCTTGAACGCATGAAAAAAACTTTTTGATTTTTTCATCTTAACCCACTTGGAATTGATGAAAAAATGTCTCGGTTTATGAGAGGAGGTTTTCTTCCTAACGCAAGGGAATAACGGCAGCCCTGAGTAAGTACAGGGAGCCAGACAGTGGGTGCGCAGTGACATCTCCTAAAAGAGATTGAACGAACAACACTAACACTGTAAATGAGCCCGGTCATCCCAAGTCCATGATCCGGCGCTGAACAGGTTGGCTGCCTGTTCCTCCGGGCTTGTCGCTTTACTTGCGTTGAGAGCGCCGCACAGAAAATAACGATTGTCTTTGGACAGGCCAAGTAAATATGTACGGCGCTCTCTAATATTCAAAAACTATAATAAACCTCGAGACAAAGTGTCCCAAGGTGGAGTAAGGCAACAGGCCAGCATCCCGGTGGTGCTGGCCTGTTGCGTTTCCCCACCAAACAGCGGGGGGCGTTCTATCAATCTACAGGAACTTGAACAAATGAGAAGCGTTGACATTGGCGCGGTGGCTGCCGAGTCCCTGCCTGATGTGAGCGGTATGACCTTTGACAATGCGCTTTCCCGAAAGGAGCGCATCTCTCGATTTTTGCAGACTGTCAAAAATCCATACTGCTTTTGCATCGGTGGTGTTGGCGTGAAAATTGAATTTGCTGAAAGCGGGCCATCTCTCCAAGATAAGCTGACGGATTTCCTGCTGCGGCAAAGAAGCGGGCTGTAACTTCGGTTACAGCTCGTTTTGCTTCTTCGAGACAAAGTGTCCCGAAGCGGAGGCATCCTTGTTGTCCTCCCCGGACAGAGTTATAATATAAGTGTAATGTGATAGGGAAGGAGGAACAATGGCACGAGCAAAAAACAGAGGGTATCAGCAGAGTTTCTCTCCCTCTTACACAATCCGCCGCTGGCGGCTGGGCATCTATATCCGGCTTTCAAAGGAAGATTTGAAAAAAGGAAAAGACGATAGCAACAGCGTAAAGAACCAGCGTGACCTACTGAACGATTTTTACCGACGCAACATTGACGAGTTTGAAAGCATCACGGAATATGTGGATGATGGTCATACTGGAACGGACGCCAACCGTGAAGATTTTCAACGGCTCTTGGCGGATGTCATGAGTGGTAAAATCAACTGCGTTATAGTAAAAGACCTGTCCCGCTTCGCACGAAATTATAGCGATGCCGGAAGTTTGATCGATAACCTGTTTGTTCAAATGGGTGTTCGCTTTATCAGCCTTGCTGAGAATGTGGACAGCTACAAGAACCCCGACAGCGTTTCAAATATCATCGTTCCCATTACAAACGTGATGAACGATAATTACTGCTATCAGACTTCCAAAAAGATCCGGCAGGTATTTGATTACAAACGGCGCAACGGCCAGTATATCGGAGCATTTGCTCCTTACGGCTATGTAAAGCACCCAAAGGACAAGCACAGGCTGATTGTTGATCCCGATGCTGCTGAAAATGTCAAACTCATTTTCACAATGCTTATTCAAGGGTCATCAAAACGTGCTATCGCGCTGTACCTGAACGAACACGGCGTACCGAGCCCCTCGGCTTACAAGGTACAAAAGGGCTTGCCTGTTTCGACAAGAGGGTATGACGATCCTATGTGGGGAGTCCGCATGATCCACTCCATTCTTACCAATCCGACCTACACCGGGGATTTAGCCCAAGGCCGAAGCCGGGTGAAAAGCTACAAGGTACACCAGATTGAAGCTGTTCCACGCGAGGAATGGGTGGAAGTGGCTGGAACGCATGAGGCCATTATCGACTATGAAACTTTCGACAAGGTACAGGCTCTCTTACAGCGTGATACCCGTACTTCCCCGAAAGGCCGTGAGGTACATTTATTCAGCGGCTTTCTGAAATGTGCCGATTGCGGGCGGGCCATTACCCGATGCGTTGGCAAGAACAACAATGTATATTATTCTTGCTCAACCTACAAGAACCGTTCCCGGACAGCCTGCACCATGCACTCAATCAAGCATGAACGGCTGGAGGCTGCTGTTTTGTTCGCTGTACAGCATCAGGTACATTTGGCTGTTTCCTACTCGGAAATCGTCACGCAGATCAATTCCGCTCCAATCAAAAAAAGCCAGTCTTACCGACTGGACGATCTGATAGCTGCAAAAGAGCGGGAACTGACAAAGATAACACGCTACAAGCAATCTCTTTATCAGGACTGGAAAGACGGTGAAATCACCCAGCAGGAATACCGGGATATGAAGGCTGACTATGAACGGCAGACTTCTGATATTTCCGCGGTGCTTACCCGGCTGAACGCTGAACGCGCAGAACTGGCAAACGGTGTGGACAACGAGCATCCTGCACTGGTAGCCTTTATGAAGTATCAGAACATTGAAGCCCTCAACCGTGAAATCTTGGTTGAACTTGTGGACTATATCAAGGTCTATGAAAACGGCAATATCAGCGTGAAATTCAAATTTGCTGACGAGCTCCACAAGATTGCAGAGTACATTGAAATTAACACTACGGAAGATACCGCAGTAGCGGGCTAACCCCCGCTACAAACCCCTTTGACAGTGTGTTTTCCTAATAGGCGCTAATCATAT
>MNTL01000037.1 GCA_001916965.1 Roseburia sp. CAG:10041_57
CTCATACTCTGCAACGAGCTTTGCAGTTTCGCTATCTTCAAGCGGCGTTCCTGCCATAGCAACGGATGTGCTGTTTTTCAACGCCTCAATATCCCGTGCGTCAAATTCCTGCTGGGTAAACTCTTTTAAGCCAATCAGTTTACCCGCCGGATCAACGGAGCCGTCAGCCGCTTTTGAAAAGCTCTCTAAATCCCGTACAGCATACACATCTACTGTGCCGTTCTCATTTAGAAAATCAATACCGGCGGTTTCGTTGTTACTGATGGGATAATAGTCCTCAAACCAGCGAACCAAATTCCCGTTATAGGTAAGTTCATCTTTGACCGCGTCATAGGTCATCCCGTATTGTTCATAAGGTGCAAACATTTTTTCTTTGTCTGCGGCGGAGAGTGCCGAGCTGTCCTCGCTGTTTCCCAGCGCCTCAGAACCGCCAAGAGGTTGACTGATTTCTTCCTTGATAACGGGATTACCTTGTTCCTGGCTGTTCTGTGGTGTCGTACTGCATCCAGCCAAACAGCCTAACAAGAGCATGGACGCAGCGCATAATGCCATTCTTCTCATAGTGTTTACCAATCCTTTCTTTGAATGTACCCCAAGTATAGCAAAGCATTTTGGGATACCTTTGGGATTAGTTTGTGATTTATGTGTAGTTAAAAAAAGCGGCAGGTTGTTCACCTGCCGCTGATTGTCCGCTAAATCGTGAAGAAGAATTTAACACCGTTTTCTGTGTTGCAAGCCTCACAATAGCTGTTATGTTGTTGTAAAATTCTTTGAACCATATAAAGCCCTAAGCCGCTACCGCCTGTTCTTCTACTGCGGGATTGCTCCATACGATAAAAAGCGTCAAACAATTTGGGAATATCATCTTCTGGTATATGTGTACCTGTGTTCTCTACGGAGAACAAAAAGCGTCCGTTGGTATTTTGTAAAATAATATCAACGCTTGCTCCATGCGGCGAATACTTTACAGCATTTGAAATCAAATTGGAGAACACCTTTTCAATCAGTAATTTGTTCCCATTGATAAAAGCGGGAGACTGTATAGCAAGATGTATTTGTAGCTCTTTTGTTGCCACTAAATCATCAATCTCCCTCAAATAGCCATGTATCATGGGAGCGCAATCAAAATGCTCCATTTTGAAATCGACATTGGTTTCCAGCCTTGAAATCGTTAATATTTCCTGCACCATCGTTTCAAGCGTAGCTGCAACTTCCAAGGATCGGGCAAGATACTTTTCGTGGTCTTTATATGCCCCTATACCCAATAGCATCCCCTCTAATTGACCCTTGATAATGGTGATAGGGGTTTTCAGTTCATGGGAAGCGGAAGAAAAGAAATCCTGTTGTGCCCGTTCCAGCGCCTTTTGATGTTCAATATCCTTTTGGAGCTGGAGATTTGCACTTTGCAACTCCTCCAAGGTAGCAGATAGTTTCCGGGACAGCGTATTCAAGCTATTCTCCAGTACACCCAGCTCGTCAGAACGGCGTTCCTCAAGTTGCCATTCCAGCCGCATATCAGACATTTCTTTAGAAATCCGACTGATTTTTAATACCGGGTTTGTAATAATACGAGAATACACCCAAGCAGTTGCCAACGATACAAGGAGAATAACGCAAAACAAAATCGGTAATACGCTTACAAATGATTGCCGCAGTTCTGCGATTTGAGAGGCTTCTCCATAAACTGTTAAAATATATTGGCTATTATCATCTGCAAATGAGAAGTAATAGCTGTTGGATATAATCGGCGCACTTTCATAAGATGCTCCGCCAAGAGCCTCCCCGGTGATCCCATCGTTAAAGCTATTTTGGTTAGACGGTGTTTCCACCAGAACACCATCAGCAGTATAAAGCTCCACCATGCTAATTGTCGTGTTTTGAAGAAACTGATCAAAAAGTCCGCCGCTATCCTGCATACGGATATGTTCTAATTCATAAATAAAGTCGCTTGTCTGTTCATCTAATGCCGCATTGAGATTGTTAGAATAGGTTTGAGGCATATACCAAGCCAAAACGCCATAGACAAGAAAGCTCACGCAGAGCAAAACTGCCACAGTCAGAATAAAGACTTTAGCAAACAGACTGCCTTTAATTCTCTTTATCAACTTTATATCCCACCCCTCTGATTGTTTGAATGAAATCTATTCCCAATTTTTTTCGTAGATTTTTGATATGGGTATCAACAACACGCTCGTCCCCATAAAAATCATATCGCCACAGCTTATCCA
>MNTL01000076.1 GCA_001916965.1 Roseburia sp. CAG:10041_57
AAGCACCAAAACCAATTTCACGAAAGAAAAAGTCTATCCAGAATTAGCATAAAATGCTAATTTGAAACAGGCTTCTAATTTGCGTGGATTATACTAGTTGCCAAACTTACTTGTGAACGTCCAATAATAAGTGTATCACAATGTGCTAATTCAGTACTTTCCATCCTGGTAATTATGATGATAACGTTTTCTAAAGGTTTTATGCGCTGGGTTAGCATCTTAAGAACATTCTACATCCTTACAATATGTTATCACTACATACCCTCCTCTGATAAATCCATGTATGTATACCAAACTTCATTATCATCTAATTGGTAACATCGTAATTGTGGAAAATCATTTTCTAACTTTTCGCTTCTTTTGTATGTAATAATAACATCATCATTCCGAACATCCTTAGGATAATCTACTTCAATTTTATACTCATATAAATAAAATTGTAAAACTGAATATATATTCCAGTTTGAATCTTCTTTTCTATCATCATAAACATATACCCTTCCTAATTTTACTCCTTTTTTTTCTAATTCACATTTTTCTTCATATGATGACATAACCATTGAAGATACTCTCTCTTTTATATACTCATTATAATTATGGTTTGCCCAATGGTATCCTATAAACATTAATATAAGAATAGGCAATATTGCCCACTCTCTGCTCCTTTTTTTACGAGAAAATAAAATTGAAATAACTGTAAAGAGAACGCATATTAATATTGCTTTATAATAAAACTGTGCTGTAACTTTTTCACCACGATAAGTCAAATAAGTATACAAAAAGGAGCCAGCATTTGAATTTGTCTTGACAATAGGAACAACTACCTCTATGAAAACTACTATAAAAAAAGAACCTATATATATTGCTTTTTTTATACAATCCCTATATCTCTCTTTGAACGTTAGATATACACCAGTATATAAAAAAGGCATTGCAAACACATTCCAATATCTAACATAACACATTGCCTTATATGAATATATATTACCTTTATCATCCGTATTCCAGGTATTATACATTTTAATAAACCAATTAGAAACTAGAAAAGCACTGAACACAGCAACAATACATAAAGCAGATATCGCAAGAACAATATTGACATATATATTTTCTGTTTCTTTTTTTGTAATTACTATATAAAGATACTTAACAAAAACAACAATTGCTAATATAAACAATCCACCCGTCAAAATCATCTGTACACTAATATGACCAATTATCATATCAAACCATATTTTCCAAGTCTGAATATCAGTCAGTTTTAATCCTGATGCTACAGATACAGATGTATTGCCCAATCCCTTATCTGCATTTATCCATATCGCATCTTGATAACGTTTTATTATTATTTTAGCCAATAAAAAAAGCGGAATAACCACACCAGTGCAAAACAGTACCTTTTTTTTCTTATATAAAAATACCCCCATAAGTGTTAAAAAAGATGCTATAACCATTACAATTGCTCGTGTATGAAGAAAGCAGGAAAAGAATGAAGCAACAGCATATACTATTGTCCACTTTATGCATTTATCTATATTCTCTATATATTCTACTATCCTACATACAGTTAAAATTATTATCCATAATAATACATCCAAAATAACATCATTGATAATATTGGCATCATTATTAGGATGCAACGGTATTGTACAAATCATACTTAATAGTATTAATCGAACATTAGAAACTGCTTCAAAATAATGCTTTCCAATAAAATATGAAATGCTTATTATTACACCACTTCTTAAAAATCTCGTTACAATCAAAATAATTCTATATATCAAAATTGGAGAGAGCTGTAACTTAAATAAAGGTGCGAATAATGCATAATAACCAAATCCATAGTAACCGCTTTTATTTATTACAACACTCCAATCATACCCTGCCCATGTTGCAGCACCCACTATTGCTCCTAACTCATCTGTTGTTGTATGTAATGGATATGACTTAAAGAAGTCTACTGATAATGTAAATCCAACTATCAAAATTGCCAAAAACACAGTTACAATTTGATGTTTTTCTATAAAATTATTTATAACTTTTGTAATCGAACTATTTTTTAAATCCACCATATTGTTTTTCCTTTATAATCCTATAAAGTTTTTAAATTTAATACCAACATCTTTATAGTTAAAATTAGCAATAGCCCATTGTTGTCCATATTCTGCAATTGAACAATATTCTTCTATATTTTCAAGTATTTTAATCAAAATATTTTTCAGTTGCTCATCATTATCAAACAATATTCCATTTTGTCCATCTTGAATAATTTCTGCTGTTCCAGCAGAATTCCTACCAATAACCAAAAGTCCACCTAACATGCCTTCAACAGTAACTCTTCCAAATCCTTCTGCTCGGGAATTCATCAACAATATATCATTTAAGGCTATTTTCTCCTTTACATTCTCACTATATCCGGATATCACTACAAACTGTTCTAAGTTATTATTCTGTATATATTGTTTCATTGCATTTACATACTCGGGAATACCCGTTCCAACAAATTCCATATGAATATTATTAATTCCTATATCTCTTAGTTGTTTGATTACTTTTAACGAATTCATTGCCCCTTTTCCATCACTAAGTGCACCAATTTGTATAATATTCAATTTATCATTTTGTAAAATTACATGATTGGCTATAATATAATCATCCAATATAAAGCCGTTAAAAAACATTGTATACTTCTTTAGTTTGTATAATCGCGTATACTTTTCCTGTATTGCCTTAGAAATAAATATTACATAATCTGATGCCTCGAGTAAATCACGCATTCTTTTTTTATTTCTATATTCACATCCATGATCTTCTTCCATAAACTCACGCACATAATATATGTGTGGAACTTGAGCCATTTTAGCAGCTCGTGCCCCTATATCAACCCCTGTAGAATTGGAACAAACTATATCTATTTTTTCCTTTTTTATATATTTGCATAATTTCAAAGATGCAAATGTATTTAAAATATCAAATATGTGAAATTTTAATCTATACTTTTCCGATATTCTTTTATAATTTCGACGATATAGCATAGTTTTAAAACTTATTTTTCTTTTACAAAATTCTTTTTGAGCTAGTCCTTCTTTCTTTTGTGGAATAAGCACTTGTATTTCTATATCACTACATTTTTTCAGCCCTTGTATCAAACTAATTAATGATACTGTAGAGCCACCTATTGAAAACTCATGCGATACAAAAAGAATTTTTATTTTATTTTTTTTCATCCAAGTTATTCCCCATTTTTATATTATGTCATGCTGAATTCGTAGTCTCTAGCAATTCTACTTTTTTAACTTTCTTTATACTTAGGTTCTCTTTTATTACATCTATTTTTCAAATTCATGTATTTCTATTCTTTAAAATTTTTAAGCCATCCCACAAAAGAATATTGCATTACAATTTTTTCATCTATTTTTTTATAATCACTTTCTAAGAATTCACGTATCTGATTTGGATCTTGATTATTCCAAATCATAATATTGTCCTCATAATAAAACGGTTCTTCTTTTATTTTGAGGTTATTTGTAATTAATTTCTTTTGATAAAAAATTGATTCCATACTTCTTAAAGTCAAACCTTCCTGACCTTCTTTTACTAATTCAACAATACACTTGCTTTTATTTATGATTTGTAGTAATTCCGAATACTCTATTCCATTTCCATATAATTTTTTATCCTGTTCTTTAGATGTCTTATCTCGAACAACTCTCGCAAAAATTTTTAATCCCATTTTGCTGAATTTGTCATACATTTCTTTTACCTGTTTATATCTTCCTTTGTCTTTAATTACTATAGAAACATCATATTTATTTTCTACGGGAGACAATATTGAAGGTAAATAAAACTGTGAATTATATTGTAAATTATATGTTTTACAATTACTTTTATCATAAGACCATAACTCACAAATCTGTCTTTTATTTTCTGGTACTATAAATGTTGTGGATGTTATACTATCCCAAAAATATAATATAATTCTCGCACTAGGATTTTTTTTATGAATATAATCAATTATATTAGTGTTTAATAAGCTATAAAAAACAATTATTGTATCATATTGGTTTAAATTTTTCTTCCACTCCTCATACCATATCCATTGAAATGGTAACTTTATTTTTTGCATATGCATAACAGCCAATAAATATTTCAAGCTATATTTACTAAACTTGTATGTAGCTTGAGCCTCAATATTTTGATTATTTTTTTCACATATTTTTTTTATATAATATCTATCTGTTGGCCATCTGACATTCATCAGCAGTAAAGTCTTTCCCATATGAAACTATCATTCTCCTATACAAATCCTGTAATCTCCTATACGGCATCCATCCAATTTTCTTAGATTTAACTATATTAAGCTTGTAGAAATGAAAAGGAGAAAATTTCTTGCCATCCTCTTCATTTTGGGAAATAACTACTTTAATTTCTCCGTTTCCAATTTCTTTTGCCACCATTTCAGCCATTTCTTTTACAGAGCAATATGTTTCTGGATTGGCTGCATTATATGCTTGTCCAGCCTCTCCCTTTAGTAGAACAGTTAATATTGCACTTACAGCATCCATTGTATAAAGATAACATCTCTTACTTTTACCATCCGTCAATAATACAATATCTTTTTTTTCCATGGCACATCTTGCAAACTCAGCGAAAACTCTCTTATCATCATATTGAACACCTGGTCCAAATGTCTGAGCGAGTCTAATATTCATTGCTCTCATTCCATATTCGCTCGCATAAGATGCAATTAATGATTCACACATTCGTTTACTTTCCGGATAACAATTTCTTACATTCAACGGATTAAGATATCCTAAATCTTCTTCCGATAACAAATCTTCCGTTTTAGGTGCTCCATAAACTTCCATTGAGGATAAATATACAAAACCTTCTACATTATTTTTTTTAGCAAGTTCCAACATATTGTTTGTTCCTAAAATAGACGTTTTTATTGTTTCAACTGGATGCTCAATAAAATATGCACTAGCTGTTGGGCATGCCCCATGTATTATATAATCAATTTTTTCCTGTATATCAGGTAAATTTTCTACTGTTCCTAGTACAAATGATATTGAGTCGCTATCCTTCATCTGTTCAGCAAACTTATCTTTTGCTCTATCAATGTCTCTAACTAATGCAAGTATATGTATATTTAATTTTTTTTGTATATTAGCATAGACTAATCCACTTATTAAATTATAGCCGATCAGCCCTGTTGCTCCTGTAACCAGTACTGTTTTATCACATAATTTATCCCACGGTATATAATCACAAGTCATCAACTGATCCAAATCTTCTCTAAAAACTTTATTTTGTATCCACATATTATAGCCCCCTATATAATTGTTCATCCTCTTGTGCGTCTAATAAAGCTCTCATTGTATAAAAATCATCTGGTGTTGTTATTTTAATGTTTTCATAAGGTCCATCTACCAGATAAAGTGGATATCCATACATTTTCATCATGGTACATGAATCGATGCAGTCAAACATTCCCTCTTTTTGCGCTCTATTATGTGCTGCTAAAATATCTTTTAGCCAAAAGCTTTGGGGTGCCTTGGCAACTCTTGATTTAGCTCTATCTGGTACATTAATTATTGCTTCACCATCGTTTACAACCAGTATGGTTTCTTTAACAATTGCTGTTGTAATTGCTGACCCATGAATTTTCACACTTTCTATATTGTCACTTATTACTTTTTGGTTAATTAATGGTCGCACTCCGTCATGTATCAAAACTATTGCTTCTTCCCCATTAGATACTTCTTGTGCTGCCATAAGTCCGTTATAAATAGACATTTGACCTGTATCTCCACCAGGAACAATCTTTTTCACTTTTTCAATTCTATATTTGTACAGTAACTTTTCTAAGTACTCTATCCAGTCTTCTTTGCATGCTATTACGATTGCATCTATTTCTGGATGTTTTTCAAATAATTCTAAAGTATAAATAATGATAGGCTTACCATGCATTTCGAGAAATTGTTTGGGTATATCTCTTGAATGCATACGCTGTCCACTTCCCCCAGCAAAAATTACGGCAATATTCATAATCAATGCTCCTTCATCCATTTTAATATGTAGTCTGCAGCTATCTCGCTTGCATGCCCTGTCTCTTTTAATCCAACCTCTTCAAAAAGATTATTTAATTCTTTTTTATATTTATCAGCATTAAAAGTTGTAATAACTTCCTTTAATTCCTGTTCATTAGTTGCCACTGGAAAAGGTAAATCTTCTAATTCATAATAGTTATCTCTTTCTTCCTTATAACGTGCTATATCTGATGCATAAAGAAAACAAGGTTTTCCATTGGTGACAAAATCAAACATACAGCTTGAATAATCCGTTACAAGTACATCACTAGCAACTAGTAACTCCTGCATAACATCATACTCTGAGGCATTGATAATTTTATCTGTATACTGAATAAAGCTTTTTGCATCCTGTAAATTATTGGGATGCAATCTAACCAATACAACCCATTCTCCCCCAAATCTATTGCTCAACGCTTGCAGTAAAATATCATAATTGAGATTTAAGTCGCTAACTCTGTAATCCGTCCTAAAAGTAGGAGCATATAATACTATCCTCTTTCCATTTACTTCAAAATACTTATTTACTTTATCTTTTATATCTTCTGAATTTTGAAAAAAAATGTCATTTCTTGGGCTTCCATTTTCCAAAATTTGACCCCGATACCCAAAAGCTCTATTATATATTTCGCTAGTTCTTCTTGAATTAGCTAACATAATATCTGTATTTTTAAAATTATATTTACAATTACAAATATCTATCTTACTTATTTTATCTCCAAGATCAGCTCCAACTTTTTTTAATCCATAACTTCCATGCCATGTTTGAATGTATAGTTGGCTTTTTCTTTTACGAAATCCATATTGTTTTGCATTTGAATCAATCCACACCTTTGCTGTTGCAAGTTCATATATTTGGTGCCAAAAATCATATTTTACTATTCTTACATTCTCTGGCACCTCTCTATCTGTCAAATCATTAAGTAACCATACAATGTCTAAATTATTTGTT
The DNA here is from genome assembly GCA_001916965.1 of Roseburia sp. CAG:10041_57. Lineage (GTDB taxonomy): Bacteria > Bacillota > Clostridia > Lachnospirales > Lachnospiraceae > COE1. Next base: position 7,045 of record MNTL01000076.1, read on the forward strand.
TTTTTTAGCAGGGCATCCGTTATATATTTAGGATTATCTCCATAACGTTTTCCTTTCATATTGCAACAAACTATCTTATTTTCTTTAATTGGTAATATATCCATTACACAAAATACTATATAGAATAAACCCCCATAAATTTTAAAACATACATATATAATCGTAGCAAAAATTTCATTTTTAACTGCTAATTTTTTTATTTTGCTAATCACAGTCCTCATCCTCTTTCTTTTATACAAAAATTGGAATTACTTTTACAATTCTATAGGACTAGCTTATTCAATAAAAGCATTCCTTATTCCCCTTTAAATAATTCTTTTTACATTACTATCACTCAATACAATTTTATCCTTAGGAAAAATATTATCTAAATCTAAACATCATATTAACTAACTTATTCAACTTATTTCTTTTACAAAAAAAATAAAATACATAAGTACCTATTTTTTGTATTACTGGTATTTCAACGTTATTAAATATTGATTTATATCTGTTTTTTTCATAATTCTGAAAGCTATCATTTACTATTTTTTGAAATTCTTCTGTAATAACATTTATACTTTTTATTGACATACTTTTATTATCATTTGAAAGGTATTCTCTCTTTCTATTCCGTACAAGCAAAAAATATGTCATAAAACTAATAAATGTAAATTCAAACAGCTCATAGTCGCTACTTCTATCTTTAATTTCATTTTTTACTTTTCTAGCAACTTTTTCCCACTCTGCAAAAGGTAATACAGAAGCATCTATTGGTTTTGAAGTTATACTTCCTTCATGGACGACCTGATAATATCCTTCATATTCTACAAAACCAATCCTATTTGATAGGAAAAAAGCTTGTAAATTGAATGAATTATCCTCATATGTTTTACCATCTGGGAATGTAATACCCCATTTTTTTATATACTCTGTTCTATATAATTTACCCGATATATTAAGTCTTCTATTCAAACAATTTTCATTCTTTATTCGATACCTAATTGTTTTTAATTTCTTTCCATCCTCAGTAATTTTATATTGTCCACTGCATACCATATCAAGGTTATCTTTTTCTGCTTTATCAACCAATATTCTAAGATAATTTTTATCATAATAATCATCAGCATCTAAAAAGGTAATATATTTCCCATTTACAGCATCAAATGCTGCATTTCGAGCTGACGATAATCCACCATTTTTTTTATTTATTTTTATAATATTATCTGGATAACATTTAACATACTTATCAATAATTTTTTCAGAGGAATCCACGCTTCCATCATTTACTAATATTATTTCATAATCTTTAAAAGTCTGATTTAATACCGAATTTATACAATATTCTAAATACTTCTCCATATTATATACTGCAATAATAACTGACACTGTTTTTTCCATTCCGTCAATCCCCTTTGATTTAAAATGTTGCGTAAGCAAAAAAATCCCAACATAAAGTATTTTCATCTTAATGGTAATTACATACTTTATATTGGGATTTTCAATATTTCTATTTTCTTTTTATCAAACTAATAATGTCTAGCTAGCTTATACTATTTCAATTGTTGCATGCAGTAGTCTTCAGCTACCTGTATAAATTCTATCGCTACTTCAACCTGACGTTCAATCTCTCCTCGTTCCGATCTCTTTAGGCTGCTCCATATAAAATTACTCCTTCTTTATGAATATTGGCATAAAACGGATAATTCACGATCCATTTTGGGAAGTGTTCCTCACTCTTTGCAATCGGTTTTATATCCAGTTCATTGTCTAAATTAAAATCATATGTCATATACGATAGTTTCTGGCTATATGCCTTTAAATCCATATCTGACAAATCGAGTAATATCATGATATCTATATCTGAATCCAATCTATAATCACCTCTGGCATAAGAACCATATAAAATCACTTGTCTTAAATGTGTTCCATATATCTTCTTAACTTGTAATACATATTGTTCCATCAATTTTCTCTTTGCAGGTGCCATAGTCTTCTCCTTTCCTGAACAGGATATTTTCAGATTTCATCTATGATTTCTTTACTTACAGTATATCTTTTATGAACTTTCATTACAACCATTTTCCTAATATAAAGTATGCAATTGTCAAGGTTCATTTGTTTATTTCAGCAAGCCTTTTAAGCGGCTTAACTTACTTCTCCATACGTATCTGTGCTTCTTCATGTGTTGCTCCACTGTCTACCACATGATATGTTCTGATTGCTTCTTTCTCCATCTTCTGCTGCATATATAATGCGTCATATTCTGCACGTCTGACATGATACTGTGTATCCTGCAACAGTCTTCTGTTTGCGGCTATTGTATCTGATACCAGACCAATCACGAATGTTACAAAGCCCATAATCAACAATGTGCTCGCCAATATCAGGGATTGTACATGTCCCGCAGATGTGCCTGTAATAACGAAATAAAGATATCTCAGGATAAAGATAAGCCCAACTCCGGAGGGCAACAGCATCAGATAGGTAAACGTCTTGAGCGGCTTGTACATCATATAAGCCCGTAGAATCGTTACCATAGATTTCTTAACATATCCCCAGATACTCTTGAACAATCTGGATGGGCGCAGTTCACCATTGGTATGAATCGGTACACTGGTGATTGCCAGCTTCTCACGTCCAGCCTGTACAATGGTTTCCAGAGTATAGGTGTAGTCATTTACTACATTAATCCTCATAGCTGCTTCTCTGCTCAGTGCACGGAAGCCACTGGGAGCATCCGGTATATCTGTCGCAGATGCCTTACGTACAGCCCAGCTTCCCAAATGCTGCAGCTTCTTCTTGATTAATGAGAAATGCTCTGTATCATCAATAGGTCTGGCGCCTACGACATAATCAGCCTTTCCATCCAGTATTGGTTTAATGAGCGTAACTATATCTTCTGCACAATACTGATTATCCGCATCTGTATTCACGATAATATCCGCCCCCTGCCTAAGGCATTCATCCAGTCCTGCCATGAAGCCTTTTGCCAGTCCTTTATTCTGGGTAAAATTCACTACATGATGCACGCCCCATTTTTTTGCAACCTCTACAGTATTATCCTTGCTTCCATCATTAATAATCAGATATTCAATCTCATCAATTCCATCTAAATGCTTTGGTAAATCATTCAACGCGATTTCCAGTGTTTCTGCCTCGTTATAACATGGTATCTGAATAATTAATTTCATTCGTTTTTATCCCCTCTCACTTTTGTACTCACTAATTCTCTTCTCTGTTCTTCTTCACCGCTGACACAATGCCTACACCAAAAATCGCAATTACCAATACCACAATAATGCTTCCCCATATCATTCGATTTCTCTTCTGACGCTGCAATTCCAGCATTTCTTCATATATGCTCTCGTAGTCATTTCCAATACTGTTAAATTCTGCATTCAATGTATCTACATTTCCAATAGGAGTTAATGCATTTATTGGGACATACCCTGTCTTGTCTCCTTTTGAAACCGTACACCACTCACCATCCGTATAAGCAGTAACCATGACTGTATCTCCTGCCACAAGTTCCTGCACTTCTTCCGCAGATTCTGACGCATTTTCTCTCATCTGCGTATTTTCATTTACCTGATAGAAGCTGTTTACCGTAATTTCTGTCTTCTCTGCTGCATAACAATTCGAGAGATTGTACAATACTCCCACCAGCATAATAAATACAGCCATCATTATTTGTATCCATGTTTTCTTTTTCATAATTTTGTTTCTCCTCATTTATCTTTCATTCATTATAGAAAATAGCCAGATGCCCCATAACACGCCAATAAGCATATTGATTTTTTAACTCATCAAGCCCACTGTATAAATAATCTGTAATAACCAGATCATTCTCTGCAATGTCCTTTTTATCGTAAATTAAATAAATCTTCGTATTGCGTAGGCGAAATTGTAAATTATCTGCCAGACATCTGTCTCCTTCCTGGATATATACAAGTCTGTCATGATGTTCCATTTCTTTCTCTGCAATATCAATAAGCTGCATATCCCTGAAATTTGCCAGCTGTGTTGCTGATGAGAATGTTGCTGCCAGATGAATCCCCAGAAATAATTCCATTGCCATGATGATGGCAACTAATACAGGTAATTTCCTGCTATTGCTTATTCGAAGTATAAATATAACGAATATCATCAATATTATAGAAACGATATATGCCATAATATGAAATGTTGCAGGATTGAAATCTGCTCCGTTATATAAATAACTGATTCCCAATATCATATATGCATGTATATTGGTCTGGTGATATTTATCTATGATATATATGATCAGTCCCAATACAGGTAATTGAAGAATTGCAATACTCAAAGCAGGTTTTACAATATGCCTGTTTTCCATAACACCTATACAGCCCAGCACCATAAGAATCGGCAGGATTTGTTCATTGTACCGTCCATAAGTTAATCCATCAATTCTTCCACCTATGCCTGTAGTATAGATAGCTGTTACCGCTATCTCACCTGCTGTTGCTAATAATATAAAGAGATATATGAGCTTCTTTTGTTGCCACAATCTTTTGAAGCATACATATACGCCCCAGTAGAACAACCCAAAACTTGCAAGCCCCAGATACCATAGCTTGCATATGGCGCTGATGAGTAGATTCCTGAAGCCTGTTAATGTGAATATGCCTTTTATCTTAGCTGTTTGTCCATTATAGTCGTTATAGGCTATGACTTCTTTTGCGGTGTCCGTATAGATATTTTGAGTTATATATGCTTTTATTCTGTCTGCTATCATAAATAGCAATGCGAGTGCAATAATAACAGCTGCTATTTTTATCCAGTTCTTTGTGCTATTACCAATGTGCATAAAAGCATAGATGCCCAATGTAATAACTGCTGCTATCAGTATTGCTACGGTTCTCATATGTACCGTATATATGTAAATAAGCGAAATAATCAGTGCGACTAATATTCCCGGCTTATGATTGTCTAAATAAAGCGTCATCAGCATACATATGATAATGTACATACTCATAACTACGATCTCTGTCATGGTAGATCTCGAATAGTGTAACCATGACGGATACAAAATGGCGATCCCCGTAATCAGAACCAGAGAAATCGTCTTCTGTCTCTCTTCCTGTAATCTCATGATATTTTTAAGCAACACAAAATAAGCTAATATCATAAGTAGGAAATTAACTGTAACCGCTGCCCTATAAGCAACTATTGAATCTTGAAAAATCTGAAATATGGGGTAAAGAATAAGAGTATATCCAAAGGAATAATAAGAACCAAGTGATACGATATCAGACCAGTCACATCCTGAAAGTGTCGCTGCATATGTCCAATATCCGAATTCATCCGGGATCAGTTCGAAACTGTAGATTTGATAAATGCTATACATATAATAGCAGAATAATAACAATACAAAGATAAATAGATCTTTAGTTGTCCCGGTCTTCTTCCTCATGCTGTAAATATGTTCCCCTTAATATAATCTAAAAATTATTTCCCCTGATTGTAATATCCGAGCAGATGTAGTGCATCTGCCCGGGTAAATTTTACATTATTTTGCAATAATTGCATATGTACCAAGACCAGCCTGTACTGCGAATGTTACAGTTGTAGGATCTGTATCCTGATCTTCAAGAATTGTTGTAGCTCCGCCTGGCTGTACGCAGATTGCAGAATATGTCTTAGTTGTATCTGCTGTCTTAGGAAGACCAGCCTTCAGTGCTACACTACCATTTGAAAGTGTAACCCACTTGCCATTCTGCTTAGCACCAAGGTCAATATTTAATGTAGATACTAAATCAGCACCGCCAAGTGCTTCGATAGCTGCATTTACGCTTACCATGGCTGCAGTACTCTTCTTCTGATCTGTATCATAGATAATGATTGCTGCTTTCTGTCCACTTGTTAAGCTTAATGCTGCTGCTAAATCTGCTGCAGGAGTAGTTACTGCTACACCTTTTAAAGATTCTGCTGCATATACGCCAGCGATAGATGTCTGAACAGCTACGCCACCAACCTTTACAGATGCACCTGCAGACTGGCTATTAGCCTCTGCATATGTAGCTGGTGTTGAAGTCTCCTGTGTTGTAGAACTGGATGAGCTTCCGCTTCCTGCGTTCTCTGTTGTTGCACATACAGTCATGGCTGATACCATTACCATAGTTGCTGCAAGGGTTGCAGCTAATACTTTCTTCATACTTCTCATTGGATTGTTCCTCCTCGTTGTTTTTTGGGGTTTGTGAGTACCCGTTAATTTTTTCTTTTTGTGCCTGACTCTGATGTATATTAGGCATTCTCTCGGAAACCTAATTTATTAATATTATAAACTTAACATGCGCTATTTTCAATAGCATTTTACAAATTATGCTATTTTAGTTATATTGCTCACAAATTTCGTGCCATGATTTTTATCATAATTTATTTTTATGTATAGTATTCTCTCTTTTTTACAATATTAAAATCATACTTATAAATTACATTTACTTTGTGCTATATTAAATAGCTTATATGCTATTTTAGTGAGCCTTTTCTTTTCTATTAACAAGTATAATTGTTAAATACTGATAATTTGGAAGGGAATGTAATATATGACTGGTAATTCACTTGGTACTTATTTAAAATCATTACGCAAAAGCAACGGCTATTCTCAGGAATTTGTGGCTTCCAGTCTAAATATTATAAGGCAGACTTATTCTCACTATGAAACAGGTCGTATCATTCCTCCTGTTGATTCTTTATACAATCTTGCAATGCTGTATCATATTTCCTCCGATGTCCTGCTTGGCTATGCAATGGAGGATCTGTCTACTAAGGAGAATGGCAACAGGCACTTTACCTCTATCTCGTCTGCCGGCTGTGCGCCTGCGACTCCCGTAATCTCACCTCAGGACAGTGAATTGTTAAGCTACTATCACCAGCTGGATCTGCGTGACCAGGAAGATATTCTGGATTTTATCAAATTAAAAGCAAACAAAAAAAGAATGCCCCACTAGGAGCATTCCTGCATCATGGACAGCACCATCTGCGCTGTCTCTACCATACTTGTACTGTTGTCCATACTATGTTTCTGAAGATATCTGTGAGCTTCCTCTTCGGTCATGTTATTCCGTCCCATGAGAAGCTCTTTTGCTTTTGCAATCGTTGCTGCTTCTTCCTCATTACGCTGTCTGGGTTTCTCCCTCAGCTTCTTCTTACGTCTCACCAGATTCTGGGACATCATGCCTACGGTGCTGATCAGTTCATGTACTTTAAGGGGCATACCCAGTCCGATCATATTGCCGCCTTCCACTTCTGAGAGAAGTCTCTGGGAAGCCATAAGCAGTATTTCAAAGCCTCCCGGAACGTTCTGCTGTAATTCTGAACAGATCATATCTGCCAGCCTGTAACCGCAGATTATGATTCCATCATGAAATTCATCCGCATAGCTTAATGCCTGGGCGCCCGATGTACAGACAGCGGTCACGCCAAATCCATTTTTCACCAGAATATTCTTGATGCTTTTGGCATCCTCTATTTTGGCAAAAGCTACGATGATATTAGTCACTGATACACCTCCTAATCATGTCATTTACCTCTGACATTATTTAGAATTTGTACAGATAAGACTCGATTTCCCAGTTGGTCACCTGGCTGTCATATTCTTTCCATGCTGCAATCTTGGATTCGTAGTACTGGTCAAATACTCTGTCACCTACCAGATCCTTGAGCAGGGTATCCTTCTTCATTTCCATGCAGGCATCGAGAAGGTCTGTAGGAAGCTTCTCCAGCCCTCTTGCCTGTGCCTCATCCTCTGACAGGATATTGATGTTGTCCTGTACTTCTGCAGGTGGCTCAATCTGGTTCCTGATTCCATCCAGTCCAGCCATGAGACATGCGGCAAAAGCCAGATATGGATTGGCAGCCGGATCCGGACTTCTCAATTCAATTCTTGTATGCTCTCCGCGCATATTCGGCACACGGATCAGTGTATTGGCTCCTAATGTGCTCCATGCCACATATACAGGTGCTTCGAATCCTGGCTTTAATCTCTTATAGGAATTTACCAGTGGATTGGTTACTGCGCAGATTCCCTTCACATGCTTCATCACGCCGCCCATGAAGTAATACGCCTCTTTGCTGAGTCCGTTCTCTCCATTTGGGTCATCAAATATATTTCTGCCGTCTTTACGCAATGACATGTTGATGTGCATACCGGAACCGCAGAATTCCTTTCTTGGCTTTGGCATAAAGGTTGCATGTAAGCCGTGATGCTTTGCGATTGTCTTTACAGCCAGTTTAAAAGTCATAATGTTATCCGCTGTTGTCAGTGCCTCGTCATACCTGAAATCCACTTCATGCTGGGAAGGTGCTTTCTCATGATGGGAAGCCTCTACTACAAATCCCATGTCTTCCAGTGTCAGCACGATATCTCTTCTTGCATTTTCACCATTATCCAGAGGTCCCATGTCAAAGAATCCCGCCTGCTCGTTGGTGATTGTAGTAGGTCTGCCATTTTCATCCGCATTGAAAAGGAAGAACTCGCACTCAGGCCCTACGTCAAAGGTGTAACCCATCTTAGCAGCCTCTTTGATTGCCTTCTTCAGGACATATCTGCAGTCACTTTCAAAAGGCGTTCTGTCTGCACGGTATACATCACAGATAAACCTGGCTACCTTGCCCTGCTGTGGACGCCATGGAAAAATCGTAAATGTATTCAGGTCCGGATACAAAAACATATCTGCATTGTCGGTAGGCAGCATACCTTCTACCAATGTACAGTCAAACATACAGTCATTATTCAGTGCCTTCTCCAGCTGGCTTGACGTAATTGCCACGTTCTTAAAATTACCCTCAATATCCGTAAACTGCATACGGATAAATTCTACGTCTTCATCTTCTACCATATTGATGATATCTTGTTTTGTATACTTCTGCATTGTTTCCATATCCTTCCTATTATAATGCGCTATAGTGCATATATTGTGCGTTATAATCTGTTATTTTTAGAATATATTATTAACTTTTCATAAATAATAACAAGTTATGTCGTTCTTTGTCAACCACTGTTGCGATAAAACACATCATATTCCTCCCCTCTATTTCATATGATGTATAGAAAAAGAGTTTGGAGTCTTTTTATGAGTGCCAATACCAAAATTGTTGTTCTTCGTTCCAGAGAAGTGTTATATACGATCTTACTGTTATTCGTAGGCATCCTGATCATTCTGGTTCTGCTGTCTCTATTCCTGCCTTCGGATTCTGCTTCACCTACAGAGGAATCTGCTGCCCTATACGTTCCCGGTGTATATTCTTCTACGTTACAGCTTGGCAATGCCGCTGCACAGCTACAAGTCACCGTAGATGCGGATCATATCAACGCAATTGAATTGATCAATCTGGATGAAGCGGTTACTACTATGTATCCTCTCATGGAGCCGTGTCTGGATGAGCTGACTGCCAAAGTAATAGACAATCAGGGACTGGAGAACATCAGTTATTCCACGGAAAGCAAATATACTTCCATTTTATTACTGAATGCTATCTCCCAGTCCCTGAGTAAAGCAGCTGTATCTGCACCCATGTCTGGCACAATGCAATAAAAGCACGCATTAGCGTGCTTTTATCTAAGGCCTTAATGTGTCCAGTTCCTGCATCCAGATATGTGCGCATGCATCCGACGGCATTCTCAGGTCGCCTCTTGGAGACAGTGCCACACTGCCTACCTTAGGTCCGTCCGGCAGGCAGGAGCGTTTGAACTGCTGTGCAAAGAATCTGCGATAGAAGGTCTTCAGCCATTTCAGGATAACTTCATTCTCATATACTCCTGCAAAGGACAGTTTTGCGATTCTGTATATCTTGGAAGGCGTGTATCCGCAACGCAGCATATAATATAAGAAGAAATCATGAAGCTCATACGGTCCTACGAGATCTTCTGTCTTTTGTGAAATTACACCATCCTCCGGTGGAAGAAGCTCCGGGCTGACCGGTGTATCCAGAATATCCAGCAATACATTGCGCATTGCTTCATGATTACAGGTATCTGCATAATACTGCACCAGATGACGCACCAGTGTCTTAGGTACTCCTACGTTCACTCCGTACATGGACATGTGGTCACCATTATAGGTTGCCCAGCCGAGCGCAAGCTCAGACATATCTCCTGTACCAATGACCAGACCGCCATTCTTATTGGCAATATCCATCAGTATCTGGGTTCTTTCTCTTGCCTGTCCATTTTCATAAGTCACATCATGCTGATTCGGGTCCTGTCCGATATCCCTGAAGTGAATGTTCACGGCTTCCTTAATATCTACTTCCTGTAACTGTGCTCCACAGGCATGGGTCAGCTTGCAGGCATTGTCATAGGTTCTGTCCGTTGTCCCAAAGCATGGCATTGTCACCGCCTTGATGTTCTCTCTTGGCAATCCCAGCATATCAAAGGCTCTCACCGTCACCAACAGGGCAAGTGTAGAATCCAGACCGCCGGAGATACCGATTACCGCAGTCTTAGAGCCTGTATGCTCATATCTCTTTTTCAGGCCATTTGCCTGAATAGAGAGAATCTGCTCACAGCGTTTCTCTCTGGTCGTTTTATCGGATGGCACGAACGGCGCTCTGTCAAACTTTCTGCTTAACTTCGTTTCTTCTACCTTCAATGTAAAAGGTATCACATCATGAAGGATATCTTCTCTTGGAAGGTACGTAGTCATCTTCCTGCGTTCCATCCGAAGCTTGGCAATATCCAGATCTGCATAGATAATTCCCGTTGTAAAAGATGTACTCTGCGCAAGAAGTGTACCATTCTCCGCAATCAGGTCATGACCGCCATAGACTACATCCTGTGTGGACTCTCCATCTCCTGCGCTGGAATAGATATATCCTGCAATCAATCTTGCACTGGTCAGCTTCACCAGCTCTTCGCGATACGTATCCTTGCCTACCAGTTCATTACTGGCTGACAGGTTCACCATGACTGTTGCACCTGCCAATGCATGTCTTGTGTTAGGAGGATTCGGCGTCCAGATATCTTCACAGATCTCACAGCCTACCACCAGTCCTTCCACGGTATCGCATTCAAATAGGATATCCGTCCCAAAAGGAATCTCTTCACCCTGATATCTGCAATAGCCATCCTGTCCCTCTCCTGAGGCAAAATGTCTTGCTTCATAGAACTCACCATAGTTAGGCAGATATGTCTTTGGAATAAAAGCCAGTACATGTCCGTGCTGCACCACTGCTGCCACATTGAACAACTTATGGTCTTTTTCCAAAGGCATTCCAATAAAAAGCAGAGCATCACACTCTGCCGTTCTGTCTGCAATTACTCCCAACTGTTCCCTGGCTGATGCTAACAGCTTATCCTGTAGGAACAGATCACTACAGGAATATCCGGTAATACACAGCTCCGGCAATACTACAATCTTCGCCCCATTAGAGCAGGCTTCCTTTACCTCGTTGATAATAGCTTCTGCATTGTATTGGGTATCTGCAACTTTTATCTTTGGCGTAGCCGCAGCTACTTTCACAAATCCATCTTTCATAATAATCCTCATTTCTGCGCACGTCCTTTGCGCATATCGAGTTTGTGTCAAGTATACGCAGACACAAATCTCGTGTGTGAAAAAAACTGCCATATATGGTTTTTTCACACTATCCTTCCCTTATTTTGAACGCTTGATGATCTGTTTGAGATCCTCGATGCTGAATTCATAAGCGGTATTGCAGAAATGGCATTTTACTTCGATAGGCTTGCCATCCTGAATTATATCATTGATTTCCTTACGTCCGATGCTGACGATCGCCTTCTCCACACGTTCCTTGCTGCAATTGCAATAATACTGTGTTGGAATCGTATCCTGAATCTCCAGGTCCATATCCCCAAGAAGTACTTCCAGAATCTGCTCCGGTGTCCTGCCTTCGTCTAACAGCTTCGTTACGCTGGATACCTGCGCCAGATTCTTCTCCAGCTTCTCAATTACCTCTTCTTCTGCAAAAGGCATCAGCTGAATGATGAATCCACCCGCCTGCTTCACGGTATTGTCCTTTTCCATCAGTACTCCCAGACCTACTGCAGAAGGCACCTGTTCGGAAGTTGCAAAATAGTAAGTCAAATCTTCTGCAATCTCACCTGTCTGTAATTCAGTCTGTCCGGTATAAGGCTCTTTTAACCCCATATCTTTGATCACACTAAGATATCCTCTGCCGATAGCTCCGCCTACATCCAGCTTACCTTTCTCATTTGGAGGAAGCATGACCTGTGGCTCTACCACATATCCTTTTACATTTGCTGCAGAATCTGCTGTCACTGTAATGCCCTTCGCCGGTCCATCACCACGTATCTGCAATGTGAGAACATCCTGCTCACCTTTTAACATGCTGCCCATCATTGCACCGGCAGTCAGCAATCTTCCCAGTGCCGCAGTCATAACCGGACTTGTCTCATGAACCTGACGTCCCTTCTCTACCATTTCTCTCGTTGTCGCCGCGAATGCACGAATCTGTGCATTGGCAGCTGTTGCTCTTACTATATAATCTGACATCTTAATCCTCATTTCATACTCTCTTGCGCCACACAATAGATACGCTGGCTTTGTGGTGTTACTTCTTCCAGCGTGTCTGCATCATAAGCTTTCAAAAATACCAGTCCTGCTTCTTCAATAAATCCACGCATCTCTTCCAATGTATAGCCTCTCTGGAAATGTGTCTCCTGGAATCTGCGGAAGGTATCAGGTTCTTCCTCATTTTCCCTTACAAAAACAGTAAGGTCATACTCATTCATCATCTCTTCCGGATCATAGAAATTCTCCCAGATGAAGCTGCAATCATCTCTTGTCTCAGCAATGACTCTGTCTCCAATAATCGTTTCATATTTATAATTGGTATTAAAATCAAAGAAAAAGATGCCCTTCGGGTCTAGATAATTGTTCACCAGCTTAAAGCAGGTAACAACATCCTCATCCTCTAGCAGATAATTGATGGAATCGCAGATGCTTACAATAGCACGCACTGTTCCATACAGCTCGAATTCTCTCATATCCTGATTCAGATACAGAATGTCATGTCCTGACTTTTCTCTCTTCTGAAAGGCTATATTCAACATTTCCTCGGAATAATCCACGCCGATCATATCATAGCCTTTTGCTGCAAGAAGCTCCGTCAGACTGCCCGTACCGCAGCCCATGTCCAGCACCAGGCCATCCCTGATCCCATACTCTCCCAGCACGTTCAGAATATTGTCACACCACTGCCCGTAGGGCGTATTATCCATCAATTCATCATAGACACTCGCGAAATCAGTATATGCCTCCATGTTACATCACACCTTCCTACTCCCCACCAAGCTTCATTGCAATGAGGAATCCTATTGCCAACATAATAATACCTGTCAGGATATTTACTACATTAATTGTTACGCTGCCCATCATGATCAGAATGGCGAAAGGAGACGCCACGATCAGACCGATGATAGACCAGTATGCTGTCTGGCTGTATTTCTTTAACACAAATTCAATCAGCTTGGCAATCACTACGATACCAACCAGAACGCCGATACCAAAAGGAACCAATACACCACATGCTGCCAGAATACCTGCCATATCAAATGGATGCAGGGCATCGATCAATCCGCTGATCGTACCAATAATAACGGTGTAATATCCAATGATCATCATAACCATGGAACCGCTGACACCTGGAATAACCATAGTACCTGCTGCAAGCGCGCCAGCAAGGAACAGTTTCAGAATGTTCATGAAGTTCAAGGATACATCTGCTGTTCTGCTGTCATCCTCACCTATCAGAGATAATCCGATTACCAGTACAAAGAACACTGCAAAACCGATAATCTGTGCAACGCCGACTTTCTTACCCTTTACTTTCTTGAAGATTACAGGAAGTCCGCCGATGATCATACCTACAAAAAGCAGCGTTGTCTGCAAAGGGATGGCATCAAACATCTTGGTAATGACCTTGGATAACAGGGCAATTGCCAGTAACATACCGATTACGATAGGAATCAGAAGCTTCATTGCTTCCTTGAATTTCTTTACAAAATGAGTCAATAATAGAATCAGTCTATCATAGATTCCCATGGATACCATCATTGTGCCACCGCTGACACCGGGGATGATATTGGCAAGGCCAATTACCATACCTTTTAAAATATTAATGATAAATTCCTTCACTTTAGTTTCCTCTTCTTTCTAAATAATCCTCTAAAAATGCAATCATTTGGTGCATCTCTTCATCTGTTCCAATAGAAATACGCAGACTGTCTGCGATTCTTGGCTTGTTCCAGTGTCTTACATAAATGTCATGTTCACGTAATGCTTGGAAAATTTCTTCTCCTGGTATATCTTTATGTGCTGCGAAAATAAAATTCGTTCTGGAATCAGGGAAAGTAAATCCCAGTCTTGTCAGTTCTTTCTTGGCAGCCTCTCTGGTCGCTACGACTCTGGCAACCGTCTTTTGGAAATACTCCTCATCCTCCACAGAAGCTACACCTGCTGCTATCGTAGGCGCATTCATGGTATAGGAATTAAAGGAGAATTTGGCATCATTTAAGTATTTTATGAGCTTTTTACTGCCAATGGCAAATCCGATTCTCATGCCTGCCAGAGAGCGGGATTTGGAAAAAGTCTGTGTAACCAACAGATTCTCATACTTATCAACCAATGGCACGCAGCTTTCTGCTCCAAAGTCTACATATGCCTCATCCACGATCACAACGCTGTCCTGATTGGCTGCAATCACTTCTTCTATCTGTGCTGCTGGCACTGCGATTCCTGTAGGTGCATTGGGATTAGCCAGCACAATACCGCCATTTTCCTTCAGGTAATCTTCTTTCTTCCAGTTGAAATTCTCATCCAACGGCTGACACTCATATGGGATTCTGTATAAATCTGCCCATACGTCATAGAAAGAATATGTAATATCAGGGAAGAGTACCGGCTTGTCTGAATGGAAGAACGTAAGAAAAGCCATTGCAAGTACATCATCCGAGCCTACTCCGACAAAGACCTGTTCCGGTGCTACCTGGTATCTCTTTGCCAGGGCATTTCTAAGCAAAGTCACATCCGGGTCCGGATATTTACGTAATACATTGCCATCAAAATGATGAAGTACTTCTTCTACGCCCGGTGCCGGTGGATATGGGCATTCATTGGTATTTAACTTGATTACATTCTGATTCTGTGGCTGCTCTCCTGCTACATAGGGAACAACCTTACGTACCTTATTCTCCCAACTCATATACTCCTCTTTTCTGCAGTATTGTTCTGCACATAAATTCCAGTCTTTCGTTTCTGATAATATCAGACTTTTCCTATTTATGCAAGCCACCCATCCCGTATTGCTTGACGCACGTATAAATTCATTTTATGATGAAAATGGAACATACTATTAACTGTTAGGAGGTATCTCATATGAACCTGTTAGATATCACATGCAAAAGTTTTCTGTCGCTGTTTGCCTTAATGCGTCTGACGCAGATAAATACAACTGATCCGATGTCTCTTCTTATATTTGCCGTTTTCTTCTATATATATAGAAAGCTTTCCTCCTCTTCGCTCAAAACAAGGATGAAAGACGCCGATCCATGGTACGCAGGCATTCTTGCTGCCCTTTTCACCCTGTTTACATTGGCAGCCACAGGTTCCACGCTTTATGGAGATATGGCCAGCACTCTCTTCCGGCTCATTATACTGATATTGTCTGCCGCAGGACTTGGACTGATTTATTACCATGCCGTTCTGTGCCTGCTGATCTATGTCTCGCCGCTCAGAATTGATACCATGCTCTATCCGCAGCCCTGGCTTCCCTATATTGCCTTTGGTGCCTGCCTGCTGGCATGGCTTCCTTATTATCTGCATGAATATCCCGGTGTCATGACACCAGACAGTATTAATCAGTATGCGCAGATCATTGGTGCTTATGAGCTGTCCAACCACCACTCTGTGATACACACACTGCTGATTGGTTTCTTCTATCATATCGGTATGCAATTAACGGGAAATGCTTATGTAGGATTGGGATTCTACACCTTTTTCCAGATGTGCTTCATGGCTTTTACCGCAGGATATGTTGTCCGTACGCTGCAAAAGGCTCACATTATCACGCCGGTCTGCATTGTTACGATCTGCTTCTATGCCCTTATGCCCTATCATGGTATCTTTGCTGTCACGATATGGAAGGACATTCCTTTTGCAGGCTGTGTGACGCTTGCAGCTGCCTCTCTTCTGCGATTGCTGTTATGCGATAAATTATCCAGATTAAAAGCAGCAGATTACTTTACCATTCTGCTGCCCTATCTCTTATCCAGTATTATGATGTGTCTGCTGCGTACAAACGGCTGGTATATCTTCCTGGTTACTCTGCCTTTTGTCCTCTTCGTCTTCCGCGACAGATGGAAGGTTATGATTCCTGTTCATCTTATCATTCTTGCCCTGGTTTTATTTGTAAAATACCCATGCATGAATGTATATGAGATTAAACAGGCTGATTTTGCAGAATCTGTCTCTATTCCTGTCCAGCAGCTTGCCTGTGTCGTTGCACGGGGTGAGTCTCTTACCGATGAGCAGAGCGAAATCCTGTCACACTATATGGATTTGGAGCAGGTAGCCAGTCTGTATCAGCCTGATGTATCAGATCCAATCAAGAATCTGATTCGTTCTACCAGCGGTACGTATCTGGATTCCCATAAGGGGGAATTCCTCTCACTGTGGTTCTCTGTAGGTCTGTCCCATATACCGGCTTATTTTGATGCCTATGTCGCACAGACTCATGGTTTCTGGTATCCTGCCGGCGATTATGAGGTGGGACTAAGTGACGGTATCTATCCCAATGACTTCGGTCTTACCTGGCAGCCTCTGTTAAAAGGCAGTATTATCATTAAAATCCGTGAAATCCTATTCAAGCTCTGGAAACTGATTCCACTGTTTGGTTTCCTGTGGAGCATGGGCGGTATGTTCTGGTCATTGCTGATCAGTCTGTGCATGTGCCTTCGTGAATCCCGCTATGCCAATGCCGTTTTAATGATTCCTGCCATGGTCCTGGTCATTACCTTATGTATCGCTACTCCGGTTGCAACAGAGTTCCGTTATGCCTATGCCCTTTTCTATGGGCTGCCCTTGTATGTCATGCTGCCTTTTATCAGGAGCAATGACCGCTAATATATGACTTCCACATTGCTGATCACATTATCTGTCACATCAAAGGCAATGATATTCTGAGCCGTGCGGTGATGCGCCATATAATATCTTCCATCTATACAGGTAATATAATATGGCGTCCCCCCGCTGACTCCGAACTGCTGATACACATCTTCATAACCCCCTGTACTGAGATCTTCCAGACTTTTCGTTCTGATAATCGTCGCATAATCCTGATTTTCTGTATTATCTGTAGATATTGTAATATAGTAATAATCCTGTATTTTCGTCAGTTGCACCATTCCTGCTATCTGTGCCGGTACGGGATAGCTGTCTTTTACTGTCAGAGTCTCCAGGTCAGCCCGTATGATCTTCTGATTATTATGTCCTGACACGAAAAGGAGTTCATCCCCCATAATGGTAAAGGATCTGACATATACCCCATATAGTTCCGGTATCTGTAATGTCTTTTCTATATATAATTCCTGACTCCCGGAATCTTTCTTCAGATAAAACATTTCTCCTGTTATGGAGCTCCACGCCAGGAACTGCTTGTTCTGCGCATCATACTGCACATAATGGGGCTTCATGCCAATGTTCTCAAAGACTGTACCCTTGGTATAGCCCTCTTCTTCTCTGTGAAAAGACAACAACCTGTTATTCTCCGTATCATCAATCAGTATAATATCCCCATCCCCGGCTATTGTGTGTGCATAGTGTACTTCATCTGTCAGCACCTGCCAGGAGGTCAACGGGTCTGTCAGATTATCATGGTACAGAATCTGATCATGATAGCAGTCTGCAAGATAGTAGGTATCTCCAATCCTGGTCAGATAAGTTGCCACATTCAGGGTATCGTAAGTATTATTCCTAACCATTACTGCTTCTCTCTCCCCTGATGCTGTCTGCGTCTGCTCTTCCACCGGGAAATTCTCTACAGGAAGCGCCGCCGCTGTATTCCCACACCCCACTGCACTTGCCATAATAAATATCGCCAAACCTATATAATATCTCTTCAATTTTAAATTCCTTTCTTCTGGGTACGCCACAGTGCATGATAGTTCGGTTCTTTTGCCACGTACATGATGTAAGAATTTCTAAGAACTGCATCGCAAATGCTTACCATACAAGCCGGGCGCAAAACTCGCCCTTTGGGCTCAGACAGTTGCGCCTGGCTTGCAAGCATTTGTGCTTTGTTCTAAGAAATACTAAACATCATTCCCTAAGCTGCATTCACCGAACTATCATGAGCTGTGGCTGTATATAGAAATTTTTCCATTTTGCTGAATAAGCTTTAGACAGCATCCGCTCTCTGACGGTTGGCTTCTGAAAACCTTAGGAATGGCTGTTAGTACTTCTTAGCAGCAAAAAAGAAATGCTGGCAAGTCCGAGCCGTTGTTTGAGCCATAGGCGAGTTTTAGGCGCAGGACTTGTAATAAAAGCATTTCTTTCGCAGGTGCTTAGAAGTCCTTACAGCCTTGACGTGTTTTCAGAAGCCAACCGCCGGAGAAGGATGCGTACCTTTTTATTATACAGTAAAAAGAAGGGCTTGTGGGAAAAGATAGGAGATACTCCAAATTTTTCCAGAGGTGGGAAGTGAATTTCTGTAAATTGTCATAAGTTTGGACACAATTTAAATTTATATTAGTACAACTTCACAAATATTTTCTACTTAATTCATCAAATAATGTCGAAATATGAACAAATTATGAACGTGTTGTAAATATAAAGTAAATGTAAAATGAATAAAATTTAAATATATCTATTGACGTTTCATGAAAAATGGGTATAATAATGAACTTGTAAACGACAACAGTGTTGATCAGTTCATCTGATTACATTTTGGTATAGCGTTTGTACATAAACGATATACAAGTTTAATAAGGGAGAAATTATTATGAAGAAAACAGTTTTAGCAACAATTATGAGTCTTACATTAGGTGCAGCAATGCTTACAGCTTGTGGTTCTACAGCAGCTACAGAAGCTACTACAGTAGTAGTTGAAGAAGCTACTACTACAGAAGCTGCTACAACAGAAGAAGCTACTACTACAGAAGCTGCCACAACAGAAGAAGCTACTACTACTGAGGAAGCTACAACAGAAGAAGCTACTACAGAGGAAGCTACAACAGAAGAAGCTACAACAGAAGAAGCTACTACAGAGGAAGCTACAACAGCTGCAGCTGCTAACTAATTATAGTAATTACCAGTTTCTGACGCTGGTCTATAAATGAGATATCATCCTCAATTGATATCATAAACAAGAACCCCGTGGCGATTGCCGCGGGGTTCGCGTTTTGTATTACCTTTATCTTTGAATCAATACCATTACGTCTGTAATCTGATTATTGTATAACATGACATTGCCGATTTCATTGACAATTGTTGTACCTATTCTCCTGTTCCCTTTTAAAATCCCGTTACGTAAGTTCTACAAATTCATCAATCATATCGGCAAAAGACTTCAGACTTTCTCTCCAGAAATCCTTACTGGTCAGATCTATTCCTACTACTGCTGCGGTATCTTCCACACTCATTACAGTCGTAGCATGAAGGAACTTATTATATTTAGGCAGGAACGCCTCTCCTTCCTTCAAATACATGGAATACAGTCCCATGGCTAACATGGCACCAAATGCATAAGGGAAATTATAGTAACTCAATGCTTCTGAATAATAATGTCCTTTGCATGCCCACATATATGGGTGCATATATTCAGGATCAAGTCCATCTCCATATGCCTTTTTCTGGGCATCCAGCATCATAGCCTTCAAGTCCTCCGGCATCAGGAATCTGTCTTCACATGCATTGAATACACTGTCTTCAAACAGGAATCTGGAATAAATATCGCAGATTACCTGAGTTGTATTCATCAGGATATTATCCAGCAATGCCAGCTTCTCTTCTCCTGTGGCTTTTGCAATTGCAAGGCAGGTAATGTGTGTCTCATTAAAAGTAGAAGCCGTCTCTGCTACCTGCATCGGATAATCACGATTTAAAATTCTGTGATCACATGTCTGTGTGCCATGGTATGCGTGTCCCAGCTCATGAGCCAGCGTGTCTACTGCATCAAAGGAACCATTGAAGTTTGTCAGGATTCTGCTCTGTCCTGCGTGGGAAACCTCACAGCAGAAAGCTCCGCCAACTTTACCTTCTCTTGGATAAAAGTCAATCCATTCCTCATCAAATGCACGCTCCATCATATCTGCCATATCCTTGGAGAACTGTCCAAAGCTGTCTAACAGGCACTGCTTCGTCTCTTCCAACGTATATTTCTTATCATTCCTGCCAAGAGGCGCCAGCATCTCAAACCATGGCAGACCGTTATGATATCCCAGATATTCTGCCTTGGCTCTCATATATTTGTGGAATACCGGCAAGTATTCCTGCATAGCCCCAAACATGGCATCCAGGGTCTCACGCTTCATGTCAGACTGGTCTAACGTCATTGTCAACGCTGAACCATAACCTCTCTCCTGCGCCAGCATACGCACCTGACTCTTGATATTATTAAGCGCATACGCAATGGAACCTTCAATCTTTGCATAAGAAGCAAGCTCTGCCTCATAGGCTTTCTTACGAACTGCTCCATCCGGATCATTTGCAAGATTTCTGACTGCCGGCAAAGTAATCTGCTCTCCGTCATAATCTACCTTTAAAGTAGATGTCAGATAGTCAAACAGTCTGCTCCATGCATTGCCGCCGGTCAGATTCATCCTGGAAATCATGGCTTCCATCTCATCAGAGAAAAGATGTACTGCCTTTTTCTTCGTATTTCTCAGTAAAAAGGCATACTCTGTCAGGAGCGGATGCGCTGCGATACATGCCTCAAGATCTGCTACCCCTGCTATATACTTATCCATGGCTGACTGTGCCTTGGCTGTAGATGCATTGATCTTATCCAGTCTGCCGATGTGATCCAGTGTTTTACCATCTGTTGTGTCCACGGAATTGCGAAGTGCCAGATACTCGTTGAGTTTGAAAAGCACCTTGGCATACGCTTCCTTTGCTTCCAGTACAGTTACAAGCCCCTGCACATCATCCTGCTCTCTTGCCTGCCCCAGTGCAGTCTCCAGCGCCTGTGCATTCTTCTGCAAAAGCTCAAAATCTTCTGCAAATGCCGGATCTTCATATCCTTTATAATATACTTCTAATGACCACTCTGTGTTCATAAATCATAAACCGCCTTTCTGTTTCTGTCTCTTACTCAGTGTATCATGTCCTTATGTACGTGTCAAAGAAAGCGTCTCCTTTACTGAGTATTTTCAATCTTTCTGCGGATTTTTAACATTTGTTTATCAATTTTGCGGATCGACTTTGAGCATTTTAGGAATTCTTCTTCACATTCTTCTATATTGAGATTATTGGTCTTGTATACAAAATGATGTTCAATATCTGACCAGAAATCCATTGCCTGCGTCCTTATCTGTGTCTCCACCTTGACCATCTGCTCTCCTACAGGTATTTTCATGATCAGGTGCAGACTCTGATATCCGCTTGCCTTTGGCTTTTCCACATAATCCTTCACCTTAATGAACTCATATCCCGGCGTTGTTCTCAGCATCTCCATGACCTGATACATATCATCCAGAAAATAACATACTGCCCGCACTCCGGCGATATCATTCAGTTTCTCGGCCGCAAGTTCCACATCTGCGGCATAACCCTTGTCCAGCATTTTATTAAGACAACTATCCGGCGTTTTCACCCTCCAGGTAATCTCCTTTATACAGCTCCAGCCCCTCTGGTTTGACATTTCTTCATTAATTACCTGAAGCCTTTTGTGTACCTGCATGCACGCCTTCTCGTATGGCGCCCTGCGTGACTGCTTCCCCCACTCCTCTATGAATTTCGCATATGTATCTATAAGCATTTCCAAGAAATCATTCCCCTCTCAGTTTAATTTTATGTAAATGGCTGCAAAACGTATATGCAAAGTGATATGAATCGTACAGCCTTAATCATGCAACACCATTATATCATGTGCAAATTCGGCACATGATCCAATTCGCCGTTCGTCAATCATGCAAGCATGTTGACTCTCTTGCGCTCATTATATCACACAACTTCATGTTTATATGTAAATTCTATGTATAATTTATGTAATTGTATTGTCCTGTGTAATGAATTTTTACATTTGAGTACGAGTTATTACATTTGGCTTGCTTCTCCCTGCTGCTTCATGCATAATGGCAATCGTTACTGTGCACCGTAACCTACCGTCTGCTGAAAGCTGCGTATTTCAAAAAGCATTGTGAAAAGCCATAAAATATCTTATAATACTATTATCAATAGCGCTTTCAGCAGACATATTAATGTACTCTCGGAGTCTTCTAAATGAAGCATTCTGAGATAGATTTTCGATATACAATGACATTTTCGCAGTGCGTACATGGTATGTACGACGAGAAAATGGAAGCAGTATATCGGAAATGTAGCCAGAATGCTTCGTTTGAAGAAGATTCCGAGAGTACATATTATTCCCACGGAGGAATTTATGCAGGAAAGCGTCACTATTAACAGAACTTACAAAGACCGGTTATTCAAAATCATCTTTGAAGACAAAAAAGAACTATTATCACTATATAATGCATTAACAGGTAAGAATTACCAGAATCCCGATGAGTTGGAGATTAATACCATTGATGATGTCATCTACATGCATTTGAAGAATGACATGTCATTTATTCTGGATGACTGGCAGAATCTGTTTGAACAGCAGTCTACCTTCAATCCAAACCAGCCACTAAGAGGCTTCTTCTACTTTGCTGATTTATACAAGGTTAAGTATTTCGGCAAAAAGATATACTCTACCAGGCTGTTAAAAATCCCAACTCCGCAATACATCGTCTTCTACAATGGCACTACGAATATGCCGGATAAAAAGGAACTGCGTTTATCCGATGCATTCCAACAGCCTACCACCCAACCTGATATTGAAGTGGTCGCCCACATGCTCAACATCAACTATGGACATAATAAGGAACTCATGGAACGTTGTCAGAAATTGAAGGAATACGCACAGTTCATTGACATCATACGCCACTACCTAAAAGAAAATGAACATTGGTCAAATGAGCAGGCAATCTCCAAGGCGATAGACGATTGTATCAAAAATAACATTCTGCGTGATATCTTACAGAAAGAGAGGTTGAGAGTTATGGCA
>MNTL01000077.1 GCA_001916965.1 Roseburia sp. CAG:10041_57
TAAAAATTGTCTCAAAACCAGATTCTTTTGCACTTACTAAGTTACTAAACTGATCATAAGAATACACTGTTGTTCCTTTTGTCAGTCCATTCGTAACCTTCCTATTGGTCTATTTGATATGTTTCTCTTCCAGTTTCAATAATAATTCTCTCAGTACCTTCAAGGCTACCGCTGTAGACGCTCCACTGGCGTCCAGAAGCGGTGACAGTTCATTGATGTCACAACCTACGATATTTAACTCTCCTACCTTTAAAATCGCATCCAAAAGCTGAAGGAAGGTCACGCCGCCTGCCTCCGGTGTTCCTGTTCCCGGAAATACGGAAGGGTCCAATACGTCCAAGTCTAATGTGAAATACACCGGCTTGCCTTTTAACTTCCGGATTACCTCTTCCAGTCCTCCAAAATCAAACTTATGGGTAATCACATGTTCCTTCCCCCACTGAAACTCTGACCGGTCTCCACTGCGGATACCGAACTGATAGATTCTGTCATCACCCACAATATCCCATACACGGTGAAGCACTGTGGCATGTGACAGGGCAGCCCCCAGATATTCTTCTCTCAGGTCAGCATGCGCATCAAAATGAATCACATGCAGGTCAGGATAATGTGCTGCCACACTTCTGACTGCACCTAATGTCACCAGATGCTCCCCGCCAATCATTAATGGCAGCTTGCCAGCCTGCATTACCTCTTCTGTAAAAGCCGTAATATCCGCCAGTGCCTTATTGGTATCGCCAAAACACAGCTCCAGATCGCCACCGTCAAATACAGCCGCATCTTCCAGATCAAGATCCTGATAAGGGCTGTAAGTCTCCAGACCATAGGATTCTGCTCTCATGGTTCTGCTGGCGAAACGTGTTCCCGGTCTGTAAGATGTCGTTGAATCAAAAGGCGCTCCAAAGATTACAATACGGGCTTCGTCAAATTCCTTATCGCATCCAAGAAAAGTCTCTACATTTCTCTCCATTTTCTCCACATCCTGTTTAATTAAAATTTTTATTTTCCACATCCTCAAGCATTTCTTCCACATAATTTGGAAGTGCAAATGCTCCTGCGTGTATTTCTTCATTATAATATCTGGTCTTTAGACCATATGCTTTCCAGTCTTCTTTCCTCTGATCCTTGATTGGATGATACTTCTTTGAGGCGAATCCAAAAAGCCAGTGACCGGATGGATACGTTGGAATATGCGCCTGATATACCTTGGCAATCGGAAAAGACTCTATGATTCTCTTATGTGCCCTCTGCATCGCATAGGCATCATCAGGATAAAAAGGACTCTCATGCTGGTTTACCATAATGCCATCGGCTTTTAATGCTTTATTACAGCTGCCATAGAATTCCTTGGTAAAAAGTCCTTCACCCGGTCCAAAAGGATCTGTAGAATCCACAAGGATCAGATCATAGGTATCCACATACTTCCTGATAAAGCGAAGCCCATCCTCATAATAAAGCTTCACCCTTGGGTCCTGGAATCCACAGGCTGTCTGCGGCAAGAACTCCTTACACGCCTTTACCACTTCTTCGTCAATCTCTACCAGATCAATCTCTTCTATCTGCGGGTATCTGACCAGTTCCCTGACTGTGCCGCCATCACCGCCTCCGATTACCAGTACTTTACGAACACTAGGATGTACTGCCATCGGCACATGTACCATCATTTCATGATAAATAAATTCATCCTTTTCTGTCAGCATCATATAGCCATCCAGTGTCAGGAATCTGCCAAATTCCTTAGACTCAAAAATATCAATCCTCTGAAACTCTGACTGACTCGTATAGAGCTGCTTATCAACCTGTATTGAGAACTTTACGTGCTCTGTATGATTCTCCGTAAACCACAATTCCATATTTATCTACTCCTCACTACCATATATTTTTAGATATTTTTGAAACGAAGCATTACATATACAGAATTGTAAAGCTTTAATAAATGCATAAACAGGCACTGTATAGCCGTCACATTTCACAATTACCTAATATATGGTTTTTTCACATTTATCTTGCAGCGGAACGAATACCTTCCATTACATTGAGTCGATTTACTTCCATATCTTCCGGTCCTGTCATGGAACAGCCTTTTTCCTTGGCATATACGATATAATCCAGAATATCCTGTGTGATCAGCTCGCCCGGTGCAAGAATGGGGATTCCTGGTGGATAGCACATGACGAATTCTGCACATACCATGTCCTTACAGTCTGCAAGAGGCAGAGACTGCTTGGGTGCATAGAACGCTTCCTGTGGAGAGTAAATAACCCTTGGATTGATATATTCTGCGGTCATTTGTCCTGCCCTGTCTTTTTTATACAATCGCCTGATCTCTGCCAGCGCACTTACCAGCCTCTCTATATCCCTTGGTCTGTCACCCACAGATACATACGCCAGAATATTACCGATATCACCAAATTCTGTCTGAATATCATACTCATCACGCAGCAGATCATAGACCTCTATTCCTGCAAGTCCTACCGCCAGTGTATTTACGGAAAGCTTCGTTACATCAAAATCATATACAGAATCGCCATTTACCAGTTCACGGGAATATGCATAATAATCACCAATCTGATTGATTTCCTTACGGGCATATTCTACCATCTCTGTCACTTTGTCAAAGATCTCCTGTCCATGCAGCGCAAGATTCCTTCTGGAAATATCCAGACTGGACATCAGCAGGTAGGAACCACTGGTGGTCTGTGTCAGATTGATGACCTGCCGCACATAATCCTCATTGATATCCGGTCCCATTAACAGGAAAGAAGACTGGGTCAGGGAACCACCAGACTTATGCATGCTGACCGCTGCCATATCTGCCCCTGCCTCCATAGCCGTCATTGGTAAATTCTTATCAAAGTAAAAATGCGTTCCATGGGCTTCATCTACCAGTACTTTCATGCCATGGGCATGGGCAAGCTGTGTAATGCCTTTTAAATTAGAGCATATGCCATAATAAGTCGGATTGTTGACCAATACAGCCTTTGCGTCAGGATTCTCCTCGATTGCCTTTTGCAGGTCAGATATCCTCATGCCAAGGGCGATTCCAAGCTCGTGGTCCATATCCGGGTTCACATACACCGGAACCGCACCGCACAGAATCATAATGTTAATCACACTTCTATGTACATTTCTAGGCAGAATAATCTTCTCACCACGCTTGCAGACAGACAAGACCATACTCTGTACCGCAGATGTAGTTCCTCCCACCATGAAAAAGGCATGGGCTGCGCCAAAGGCATCTGCTGCCAGCTCCTCTGCTTCTTTGATCACAGAAACAGGATGGCAGAGATTATCCAGCATCTTCATGGAATTGACATCTACACTCAGGCATTTCTCACCTAAGAATGCAGTAAGATCCGGATTGCCTTTTCCCCTCTTATGCCCTGGCACATCAAAAGGCACCAGCCTCTGTGTCTTCATTCTCTCTAATGCTTCTAATACAGGAGCCTTACTCTGGTCTAACTTCATTTTCACATTATCTCCATTCGTTAAAAGATATTGGTACCGCTGAATATTTCAATCATTTCCTGCCTCAGATTGTTGCTGATCTGTAAGCGGGTCTTAGGTGGAATCTCATAAATATCAGAGTTGAACAGATAATTCTGTAAATCCAGCTCCTTGATGAGCATCTTGGTATGGAACATATTCGCCTGATATACATTGATATCTACCGCATCATATCTATCCAAGGTATTCTTATCAATGTAATCCTGGATAGATGTCATATGATGATCCATGAATATCTTCTTACCTTCTACATTTCTGGTAAAGCCACGCACCCTGTAATCCATCGTGATAATGTCGGAGTCAAAGCTGCCGATTAGGAAGTCCAGTGTACTAAGGGGTGTGATTTCGCCACAGGTTGCCACATCAATGTCTACACGAAAAGTCGCAATATTCGTTTCAGGATGATATTCTGGATAAGTATGAACTGTAATATGGCTTTTGTCCAGATGTGCCACAATCTCATCGTTATGATTAGATAGATGCAGCGTATCTTCAAAAGCCATTGCTGCACTGGCTGCGCTGTCACAGCCTGACGGTATCATATTATCCTCTGCTATGAGAAAGGTCACGCTCGCTCCCTGTGGCTCATAATCCTGCTTGGATACATTGAGCACATGGGCTCCTATCATTTCTGTCACATGGAACAAGATCTTAGTAAGACGCTCTGAATTGTACTGCTCATCAATGTAAGCAATATAATCCTTCTGCTCTCTTGCGCTTTTTGCATAACAGACATCGTAGATGTTAAAGCTCAGAGATTTTGTTAAATTATTAAATCCATATAATTTCAATTTGCCTTCCATGAATCTTACCCTTCCTCATATATGTTTTATACTCTTCAAAGCCTCATTTACAAAATAAGACAAGTGAGTACCGCACCGATACTCACTTGTCAATCTTTTCACATATTATATACAGTATGCACAGGAAAAATCCTATGCGCCTTATGATACAGTGATTAGAGTCTATATAGCAAAATTCGTTTACTTTTACTACTCTTATTGATTTTCACAAGTGGGTCGTGCGTATAGCACATGGTTTATAGTAACCAACTTATAAAATACACATAGCCAATCAGATTTAGCTACAAATACGGACATAAGTCCAATCAATAAGGCTCCAATCGCCTTAATATTTGTTGTTATATTAAATATTCTCAACGAGTTTTATTATAGGGTATAACATACTGGAATGCAATCCCTTTTTTGTAAAATTCATGCAAAATCTGGAAATTACCATTATAGGGTCATCAGATAGCAATTAGGCAACACACCCCATTTCAGGTAAACGCTGGTTCAATACTCCACGGCAGAGCACAACATACAAATTCTGTACAAAAAAAACCGGGGAAGCATAAACTTCTCCGGTTTTCTATCCGTTTGAGCACTATATAATAAATTTACTGATTAGTTAGCCTTTGCAGCCTTAGCAGCTTTTAACTGCTCTGTCAGCATAGGAACGATCTTGTTTAAGTCGCCTACGATACCGTAATCAGCTACATCGAAGATAGGAGCTGTCTCATCTTTGTTAATTGCAATGATGATGTCAGATTCTTCCATACCTGCTAAATGCTGAATAGCACCAGAAATACCAATTGCAAAGTATACGTTAGGACGTACAGTCTTACCTGTCTGACCTACCTGCAGGTCTTTGCTCTTCCAGCCAGCATCTACAACTGCACGAGAGCAGCTTACTGTACCGCCGATAGCTTCTGCAAGGTCATCAAGAAGCTTGAAGTTCTCAGCGCTTCCTACTCCACGACCACCAGATACAAGGATCTTAGCATCCATGATATCTACTGTCTCAGATAAGTTCTTAACTACTTTCAGGATCTCTACATACTTGTTATCAGGTGTGAATCCAGGATTGAACTCTTCGATAACAGCCTTAGCACCATCGTTCTTAGGAAGCTTCTGCATAACGCCAGGACGTACAGTAGCCATCTGAGGACGGAACTCTGGGCAAGCGATTGTAGCGATTGTGTTACCACCGAAAGCAGGACGAGTCATCAGTAACTGATTATGCTTCTGCTCTCTTCCAGGAATCGGGTTGATAGGGAAATCACCGATCTCAAGGGATGTACAGTCTGCTGTCAGACCTGTATGGATTCTTGCAGATACACGAGGACCAAGGTCACGTCCGATTGCTGTAGCACCTACTAATAAAATTTCAGGTTTATATTTCTCAACAACAGATGCTAATGCATGTGCATAAGGCTCTGTTCTGTATTCCTTTAATTCAGGATCATCTACCAGGATAACTCTGTCTGCACCATATGCAGCAAGTTCATCTGCAAGATCCTTAACACCACTACCTACTAATACTGCTGTTACTTCTGTTGATAATTTCTCAGCCAGTCTTTTGCCTTCGCCGATTAATTCAAGTGCGATACCGCTTACCTTGTTATCTACCTGCTGAGCAAAGACAAACACGCCTTTATATTCTTCTAAATTCATGTTGAACCTCCATATTTAATAGCACTTCGTATGTTCTAAATTAATGCATTATTAAATCACATGCTTCTCTTTTAACTTGTCCATGATATAAGTTACAGATTCGGAAGGATCTAAAGTAACCTTCTCGCCCTGTCCTTTTCTTACCTTATCAGATGCTCTTGCAATCTGTGTAGGTGAACCCTTCAGACCAAGGTTAGAATCTTCAACATCCTTTAAGTCTGCTCTGCCCCATACGGTAATGTCAGCCTTGAATGCATCGAAAATTCCGCCTGGTGTCATATAACGAGGCTCGTTTAATTCAGCAAGTGCTGTAACTAAGCAAGGCATTTTAGCTTTTAATACATGATATCTGTCATCATACTGACGCTCAACGATTACGCTGTCGCCTTCTACTTCGATCTTCTGTGCATAGGAGATTACAGGGATTCCAAGATGCTCGGAAATCTGAGGACCAACCTGTGCTGTATCACCATCAATAGCCTGACGGCCTGTGATGATCAGATCATAGTCAAGGTTACGGATAGCGCCTGCAAGTGTCTGGGAAGTAGCCCATGTGTCTGCACCACCAAGTACTCTGTCTGTT
Source organism: Roseburia sp. CAG:10041_57 (assembly GCA_001916965.1). Taxonomy (GTDB): domain Bacteria; phylum Bacillota; class Clostridia; order Lachnospirales; family Lachnospiraceae; genus COE1. The sequence continues at coordinate 6,547 of MNTL01000077.1, forward strand.
ACAAGGATTCCCTTGTCAGCACCCATAGCAAGTGCTTCACGAAGTACTTCTTCTGCCTTAGGAAGACCCATTGTGATAACGGTAACTTCTGCACCGTACTGATCTTTTAATCTTAATGCTGCTTCAAGACCTGCTTTGTCATCAGGATTCATGATTGTAAGCATAGCTGCTCTATCAAGTGTACCATCAGGATTGAACTTAACGCCACCCTTTGTATCAGGTACCTGTTTAACACATACTACAATTTTCATTGTTATTCTCCTTATCAAACTTAATTTAGGGTTAGTTACACATTTATACTAAAGACGTGCACTCGAAAATCTACGATTTTCTCGTTCGCGCGTTGCGTTGCAACGTGCTCTACGCCATTACAAGCAACTGTTTTTCTGCGAGCAGAAAACTGTTGCTTTCATGTCTAGCACGTCTTACTTTAACAGATTCGCGGAGATTACCATTCTCTGAACTTCGCTGGTTCCTTCGTAGATCTCTGTGATCTTAGCATCTCTCATCATACGCTCTACTTCGTATTCTCTTGTATAACCATAACCACCATGTAACTGTACAGCCTTAGTTGTTACTTCCATAGCCATCTCTGCTGCGTATAACTTAGCCATAGCTGCTTCTACGTTGTAAGATGTCTTATGATCCTTTGTATACTGATCCTTTGTGCAAGCTGCCTTGTATACCATGAACTGAGCTGCCTGAGCCTTTGTAGCCATATCAGCAAGCTGGAACTGTGTATTCTGGAACTGTCCGATAGCACGTCCGAACTGTTTTCTTTCTTTTACATATGCGATTGTTCTCTCTAATGCACCTTCGCCAAGACCAAGTGCCTGAGCAGCGATACCGATACGTCCACCATCCAGTGTATGCATTGCGATACCAAAGCCCTTGCCCTGAGCACCTAACATATTTTCCTTAGGGATACGGCAATCTGTGAAGATCAGTTCGTATGTGGATGAACCACGGATACCCATCTTCTTCTCCTTTGTACCAAAGCTGAATCCAGGTGTGCCCTTCTCAACGATGAATGCGGAGATTTCCTTTGTCATTCTGCCACGCTTCTCAACCATACCAGTGATAGCGAAGATTACATATACGTCAGCTTCTTTACCATTTGTAATGAAGATCTTGGAACCGTTAAGTACCCATTCGTCACCATCTAATACAGCCTTTGTCTGCTGTCCCTGAGCGTCTGTACCAGCGCCTGGCTCAGTTAAACCGAAAGCACCGATCTTCTTGCCGCTTGCAAGGTCTGGTAAATACTTCTTCTTCTGATCTTCTGTACCGAATGTAAGAATAGGATCACAGCACAGAGATGTATGTGCAGATACGATAACTGCTGTAGTACCGCATACCTTAGCCAGCTCTTCTACGCACATAGCATATGTTAAAATATCGCAGCCCTGTCCGCCGTATTCCTTTGGTACAGGAATACCCATGAAGCCTGCTTTTGCCATTTTCTCTACAGTCTCTCTAGGGAAAACTTCTGTCTCATCCACTTCAATTGCAAGAGGCTTAACCTCTTTTTCAGCGAACTCTCTGAACAGAGCTCTCGCCATCTCATGCTCTTTACTTAATGTAAAATCCATGTTAAAAATCCTCCATTATCTATAATCTCATAAATCCGACCAAGGGAGCTGTCCTACCAGCTCCCTCCGCCGGTCTTATATTAACTCTTATTTACTATAATCGTAGAAGCCAGCGCCTGTCTTCTTACCAAGCTTACCTGCACGAACCATCTTTCTAAGAAGTGGTGAAGGAGCATACTTGGAATCGCCTGTCTCAGCATAGATTACTTCCATGATAGCAAGTACGATATCAAGTCCGATGTAATCGCCAAGTGCTAAAGGTCCCATAGGATGATTTGCACCGAGCTGCATAGCAACATCAATATCCTTAACACTTGCAACACCTGCTGCATATACGTTGATTGCTTCGTTGATCATAGGGATCAGGATTCTGTTTACTACGAAACCTGCTGCCTCGTTAACCTCTACAGGTGTCTTACCGATTTCTGTAGCGATTGCTTTGATCTTCTCAACTAATTCCTTAGGTGTGTTAGCACCTGCGATAACTTCTACTAACTTCATTCTGTCAGCAGGGTTAAAGAAATGCATACCTACTAAAGGACGGTCAAGACCTGCACCCATCTCTGTGATAGACAGGGAAGATGTATTTGTAGCGAAGATACAATCAGGTTTTACAATGTCCTGTAATTCCTTGAAGGTTGTCTTCTTGATTTCCATTTTCTCAGGAGCAACTTCGATTACCATATCACAATCTGTACAGATATCCTTTAAGCCAGTTGTGATCTTGGCAGCGATTGCATCTGCCTTTTCCTGTGTGATCTTTTCCTTGCCTACGAGGAAGTTAAGATTCTTTAAGATCTTAGCCTTACCGCCATCAGCAAATTCCTGCTTAATATCACATAAGCATACTTCATAGCCATCGGTCATTGCAAAAGCCTGTGCAATACCGGAGCCCATTGTACCAGCACCAATAATACCTACTTTCATTGAAAGTTCCTCCTTGTATTATGAATCATATATTTTAATTTAGTTGAATTAGCAATTCTTGAATGGCTCTTTTACCTTTTCCTTATTCTTGTCAAGGAAGAAAGCCATACCATACTTCTGATCTTCTGTCTCGAAGCAGTCACCGAAGAGCTTCTCTTCGATTACGATTGCTTCATCCATATCTGCGTCTAAGCCTTCGTTAATAGCCTTCTTGCAGTTACGGACAGCGATAGGAGCATTCTTTGCAATAGTAGCTGCCATCTTCTCTGCTGCAGGCATTAACTCTTCTGCAGGATATACAGCATTTACAAGACCGATTCTGTATGCTTCGTCTGCCTTGATATTTCTTGCTGTGTAGATCATCTGCTTAGCCATACCAGCACCTACGAGACGGGCAAGTCTCTGTGTTCCACCAAATCCAGGTGTGATACCAAGACCTACTTCAGGCTGACCAAATACTGCATTCTCAGAACAGATTCTGATGTCACAGCTCATGGAAATCTCACATCCGCCGCCAAGTGCAAAGCCGTTAACTGCTGCGATAACAGGGATAGGGAATGTTTCCAGCTTGCGGAACACATCGTTACCCTTCTTACCGAAAGCTTCGCCTTCAGCCTTGGTTAATGTGCTCATTTCTCCGATATCTGCACCTGCAACGAATGACTTAGCACCTGCTCCTGTGAGGATAAGGCATCTTACTTCGTCAAGGTTTACAGCATCCAGAGTTGCGTTTAATTCATCAAGTACCTGAGAATTTAATGCATTCAAAGCCTTTTCGCGGCTGATGGTGATCTTACCAACTGCGCCGTTCTGCTCATATACTATATATTCCATGTTAATAACCATACCTTTCAGCAGCCTGCAGATGTTACTCTGCAGGCACAAATTAACTGTATGAAGTTCTTTTCATACTATGCTACTTAAATTAGTCTCTCTCAACGATTGTAGAGCAGCCCATACCGCCACCGATACAAAGTGTTGCAAGACCCTTCTTAGCATCTCTCTTCTGCATCTCATGAAGCAGTGTAACAAGGATACGGCATCCGGAAGCTCCAACAGGGTGTCCAAGTGCGATAGCACCACCGTTTACATTCAATACATCATTGGAGAATTTCAGATCAGCCTGTACTGCTAATGACTGTGCTGCGAATGCTTCGTTAGCTTCAATCAGGTCAAAATCATTGATATCCATACCAGTCTTAGCAAGAACCTTCTTTGTAGAAGCTACAGGACCAACACCCATGATAGAAGGATCTACACCGCCAAGAGCACCAGCTACCCATGTAGCCATAGGCTTAACACCTAATTCCTTAGCTTTCTCTTCGCTCATAACAACGATTGCTGCTGCACCGTCATTGATACCTGATGAGTTAGCTGCTGTTACGATTCCGTCTGGCTTGAATGCAGGACGTAACTTAGCGATACCTTCCTTTGTTGTGCCAGGACGAGGACCTTCATCTGTATCTACAATGATTGTTTCTTTCTTCTTCTTAACTTCTACAGGAACGATTTCATCCTTGAACTTGCCTTCAGCCATAGCCTTCTCGCATTTCTGCTGTGACCATGCTGCGAACTCGTCAAGCTGTTCTCTTGTAAGACCATACTTCTCTGCTACGTTCTCTGCTGTGATACCCATATGATAGTTGTTGAATGCATCCCATAATGCATCGTTTACCATGGTATCTACTAATGTAGCATTGTTCATTCTATATCCATAACGTCCCTGCATAGCAGCGTAAGGAGCCATAGACATGTTCTCCATACCACCTGCAACAACGATATCAGCATCGCCTGCCTTGATCATCTGTGCAGCCATGTTTACACAGTTCAGACCAGAACCACATACAACGTTTACTGTAACTGCTGGTGTTTCGATAGGAAGTCCAGCCTTTAAAGCTGCCTGACGTGCTACGTTCTGTCCTAAACCAGCCTGGATAACACATCCCATATATACATGATCAACCTGTTCAGGAGCTACGCCTGCTCTTTTAAGAGCTTCCTTAATAACGATAGAACCAAGTACCGGTGCTGGAGTTGTGCTTAATGCACCGCCCATTGTACCGATTGCTGTACGACATGCGCCTGCTAATACGATTTTCTTTGACATTGCCAATTCCTCCATTTGTTTTAAAAGAGTTTCTGTTTTTCGCTTGATTGTTATTTTTATCACAATCATTGTTATTATTTTATCACATTGTTAAAAAAAAAGCAATCTATTTATCTCTGATATTCGATATTTTATTAACAAATTTTTATCATATTTTTTGTGGATTATTCAGAGTGCTCCGAAATGCTGTTACTCCTGCTTTTTTCATAAGCTTCTACCGCAGGATCACGCATTTTGTACTGTCTTTTCCATTCCTTTGTCGCATCATCACGCACGACTTTACTTCTGTGTGCGTGCAAAAAACGTGCAAGCTGGTAGAAATCTATCCATATCTCATTATCGCACTCTTTCTGCGACTCATCAAAAATAAGCTGTAAGCCTGCGTGCAGATGTACTGTCTTGATATTATTCACATTCTCCGTATCACTGTAACCGGTATGCCCCATATATCCGATCACATCACCTGCTGTCACTACATCTCCTTCCTCCAGACCTTCTGCATAAGGTCTGTTCTGACGCAGATGGGCATAATAGTAATATCTTTTCTTATCAAAACTGCGTATACCAATACGCCAGCCGCCATACCGGTTCCATCCAAGTGCCTCTACATAACCTGACTCGGTTGCTATGACCGGCGTTCCCACAAGCCCCATCATATCATGTCCCAGATGCGGTCTGCGATATCCGAAGCTTCTGGCTGCGCCAAAATCATCATAATCCTGATAATCAAAGCCCGCCGCTATGGGAGAATAGGCCTTGAGACCATATTGACGATTCCATTTTACGACACCTTCTTTAGTCTCTTCCTCTATTTCATATTCCCCCAGCATGCCACTCAATACAGCACCATATGCCTCATAGTAATAATTAAAATACTTATATTTATCCGCCAGGTCTTCTCTGCTCACAGTCTGACTGGTCAGCTCAGCCGCAATTTCGTCTATATATTTCAGCGACTTATCATCAAATTCTCCCCCTCCTCTGACTGCCGCATAGGCAAGAAGTGTAATCCAGTCAAGATGCACTTCTTCCTGGTAACTTTCAATGTCCATTCTGCATGCCTTTTGCAGTGCCTGTGTACTGGCGTTAAACTCTACCCATTTAATATAGTCACCACTTACTGTACTCGCCGATTCATTACACCTTATCTGGTACAAAATAATTCCAATGCCTATCACAAGAGCTGCGATAATGGCTATTCCCTTCTTCGTCTTCACCTGATACCTCATGTTTTCAAGCCATTATTACAATATATGTGTCCGCAGATTATGATATGTACACAAAAACAGGTACCGGATTGCTCCGATACCTGCATATGTTTCTTCATTCAGTTGTATTAATTCTCCGGTTCAATTAATCCGTATGTATTGCCTTTACGCTTGTACACTACATTGACCTCATCTGTTTCTGCATTGCAGAATACGAAGAAATCATGTCCTAACAATTCCATCTGGATACAAGCATCTTCTGCATACATAGGTTTGATGTCGAACTTCTTGGTACGAACGATCTTGATATCGTCTTCTTCATCCTCGTAGTCCTTGTCCAGGAAATCTGTTCTCAAGCTTGCTGCACCTGCCTGCTGCTCTGCTCTGAACTTATTCTTATATTTCTTTAACTGTCTCTCTATCACCTCTGCTGCAAGATCAATGGATACGTACATATCATTGCTGACCTGCTCAGAACGAATGATATTTCCCTTAATAGGAATGGTGACCTCTATCTTCTGTCTCTCTTTCTCAACACTAAGTGTTGCATGTACCTCCGTTTCCGGCGTGAAGTATTTCTCCAGCTTGCCAATCTTGTCCTCTACTGCTGCTTTTAAGCCTGCCGTTACATCGATGTTCTTTCCGCTGATAATAAATTTCATGATGCCACATCCCTTCGTACTTATTATCATAAGCTGTTATAACAACTTATGATATATAAGAGATTTATGAGATTGTATCTCCTTGCCTCTCTTATATTGTATATTGATTATATCATACCCAGGGATTTTTTCAATATTTTTTGTGCTATTTTCTAAATTTTATAATAAAGAAATGAAATTTTTATACATTTTTTGACATTAAAATTGTCAATCCAATTTTGAGTTTTTTTGACAAAAAGCAAAATTTTATGAGTCCTGCACAAAACGCCTGTTTGCAAAAAGACACACCCACATCCACTCAAAACGCCTGTTTTTTATGTGGATAATGTGGATAACTTGGTGTATAAGTTCATTTTACTAGATTTTGAGCTTTTTACCATGTGGATATTTTGTGAACGTATAAAAAAATGACTGTTATGTCACATTTACAATTATTTACAAATTTGTGCATTCTGCTAATATCTGTAACCTGGTTTCTTTGGCTTTGTCTTGTACGTAAAAGGATGGGGTCTTTCGCCCCCATCCTTTATTCTATCCTGCATTAGAAAATTCTTCTTACTGCAAGAATACTTCTGTAATTTGCGTTGGAAATGATAATTCCTGTCTTGCTTGTACTTGCATGTACGATCTGTCCATTGCCAATGTAGAGAGCTACATGACCTGAGTAACATACAATATCACCAGGCTGTGCATTTGCCAGACCGCCTACGTCATATCCCCTGCTTCTCAATGCGGAAGAGGAATGAGGAAGGCTGACACCAAAGTTCGCATATACGCTCATAACAAATCCAGAGCAGTCTGTTCCGTTTGTTAAGCTTGTGCCGCCATATACATAAGGATTACCAACAAACTGTGTTGCATAATCAATAACTGACTTGCCCATCTCACTGCCGGCTGAGCTTGCCGCTGTAGCCTGTGCAGCTTCGATCACTGCTTCTGTCTGAGCCTGCTTCTGTACAGTCTGTTCTGCCGCCTGAGCCGCTCTGGTCGCTTCTGTTGCAGCAGCTGCTGCTCTTGCTTCCTCACGCTCCTTGGCTTCTTCTGCCAGACGTGCTTCTTCTTCTGCCTTAGACTCTGCATGCACGAAATCAGTTCTCAGATTTACATATTCTCTGGATACGTAGCCATCGCCTTCTTCAATTGCTACTTTAACCCAGCCCTCAAGTTCTTCTACAACAACCAGTTCTTCTTCAATAGGAACAAGTCCCAATACTGCTGATTCTGTACTTGCTTCCTGTCTAACCTTCAGAGTCGTTGTATTAACAACTGCATAAGTAGTACCTACCTGCTTAGCCAAAGCCTGTGCTTCATCACCTGTTACACAATACTCAGCCTTTACATATCCGGTACAGTTACCTGATGTAATCTTATACCAGCCATTTACTTCTTCTTCGAATTCACCAACAGACTTATCATATAATTTACCTACGATTTCGCCGTCTTCACTAGGAATACTTCTTACATTCACATAGTTATTAACCTGTGCAATAACCAAACCTCTGAAATCCTGTTCTTCCTCTGTGGCAACTTCTGTTGTTTCCTCTTCGGTTGCTTCTTCTGTCGTCTCTTCCTCTGTAGCAGCTTCTGTTGTTTCCTCTTCTACAGTCTCTGTCTGACTTTCTTCAGAAGATTCTTCACCGGATTCCTCTGTTGCAGCTTCTGTATCTTCATAAGTATCTGTTGCAGAGAATCCTGCACTCAAACTGTCTGTAATGCTCTTTGTCCCATCATTATCTGTATTATCACCAGAAACAGAATCAACCAGTGCCTGTACTACGTCAGAATCAACAGTTGTCTCCTCCTGCATAGGTGTCTCTGCCATGGCTACCTTCTCAGATGCAATGATAATATTAGGCTGAATACCGGAAGCGCTTTCCAGATACGCAATGTTCTGAATAACTTCCTGTGTAAGTTCCTGTATTGTTGTTCCTTCCTCAAGAACGACTGCAATACCTGCTGCCGGTAATGTGGAAGACTGATTAATCTTTGCCTGTAAAGAAGTATAATATCCGGAAAGAGCGAACGTACCTGCCAAAGCGCACGCCGCAATTCTTATACCGTGTTTATTCATTCATTTCTTCCTCCAAAGTATATTGAATACCCTCATAAAATTTGTACAATCTTTGTTACGATTTGTTACAAATTTGTTACACCCAAGAAATAAAGTAACATATCCTGTAACAAATGTCAAGTTTTAAGATGTACCATTTTTTACCATGCAGGGAGAAATTATGTCAACTGTTTTGTATATTTTGACGAATATTATACTTTATTAAGATAATTTTGTGCCGAAGTGACGGCATTTGCCCCGTCTGCAACCGCAGTTATGATCTGTCTCAGGGCTTTTTTCCTAATATCGCCTGCTGCATATATACCATCAACAGTAGTCTTGCAGGATTCATCCGCCAGCACATATCCCTGTTCATCCATTTCCACCAGTCCCTGATATAATTCTGTGTTAGGATGGATTCCTACTGCTATAAATACACCGTTTACTTCAAGTTCAGACTGAGAATCATCCTGATTATGGTAAACCAGAATTTTCTCTACCATATCCTCGCCCTGGATTTCTTTTACCTCACAATTCCACAGAATTTCAACGTTTTCCATAGACATGAGCTTCTTCTGGAGACTGTCTGCTGCACGGAGTGAATCCCTTCTGTGAATCAGATACACCTTACTGCATAATCCTGCGAGGAAGATAGCATCTTCCACGGCTACATCACCGCCGCCTACAACTGCCACTGTCCTTTTCCTGAAAAAGGCACCATCGCATGTTGCACAATAAGATACTCCCATTCCTGCCAACTGCATCTCGCCCTTTACGCCAAGCATGGCATGAGTTGCACCGGTTGCCAGAAGAAGTGTCTTCGCCTCATAGTCACCTTCTTCTGTATGAACAATTTTGCAATCTTTCTTATCTTCAATAGATGTTACATTTGCAGTCACAAAATTCACACCAAGACTGTCTGCGTGTTCTCTGAATTTCTGACTGATCTCACCACCGCTGATCTGAGGCAATCCCAGATAATTGTCTATTTCATAGGTTGTAAGTACCTGTCCGCCACTGATCGGGCTTCTGTCAAGAACTGCCAGTGATAATCCTGCTCTTACTCCATAGATTGCAGCACCCATTCCTGCCGGTCCTGAACCAATAATCAACATATCATACATATTAAATCCACCCTCCATCCAAAGTAATAATCTGTCCTGTCAAATATTCATTTCCTGTACACAGCTGCACTACAAGCTGCGCTACTTCCTGTGTCTTTCCCATTCTGTCTGCGGGAATCTCCGCAATCAGTTCCTGTCTTTCTTCTTCACTGAAGCACTTGTTCATATCTGTATCAATTACACCGCAGGCGATTGCATTGACCTGTATATTGCTTGGTCCCAATTCTTTCGCAAGAGCCTTGGTAAAAGAGTTCACACCGCCCTTAGAAGCTGAATATGCCACTTCCATGGAAGCTCCTACATTACCCCAGACCGAGGAAATATTGATTATTTTTCCCTTCTTACGATGAATCATACCAGGCAGTGCATTTCTGCAGGTAAGGAAACAACTATCCAGATTCGTACGCAACACCTGCTGCCATTCTTCATAGGTCATATCTGTCAAAAGTCCTATATAGGATATTCCCGCATTGTTTACCAGAACGTCCAGATATGGAATCTCCCGAAACATATCCTGCATTGCCTTTTCCTCATAAACAGGAAAAGCGTAGCACTTGCAGGACACCTGACAGGTATTCTCCAAATGACACGCCAGTTCTTCCAAAAGTTCCATATTATGATGGCAAGTCAAATACAGGTCGTAGCCTTCCTGTGCCAACGCAGTCGCAATGGCGGCACCTATCCCTCTGGATGCACCAGTCACCAATGCCTTTTTTCTCTTCATAAAGCTGCATACTCCTTTCAATCAGTACATTTTGCTAAGGTACATACACTGATCATCATTCTAAATGCCAAGCATCCTTCTTGCATTCATACTCCATAGTATAACATGCTTCTGTTTGCCTTGTATATGTAATTTCAGAAGGTGAAGCGATTGCAATCAGGATCAACCAGTTCCTGTTCGGCAAAAAGGCGGTTGACCACACTCTCATACACTGCCAATTTCTCGGCTTTCTGAATCTTTTTCCTATATTTGTCAGGCTCTGTAAACAGCTGACTCATATAGAACCACAGCTCTTTCATGCGATACATTGCATTCTTCTCACCGGAGAGTACTCTGCTGTATTCTTCCAGTATCTCATCATGAAAAGCCCTAAGGGTGTCCTTGTTTATGTTCGCACCATTTCTTATCGTCAATACAAGTCCCGGATCTGCAATCAAGCCTCTTCCCAGCATGCATGCCTGCAATCCCGGTAACTGTTCCGATACCCTCTTCACATCCCCCACGCAGAAGAGATCTCCGTTATAACTGACCGGACATTGTAATTTATCCAATGCTGCCTTCACCGGCTCCAGTCTCGGTGTGTTTTCATAAAAGTCCTGTCTGACTCTTGGATGAATGATCAGTTCTGCTATTTGGTAGTGACTGTATACTTCCAGAATATCTTCCCATTCCCAATCCTGCTCCATACCTATTCTTGTCTTGATAGATACCTGGATTGGACATTTTTCAAAAATCTCTGCCAGCATTTGGTCAAGCTGTTTCGGGTTCTCTAATACTCCTGCTCCCTTATGTTTGGTTGTTACCGTTGCAGATGGACAGCCACAGTTCAAATTCACCTCTGTATATCCCATCTGCGCCAGTTCCTTTGCCATTTTTACAAATTCCTGAGCAGAAGATGTCAGTATCTGGGGAATCACCTGCATTCCTTCATTATGTTCCGGCAGAATCTCCTGTAATTCCTTGTGACTCAGCGCCTTATCCTTATGGGTAGAAATAAAAGGCGTATAATAACGGTCAATTCCTCCAAAATAATGGAAGTACGCTCTTCTATATATATAAGTAGTGATCCCCTCCATGGGAGCCATTTCGTAGTACATACTTCTCCTCCATTGGTGTCTTTATAAAACAAAATTCCCGGAAAATCTTGATTTTCCGGGAATTGATGCTTCTTCAACCAAAGTAAAGAAGCGTTTAACCCATTTTTAACTAATTCTCATCAGAATGAATCAATTCCCTTATTTCATTATTACGGACAGCCTCCGCAATCTCCTGTATCGTATCAAAGTTTCCGTTAAGAATAATCCCTCCGGTTGCAAGATGGCTTGGATGGTGGAAATCAGATCCGGACACCAATATGAGATTCGGATACTTCTCTGCAGCAGCCTTCGTTTCAGCCGGATCCTGAATCCAGTTTTTGTTTCCATTATAAAATTCAAACCCATCCAAAAGCTCCGGATAATCCATACTGCTATATCGTACAAAATCACCTTTATCTTTTTCAAACCGTTTCCTAAATGGATGTGCCTGTAAGATAATTGCACCATATTGGCGAAAACATGCGAATGCATCCTGTATGCTTCTACTGTATAATTCCGGCTCCTTAAACAGCATACTTTCATCCATTCCAAAAACAAGATAATCATTGTCACTTTCTACGTTGCGGTATTCTATTCCCAGAAAAACCTTCATTTTTCCCTTTGCTGCTTCTGATTTGGCGGTTCTGTAACCCTTCAGGTAGCAATCAATTTTATCATTCCATGTCAGATTACCAAGACTGTTAAAATACTCCCTGTGGTAATGGTCCGTAATAATAATCCCATCATATCCGGCCTGTTCATACAGCCTTACTGCCTCCTGTGCACTTACCTGGCCGCAACTGCTTGTTTCACTTGTATGCACATGAATATCAAGCTTAAACTGTTTCTCCATTTGTATTTACCTCCCTTAAGTTCATTTTACCACTTTATTCTTTATTCTTTTACCGCTCCCATTACAATACCAGTTACAAAATATCTTTGTAAAAAAGGATAAATAATCAAAATCGGAAGCATAGATACTACTACTTTGGCAGAGTTAAATGTCAAACTTGACATTTTCATCTGCTCGTTTAACTGTTCCTCTGTCATAGATGCCATCTGTTCCGGATTTAAATCCACTACCAAAGATTGTATATAAGTCTGTAATGGTAACTTTTCCAAGGAATTTATATATATTTTTCCGTCAAAGAAAGCATTCCAATGATTAACCACACAGAAAAGAACAATTGTAGCAAGTGCGGCTTTTGACATAGGCAGAAATACTTTAAGCAGAATCTGAATTGGATTTGCGCCATCAATAATCGCAGCTTCTTCTAACGAATGTGGTATTGCCTTAAAAAAATTCATCAACAATATTACGTTAAATATCGGTACAGCACCAGGTAAAATTAATGCCCATATAGTATCCATCAAATGAAGGCTTTTTACAAGCATAAAATTAGGGACAATCCCACCATTAAACATCATCAGAAAAATAATAATCCACATATATCTGTTTTTGGCAGGAAATGCTTTTACATTCTTAGACAATGGATAAGCCATAAGAATTGTTAACACCATGTTCAGTGCAGTTCCCAAAATTACTCTTTCAACAGAAACCATAAAAGAACGGAAAAACTGTCCTTCCTCTAAAATAGCTTTATAACCAACCCAGTTAAATCCAATTGGAATAAGACCTACCTTTCCCATTGCTGCACTGGTTTTATCACTAAAAGAAATCGCAACTGTATTCAAAATCGGTCCGAGGCAAATTAACCCACACAAAATCAAGATAGCGCTGAGTATAATATCAACTGGTGAATATCTTTTTTTTCTACGTACATAAGCTCTCCGCATTCCTCTTTCCTCCTTAAAAAATTCGGTATCCCGCAAACCGGTCTGCCAGCTTATAGGACAATGTCAACAGAAGAAAACTGATTACCGATTTAAACATACCTACTGCCGTACCGAAACTATACTGCATATTAGTCAAACCAACACGGTATACATAGGTATCAATAATATCTCCCGTTTCATAAACCAACGGACTATAAAGATTGAAAACCTCATCAAATCCGGCATTCATAATCTGCCCCATATTCAGAGTCATCATTAAAATAAGCGTTGGCAAAATTGCAGGAAGTGTAATATGCCATATCTGATTCCAACGGTTTGCACCATCAATTTGGGCTGCCTCATAAAGTCCCGGGTCTATTGCTGTCATAGCTGCTACATAAACCACTGCATTATAACCAAATTCTTTCCATACATCACCTAGTATTACAATCGTTCTAAACCATTTATTGTTTACCAAAAACATCTGAGGCTCAATTCCAAACAATCCAAGCAGACTATTTATAACTCCTGTGTATGATAATAAATTACTAAACATAACTGCAAGAATAACCCAGGACAGGAAATGGGGAAGATAAACTGCAGTTTGTACCATTCTTTTCAAACGAACATTTCTGCATTCATTTAGTAATACCGCAAATGCAACTGCTGCTACCATTCCAATGACTATTTTACAAACGGCTATCACTACCGTATTTGTCATAATTTGCCTGAAATCCGGAAGAATAAATAACTGTTTAAAATTGTCAAAACCAATAAATTCCGAATGCAAAATTCCCCTAATTGGTTTAAAATCCTGGAAAGCCATTATTACTCCGCCAAGCGGAATGATATGAAACAAAAATAGAAAAAACATTCCGGGGAAAAGCATTAAATGATAATATTTTTGATTTGCTTTACTTTTCATCTCGTTTTCCTCTTAAATAAACGGCGCAGTTAGCTTTTAACCGCGCCCACCTTTTGTTATTTTATAATGTCCTGTACTTCCTGGGTCAGAGTATCTCCACCAAGCTTTTTCCACTGTTCAACAAATTCATCAAAATAATCCAACGGTTTCTCGCCTGTAATAATCTGCAGATACATCTGTTCTTCCAGCTTATCCAAAGTAGGTCTCAACTTTGAAGAGGATTTTGTTGTATAATAATAAGCCGCCTCAACCGGATTATTTTCCGGTGTATCTAAAATATTGGAAGCCACATATCTGCCATAGTAATCGCGGAAGTTATTAGGTGCATTTGAATCTGCGGGGTCAACACCATCTGCAAACTTCTTAGCTCCCTCTGCTTTCCATCGGTCATAATCTGTAGTTGTTTCATCAGCTTCCATTACTCCATTTTCTACAAGACCTTTACAAAGTTTTCCAAGCTTAGGAACAACATCATAATAATCCAGATTGAATCCACCTGTAGGGAATAATGCTTCTCTCGAAACCCCCTGATCAAATATAGGCTTAACCGCTGCAAGTCCTTCTGCGTCAATACCTCTGTAAATATCATATTCCTCATTAATAATCTTAAGAAGTGCTTCAGGATTCTTACAATCTTTGCTTACAGCAACCAAATCTCCTGTAGGAGTCGGTACAAGATGATTATACTTTCCTTCCGCATCCAAAGGTGCATTTACTGCAACCAGTTCGACTTCTGGATTCTTAATATAAATATCAGGACTCTGACCCCACCAGGGTGCAAACCATGCTCCTGCAAGTCCTGAATCTATAATTGCATCCGTTTCGCCCGAACCTACTCTTGTAATAAACTGTTTATCAATAAGACCTTCCTCATACATGTCTCTGAGAATCGCAAGACCTTCCTTCATTTCCGGAGCAATAGAACCATAATAAACCTGTCCCGATTCATCTTTCATCCATTGAGTAGGATATGCACCAACACTGTGGAAAATAGGTTCTACACCAAACTTGTTTCCATATCCGGCAACAGGCTTTGTTGCATTTACAGCAAGACCAATTGTATTTCCTTCACCATTACCGCCGGGATCCTTTTCCACAAATTCCTTTAAAACGAATTTCAATTCATCCATGGTTTTAGGTACTTCCAAACCAAGTTTATCCAACCAATCCTTACGCAGCCACAAAATATCGTGTCCATAACCTATATTTGCCGTAGAAAGTGCATACAGTTTTCCATCAATAGTAAGTGGCTCTAAATTACGTCCTTCAAATGTTGCGTAGGTACTCTTCAAATAATCTCCTGCATATTTTTCATAAACATCTGTTAAATCTGCAAGCATACCATTTTCTGCCAATTCTCTGAAGGTAAGGTAATTTGTAATATACATGATATCCGGCAGATTTTCGGAAGCAATATTCAAGGAAAGTTTATTATTATATTCACTATCTTCTGCCTGCCATGCAATCTTCACATCAATATTTAAATCTTCCTTAATTAAATCCAATACAATATTTTTTTCAGGAGATTGTCCTTCTATCAAATGTGGATTTGTGACCATTACTTTTGATATTGAAACCTCTACCGGTTCTTTATATTTTCCTTTTGGCGTTTCCTCTTCTGAATTGCCTGCTTCTGCTGTGCCATCAGTTGTTTCTTCCGTTGTCTGAGCAACTGTTCCATCTGTTGTTTCCTTACTTGAGGTATCTGAAGCTGCCGTACCACAGCCTCCTAATAACATCCCCGCTGCCAAAAAAAATGCTACTGCTTTTTTTACACGCATATTTCTTCTCCTTTTATTTTTTATAGTCGGCCATTTGAAGCCCATCATATGCTACTGTAACTTTATAAGGTGTTTTTCTCTTTTCACATTCTGCGACCATTTCTTCATGGATAAAATCCTGTTCCTGATTAATATGTGTCAGATATACCTGCGTTCTGTCTGTAAGTGTTCCCTGCTGATAAAGCACATCACATAAATAAAAGACACTATTTAAATCAAGATGTGAATATGGTTTATTTCCTCTGTCTGCACTTCCAAAAGTACTCTCAATAATCAAATAATCAAGTGCTGCATCTTTAAGGAACGAACGGGTTTCTTCGCCGTAAAATCCTGTATCAAGCGCATACAGAAATTTTTTACCATCTGGAAGTTCAATCAGATAATTTGCTGAATTTGCCTCAAGATGTCCCTTATGTTCTCCTTTTACCGGAGTCACCAAATAATCCCCGATTCGCTCCTGTTTCCAAAAATGAAGCTGATGAAATTCAAAATCATTTTTCATAGTGTCCGTAAAAAAATGTTCACTATCATCAAACCCTAAAGCATCATATTTTTCTATTAGCTTATATGCATCACCATTTAAATAAATATGTACTTTTTCTCCATTGGTCCTGCTGACCAATGATTTTAAAAATAAGTTAAACGGGCTGAAGTGATCGTCATGCGTATGTGTAATCAGGAGATATTTTAAATCAAATAAATCCGTATGATTTCTGATACATTCCGCAAAAATATCTGTTCCAAAATCAATCATCATTTCATCCGAAACACGAAAACTGGATCTAAGCCGGACATCTTTTCCACCTGTTTTTCTTGCATGTTCACAGATTCTGCATCTACAAAATGGAGTAGGTATTCCTTCTCCTGCACCGGTTCCCATGAACTGCATCCTCAACTCATCCATATCTTCCTCCTTTACTCGAAAACAATCCAATTGCTTACTGCTATTTGATTGTATGAAAAAGAAAATCAAAAGTAAATGACTCCTTTTTACATTTATTGTCCGAAATTTACATCTTCCTCAGTATTCTTGTGAAATATCTTACGTCATGTTATACTTAGCTGAAATTAAATACTTGCCTATGGAGGTTTATTTGAATGAAGAAAATAAAAAATCTATTTTCTGCTATCAACACGAAAATTACAGTGCTTTTTTTACTCCTTTTTATTCCTCTTTTTCTGGCTGGATTCAGTATTTATAAGTATGGATACACATCTGTAAAACAGGAAATTACAGACTCATCCACTTCACAGCTTTCTTTGTATGCACATTCCTTATCTGATGAAATAACCCGCATCCAACTTTCCTGTTACCAATTAGCTTCTAACGAAGATATTAACTATCTTGCAAATGCATATAGCATCATGGGTGAATATGAACGTTCTCAATATATTCTTCGAACCGCACAACTTCTTTCCATATTGCAAAACAGCAGCAGTTTCATCGAAAGTGCTGCCATTTACATCCCTGCAATGAAAAAAACAATCTCCGTTAACGATTCCGAACCCGGAATCATTTTTGAGGATTATATGAACCACCAGGGTAAAAAGGATTCTCAAAATAATTCTATTTATTATGAAAAAAACCAGATATGTCTCTATATACAATGTCCCATCATCCTTACATCTGAATCCGACCTTTCGGAACTGTTTGTATTGAAAATCACATTTTCTAACCGTGCCATTGAAGAAATGTTAAAATACTATACTCAGTTTCCGGACAGCTATATCATACTTTCCTCAGATGATGGCAGTTTTTTCTTAACTTCTGACCTCCCATCTGAAAAAGAATCTCCAAGTGAGTTAATGACAACCGTCACGACTGTCGAGCATACAGGTCTTTCATTAACTTCTTGCATTTCAACGGCACAGCTTTTTGGCAAGATAAAAGATTATCGCTTCATCTGGTTTATCTATTTCCTGCTGGCTCTGCTTATCATTGTCCTGTTCAGCTTTGCCCTGCACCATATGCTTAATCGCCCGATCCGATATCTGATGAATGCTATCAAAACAGTAGAATCCGGCAATTATCAAATATCATCCAAGCCCTACCAAAGCCGGGATGAATTTCGTACACTCTACAAAGCTTTTGCAAAAATGGCACATAATCTGGATGACTTGATTCATCAGGTTTATGAACAAAAAATACTTACGCAGAAAGCAGAATTAAAGCAACTCCAGTCTCAGATCAACCCGCATTTTTTATACAACAGTTTCTTCAATATTTATCGTTTGGCTAAGGATGAAGACTGTGATAATATTATCGTGTTTTCTCAATATCTCGGAAAATACTATCAATACATTACACGAAATGCATCCTCGGAGGTTCCCCTTATCGCTGAATATGAGCATGCACAAAACTACTGTAATATCCAGCTTTTCAGATTTCATGACCGACTGCAGATTGAGATTTCTCCTCTGCCGGAAAGATTTCACTCTTTAATGGTTCCGAGAATTATTATACAACCAATTATAGAAAATGCTTTTGAGCATGGTTTGCAAAATGTAGATGCGCCCTGTATCAAAATAGATATCTTGGAAGAAAATCAAGTTTTAACTATTCGTATTCAGGATAATGGTCCAAAGCTTTCTCCTGAAATTTTTGAAAATTTATCAGAAAAACTTAATACTACAGAGCAGACTCTGGAAACAACAGCTCTTATCAACATTCACCGTCGTCTTCGAATGAAATACGGTCCCTTTGCCGGTATTACGCTGACACAGGAAGGCGTCTGTGGACTAACTGTCAGTATTCACATTCCAATTAACTAATGAAAGGAACATATCATGTATAAATTATTAATCGTAGATGACGAACACTATATTACAGATGGACTTTATCGCACCTTTTCTTCACTTTCAGAATTTTCACTGGAGATATACAGAGCATATTGTGCCAAACAGGCATTGGATTATTTCACACGCTACCGAATGGATATTATTATCACAGATATCAATATGCCCATTATGAATGGTCTTGAAATGATTGCTGAGATAAAAAACAGATGGCCGGACTGCAGAACAATTATTTTGTCAGGTTATAATGACTTTGAATATGCAAAAACAGCCTTAAAATATGGCTGTGACTTTTATATTTTAAAAAGTGATGGTGACGTCCCACTGATTGATGCTGTATCAAACTGTATAAAACGTCTGGAAAAGTCTATTCAGGAAAAGCAGTGGACCTTACAGCTTGAAAGTGACCTCTCTAAAACCCACTCTCTTTTGCAGCAAAACTTCTTAGCCAAGCTTGAAAAAACACTTCTTTCCTCAGATACATCTGTTTCAGATTATATCAAAAATGCAAGCGAAGTGGGAATTACCTTTATTTCAGATGAACCATTTTTTCTGGTTGGATGCCGGATTGATTCTCCTGTTTCACCAGAATTGTCCCTTCCCTCCCTGCTCATAGAAGTGAATATTATTTTACAAGATTGTCTTTTGAACAAAGCACAATGTACGCCCATATATTCTGAGGATTCTGAATATATGCTTTGGTTAATACAGTCCTTGGAAGGAGAAGCTCCTGAAACATTTTTGCCTTATATCAATGGTTCTTTAGAAAGGTTTCAATATACCTGCCAAAGTAACCGCAGCATTTTATTGTCCCTTTTAACTGAACCAGACTTCTTTTCTTTCCATGAGATTCCCAAATATTGCCATAAAATGCGCTTTCTCCTCATGTATCGATTGAGTAAAAGCGAAAAAATGGTATTAAGCTCCACTCACTTTTTTGCTTCCTCTTCCAATATTGTTGACTCAGAAACTACTCTGCAATACCTGAACAATTTAGAGCAGAGTCTAATCCAGAACGATAAGGAGATTTTTCATCGACTACTGATTAACCTTCTTGAGAAGATGACCGATTATACGAATCCTGATTTGCAATTTTTATTATTTCATAATTTACGTAATATTTTTTTCAACGCCATTTACAGAAACAACAGACAAAACGATTTTATCTGCACCTTTCATAGTATGTCTTTTTTTCACATTCCTTTTGAAAAAGCTTCCGCTAATGCAACCGAAACTTTTCTTTCGATTGAAAAATGGCTTTTCTCAGAAGATATGGATGAGAGTGAAAGTATCAGACGCTACAACAAAACCATAAAAACAATTCATCGCTATATAAAACAACATTTACAGGAAGACATTTCTCTTACCACACTTGCGGAACAGGTCTACCTAAATCCGGTTTATTTATCTCGCATTTATAAACAATTGACCGGTCAGAAACTCAGTAACTATATTACAAGGGAGCGAATTGAGCGGGCGAAAACACTCCTTGCTGAACCTCAATACAAAATAAACGAAATTGGTTATCAGGTAGGATATGAATCTCCTGCTCATTTTTCCAGAGCTTTCAAAAAAACGGTAGGTCTTACTCCTGCCGAATACCGTGAGAGCCTTTTATAAGAAATGCCAGTTCGGTCACTAATAAAGATTCTTTTTCCTGCTGATTTCTTCTCCCTGAGACCTCCCTCTGCTGTCCATCATACAACAAAAGACAGAAAAAGTCGGGCATACACCTGATGAAAAGATTATGCTATATTTATAGCAGAGAAAGAGAGGGATTCACATGATTGGTTGGAACGAAGGGGTTACAAATGCAATTTCCTACATTGAAGAAAATCTGGATAAGGAGCTGGATATCAAAGATATTGCTGACAAGGCATATGTTTCCGCTTTTTATTTTCAGAAGATATTTCATGTATTATGCGAATTTACTGTTGGGGAATATATCCGAAATCGCAGGCTGACACTTGCAGCCGAAAAGCTTGCATCAACTGATGCCCGGGTAATCGATGTGGCTCTGAAATACGGATATGACGCTCCCGACAGCTTCGGGAGAGGTTTCTAAAAATGAACATCAAAATAGGAACCGCATTGATTTACGCTTCCTTTTTTCAGCATGGAATTTTTCTCGTGCTTCATGTTATTCAGTTCTTAGTTTTTGCGGCGAAGCCGATAGTCTCTTGTTTTTTGCGACAAGTAATACCCAGTACTATTTGTCGCAAGCAACAAATATCTGGGCAAGGCTGCCGCCCTTGACCTGCTAAGGTGCTTCGCCCTTAACCTGAGCCGGAGTCTTTCTCCAGCACCTTGCGTAAAGTTCTGCCTTTACAATCCGTTCAAGGTTGCACCTCGAAACTCTGCTCGATACAAAAAAGGATCATTACCTCTATCATGTGATAATGGTTTAAACCATTTATTATCTCTTTGAGAACGTTTTGGTATCCTGAAAAGCCCGGAAATATAGGATTTGTGGCAGTTGTTGTTGCATACCTGTTGTATACGGTGAGTTGCTCAAGGCTGTCCCTGACTGCCGCTAACATAACTACTCTCTGTGGTTGTTTCCATAATGGAAAATACCACTTACTCCTGTAAACAAAATTACTAATCAAAACTTTTTCAAGAAAGGACTCATATTATGAAAATACATTTTGCTTATTACAACCAATTCAAGAACGGCATCGATATTGCCTTTGCTGATAATACCATGCTCTTTTTATCCTGTAAAGAAGCAGAGAGAGGATTACATACTACGCCGAACTCTCAGAGATTAGTTGATAATCTGGCGATTGAAGATCCACTCTCTTATGCTGCTATGGCTTTGGATGAGGAGCTGCAGGCTTGGGTGGATGCTATGGATGAGGATTGGTGTCCATAATAGCACTATTTTTAGCATATTACTAATCTGAATACATTACATAATCAAACGCGCATAATAATCTTCGATAATCTGTGGTATTACCATTTGTTACACTCATCTCTTTCAGATATGGTTCTACCTCAGTCGCAGATATATTTCCTATCATCAAAGCATATGCGATAATTTCATTTTTATATGTCATTGCATAATTTTGATTATTTAATATATCTATCAAGGATGTTTCCTTAACTTCAAATCTTTTCTCGACCAACGCTTTAATACTTTCAAGTTTTGTACATTGCTGTTTTTTTAACTTGTCAACTTTTTTAATCGTAGGGTCAATCTTCGAAAAAGCATAAATTGGAAAATACTGTTGTGATTGAATCATAATTTTATCTATCAGTTCTAGAACCTGATTATTATCTTCTTCAATTATCGAAAAATAATTTTTCATGATTTCTGGAGCTGTCTGATAAGAATAAGTAATTGATTTTTGAGAACCTATCGCCAACACTTTATCGCAATTCTGCAATTCATCTAAATCATCTGTTATACTTACTTTGATACTTCCACCAGCATATATTTCCTTTACAACATTTTGTACTTTTCTTACATCCATTGCAGATACTGGCAATTGTAGTTTTGCAATGCTTGTATATATTGCCTTGTAATTATCAGTTTTTATTCTGTTAATTCTGATAGTAGAAAACCCTTCAACGTCTATATCATGCTCAGTCACATCTAAATTGGAAGAATTTTCACAATAGTCAACTAACAAAAAGTGAGACCTTACCTTTTCTGCTTCTATAGAATTAGGTTCCACATACGTAAATATCGTTTTTAAAATATCCTTTATGTTTTTATCGCCTATGTTATATCCTATAAAAATAAACGGATTATGTATAAATAACGACAACAGTTGAGCTCTGATCAATTCATATTTCTCGTTAAATTTTTCATAATCCTGCTTCGTTATAATAATTTTATCTGGATGAAAAGCACATCCATGAATTTTATATAAAGAACCATATGGATTACTTAACAAGATATCATTTCCAATTAATGGTTTGAAATCAAAGATATCCTCTAACATAGTATCGTAGTTCGTTGTAATAATGGAACTTATGTTTTTTCTAGCTTTCTTTAATTCAGCAATTTCATCACTTTGCTTATAATCCAGACTTTTGAAAATCATAGAAATATAAATTTTGAAACGACTTACCGCAACATTATTCTTCATATTTTCATAAAAAATATCATTTACTTCTTTAAATTTTCCATTTCTATCTAAAACAAGTTCTTTATTAAATTCTTTTTCTATGTCACTTGCTATCGATTCATATTGATAACTACCATCTACATAATGATTTGCCTTTGTATCAAAGTAGAACTCATCATTACCTTTTAAATCATAACAAATTTTTTTAGCAATTGATCCAGCTATATGAATTTTTTAAATATCTCATACTAAGTCCTGTACCTACAAATAATACAGGATGATTTTTAAATTGCATTACAAATTCATCAATATTCAAATACTTTTCCTCCCTATATAGTCAAGTTAAATTTCCCATAAATATGGGATTTGTTGTATTTATTTCTCAGATAGATGAGCCTCGGCATGGACATTTTCCTCCTTAGCCAATCTCTGCACAAACTATTTTTCATTCATAATGCCTTATACACTTTAAATCACACCGCCAACACCTTTAAACTTTTCTACAAAAGCCGATATTTTTTCAAATACGCTTTGTTTTTTCGTATGATATTGAGGATTAAGCGGACTCATTCTAGGAAGAATTTCATTCAAATCTGTTCCATTTTCACTTGCATATTCTTTTCTTAATGAGGTCAAAATATATCTTTTTGCAGCTTCCTCGTTAAGTTTCTCCTTCATTATCAACTTCATTATCAATTCTTCTGCTTCTCTCTTTTGCTCCTTTTGTGCAAATTGAAAGAATGCATCAATAATACTTACTTTATCTTGTATTTCATCTAAATCTGTCTGATTAATAAAATCAATAATCAGGCTTTCCTTTGCACGATTTCCAGTGCTGGATCTTATGATTCGGCGGATTTCATCAATCAATGTATTTTTATCTTTTGTATTTTTGTTTTTTTCATAAATTAATTCCAGAATATAATCTAAATTGATCTCTTGAGATTTTAGTAAATCAACTTCAAAGACAACATCATCCCAGTCTATCTTGGAATTATCTTTTTCTTTTCCTTCTCTTTCTCGACGAATCCATTCTCGAATATCATTATATGTAGAACGATAATCTTGTATCGTTCTTTCTTCTAATATATCCACTGATTGCATCGCTTTAATGTCTTCATCACTAACAAAATGTGTTGATTTAAATGCTTCTATAGCTTCTAAATCACTTAAATCAATCTTCTGCAACTCTTTTAAATTTGTGAACTCATCGTAATTTTGCAGTATATTTTCTATCTTTAAATATTCGCCAAATAATTTTACAAATTCTTTTTTTTCTTTCTCCGTAGTAATTTCATCCACATCTGCAAAACGGGATTTCAATTCACTAACAAGCAAAATTTTCATTAGAATCACCAAATTTTGTATCTAACTCATAACTTCCGTCCTCATTTTTTCCTAACATAAATCCACTCTTTTTCTTTTTAATAT
>MNTL01000078.1 GCA_001916965.1 Roseburia sp. CAG:10041_57
GAAATGTTACAGCTTGTAAACACGAAATGTGATGCACTGCTCCAGATGTACCGGAGTGGAGAACAGCATACAAATGTGAAAGATACGATCCGGGAAAGCTGCCTTATCACAGTATCCCCGGCAGAACTGAAAGGGAAAAGACCGCTGGCAGTCCAGTTCGTGCCGGGAGAATGGATAGAGACGCCTATGGAGTACGTTCAGATGATTCTCACGGAGATACCTTAAAATATTTAAAGGAGAAAGACAGAGAAAGCCTGGTAAATCTATCAAGTATTCTTGATGATTATGTTAGAAGAGTTTTTAAAAAAGTTATTGCTGTAGAAGAATTGAATTACAATGATATTCCGGAAGAAAAAGCATATGTAAGAAAATACTTTACTGATTTGGCAAAAATGTTTTATTCAGAATAATACTTTATAAAAAGTTAATTATCTTAATAAATAATTTATATTCACTTGATTATAAAAATACCATGTTATACAATATATTCACAGGTAAAATGAAAGTACAAAGGATAGAATGAGTAACCAATGAAAATAAGGGATAAATATGAAATAGTACATATTGTGGTAACAGTTGCTAAGCCAATCATCATTCTTTTTATTTTGGGATTTGTATATCTTTTTATCTTTCAGAAGTTTGATGTGGGTATACCGTGTTTTTTCTATAAAATAACCGGTTATAAGTGTCCAGGCTGTGGAATGACGCATGCTTTATCAGAGATATGGAATGGCAATTTCAGGAGTGCCTGGGAATACAACGCATTGAGCTTTACTGTTTTACCGATAGTATGCATATATTTACTTTACCGTTCAGTCAGAGAAGCTATGGGGAAAGGTGAAGGATTTTATATATGGGAATATATCTTATTAGCAGGGCTTCTTATTATAGCACTAGCATATGGGTATGTTCGAAACAAAATATAAGAGGCGGAGAGAATGTATTGTAGAAAGTGTGGCAATAAATTGGAGGATGATGCACTGTTTTGTCCTGAGTGTGGTACGAAAGTAGATCGTGAGGGCATGAATCAGGATGTAAACAGTAATGCAGATGCTCCACATTATCAGAATGCAGCATCAGGTCAGAATAATATGGGGGCTGGAAATGCAACTGGCGACAACAATAATGAGAAGATTAACTGGAGAGAATATCTTACAATGGAGAATATTGAGAGATTTGCTCCAATAGCAGCACTGCTTCCCATAGGAATGGCGGTTGTTGTTTCTGTACTTGGCTTATTTCTTTTCAATACATTGGGAAGAATTGGTTTTGGATATGTTATATGTAAGATTCTCATCTTCTTATTGAAGACATTGTTTATTTTAGCAGCAGCAGCAGCTACTGGTGGACTGGTCTATGTAGTAGTTAAGACAAAGAATATGACGAAAGTTAATTCATGGATTGCACCTGTTGCAACATTTGCAGCATTTATTTCCTGTCTGGGAATTGCTTTTGGATGGGGAGTTGTAGCATGGATTTTCGGAGTAGTATCTGTTGTATTTGGTCTGGAATTACTTGCAAGAATAGTGATTGCAGGGCAGCCGATGGATTCGCCTGTTAATCCCGGTGGCGCATTTAACACATATAAGCAGTACTATGATAATTATAAGGAAAAATATCCGACAACCAAGGATCTGGAAAAGGCAGGAATTGTTGATCCTGAAAATTCCAAATTTGATGGTGCTGGTATTGATTTGTTTGGTTACTCAATCCTGACGGCTCTTGTATGTACAGTGACTTGTGGAATTGCTGCACCATGGATGATATGTAAGATATACAAATGGAGACTTAGCCATACTGTTATTAATGGAAAGCGATTAACATTTACCGGTAGTGGCGGTTCTTTACTTGGACACTGGATTCTGTGGGAGATTCTTACAGTTATTACCTGTGGAATCTATGGCTTGTTCGTACATGTTGCGCTTAGAAAGTGGGAATTACAGCATACATATATTGACGGTGAGCCTATTGTTGCAAATGGAAATGAGTCCTATTTTGATGGCGGCAGTATGGCATATGTTGGATATAGTCTGTTAGGTGGATTATTACTGGCTGTAACATGTGGGCTGGCATATCCATGGGTAATGGCTATGATCCAGAAGTGGGATACCAGGCATCAGGTAATCAATAGAAGAAGACTTGAATTTAGTGGTTCAGGATTAGGATTTCTTGGTGAATATCTGATCATACTTATTTTTACAGTTATTACATGTGGTATATATGCACCATGGGGTACGGTACGTATGAACAAATATATCATTAGTCATACAGACTTCGTAAATGAATAAAAGTTTATTGTTTTTCCAAAAATTATCCTCTATAATAATAGAAATAATAGAAATAGAGTGAATGAAAATAGATATCCTATGCATAGAGGACGGAAAAATGGCAGAATTGAAAGATAAAATTTTAATCGTGGATGATGAGATTGCCAGCAGGGATGAATTATCGACTATACTCAAGGATGAGTATGAAATTCTGGAAGCGGACACAGACGAAAGTGTGATGGAGACATTACAGGATAACGAGGGCAGGATTGCCCTTGTGATTATCAATCTGGAGATGCACAACCTGGATGGCAAAGGTCTGCTGGACCTGTTAAAGGGGAAAGGTCGTTTTGCCAACCCTGTAGTAATGATCATATCAGACAAGTCGGAAGAAGAGAAGCTCAATTGCCTGGAGAAGGGAGCTGCGGATTTCCTGCGCAGACCTTTTAATTCCAGGCTTGTGAAACATCGTATTGACAGCATCCTTCGCTGGAAGAAGGTTACGATCAGCATGGATGCTTTGAAATACGATAATCTGACGGGATTGTATACAAGGGAGAGCTTTTATAAGAATGTTGAGAAGATACTGAAGAACAATCCAGATCAGCAATATGATATGATCTGTGGGGATGTGGAGAATTTCAGTGTAATCAATACACAGTATGGTATTGAGAAGGCAGACCAGCTTCTGCGCTATATTGCGAATTTTTATCGTGCGAACTTTTCAGAGAGGGCGCTATGCTCCAGAATAGGAGCAGATCATTTTGCAATTTTCTGTGAGCATGACTGGGATTACATGAAATATCTGAGCAGTGATATCACGAAAAAGGCAAGACAGAATGCACCGATAGGCAATTGCATCGTGAAATATGGTGTATATGAGAACGTGGACAGAACCCTTCCACCGGCTTTTATCTATGACAGAGCCAGACTTGCGCTGAATAAGAGCAAGCACAATTATGGCGTGAAAGTGGCTATGTATGATACGGAACAAAGCGAAGAACTGGTGAGAAAGAAATTCATTCTGGACAATATGGAGGAAGCACTTTCAAAGAAACAGTTTCAGGTCTATTACCAGCCAAAGGTTGGACTGGAGACTGGGAGAGTGGAAGGCGCAGAAGCCCTGGTTCGCTGGATTCATCCTGAATATGGATTTATGCCGCCGGATTCCTTTATCCCGGTGTTTGAAGAGAACGGCTTCATCTGGCGGCTGGATTACTATGTTTCCGAGAGAGTATGCCAGAAGATAAGGGAATGGATGGACGAGGGAAAGCCTGTAGTTCCCATTTCTGTGAATCTGTCACGCCGTGATTTTGAACAGGAAGATCTGGTGGAGGATATTTGCAGACTGATTGACCGCTATGAAATTCCTCATCGGTATATTCATATGGAAGTAACCGAGTCTGCCTATACAGAGAACCCTGAACAGGTAATCCGCAAGGTAACAGGACTTAGAAAAGCAGGATTTCAGATAGAAATGGATGACTTTGGAACAGGATATTCTTCCCTGAATATGCTTAGTGAGCTTCCGATTGATATTTTGAAATTGGATAAACGTATGGCACAGAAGAGGAATGTTCAGCAGAATCAGACGATTCTGAACTTTGTCTTCGGGTTGGCGCAGTGTATCGGGCTGATCACAGTGGCAGAGGGTGTTGAGAATGTTGCTATGGTCAATAAGCTCAGGGCGCTTGGATGTGATATGGTACAGGGCTATTATTATGCAAAGCCGCTTCCCGAACATGACTTTGAGCAGTATCTGAACGATAATTTCAACAGTACTGTTGCACCTGATAATAAGGAAAAGGGTCTGTTGAATACGGAAGATATCGCACAGGAAAGTAACGCCCGCATTCGTGCGGACCTTCGCCAGAAGACAGAGATTATTAAAATGATCGACCAGAATATGTCTGTTGGATTAAAGGGAAGCAAAGACGATGAAGAGTATTCTTTCAGCTTTGTTGGAGAAGGACTTCCCAAGATGTTTGGCTATACATATGACGAATTCATGGAAATGACACATGGAACAGCCAGCGGTATGGTATATCATGAGGATGAACCGCAGGCACGTAGGGCGGTAGAAGATGATTTCGCACAGGGATTGCAGTATTCGGTAAAATACAGAGTAAAGCAAAAAGATGGTACTTTGAAATGGGTTCTCGATTCTGGACAGAAATATCTGGATGAGAATGGAGAGTATCAGATTAACAGCTTTATTACGGATATTGATGACATGCAGAAATTATTGAATCAAATGGAAACAGAACCGTAAATGATAAAATTTCTCAATAACACTTTTCGGAATGGAAATCTTATAAAAAACAGGTATAATATCAAGTTAAATGGTAGCTCTTATGGTGTTATGAGCAGCCGTTGACATAAGATGTTATGACAAGATGTCAGGAGGAAAATACTATGTTAGATTTTAAGAAATTCAATGGAAAGCACACAGGAATTTTTGCAGCAGGTGTATTATTTGGAACTGCAGGTATTAAGATTTTATCCAGTAAGGATGCAAAGAAAGTCTATACACAGTGTACAGCAGCTGTTCTTCGTGCAAAGGAATGTGTTATGAAGGTAGCAACCAACATTCAGGAAAATGCAGAAGACATCTATGCAGAAGCACAGCAGATCAATGAAGACAGAGCTGCAAAAGAAGCAGAGTATGAAGATGCACAGGAAGAAGTAAAAGAAGCATCTGAAGAAGCAAATGGAGCAGAAGCAGAATAAAACGAGGCATAGAAAATGAGATTCAGAATTGTACATGAAATCAAGGGTCGTATGCGTATTCACGTAAGCCAGAAGCGAATGTCATACGAAGAAGCTGATACATTGCAGTACTATCTGGAGAGTCAGAGTTTTGTTTTGTCTGCCAAGGTATATGAGCGCAATCAGGACGTGGCGGTATGCTATGAAGGCAGCCGTCAGCAGTTGATTGCGCTTTTGCAACGTTTTCAGTATGAAGAGGTTCAAGTACCGGATTCAGTGCTTGCACACTCCGGTAGAGAATTAAACAGAGAATATTGGGATAAGCTGGTAGGACGTGTAGTTCGCCGAATGGCGAGTAAATGTTTCCTTCCCTACTCTGTCAGAACAGTAATTACTACGGTCAAATCCGTAAAATATATCTGGAAGGGCATATGCACACTTGCAAAAGGCAAGATTGAAGTGCCTGTTCTGGATGGTACAGCAATAGCTGTATCAGTATTCAGAGGAGATTTTGCAACAGCAAGTTCTGTCATGTTCCTTCTGGGAATTGGAGAGATACTTGAAGATTGGACTCATAAGAAGTCTGTAGGAGATCTGGCAAGAAGTATGTCTTTGAACGTCAGCAAAGTATGGCTGGTAACAGAAGAGGGCAGAGAGGTACTTGTAGATGCCAATACGATTACTGCAGGTGACAGAATTGTTGTACATATGGGCAATGTAATACCTTTTGACGGGAAGGTATCAGCAGGCGAAGGTGCTGTAAACCAGTCTTCCCTGACCGGAGAAGGATTGCCTGTTATGAAAGTAGCCGGAGGATTTGTCTACGCAGGAACTGTCCTGGAGGAAGGCGAGCTTACCATTGAGGTAAAAGAGTTATCCGGTTCAACGAAGTTTGAGAAGATTGTGACCATGATAGAGGAATCTGAGAAGCTGAAGTCCTCTGTAGAAGGCAAAGCGGCTCATGTAGCGGATAAGCTGGTTCCTTATACGTTGCTTGGCACGGGGCTGACCTATCTGATCACCCGCAATACGACGAAGGCATTGGCGGTATTGATGGTCGATTTCTCCTGTGCGTTAAAGCTGGCAATTCCGATTGCTGTTTTATCAGCAATCAGAGAGGCAAATGGCCATCATATCACGGTAAAAGGCGGCAAATTTCTGGAGAAAGTCGCACAGGCAGATACCATTGTTTTTGATAAGACAGGAACACTTACTAAAGCACAGCCAACTGTTGTGGATGTGGTATCCTTTAATGGACAGCCATCCGACGAACTGCTTCGTACAGCAGCCTGCCTGGAGGAACATTTCCCCCATTCCATGGCAAAGGCAGTAGTAAATGCAGCCTTGGAGAAAGGTCTTGCCCATGAAGAGAAGCATTCTAAAGTAGAGTATATTGTGGCTCATGGAATTTCTTCTTCTGTAGATGACAGCAAGGTAGTGATCGGCAGTCATCATTTTGTATTTGAAGATGAGCAGTGTACGATTCCAGCCGGCATGCAGGAGCGTTTTGACCAGCTGCGTAATGACTGCTCTCATCTGTATATGGCGATTGATGGACAGCTGGCAGCAGTAATCTGTATTGAAGATCCATTAAGAGAAGAGGCAGCAGATGTAATCAGACAGCTTCGCAGTCTTGGACTTACCAAGCTTGTTATGATGACTGGTGACAGCGACAGGACTGCAAGAACCATTGCGGCCAAAGTAGGTGTAGACGAGTACTATTCAGAGGTACTTCCGGAAGACAAGGCAAGCTTTGTGGAGAAGGAAAAGGCTCAGGGAAGAAATGTTATCATGATCGGTGATGGAATCAATGATTCACCGGCATTATCTGCGGCAGATGTGGGAATTGCAGTCAGTGATGGCGCTGAAATTGCCAGAGAGATTGCTGACATTACGATTGGAGCAGATGATCTGTCAGAGATCGTAACACTGAAAGAGATCAGTAATGCACTGATGAAACGTATTCATGGCAATTATCGTAAGATTGTTGGTATCAATTCAGGACTGATCATACTTGGCGTACTGGGACTGATCCAGCCAACGACCTCCGCATTACTTCATAATACTTCCACTCTGGTTATCAGCCTGGGAAGCATGAAAAACCTGGTAACTGAATAGTTACAAGATATATCAAAAAAAGACACAGACATCAAATTGAGGTGACCCCTTAAATGATGCACTGTGTCTTTTTTTGTATGATTTTAACACAAATTAAACTGCGAATCTGGCAAAGCTGAGTTCAAGTCCATTTGCGACTCTGTTACAGATATTAACGGCAGCACTCATGACATCCAGAAACTGATTGTCTTTTGTAATTACTTTAAGCCCACTTGTCTCTTCTACGAATTCTGCATCTTCAACATCAGACAATTCTCTGATTTCCCGTAGAATTTCACTTGCCTCTTTATCAGACACTTTTTTGGATAAACGATAGATTCTTCCCATGACCAATTCTCCTCTCTTTGAAGTGAACAGTAATTAGTTGCTTCTAACCTAGCATGAGTATAGCACTTTTCTGGAAAATATATACATGGAAATATGAGAATGTTTCTCAATAAAAACAGTTGCCTTACATAAAAAGTTATGCTAATATAACTGTGGTTAGAATAATCTAACTCAAATGAATAAATCATGTGGACTCCTTGCATATACAGTTGAAACTACACACTTCAAGCTGGAAGAAGGACGCTTCACCTTCTAAAGGAGTCCAAATTAACATTGTACAGTTGGCATTTCAACTGTGAGAAAGGCATGGTGAATAGAAATGGACTATTTGCAGATTGAGAAAGTAATCGGTAGAGAGATATTGGATTCGAGAGGAAATCCTACTGTAGAGGCAGAAGTAACACTGGTAGATGGAACAGTTGGAAGAGGTACAGCACCTTCTGGCGCATCTACAGGTGAATTTGAAGCCCTGGAGCTTCGTGACGGAGATAAGTCAAGATATCTTGGCAAGGGTGTGACCAAAGCAGTAGAGAATATTAATACAGTTATATCAGATGCTATTACAGGAATGGATGCATCTGATATTTATGCCATTGATGCAGCAATGATCAAGGCTGATGGAACAAAGGATAAGTCCAGACTTGGTGCAAATGCGATTCTTGCAGTATCTATTGCAGCAGCAAGAGCAGCAGCCATATCTCTGGATATTCCTCTGTATCGTTTCCTTGGAGGAATTTCAGGCAACAGACTTCCTGTCCCAATGATGAATATTGTAAATGGCGGCTGCCATGCACTTTCATCAGGACTGGATGTACAGGAGTTCATGATTATGCCTGTAGGAGCTCCTTCTTTCAAGGAAGCTTTAAGATGGTGCGCAGAAGTATTCCATGCACTTGCTGCAATTTTAAAGTCCAGAGGACTTGCTACTTCAGTGGGTGATGAGGGTGGCTTTGCACCGGCTCTTAAATCTGACGAAGAAGCGATTGAAACAATCCTTGAGGCAGTTAAGAAGGCTGGCTATGAACCTGGACGTGATTTCAGAATCGCTATGGATGCTGCATCTTCTGAATGGAAGAGTGAAAAAGGCAAAGGCTATTATAAATTACCAAAGGCTGGCACAGAATATACTTCTGAAGAGCTGATTGAGCACTGGGCAAAGCTTTGCGGGAAATATCCTATTATTTCCATTGAAGACGGTCTGGATGAAGAAGACTGGGAAGGCTGGCAGAAGCTGACCAAGAGACTGGGAGACAAGGTTCAGCTGGTTGGTGATGACCTTTTTGTAACTAATACAGAGAGACTTTCCAAGGGAATTGAATTAGGAGCAGGTAATGCAATTCTGATCAAGCTTAATCAGATCGGTTCTGTATCTGAGACACTGGAAGCAATCAAAATGGCACACAAAGCAGGCTATACAGCGATCTCATCTCATCGTTCCGGTGAAACAGCAGATACAACTATTGCAGACCTGGCTGTAGCATTGAATACCTGCCAGATCAAGACTGGTGCACCTAGCCGTTCTGAACGTGTGGCTAAGTACAATCAGCTGCTCAGAATTGAAGAACAGCTTGGCGACAGCGCTGTATATCCGGGAATCAAGGCATTTAACGTAAAATAGTAACCAACCGGAAATGAAAGGAGAAAATGAAATGGATAAGATATATGTAGTATATTGGTCACAATCAGGTAATACACAGGCTATGGCAGAGGCAATTGGAAGAGGTATTACAGCAGCAGGTAAGGAAGCTGTTGTGCAGTTCGTATCAGAGGCATCCATTGATGACCTCAAGAACGCTTCTGTCTATGCACTGGGCTGCCCTGCAATGGGTGCAGAAGTACTGGAAGAGTGCGAGATGGAGCCATTTGTAAGCGATCTGGAAGGCTTCGTATCCGGTAAGAATATTGCTTTATTCGGTTCCTACGGATGGGGCGATGGACAGTGGATGCGTGACTGGGTAGAGCGTATGGAAGCTGCCGGAGCCAGGATTGTTGGCGGAGAAGGACTGATGAGCCATGAGACTCCGGATGACAGTGTCCTTGCAGAGTGCGAGAATCTGGGTAAACAGCTGGCTGGAATGTAAACAAGGTGGATTATGCTGGAAAAGGGACTGATTACATATTGTGCGCCAACACTGGCAGGATTGAAGAGTGCGAATCTGTTTAATTACAGAATCCAGACTTCCAGAAAGGAAATCCTGCGGGAAGTTTATGAGGTAAACCGCAAGCTGAATGCCAGAGGAGTCAGAATAGAACCGTTGTTATGGAAAGATACGTTCGTTCTTATTTATGTGTACAGACCTCGTCTTTTGACAAGGGATCTGCACAAAGAAGGTGTGGCACAGCTTCTTATGGAATATGGATATGAAGAATGCAACGTAGATTCCTGTCTGGTGCGGCTTCAGGACAGGCTGTCGCAGGAAGAGGGCTTCCCCCATGAAATAGGAGTATTCCTGGGCTATCCGCTGCAGGATGTGATCGGATTTATCAACCATAAAGGGCAGGACTGTAAATGCTGTGGCATATGGAAGGTCTATTGTGACGAGGATGAAGCAAGAAAGCAATTCTGTAGAATGGAGAGATGTACACAGGTCTATCAGCAGGTCTTTGCAAAAGGCAGAACGATTGAACAGATGACAGTAAATGTATCTTAATGAATAAGGAACAGCATCTTATGAGGGCATGTATTTTGATATGCACATAGGATGCTGTTTTTTGTTGAAGTGACTATAAGAATATGTTAAACTTATTACAGAAAAAAACTAATAATCGAATAATCAGCAGATTTTCCTGCTGAAGATGGGTAAATGATATGGAAGAGATTGGGAGAGAAAAATTATTGGACTTTACCCAGGCGGATATTCTGAAAGCAACAGAAGTTGGCACATGGCTCATTAGATTAGATCCTGAAAGCGGCAGGAATGAGATGTATGCTGATTCGACAATGTTACATATTCTGGATGCTCCGGCTGACCTGAGCCCACAGGAGTGTTATGAACACTGGTACAGCCGTATCGGCCAGGAATATTATGATTATGTGAATCAGTCTGTAGAGAATATGGTGAGAACCGGACGGATTGTACAGCTGCAGTATACATGGCATCATCCGGCAATGGGAGAAGTAAGAGTCAGATGTACGGGAGTACGCAGGGTGAACGGCAATGACGGTATGATCTGCATTGTTGGGTACCATAGGCTTGTGGATAATATGGATGAGACCAGTTTTCTACAGGAGGAGCTTTCCTGCATGGAGATGGAGAATCAGCGTATCCGTGATTTTTATCATGCCAGTCTGTCGGAAGCATTTGCGTATGCAGAACTGGATCTGGAGAAGGGACAGCTCCAGGCAGCAGGTGGTCTCTGGGCAGAGTGCCCATCAAGGTTTAAAGGGAAGGCGAGAGCGTTCTTACAGTATCTGGTAGAATGCCAACACCAGTATTCGCCGGCACCTAATGCCAGACATATGTTTATAACCTGTGAGAATGTTGATGAAATGTATCAGAAGATGCTGCACACAGAACGGGGAGTTATCAGGTATGTATACAAAAGGCTTGTCATCCGGGACTGGCGCTGGGTACAGCTTATCATATATACATTTAAAGAAAAATATACCCACAATATGTATGCCCTTTTGTATCTGAAAGATATAGATGCAGAGAAGAAGCAGCAGGAGGCTGCACAGATGGATCCTTTAACGGGGGTTTATAACCGGAAAGCCTTTGAAGATAAGGTAATGCAGCATATGTCAGACCACAGGATAGGATGTCAGGGTGCAGTTGTCCTGCTGGATGTGGATAATTTCAAATCAGTCAATGACCAGTACGGGCATCTGGCAGGGGATGATGTACTGAAACATATGGCACGATGCATGAAGAATGTATTTTCTGATATCGGGACAGTGGGACGATTTGGCGGGGATGAATTTTTCATATTGATTGAAGCTGATTATGATAGACCACAGATTAATCAGTATATGGATCGTTTTATTGATAATTTTACCCACTGGGCGACCATCCCGATAAGCTGTAGTGCGGGAATCGCCTTTATCAGAGATGGGGCGCCTTCCTACCAGAAAATATTAAGCCTTGCAGATGAGGCACTCTACAGAAGTAAACAGAATGGTAAGAACCAGTACAATTATGCAGAAGAGAAATCATAAAAAGAAATCATAAAATAAGAATAAGCCATTTTGTCATATAAGTGACAGGAGGGCTTATTCTATGCAGGAAGATTAACGTTTACAGATGCGGTCAATGTCTGCAAGCAGTGCGTTGACGTGTTCTTCTTTGGTAGCCCAGCTGGTACATACACGGACTGCACTATGCTGTGCATCTGTCTTGCACCAGAAGCTGAAGGCGTATTTTTCACTGAAAGCAGCCAGTTCTTCATCAGTCAGAATCGGATACTGCTGGTTCGTTATAGAATCATACAGAAGGGATACGTGATGGCTTTCAAAGGCATGACGGATATCCATAGCCAGTTTATCCGCATGAAGTGCAATCTTCTCATAGAGATCATCTGTGAAAAGTACTTCATATTGAATACCAAGCAGTCTGCCTTTTGCCAGCATGGCGCCATGCTGTTTGATGAAATAGCGGAAGTCTTTTTTCAAAGCTGGATTTGTGATAACGACTGCCTCACCGAACATGGCGCCTACCTTTGTGCCACCGATGTAAAAGACATCAGCAAGTGTGGCAAGGTCGGGAAGCATAACGTCATTTCCCTCAGCCATCAGACCATATCCGCAGCGCGCACCGTCAACGAACAGGTATAACCCTGCCCTGCGGCATACGTCGCTGATCTCCTGAAGCTCTTTTCTGGAATATAAGGTACCATTCTCTGTAGGCTGGGAGATGTATACCATACCCGGCTGTACCATATGCTCGAAACTGCCATCGTGAATGTGTGCCTCCCATGCTTCGCTGATCTGGGCAGCTGTAATCTTACCGTCTTCGGAGGGGAGAGGAAGCACCTTGTGTCCGTAGCTTTCGATAGCGCCTGTTTCGTGAACATTAATATGTCCGGTTACTGCGGAGAGAACACCCTGATAAGGTCTTAATCCTGCGGCAATGATAGTGGCATTGGTCTGTGTACCGCCTACCAGAAAATGTACATCCACATCTTCTCTATGGCATGCCTTTTTAATCAGTTCTCTTGCGTGTTCACAGTGTGTATCTACACCATAACCGGGAGTCTGTTCTTCGTTGGTCTTAATCAGTGCATCCAGAATTGCGGGATGCATGCCTTCTGCATAATCACATTCAAATCGTATCATCGTATTTTTCCTTCTTCTTGTAGTCTTTTTATACGTTCTCTTTTATAATGCCTTTCAGCACTTCTGCGGATTTCTTTAATTCGCGCAGTTCGGATTCGCTCAGCTCGATAGGAACTACAGTTTCGATACCATTGGCATCTACAACTGCGGGAATACTCAGTACTACATCGTCTAGTCCATACTGACCGGTCATTAGGCTGGATACCGGGAGAATAGACTGTTCATTACGAACGATTGCAGCACAGATTCTTACGACTGCCATAGCGATACCGTAGTAGGTAGCATGTTTTCTTGCAATAATTTCGTAGGCACTGTTCTTGACACTCTCAAATATCTTCTTCATGGATTCCTCATGATTGAAATGTCCACGTAATTCGCAGAAGTCATTGATGGGCAGTCCACCGACTCTTGCATTACTCCAGGCAGCAAGTTCGCTGTCTCCATGTTCGCCGATGATAAAAGCATGGACACTTCGGCTGTCTACACCCAGGTGCTCGCCCAGTTCATATTTGAAACGCCCGGTATCCAGAACAGTACCGGAACCGATTACACGATTGGCAGGATAACCTGATTCTTTCAGGGCGATATAAGTCAGAATATCTACAGGATTGGATACGATAAGCAGGATGCCGCCAAAATCACGTTTCTTAATTTCACCAATGATGGATTTCATGATTCCTGCGTTCTTCCTGATCAGATCCAGTCTGGTCTCATCCGGCTTCTGATTGGCACCGGCGGTAATGACGATGATGGCTGCATCAGAGATATCATCATAACTTCCGGCATATATTTTCATGGGACTGGCAAAAGACATACCATGGCTGATATCCATAGCCTCGCCTTCAGCACGGTTCTGATCTGCATCAATAAGAACCATTTCCGAGAATAATCCGCTTTGCATCAATGCAAAAGCAGAGGAAGAGCCTACAAAGCCGCAACCGATCATTACTACTTTTCTACTGTTTATTATCATAACTCAAACTCCTTTCTTATGGAACCTGTTTATTGGATAATTGCAAATATCTTGTTTACATGTTCAGTATATGATAAATAAAAAGAATAGTCTAGTTATTTTTTT
Source organism: Roseburia sp. CAG:10041_57 (assembly GCA_001916965.1). Lineage (GTDB taxonomy): Bacteria > Bacillota > Clostridia > Lachnospirales > Lachnospiraceae > COE1. Next base: position 13,772 of record MNTL01000078.1, read on the forward strand.
AACAATCTTGTTCTTTTTTTTGCACATGAAAAAGACTTGACTTATGCAATTAGATTGTGTACAATACAAAAGAAAACATTGCGCACAATCTAATTTGAGACGACTTAATCAAAGCCGCCCAAAATTAGAATAAAGAACGATGAAGTGCACACACTATAATGAAAGGTATGGTGACTAATATGGTACACAAAATTGAACAGAATAATATGCAGGATGCCCTGAAGGCTAAGGTAGCAGTAGTGGATTTCTCCGCAACCTGGTGCGGACCCTGCAAGATGCTGGCTCCGATCATGGAAGAGCTTTCTGAGGAAATGGCAGGACAGGTAGAATTCTATAATGCAGATACAGATGAGAATATGGATCTTGCACTTGCGAATAAAGTAACAAGTATCCCTGCACTTTTCCTGTTACGTGATGGACAGATCGTAGACAGAATGATTGGATTCCAGTCCAAGCAGGCGCTTAAAAACTGGATCGGAGGCACACAGTAATGGAATCAGAGTATGATGCCCTGAAACTGAGCAATCAGCTGTGTTTTCCCTTATATGCATGTGCCAAGGAGATAGTCAGGCGCTATAAGCCTTATCTGGATGAGATAGATCTGACTTATACACAATATATAGCCATGATGGTGCTGTGGGAACATAAGCATATTAATGTAAAAGACATGGGAAATTACCTGTATCTGGATTCAGGTACTCTGACGCCGGTTTTAAAGAAGCTGGAGCAGAAGGGGTATCTGACCAGACAACGGGATAAGGATGATGAAAGGGTTCTGAATGTAACCATTACGCAACAGGGTGAAGCATTAAAAGAACAGGCGGTACAGATACCGCGTAAAATGCAGGGCTGTGTTGCTATGGACCCGGAAGATGCGAAAACTTTATACAGGATATTGCACAAAATATTAGAAGCTGCTGTTTAACAAAAACGGCAGCTTCTTTTTATGTAAACTTATCCACAATAAAAAGGCACGATCATGAAAAAATAGTGAAAACTGCTTGTTATTTCATATAAATTCATGTAGAATGGTATAAAAGTGGTGGAAAGTGGATGAAAGTGGAATAAAGTGGGAGACAGATATCCACATTTTACTGCAAAACAGAAGAAAAGAAGATTCTGTTTGTGTTGAAGGCGGTGATTGCTATGTTCATGGGCGAATACAATCATACGATAGATACGAAAGGCAGGCTTATCATTCCTTCCAAATTCAGAGAAGCACTTGGAGATGGATTTGTGGTAACGAAGGGATTGGACGGCTGCCTGTTTGTGTATGATAATGCCGAGTGGACAGCTTTTGAGGAGAAGCTCAAAGCATTGCCTATGACGAACAAGGAATCCCGTAAATTTGTACGTTTCTTTCTGGCAGGAGCAGCAGAAGTGGAAGTGGACAAGCAGGGACGAATCCTGATACCCGCTGTACTCAGAGAATTTGCCGGATTGGATAAGGATGTAGTGCTGGTGGGCGTAGCCAGCAGAATTGAAATCTGGAGCAAAGAGAAGTGGGAAGATGCTTCTGAATATGATGATATGGAAGATATTGCAGAGCATATGTCAGAACTGGGACTTACATTATAAAAGGGGGAGCGTACACAATGGAATTCAAACATAAGTCAGTTCTACTGGATGAAACAATAGAAGCACTGAATATAAAACCGGATGGAATATATCTGGATGGTACATTAGGTGGGGGCGGACATTCTTATGAGATATGCCGCAGACTGGGTGATGGAGGCAGACTCATCGGTATCGATCAGGATGAGGCAGCGATAGAGGCAGCGGGTAAGAGACTTGCGGAGTTTGGAGATAAGGTTACGATTATCCGTAATAATTACCGCAATGCCAGAGAGGCACTGGCACAGATAGGAGTAGACAAGGTAGACGGTATTGTTCTTGACCTTGGTGTATCTTCTTATCAGCTGGATACAGTAGAGAGAGGCTTCACCTATAAATATGATACACCGCTGGACATGCGTATGGATCAGCGTCAGAAGCTGACTGCAAGAGACATCGTAAATACCTATTCAGAGCAGGAGCTGTATCATATTATCAGGGATTATGGAGAAGATCAGTTTGCCAAAAATATAGCCAAGCATATTGTACAGGCGAGAGCGGACAAGCCCATTGAGACTACCTATGAACTCAATGACATCATTAAGGCAGCGATTCCAGCCAAGATGAGAGCAACAGGCGGACATCCGTCCAAACGTACTTTTCAGGCGATTCGTATTGAATGTAATCATGAGCTTGATGTATTGAAAGATTCTCTGGATGACATGATAGACATGTTAAATCACCAGGGAAGACTGTGCATCATCACATTTCATTCACTGGAAGACAGAATTGTTAAGAATGTATACAGACAGAAAGAGAATCCATGTACCTGTCCACCGGAATTCCCGGTGTGCGTATGTGGTAAGACACCTTATGGTAAAGCAACACCCAGAAAACCGATTCTGCCAAGTGCAGAAGAGATGGAAGAGAATTCCAGGTCAAAGAGTGCCAAGCTCAGGGTATTTGAACGCATTTAAGCCAATATATAGAAAGGCATGGTAATTGATAATATGAGGAGTGCAGGTTCGTCACATGCATCACGTACGAACAGACAAAGATATCAGAGCACAACAAGACAAGTTTATATAGATGGAAATACAGCAAGGAAGCTTCAGCCGCTTCCACAGCAAAGAACAAGAACAACACATCAGGGAACACGGCATAACCAAAAAAGGAGAATGAAAGTTTCTCCTATGAATCTGGGCTATATTTCATTTATGATAGCTTCTGTTCTGGTAGTCTGTGTCGTACTGATGGGCTATATTAATTTACAATCAGACATTACAAACAGAGTTACACATATTTCCAAGATGGAAAGTGAGCTCAATAATCTGAAGCTTGCAAATGATGAGACATATACGAAGATCATGAGCAATGTGGATTTGGATGAGATAAAGAGAATCGCAATTGGTGAGTTAGGCATGAAATATGCCAAAGAGGGACAGGTTATCACTTATTCAGGAGAAGGCAGCGATTACGTTAGACAATACGGCGATATTCCAGAGTAAAGACAGGTGGTAGCATGGCGAATAAGAATAGAAGACGCTATAAAAAGGGGAAGACATTTAAGAAAATACTTAGAGAAAAGCTGGGAGTCATGATTATTATCATACTGCTGGCTTTTGGTGGTTTATGCGTAAGACTGGTATATATTACCAGAGATAATCAGGAGAGTTATCAGAAGAAGATCCTTACCCAGCAGAGGTATGATTCAACGACATTGCCTTTTAAACGGGGAACCATTACAGACAGGAATGGAACAATCCTTGCAGTCAGCGAAAAGGTATATAATGTAGTGCTTGACTGTAAAGTCATGCTGGATGATGAGAGGAGCAAAGAACCAACGCTGAGCGCTTTGGCAGAATGTTTTGGACTGAGTCGTTCAGATCTGGATGCCTATGTGGAGAACAATCCCAATTCCCAGTATTATGTATTGAAGAAAAGACTGACTTATGATGAGATCAGTCCTTTCCTGGATAAAGAGAAGGAAGTGGCAGCAGAGGCAGCTGAATTTAATAAGACAGCAGACAGTGATAACCAGAAGGGTGTCATCAATGGTGTATGGTTTGAAGAAGAGTACACAAGAAGATATCCCAACAACTCACTGGCGTGTGATGTGATCGGATTTACCGGAACAGATAATAATGGTACTTACGGTCTGGAAGAATATTATAATGATGAATTGAATGGTACGAATGGACGTGAGTATGGTTATCTGAATGATGATGCTACGCTGGAGAGAACCACGATAGCAGCAGTAGACGGTCATTCCCTGGTATCTACGGTTGATGCCAATATTCAGGCGATTGCAGAAAAATACATCCTGCAGTTCAATGAAGAATACAGGGATGCAGCCAGAGAAGGAGCAGGCTCCTACAATACAGGCTGTATTATCATGAATCCCAACAATGGTGAGATTCTTGCCATGGCAAGTTATCCTAACTTTGACCTGAACAATCCCAAGGATCTGTCAGCGTACTATACGGAAGAACAGATTAAGGAGATGCAGGACAACAACACATATTATGATACTTTGAATCAGTTATGGCGTAATTTCTGCATTTCAGATACCTATGAGCCTGGTTCTACGGCGAAGACAATTACGATTGCAACAGGTCTGGAGACTGGTAAGATCACAGGTAATGAGACGTATCAGTGTTCAGGCGGTCTACAGGTCGCAGACCATTATATCAGATGTAATGTGCGTAGTGGACATGGTACTTTGGATGTCAGTGGTGCACTGGAGCAGTCATGTAACGTAGCACTTATGGAGATGGGCGAAGCCATTGGCGTGAAGACCATGATCAAATACGAGAACATCTTCAATCTGGGATTGAAGACGAATATCGACCTTGCCGGTGAAGCAAGAACAGCATCCCTTGTATACAATGAGAGTACCATGGGGGAATCAGAGCTTGCAACGTCATCATTCGGACAGGGCTTTAATGTAACAATGATTGAAATGGCAGCAGCTTTTTCCTCTATTGTAAATGGCGGATATTACTATGAGCCTCATGTGGTAAGCAAGATTACCAATTCTACAGGAGATACAGTGAGAAATATCGAGCCTCGCGTACTCAAGCAGACTATTTCGGAGACAACCTCAGCGCAGATGCGCCAGTATCTGTATGCGGCGGTTGCAGAAGGAACCGGTAAATCTGCCAGACCGGCGGGATATGCTATCGGCGGCAAGACCGGTACTGCAGAGAAAGTACCCCGTGACCATAAACATTATGTGGTATCCTTTATCGGATGTGCACCGGCGGATGATCCACAGATTGTAATATATGTAGTAGTAGATGAACCGAACGCGGAAGGTCAGGGTCAGGCACATGCTACATTTGCCACAGGAATTGTCAAGAATATTCTGTCAGAGGTTCTTCCTTATATGCATATAGGCATGACAGAAGAAATGACAATTGCAGAGCAGGCAGAAGTGGATGCCATGCTGACTAATTCGATTCAGACTCCATCCACTACAACAGGTGATGGCACTACATCGGGAGATGATACCGCAGCAGGTGATGATACCGCAACGGGTGATGATGCCACAACAGAAGGCAATGCTGCAGCAGGAGACGATACTGCGCAGAGCCAGAACGGACAGGACAATGCGGGTTCTTCTACTTATGTGGTAGATCCCAATACAGGGGAATTGATTGATCCTGATACCGGACAACCGGCAGAGATGGATTATGGCATAGAAGGGGATGATACCTCACAGGATACACAGGATTCTGACACGACTGTCACAAATCAGTAACCATACTTTAGCGTACATAACCCCATAGGAGAGATAATAAAATTATAATAATCACTTTTATGGGGTTTTTACATGGCTAGAAATAAAACCATACAGAAGAAAAAGACATTTATATTATGTATCCTGACGATTCTGGCGTTATGCCTGTTAATGGTGAGACTTGGATTCCTTATGTTGTTCTGTTCTGCACATTATACGAAGCTGGCAGATATGCTCCATGAGAGGGAAAGGGATATCAAGGCTGCCAGAGGCAGAATCATAGACAGCACCGGAAGTATTCTTGCAGATAACAGAACGGTATGTACCATATCCGTGATACACAGTCAGATAGAGGATGCAGGGACAGTCATTGAGGTATTAAGCCGGGAATTAGGACTTTCACAGGAATATGTCAGGAAGCGGGTAGAGAAATATTCAGCCAGAGAGAAGATAAAGAGCAATGTCGATAAGGAGATTGGGGATAAGATCAGGAATCTTGACATGGCAGGTGTTAAGGTGGATGAAGATTACAAAAGATACTACCCTTACGGAGAACTGGCATCCAAGGTACTGGGTTTTACAGGAGCAGATAATCAGGGCATAGTCGGACTTGAAGTAAAATATGAGAAATATCTGACAGGACAAAATGGGCAGATTCTGACACTTACCGATGCAAAAGGCATTGAACTGGATGGCATGGGAGAGAAACGTAAGGAACCTATAGCAGGCAGTGACCTCTATGTGAGCCTGGATGTCAATATCCAGAAATATGCCACACAGCTTGCCAGACAGGCATATGAGACGAAACAGGCGCAAGGGGTGTCGATCATTGTTATGAATGTACGCAATGGAGAGATTCTGGCAATGACAGATGTACCGGAGTTCGATTTGAACGAACCCTATACATTGATTCCTGAAATGACCGCACAGACAGGAGATGAGCCATTATCTTCGGAACAGAAGCAGGAGCTTCTGAATGCAATGTGGAGAAATGGATGCATCAATGATACCTATGAACCTGGCTCTACCTTTAAGATTATTACAGCGGCAGCAGGATTAGAAGCCGGAGTGGTAACTTTGGAAGACAGGTTCAGCTGTTCAGGAGCGATTATCGTAGATGACAGAAGAATCCGCTGCCACAAGGCAGGAGGTCATGGAGCGGAGTCCTTTACAGATGCGGTGAAGAACTCCTGCAATCCGGTGTTCATTACAGTAGGATTGCGGCTGGGACCGCAGCGCTATTATGATTATTTTACGAAATTCTGCATGAAGCAAAAGACAGGAATAGATCTGCCGGGGGAAGCGGCTACTATTATGCATCAACTGGATAAAATAGGAGAGGTTGAGCTTGCTACGATATCTTTTGGACAGTCGTTTCAGATCACACCGGTGCGGCTTATGGCTACAGTAGCGGGCATTATCAATGGTGGAGACGTAGTAACACCGCATTTTGGTGTGAAAGCTGTGAACGAAGCCAATGGTACGATAGAAGAATTCCAGTATCCGGTTACTTCAGGGATTGTATCACAGGATACCACCAAGAAGATGAGGTATGTATTGGAACAGGTGGTAGAGAGTGGAGGAGGAAAGAATGGATATGTGGAAGGTTATCGTGTGGGTGGTAAGACTGCTACCAGCCAGACACTGCCCAGAGGCACAGGAAGGTATATAGCGTCTTTTCTTGGATTTGCACCGGCAGATGATCCACAGGTCATGGCAATTGCAATTATCAATACACCACAGGGTACTTACTATGGAGGACAGATTGCAGCACCTGTGATACGTCAACTTTTTGAAAATATTCTTCCGTATTTAGAGGAAAAGGGTTATACTGAATCCTGTAATGACAGACAATGAAATGAGGAGGCACATTATGATAGATTTAACAGGTAAAAGCATCCTGGTAGTAGGCGCAGGCATCAGTGGAATTGGTTCGGCAACACTTCTGGAGGAGAAGGGTGCACTTCCAATCCTGTATGATGGCAATGAGAAATTAACAGAAGAAACTGTACGTGAGAAATTACCGGAGGGAAGTCACGCAGAGATTGTACTTGGGGCTTTTCCAAAGGAGCTTGCGCAGCGTATTTCACTGGCTGTATTAAGTCCCGGAGTACCCACAGATCTGGATTATGTTCTGTATCTTAAAGAGCAGAAGATTCCTGTATGGGGCGAGATAGAGCTGGCATACAATTATGGAAAAGGCAGAGTTATTGCCATTACCGGAACCAATGGTAAGACAACAACTACTTCTCTGGTAGGACAGATTATGCAGGAATACCATGAGAATGTCTATATAGTAGGTAATATTGGTAATCCCTATACACAGGCAGCACCATTGATGGATGAGGATACCGTATCTGTAGCAGAGATATCAAGCTTCCAGCTGGAGACGATTGAATATTTCCATCCACAGGTATCTGCAATCCTGAATATTACCCCGGATCATCTGAACAGACATCATACCATGGAGAATTATATTGCAGCCAAAGAAGCAATTACAATGAACCAGACGAAGGATGATTACTGTATTCTGAATTATGAGAATGCATATACCAGAGAATTTGGCGAGAAGAGATGTCCGGCGACTGTTGTTTTTTTCTCATCGGCAAGAAGACTGGATAATGGACTTTTCTATGAAGGAGAGGACATCTATCTTGCAAGAAACGGTGAAGCACAGAGACTATTAAATGTGAAGACGGATATGAATCTTGTCGGTGTCTGCAATATTGAGAATGTTATGGCGGCGATTGGAATTGCAACCAGTGCAGGCGTACCTATGGAGAATATTTTAAGTACTATTAAACGATTCAAGGCTGTAGAACACAGAATTGAATATGTAGCAACCAAGAACGGTGTTGTATATTACAATGATTCCAAGGGTACGAATCCTGATGCAGCAATCCAGGGTATCAAGGCAATGGATCGTCCTACCGTACTGATCGGTGGAGGCTATGATAAAGGCAGCGAGTATGATGAGTGGATCGAGAGCTTTGATGGTAAAGTAAAGAAGCTCGTACTGCTTGGACAGACCAGAGAGAAAATTGCAGAATGTGCAAGAAAACATAATTTCCAGGATATCTGTTTTGCAGATACATTTGAGGAAGCAATGGATATCTGTGTAAAAGAGGCAAAACCGGGGGATGCAGTATTATTATCTCCTGCATGTGCAAGCTGGGGAATGTTCCCTAACTACGAAGTGCGTGGCAAAATGTTCAAGGAATATGTAAATAAACTTGGGGAGTGATAGGGTGGCTCAATCAAAGAAAAAGAAGAGAAAAGAAGGGCACAGCCTGGACTATGTACTGCTGACCGTAGTATTGTTCCTTGTAGGTTTTGGATTGCTGATGATCTATTCAACCAGTTCCTATGAGGCAAGTGTGGATTATGGAGATGCGGCTTATTATCTGAAGAAGCAGCTCTTTTCCACGATTCTGGGATTTATTGTGCTGGCTTTTATCTCCAGAGTTCCATATCAGGTCTGGAAGAGATTTGATATGGTCGCCCTGGTTGGTTCCATTGTTTTGATCCTTTTGGTATTGACGCCTCTTGGTGTAACCAGAAACGGTGCTACGAGATGGCTGGATTTAAAGATTGGTCTGACCTTGCAGCCTGCGGAGGTTGCCAAATTGGGTATCATTATCTACCTGGCGAGTATTATCACGAAGCTGGGCAGGAGTCTGAGAACCTTTAAGGGATTTATGATTTTCATTATCCCGCCTACTTTTGTTGCCGGTCTGATCTATGTGATCACGGATAACCTGAGTTCAGCGATTATCATTATGGGAATTGCGGTTGCTATGCTGTTTGTAGCGATACCTGATTATAAGTACTTTATTATCGCAGCTGTAGCTGTTCTTGCATTGGCAGGAGCAGTTGTGGTCTTCGCATCAGGTAATGATGTAACTGCGTTCCGACTGGTGCGTATCAAGGCATGGCTTGACCCTGAATCCTACAGTACAGACAGAGCATTCCAGACCCTGCAGGCATTGTATGCCATTGGCTCCGGCGGTATCTGGGGGAAGGGGCTTGGACAGAGTATGCAGAAGAGAGGCTTCCTGCCAGAATCCCAGAATGATATGATTTTCTCTATTATTTGTGAAGAACTGGGGCTTTTTGGAGCGTTGGCAGTAATTCTACTGTTCGTGGTACTGATCTGGGGTTGTATGGTCATTGCCAATAATACCATGGATCAGTTCGGTTCTCTGTTGGCGGTAGGCGTTATGGCACATTATGCAATTCAGGTTATTCTGAATATCGCCGTTGTAACCAATACAATACCAAACACCGGTATTACATTGCCATTTATCAGTTATGGTGGTTCGTCCACACTGTTTCTTCTGGCAGAGATTGCGATTGTACTGAATGTCAGTAAAAGTGCCAAGGCATAAGTTGTATCATTGGACAGCTGTATTACATATAATAAAATAAGTTATGTAGCTGTATGGTGGGACTATGGTGGTATCTTCTAATATTCCAATTCAGATAAAAGGTGGGAATCCACTACAGGGAAGGGTGAGGATACAGGGCAGTAAGAATGCATCCCTTCCTGTTCTGGCAGCCACGTTGTTGATTGCAGGACAATGCACACTGGATAATTGTCCACAGATCATGGATGTAGTGTGCATGCAGAAGCTGTTGGAACATGCAGGATGCCAGGTAAAAAGGACAGACCACCGTATGACAGTGAATGCAGAGCATGTAAGAGAACACCGGCTGCCGGGAGAATATGTAGGCAGAATGCGTTCATCAGTGATTCTTATGGGCGCACTGCTTGGAAGAGTCGGTCAGGTAGGAATTGATTACCCCGGAGGCTGTGTTATTGGTGAACGTCCTATAGATCTTCATCTGATGGCACTGGAGAAGCTGGGGGCACAGATTACGACAGAGGGTAATTATATTTATGCCAGAACCAGTGGATTGCGGGGAGCCAGAATTACATTTCCCATATACAGTGTAGGCGCTACACAGAATGCACTGCTTGCCGCAGTAACCGCGCGTGGCACTACCATATTGGAGCATGCATCCAGAGAGCCTGAGATTACGGCACTGTGCGAATTTCTCAATGCAGCAGGTGCTCAGATAGAAGGGATTGGCACGGATACACTCATCATTGATGGGGTGGATGCCTTACACGAAGTGGAATACCGCATGATTTCAGACAGAATTGTGGCGGGGACATATCTTTTTGCCACGATGGCTGCCGGAGGACGGATCATACTGGAAGATGCACCTGTATCCCATATGGAATCCGTGCTGCAGGTGCTGGAGCAGATGGGGGCCTCAATCATTACATGCACAGACCGGCATACGATGCTGTTACAGGCACCGGAAGAGGCGAAGAATCTACCTCTGGTTGAGACAGCGGTATATCCCGGATTCCCTACTGATCTGCAGTCGCCTCTGATGGCAGCCGCCTGTGTAGCAAGAGGCAGACTGATACTGCGTGAACGTATCTTCTCTGGGAGATTTAAAATCATCGAAGAATTGTGCCGGATGGGGGCAAGAATCATTCAGACACAGGACTGCGCGGTGATTGAAGGCGGACGTCTGCTGGAAGGACGCAATGTCATAGCCAGGGAGCTGCGTGGAGGTGCGGCGCTTTTGATTGCAGGATTGGCAGCAGATGGAATTACCACTGTAAGTGATACCATATACATACGGCGGGGATATGAGAATATTACAGGAGATTTGAGGAATCTTGGGGCTGTGATCGGCGAAGTAACCACAATAAGCAGATAACGGGTGGAAGCGTTTTTGCACATGGGGTTCTGAATAGTTATAAATAAGAATGATAAGGAAAGGAAGGGCGATGACCATGAAACAGACAGCGGATATGGAATATATACCACATCTGCAATTAAAGATACGTCTGATCACCGGGCTTGGTATTGTAACATTACTGCTTTCTATCGTCCTTTTCCTGTCCTATCACTATGCAGTGCGTCAGGTGATTGTGGAGGGTAATAAGCATTACTCGGCACAGGAGATACAGGCAATGGTACTCAAGGGGCATTTTGGGGACAACTCCCTTTACCTGTCCCTGAAATACAAGAATAAGGAGATCAAGGGAATCCCTTTCATTGATACCATGGATGTCATTATTGTATCTAATGATACGATAAAGATCAGCGTATATGAGAAAGCGCTGGCGGGATATGTGGAGTATCTGGGAAGATATATGTATTTTGATAATGACGGTATGGTGGTAGAGGCTGCCAAAGTACCCACACAGGGCATTCCACAGGTTACAGGTCTTACATTTGACCATATTGTCCTGTACGAGAAGCTGCCTATAGAGAATGATCAGATTTTCCAAAATATACTGACGATTACCAAGCTCCTGAATAAGTATGATGTTATCTGTGACAAGATACAGTTCGATGCTTCCTACAATGTGACACTGGGGTATGATAAGGTAAAAGTCAATATAGGTAAACTGGAGAACCTTGATGAGAAACTGATGCAGCTTCCTTATATATTACCATCACTGAAGGGTGAGAGTGGTACTCTGGATCTGCAGAATTACACCCAGGAGAGCAGAAGTGTTTCCTTTGAAAGAGATTAAAGGCATAAAATTAACATAATTAATTGAAAGAATAGAAAAAAATGTTGATTATTTGCCCAAAAAATTATATGATAAATTAGATATGTATTATGTGACTGAAAGAGCATAAATAGTTGCATGGAGTAAGAATTGTGAAGGAGGAAGAATTGTGAAGGAAGAAGGTTTGAATCTCACGATTCATGATAAAGATGAAGCAGGTCCTGTAGCAAGAATTATTGTTATAGGTGTTGGTGGCGGCGGAAATAACGCAGTCAACCGAATGATAGATGAAAATATTACTGGTGTTGAATTTATTGGAGTAAATACAGATAAACAGGCATTACAGCGTTGTAAGGCTCCTAAGCTGTTACAGATCGGCGAGAAGCTGACCAAGGGACTTGGAGCAGGCGGTGTACCTGAGAAGGGCGAGAAGGCTGCTGAAGAGAGTTCAGAAGAGATTCAGGAAGCAATCAAGGGTGCAGACATGGTATTCGTTACCTGTGGTATGGGTGGCGGAACCGGTACAGGAGCAGCTCCTGTAGTAGCGTCCATTGCTAAGTCCATGGATATTCTGACGATTGGTGTTGTAACCAAGCCTTTCCGTTTCGAAGCCAAGAAGCGTATGACCAACGCACTCAGTGGTATCGAGAAGCTGAAAGAGCATGTAGATACACTGATCGTCATTCCAAACGAGAAGCTCCTTGAGATCGTGGACAGAAGGACAGGCATGGAAGAGGGCTTGAAGAAGGCAGATGAAGTATTACAGCAGGCTGTACAGGGTATCACAGACCTGATCAATGTACCTTCCCTTATCAACCTGGACTTCGCAGATGTGCAGACAGTCATGAAGGACAAGGGTATTGCACATATTGGTATTGGACATGGCAAGGGCGAGAACAAGGCTGCTGATGCAATTAAGATGGCAGTAGAATCACCGCTGCTTGAGACAACCATCAAGGGCGCAACAGATATTATCCTGAATGTTACCGGTGATGTCAGCTTATATGATGCCAATGAAGCGTCTACATACATCGAAGAACTTACAGGTGATGATGTGAACGTTATCTTTGGTGCTACAGAGAACAAGGATATGCAGGACAGCTGTACAATTACTGTAATTGCTACTGGCTTAGAGCAGAATGCAGCGAACTCTCCATTCAACAAGTTAAACAATATAGGCAGCGGCTTTTCAGTGAAGCCTGCAGCCACGATTACCAAGACCAAACCGGTTACACCGGGAGTCAATGTAATTCCTTCACAGAATCCGGGTACAGTACCTACCAGACCTTTCCCTGGTATTCAGAGACCTTCAGAATTAAGAAGCAATGTTGAGGAGAAATCCCTTGATATTCCAAGCTTCCTGAAAAAAGGAACAACACAGCAATAAGTGAACGCAGCCAATGGCTGCGTTTTTTGTCGATAAATAAACCTTCTTTTAACCCTTGCTTTGACAAAATAAGCAGGGGCTTTTTAGTATACTTAGTTCGTTCAGCGAGGAAGAGAGGTGGTTGAGGATTTATGTATTATATCTGGATGTATACTTTCTGGAAAATGTGCTGTTAAACCTGGTCCTGCTGATATTCACATTGATTCTTACAGGCAGACGTATTCGCTTCATAAGACTTCTGAGTGCATCACTGATAGGGGGAATGATGGCGATTCTGCCAATCATATTACGGCTTCGTTACGGTATCGCATATATTTTGCTGATTTTGCTGACAGGATTGCTTGTGATTATAATTGCATCGGGAATGAGGAGTATGTCAGAACAATGGACAGCAATGCTGCATTTCTATGTAATGTCTTTTGTCTGGAATAGATTATTTACAGGATTGGAACGAATACTGGGAACGAAGTATACTCTGTGCGCAGCCATTGTAACAGCGATCATGGGAACTGTGTCGGGTTATCTGTATGAAAGAAAACAGATTGTGAAAAAACAGACAATCTACGATGTAGAAGTGGCACAACAGGGTAGAAAGCTGACTTTAAAAGCGCTGCTGGATACAGGAAACGGATTGAGAGAGCCGATCAGTGGCAGACCTGTATCTATTATAGAAAGGGATGTCTACGACACTTTGTGCCATCAGACGATACAGGAACGATACAGAGTGATTCCATATCACAGCATAGGAAAAGAACATGGGATATTGCAGGGGACGGAGGTAGATGAATTGATCATCTGGAGAGAAGATGAGCCATATGTGCAGAAGAAAGCAGTCATTGCATTGTATGAAGGAAAGCTCTCAGGAAATGGAAGCTATCAGATGATACTGCATACAGGTCTGCTATAAGAACAGGAGAGAACGAACAGGAGGAAATGATAAATGATTTTGAAGGTATATTTACCCGGACGTATGAAACTTTGCCTGGGCAGAAAGGATGCCGGCGTATTAAGTGGACGTCAGGAAATCCATTATATAGGAGGAAGCGAGATTCTGCCGCCACCGCTGGAGAGCGTGGAAGAAAGTGAAGCAATCAATGACCTGGATACAGAGGCTGCTGAAGAGGCAAGGTCGATCTTGATAGAGCATAATCTGCGGCTTGTGGTGTATATTGCCAAGAAATTTGATAATACAGGGGTCGGAGTAGAAGACTTGATTTCAATCGGAACGATAGGACTGATTAAATCAATCAATACCTTTAACCGTGATAAGAACATTAAGCTGGCAACTTATGCTTCACGTTGCATTGAAAATGAAATTCTTATGTATCTGAGACGTAATAACAAAACGAAAATGGAGGTGTCCATTGACGAACCTCTTAATGTAGACTGGGATGGAAATGAACTGCTGCTGTCAGATATTCTGGGAACAGATGAAGATGTTATTTACAAGGATCTGGAGACTGAGGTAGAACGTAAACTGCTGCGTAAGGCAGTGGCGAAACTGGGAGAACGTGAGAGAACAATCATTCAGCTCAGATTCGGACTGGGAAGCCCATATGGACGTGAGATGACCCAGAAGGAAGTGGCTGACTATCTTGGAATATCACAGTCGTACATATCCAGATTGGAGAAGAAGATCATGAAGCGTCTCAAGAAAGAGATGGTAAAAGAATAGGGGTAACATAGTCTGAGGGATTGCCGGATTTCACTGGTATTTACATATGTCTGGAGACAGGCATGGAAATAGGAGGAGAAATCATGGCAATCAGTAAAGTAGAAATATGTGGGGTAAATACGTCAAAACTTCCGGTGCTCAATAACGAAGAGAAAGAAGCATTGTTTGCCAGAATAGAGCAGGGAGATAAAGAAGCCAGAGAGACTTATATCAGAGGCAATCTGCGGCTTGTATTAAGCGTGATCAAGCGTTTCTCACAGTCTAATGAGAATGTAGACGATCTGTTTCAGATAGGCTGCATAGGACTGATTAAGGCTATTGATAATTTTAATCCCAGCCTGGAGGTAAAATTTTCCACATACGCAGTCCCAATGATCATGGGGGAGATCAGAAGATTCCTAAGGGACAATAACGCAATACGTGTCAGCAGGTCATTGAAGGATACTGCGTATAAAGCCATATATGCAAGAGAGAACCTGACAAGACTACATTCCAAAGAGCCTACAATTGTTGAAATTGCGGCAGAAATCGGCATACCAAAGGAAGACATTGTGTATGCGCTGGATGCAATTCAGAATCCGATGAGCCTGTATGAACCCGTGTATACAGAGGGGGGAGATACCCTGTATGTGATGGATCAGATCAGTGACAAGAAGAGCCGTGAAGAGAACTGGGTAGAGAATATATCACTTAGTGAAGCTATGAAGAGATTAAATGAGAGAGAGAATGAAATTATAACGCTGCGATTTTTTGAGGGAAAGACCCAGATGGAAGTAGCTGAATCCATAGGCATATCACAGGCACAGGTATCCAGACTTGAGAAAAATGCTCTGACAATTATGAGGAAATATTTGATGTAGCAGAAAATATAATCTATTGACTTGCAATTAAAAACAATTTACAATAGACATATGTAGTCAAGTCATGTATGGATATGCAGAAGGATAAAAAATTGTATCAAATATGCTTATTTATAAGCATATTTGATACAATTTATATGGCGAAGTAACCACATAAGCAAAAGTAAAGCATCAAAGATGCGATTTTGCGCATGGGGTTGAAAATACTAAACAGGAGATCCCTATGAAGATATATGCATCCAGGGTAAAAGACATAGAAGAGAAAGAGTATGAGGATATTTTCTCTATGTTAGACAGCAGTAGAAGGGATAAAATACATAGAATGAAGAACAATGCAGAACGCAACAGGAGCATCATGGCAGGGCTTCTGCTGCGTTATGCCTTTTTGGGAGAAGGATATACCACACAGGATTGGAAGAAAGTACAGATAGAACAGGGAAAATATGGAAAGCCCATATTAAAGGGATATGTTGGGCTGCATTATTCTCTTTCACATTCGGGAGACTGGGTTCTATGTGGCATGGACAGTGAACCGATAGGGGTAGACATACAACAGATGCGTCCGTACCGTATGGAGCTTGCTGCAAGATTTTATCATGAAAATGAGTATCAGCGCCTGTGTGCGATTACAGATGAAGAAGACAGATGCAGCCAGTTCTATCAGATGTGGGCAGCGAAGGAAAGCTATGCGAAGCTGACCGGCAGAGGAATCGGCGGTGGGATTGACAGATATGTGACAGAAGAAAATTATGGGCGGATAACTGACCGGGAGACGTTGGTATCTGCTTTTATGAAGATATATCATACCATTTCAAATCATATAGTGAGCGTAAGTTCATATCAGGATGAATTTACGCAGCAGATTATGATGATAACAGATAACGAATTGCGGAACATGGAGTAGTACAACCCGCAGAACCGGGAACAGGTGAAGAAAGGCAGGGTAAATACGGTAAGATGGAGAATGGGAAAAATATCATTAAAAAGGGCGAGGTAATATTTGCACAGGGGGATACGGTAAGCCACATAGGAATCGTGCTGGCAGGAAAAGTGCTGATGCAGAACGAATGGATGAGACTGGTGAGAAATCAGGGTTCTTTTATTGCATTAAATGACTGGAACCGGGATACCTATGGGGCTTCCTATACAACACTGGAAGATTCGGTTATCTACATGCTTTCCGTATCCGGCGAGGAGACTTTGCATAATGTGATTACCAAGAGTGATGATTACAGGGCAATCATGGTATCTTCGCAATTCCATTATATAACAGACATGGCGCACCTCCGTGAGGATCTGCACATGCGTGCCAGCCGTTTATATGAGTTTGCCAAAAGAAGCTATCAGGGGTATAAAAATCTGTGCATGGCAATCGGAGTATCCCCTCTTATCATTGAAGAACTGGATGAGCTGGAAGAGTGTGAATACCAGATGGAAATTAATGAAGACCGACTGGGCTATTATGCAGAGGCAGCAGGGATTCCTTTAAATGTCCAGAAAGCATACTATTCTTATAGCGAAGAGATGGTAAATTTCATTGTGCTGGAGATTGCGGCTGTAGTAGACGGCTTTAAAGAAGATTGCATTACACTGATTAAATATATACATAATCTTCTTTCTTATATAGTGGGAAGAAAGGACCATAATCTGTTTGATTATGCCTGTGCACAAGGTCGTGAAATGAGAAGAAAAGGCGATGTCCCAAAGGAAATGCAGGGATTGCTGGAAGAGATTCTTGGGGAAGTTAGTTTCCAATATCAGGAGCTTGGCAGGCATATGGACATACCTGATTGGGATCTGAAGGCTAAGAAAGCAATCATAGGAGAGATTATCTCCAAGGAAATGACCGAGACAGAACAGAAGTCAAAAGAAGAAAAAGAGGCAATGATCCGCAGATCTGTACTTTCATTGAAGAATTCTCTGGAACAGGTTGTCCAGTATGCAGCATATGATGAACAGAAGATAGAAGTATTGCGTGCAAATATGGATTATCTGGTGAAAGCACCGGATAGACTGTCTGTAGAAGATGATGTGAAGAAAGCCAAGAAAACGATCACGCCAATGGTATTTGAGTTATATCTTGCGTGCTTTAGAAAGGTATGTGAAGGTCTGATTGTGCCTCCTAAGGCAGTAGAGTTGTTCCTGAACTTTGGAATGCTGGATGAACGGCTGCTGGAACAGGAGCATCTGGAATTTCTGTGTGGAATTGAAGAAGAGGAAGACGAAGGTCCGTGCCATGTATTTACGCTGTGTGAGTGGCTAAAGGCAATTCACGATGGACAAAGAGAACCTTCCAAGAGTGAATTTGACGAAGATTATATTGAAAACCTGCGCTCCTTGAAGAAACAAGGTGAGATTACAGAACAGCAGCAGAAGGCTCTGACCAATAACATGGACAAGCGTGTGGAATACGAAGTCATGAATATGATGAAGAGTAATATGCGTGTGCTATATGGACAACCAACAGCATACATGCCTGTCTTGTATAAAGAAGCAATATATGGTTATCTGGATAAGATTCTGGTGACTAAGAAGAGAATTAATGAAAGCGTGCAGAATCTCATGAAGATTGATTATTCTGTCTTCTACAGAGAAGTACTGTATTCCAATGTAGAACTGAAGATTAATCATGAGTCCTGCATGAAGAATGTATATCCTGATGTAATCCTGTTCCCGTTATCCGGTGTCAATGCATCTATGTGGCAGGAAGTAGGAGGCAAGAATAAGGCTACTCCGGGAAGATTTGTTTTCCCGATACTTTCCAACACCAATATAGATGATATGATGGTGAAAATGTTCGGAAGATTCCGTTGGGAGCTGTGCAGATGTATACAGGGTATGCAGTGGAATGATATTAAGGTTAAATCACTGACCTCAGAATATATGGATTATATCCAGTTCTACCGTAAGAACAGGGACCTGTCTGATGAGGCACGTGAGAAGGTGAAGATGCAGATTCAGAAGGGACGTAACAATTCCCGTGAAATATTCCTGATTGATTATGAAGCGTGGGTAAAGAGTGAGTCCAATGGTTCCATGAAGATGAATAAAGTAGCAAGAGAGATTCTGGCTACCTATTGTCCTTTTGAGAAGACCCTGCGTCAGAAGCTGGAAACACAGAGACCTTATGAAGCTGCCATGGCACGTTTTGGAAGAAATTCCATGAAGAAGAAACAGGAATTTGAATTGCGTATCAAGGCAATCCAGAGAGAGACCCCGGATGTACCGCAGGAGATTCTCGATACGTATCATTTCTACGCAGATTTATAAAATCAGTAATTATTAAGAACCCCATGCGCAAAACCGCATCTTCAATGCTTTCCTTTTGTGCATGGGGTTACTTTGTCATATATATTGAGTCAGAATAGTTACAAAATAACTAAATGAACGGATTAACCGACTGACTGTGATTCGGAAGCTTCCTGGCTGGATTCAGATTCAGAATGCTCAGATGAAGCCGCATCACCCTGCTCCTGTGATTCGGGAAGTAGGATTGTTACTTTCTCAATACGATTCTGGATAACTTCTGTAGCTGTCAGGATAATGCCATCTTCTGTAGTAACTGTTTCACCCTGAGAAGGGAAGCGGTCCAGAAGTCCGATGATAATACCACCAATAGAATCAAAATCCTCAGAATCAAAGGAAGTACCAATAGCATCATTGATATCAGATAATTTCATGCTTGCATCTACCAGATAGGTATGGTCATCTACCTGCTGGATCAATTCATCTTCATCCTCATCATATTCATCACGAATCTCACCAACAATTTCTTCCAGCAGGTCTTCGAGAGTGATCATGCCGACTGTTGCACCATATTCATTCAGGACAAGTGCAACATTTGCTGTGATATTCCGCATTTCCAACAGAAGATCTGCAGTTTTCTTATATTCATATGTATAATAGGCTTCTCTCATGATATCACGTATCTTGAACATACGCTTATTGGACACCAGAAGAAAATCCTTTACATTAATGATACCAATAATATTATCGCTGTCATCTTCATAGACAGGAATACGTGTGTACATGGATTCCTTGAACAAAGTCAGCAGTTCGTTATAGCTTGCTTCCACATCAATGGTAGTCATATCAATTCGTGGAATCATGATATCCTTGGCAACAGAATCGCTGAAATCGAACACATTGTAGATCAGCTTCTTCTCTTCCTGTTCGATGACACCATCTTCATGGCTGACATCCACATAGGTCTTCAACTCTGTTTCTGTCATCATGGCACGTTTGGATGAATCTATATGTAACAGCTTCAGAAGAAATCCGGAGAGCTTATCTATAATGAAAATAATCGGAGTGAGTACCTGCATCAGAAAGTAGATTGGACTTGAATAAGCAAGGGCAAGATTCTCATTATTGTACATAGCCCAGGTCTTTGGGACAATCTCGCCAAAGAGCAGGATCAGCAATGTCAGGACACCTGTTGCAATACCAACAGCAGCGTTGCCCCAGATGCGGATAACGAGAGAAGTCATCAGGGAAGATGCACTGATATTTACAATGTTATTGCCAATCAGTATTGCACTGATCAATTTGCTTTTTTTGTCCAGAATCTTTTGTAATGTTAAGACTTTTTTCGTGGGATTCTCCTCTGCCATGGAACGGACCTTCACGAGACTCAGCGTTGTCAATGCTGTTTCGGCAGAAGAAAAGAATGCAGAAAGCATGATTAGAACTACAAGAATACAAAGTTGTATGACACCAGCGGTATCCAAAATAATAACCTCCTTATGGTTAAAAAATAAAATATAGTTTCTTCTGCAAATATCAGGATTACGGTTCTGAATAGATGCAGTATACGCATAGATTATATCAGTATTGAATTGTAAATACAATAAAGAAACTATAAAATATCAGGGGGTACATCATGAAATATGAAAGAATACTGGCGCTGTTAAAATGTCTGCTGGGGGCTTATGTGATAACGGGACTGCTGCTTTTGCTTACTGCGGGGCTGCTCTATAAGTGTGATCTGAGTGAAAGGATGGTAGATATTGCGATTATTGCAATCTATGTCATTTCCTCACTCCTGGCGGGATTATTCTATTCCAAGGGAGCAAAAAGCAGAAGATTCCTGTGGGGAATGGGAGCAGGTGTGGCATATTTCCTTATTATATGTGTATTGTCGATTGCTATGGAGCCGGATTTTGCGCCTGTATCCAATTCAAGTATTACAACATTACTTATCTGCCTCGGCAGTGGCATGCTGGGCGGGATGCTGGGTTAAGTAAAAAAATATGAGAAAAGTACTTTTCGATATGAAAAATATATGCTATACTACATTAAGTATAAATTCGGTCGTTGAGACACACAATGATAGGAGGCTTTATTTATGAAGCATATTAAGACTTTAAACACTAGAGATTACAAGGAATCCATGAAGAAGGGCGGATGTGGCGAGTGCCAGACATCATGTCAGTCAGCATGTAAGACATCCTGTACAGTAGGTAATCAGAGCTGCGAACAGACTAAATAAGTTCCAGTATAAAGAATCGCAATAACAGATGAAATAAGCAGCGATGATGAGTCGCTGCTTATTGTGCGTAACTAAGGGATATAGGAAACGCATACCTGGTAGGAAAGGAAAGAAAGAATTGATACATCAGTATAAAAATAACGGATTCAATATCGTATTGGATGTGAACAGCGGTGCCGTTCACGTGGTTGATGATGTTGTTTATGACGTAATTGCTTCTATGGTGGAGAATCATATGGAGCAGGATACCTGTGATGCAGCTTATGATAAGCTGGCAGCTTCCAATATGCCATATGATCAGGCACAGATTAAGGAAGCATTAGAAGAGATATACGAATTAAAAGATGCCCAGATGCTCTTTACAGACGATATCTATGAGAAGAGCATTGAAGCTTTCAAAAATAGAGAGACTGTTGTCAAGGCGCTGTGCTTACATATTGCACATGATTGTAATCTTGCCTGCAAGTACTGTTTTGCAGAGGAAGGTGAATACCATGGCAGAAGAGCACTGATGAGTTTTGAAGTAGGTAAGAAGGCACTGGATTTCCTGGTAGCCAATTCAGGTAACAGAGTGAATCTGGAAGTAGATTTCTTCGGTGGAGAACCACTGATGAACTGGCAGGTAGTAAAAGACCTGGTCGCTTACGGAAGAAGTCTTGAAGAGCCACATCATAAGAAGTTCCGTTTTACACTGACTACAAATGGTGTACTTCTTAACGATGAGATTCTTGAGTTTGCCAATAAGGAAATGGGCAATATCGTATTAAGTATAGACGGAAGGAAAGACATCCATGATATGATGCGTCCTTTCAGAGGCGGACAGGGAAGCTATGACATGATCGTTCCCAAGTTCCAGAAGGTAGCAGAGAGCCGTAACCAGACCAATTATTATGTACGTGGAACATTTACACGTCATAATCTGGATTTTGCAGAGGATGTCTGTCACCTTGCAGATCTGGGATTCAAGCAGATCTCTGTAGAACCGGTAGTAGCACCTCCTACAGAAGAATACGCTTTACAGGAAGAAGATATTCCACAGCTCCTTGCAGAATATGACAAGCTTGCAGCTGAAATGCTCAGACGTCATAAGGAAGGAAAAGATTTCAATTTCTTCCATTTTATGATAGATTTACAAGGTGGACCATGCGTATACAAACGTTTATCCGGCTGTGGTTCGGGAACGGAGTATCTGGCAGTGACTCCATGGGGGGATTTCTATCCATGCCATCAGTTCGTTGGTAATGAGGATTTCCTGATGGGTAACGTAGATACAGGTATTACCAATACTAAAATACGCGATGAATTCAAATGCTGTAACGTATATTCCAAAGAAAAATGTAAGAACTGCTTTGCAAAATTCTATTGCAGCGGAGGATGCGCAGCCAATTCTTATAATTTCCATGGAAATATTCATGATGCTTATGATCTGGGATGTGAATTACAGAAGAAGCGTGTGGAATGTGCCATCATGCTTAAAGCAGCATTAGCAGCAGAAGAAGAGGACTAAAGGCGGGGTCAACACCGACTAAGCAAAGGAGATTATAGATAATGAAAAAGAGCAAAGCCATAATTACGTTAGTTGTAACATTGCTCGTCACAGCTGCACTGGGGTATGTTGCAATCTGCGGTATCGGTTCAGAGAAAGCCGGTGCTGCATCACAGATTAAGCAGGGACTTGATCTGGCAGGTGGTGTCAGCATTACTTATCAGGTAGTAGGAGACGAAGATCCTTCTGATGAGGATATGAGCGATACTGTGTATAAGCTGCAGAAAAGAGTAGAGACTTACAGTACAGAAGCATTGGTATACAGAGAAGGTTCAGACAGAATCAACATCGAAATTCCGGGTGTATCTGATGCAGATGCAATCCTTGAAGATCTGGGAAGACCAGGTGCATTGTACTTTATCGCACAGACTGACAGCGAAGGAAATGCCAACTATACATATACAGGCAATGGTGCGACAGGTTATACATTAAACAAGACTATCGCTGAATTACAGGAAGATGGAAGCATAGTATTGAGTGGTACGGATGTTTCCTCTGCACAGGGTGGTTCTGCACAGGATAAGCTTGGCAACAGCCAGTTCGTAGTTTCGCTTACTTTTACAGATGCAGGAACCAAGGCATTTGCAGATGCTACAACCAAGGCATATGCTTCCGGTGAAAGCATCGGTATCTATTATGACCAGGATTTCATCAGCGTACCCCGTGTACAGGCTGCCATTACAGATGGACAGGCACAGATTACAGGTATGGAGAGCTTCGAGGAAGCTGATAAGCTGGCAAGCCAGATCCGTATCGGTGGACTGAAGCTGGAACTGGAAGAATTACGTTCCAATGTTGTAGGTGCACAGCTTGGTTCAGAAGCAGTTAAGACCAGTCTTGAAGCAGGTGCTATCGGACTTGCACTGGTTGTTATCTTTATGATTGCTGTATATCTGATTCCTGGACTTGCATCTTCCATCGCATTGATCATTTATACGATTCTGGTAGTATTATGTTTAAATATGTTTGAAATCACACTGACATTACCGGGTATTGCAGGTATTATCCTGTCAATCGGTATGGCAGTTGATGCAAATGTTATCATCTTCGCACGTATCAGAGAAGAGATTGCATCCGGAAAGACAGTACGTTCTGCTATTGATGTAGGGTTTAAGAAAGCACTGTCTGCTATCGTAGACGGTAACGTCACAACGTTGATCGCTGCACTGGTTCTTGGACTGAAGGGATCGGGTACAGTTAAGGGATTTGCCCAGACACTGGCACTTGGTATCGTTCTTTCCATGTTTACAGCACTTGTTATTACAAGAATGATTCTGAAAGCACTCTATGCAGTCGGCTTAAAGGATGAGAAGTTCTATGGAAAAGCCAAGGACAGAAAGACAGTGGACTTCCTGGCAAAGAAGAAGATATTCTTTACAATTTCTTTGGTTATGATTATCGGTGGATTTGTATGCATGGGCGTAAATAAGGGAACATCAGGAACAGCCCTGAACTACAGCCTTGATTTCGTGGGTGGTACATCTACAAATGTTACATTTAATGAAGATATGGATCTGGCGGATCTGGATTCTCAGGTAGTGCCTGTAATCGAGAAGATTACCAAAGATGCCAATGTACAGGTTCAGAAGGTTGCAGGAGGCAATCAGGTTATCTTCAAGACCAGAACACTGGATGTAGAAGAGAGACAGGCATTAACAGAAGCGTTAGTAGAGAACTTCGGTGTAAATTCTGATCTGATTACTGCTGAGACAATCAGTTCAACGATCAGTTCTGAAATGAGAAGTGATGCAATCGTAGCTGTAGTAATCGCAGCAATCTGCATGCTGTTATATATCTGGTTCAGATTCAAGGATATTCGTTTTGCAACAAGTTCTGTAGCTGCATTGATCCATGATGTACTGGTAGTGCTTGCATTCTACGCAGTAGCAAGAGTATCTGTGGGCAGCACATTCATTGCCTGCATGCTGACTATCGTAGGTTACTCTATCAATGCAACAATCGTTATCTTTGACCGTATCAGAGAGAACCTTGGTGCTATGACCAAGAAGGATGATCTGGAACAACTCGTAAACAGAAGTATCAGCCAGACATTATCAAGAAGTATCTTTACTTCCCTGACAACCTTCTTCATGGTAGCTGCACTGTTCGTATTAGGAGTATCTTCTATCCGTGAATTTGCATTACCTCTGATGGTTGGTATCGTATGCGGTACTTATTCATCTGTATGCATCACAGGTGCACTGTGGTATGTACTTCGTACCAAGATCGGTACTAAGAAGAATAAATAATGGGACGAATTGTACAGAATTAGCAATGCAACGCAGACCCGCTCTCGCTACGTGAAAAACGTAGTGGTCACATAAAGCGCTATTGGAAGCTTCGCTTCCATACCGCTTAAGTGCCAACGTTTTTCAAGTGTCTGCTTATGCATTTGCTAAATCTGTACAATTCTGTAACCAACAGGACGTTTCACAATTATACAATGATATACATGAGAGAAATAGGGCTGTCCGGGATTGAGGACAGCCTGTTCTGTTATAGGGAAGGAAATTATGAAAATGCGATGGAATGGTTTAACCTCATCTGATTTGAAATGGATAGCGATTATATCTATGTTGGTGGATCACTTTGCAGTGGCAATCTATGCAAATATGGCGGATTATCAGTTTGATATATATAGGGTTATGCGTGGAATCGGACGGATTGCATTTCCAATTTACTGTTTTTTACTGGTAGAAGGATTCTGCCACACGCATGATGTGAAGCGATACATCAGCAGATGCTTTCTCTTTGCGGTGATTTCAGAGGTCCCCTTTGATCTGGCTGTACATGGAGCTTGGGTTTATCCGGAAGGACAGAATGTATTTTTTACATTGGCGATAGGGCTGTGTACCTTATATGCGATATCTGTGTGTGAACGAAGGGGAATGAGTATCATTTCATCTGCGCTGTGTGTTCTCACCGGAGCAGGGATAGCGCAGCTTCTTGAAACGGATTATCACTACATGGGTGTGCTATGCATTGTTCTATTCTATTATCTGCAACGATTTGATAAAGTACAACGAACAGTTCTCGGGGCGGTTATGGTAGGCGTTGCAGAACCCAAAGCAGCTATAGCATTTCTTCCCATATATCTGTATAATGGAGAAAGAGGAATGAAACTGAAATATTTCTTCTACTGGGTATATCCGGTACATCTGCTGGTATTGGGGTTGATTAGGGTGATGTTGTATTAGAAACACTATTATTGCAATCTGCTTTAAAGTAACAATGAACCCAGAAAGGAAAACATTACATGGCACTTGAGAATAAGTTGGGGATTACTGATTCTGCCCAGTTAGCACGTGAAGAAGAGAAAATCAGCAAGGCGAAGGCAAAGGAATTATTTGAATCTGGTATTTTGGATTCTTTACATCCTGGAACATATGTAACACTTGCCAGGATTCATGAATTTTTGTTTGACGAAATATATGATTTTGCAGGCAAAATGCGAACTGTAAACATTGCAAAAGGAAATTTCCGCTTTGCACCGCTGATGTACTTGCGGGTATCTCTTGAAAACATAGATAAAATGCCGCAATCTTCATATGATGAAATCATAGAAAAGTATGTGGAAATGAATATTGCACATCCTTTCAGGGAAGGAAATGGGCGCAGTATGCGTATCTGGCTGGACCTGATTCTAAAGAAAGAAATTCATCAAGTCATTGACTGGAGCAAGGTAGATAAAGAAGATTATCTGCTTGCCATGGAGCGCAGCCCAATCAGAGATATTGAAATAAAGCACGTATTAAAGCAGGCATTGACCGATGAAATTAATAGCCGGGAAATCTATATGAAGGGTATTGATACCAGCTATTATTATGAGGGGTATGTCACATACAAAACAGAAGAATTGTAATAGGATAGGCGCAGGGTAATACCTGCGCCTACATCTTATGTTACGGTTCTAGTTAGGAATAAAATAATATTATTATTTCAAAACAACTTTATTTGTTATGGTTTTGTGTATTCATATTATCATCTTTTTTTTATAAAAACAATGGAAACAATCAAATAATATTATTTTATTATTGACAATAAAATATTATAATAATACAATAGAATTATAACAATAAAGGAGATGAAATGTTATGAGCGAGTCAATTTTGGTATACAACTTGAATTGTAAAGCATATTTGCTGCAAAATATAGAATTGATTAATATGTTAAAGGAAATCTCTCATATGGTAGATGTCGCTTTATGCAGGACAGATACAATGAGAGTGTTTCATGAGAAGAATCAATTTAAGAATTATTCTATATCTGGATTTAAAGAAATTGAGAGTGATAAAAAATATAAGGAAGGTAAGATATATTCCTTTGCCGTACGGTGTATCAACAAAGAGTTTGCCGAGTTCCTGTGCAGGCAGTTACCTAAGTCAGACACGAATACTTTGAAAGGACTGGTATGTGAGTACAAAGTAATACCGCATATGTACATAGACAGGCTATACACTGTGACTCCGGCAGTCGTTCAGATTCAGGAGGGGGGCTATTGGAGAAATAAGATAGCAATTGATGAGTATGAGAGATTGCTATTTGAAAACAGTGTTAAAAAATATAACAGTATAACAGGAGATAGGCTGGACGAAAACTTTAAACTGTATGATACGATTACTTTTTTAAATAAAGTACCCATTAAAACAAATTACAAATCAATTCAACTGCTTGGAGACAAAATAGAAATGACGATCAACAGTGATGAGCGGGCACAAGCGGTTGCATATATGCTTCTTGGCACAGGAATGTTGTTAAAAAATTCACGAGGATATGGATTTGTTAATTACAGAACTCAATAGGAAAAGGAGGAATGTCATATGCTTGAGGCATGCTTGGAGATATTTGAGAGGCAGCCGGACATAGACAAGCTGATACTGGATACGTATGCTCCGGCAGAAGGAACTTATGTCATTATGGCTTACGAGAATGGTCAGTTTGTACAAAAAGAATGGATTGAGGTTAAAAAAGATAAAAAGAGTGGTAAAGCATTGCTTACATACAGAGAGCGGGAGGCAATCAGCAGACCTGATTATTATTGCAAACTGGTAGATATGAATAAGCCTGTTGATCCCAAGAAGGTAATTCAGTCCAATAGTTATCTGGGATTTGTAATCAAGAAAGAGAGTCTCACGAACGGCAAGCTGACCAAAGAAATCATTACACAATATTACAATATCCTTAGAAACCCAAGAATTAAATATACGAAGAAACAGGATATTGCATTGTATGATGCAGTTGAGGAGCAAATTGATCCTGTTAATTATGAAAATATTGACATTGTGGAACAATGGATCAATAAAAATATTTTCTCATTTACAGATAAAGTAGCAGGAAAAGACTACCTGAAGATATTTTTTCAAATGGATCATGCAGACTATGAAACAGAGGGAAAACGCTATTATATTCCAAATATTTATAACAAAAATGATTATAATGTAAAATCGGCAGATGGAGTATATGGATTACCTAATAATAATATGGGACTTAATGCCAAGAAGCCGTATCTGGATCATAAGGACAGAAAATGCCGCCTGCCGATTATGGAAAATTCAGATAAGGTAATGTGCAAAAAGAAATTTTTTGATTATCTTATGAATCTGGCATCAGAGCGAAGGTACAATGTTTATCTTCCAATAGACTCTGAGAAAAAAATCACAGCATGCAAAGATGATGATGAAAATGGAATACCGAATGGTTTTACCGGCTATAAGCTGAGATTAAAAAAAGAAAAGAATGAGGCTGCAATTATAGATGCGGATTACGTGATGGATTATAGAGACTTGCTTGATAGAGGCTTCTATATGCAGAATCTTGTTGAAGTACCTGAAAAATATCTGGAGGACGTGCGATATGGAGAAATATCCAAGCGAGACACGGTTAGAAAACTGGTTGATGAAGTGTTTTTCTCCAAATATTATTTGAAAAATATATATACAGAACCTAAGGATATGAAGGGAATCAAGGATTCTGGTATAAGGAAAGGATTGCTGCTATACAGAGATGCATACACAGAATGGTTGGACAAAGGAAATGACGAAGCAGATCTGATAAAAGTAGTAAAGCAGTCAGGAGATATGCTGATACATAATGCGATTGAAAATGATTATATGATCAAGGTGATGCATCAGTTCAACTTAAAATGGTCATTGCTGGAGTATTTTCAGGAAAGTGAGGGAACAATGAAAAACAAACTTACAACAATCAGACAGGAATTAAAGAGAAAAATGGATGCTGACATACTGCAGGATATAGAGTCAGATGAAGAATATTCCTATGCAGCAGGGCAGATGCTTGGTTATTTGATTGGCTTAAATAAAAGCAGCAAGAAGACTTTTTCGCTTGGAAACCGATATCTGGCATTAAATAAGGATGCACAGTTAAAAGAACAGCTTAGACAGTTATTTATGCGATATGATCATGATGAAGATATGTATAAATATAAAAAGCGTGTCGGTAATTTACTGGCTATGATTCTGGCATATGATGTGGAACTGGCAATCAATCATGATCTGATGTTAGCGGGCTATGTATCAAATGGTATTATCTATGAGAAGAAACAGGAGGAAAAAGCAGATGAATAAGAGAGTATATGGTGTGTTGGGAATTTCAGCGATTATGGCGAACTGGAATGCAGACTTTACAGGATATCCTAAAATGACTTCGGATGGAAATATATTCGGAAGTGATAAGGCATTGAAATATCCCATGAAGAAAATGTGGGATAATGAAGGCGAAAAAGTATTATATATAAAAAGTTATGACTGGGAAATAGATTCCAAGACAAAGGAAAAACAGATGAATCCCAGATCTCTGGGAGAACGTTATATACATATCTTTGGAACAGACAAGGTAGAGGGGGATGCTGAGGTTGTATTGAAAAATCTGTTTCAGGCTGTGGATGTTAAAAATTTTGGTGCCACTTTTGTAGAAACAGGCAATAGTATTTCTATCACAGGCGCAGTACAGATAGGCCAGGGGTTTAATAAATATGAAGATTCCAGAGCAGAAGAACAGCAGATATTGTCGCCGTTTCGTGATGGAACCAAGGATACTGACAGCAATGGAGAGAGTAAAAAATCTAAGCAGTCTTCACTTGGAACCAAGATCGTAAGCAATGAAGCTCACTATGTATATCCATTCGTGATCAATCCACAGGCGTATAAAGAATATGAAGAATTGGGGGTAACACAGGGTTATACACAGGAAGATTATGATAAATTTAAAAGAACATCCATGGTTGCAGCTACATCTTATGCCACAAATGCCAAGGTAGGCTGTGAAAATGAACTGGCAGTCTTCGTAGAGACAAAACCGGATTTGTATCTTCCTAATTTATCAGAGTATGTTACCTTTTCCAAGAGAGATGGTAAAAATCAGATTACGCTGACTTTTGATACCCTGTTGAATGAGTTGCAGGATAGCATCTTATCGGTAGAGATTTACTATAATCCATATACAACAGAACTGGTTCAAAATATTCAAAAAGCTGTATTATACAATATTTTTACACAAAAAGAGGTATAAGATATGGGTGAATTAAAGGTATTGCGATTTCAGCTTTCGGGAAGGACAGCCTTTTTTAAGAAGCCGGAGGTAAATACCTATGGATATTTTACCTATGGAATGGTTCATAAAGTGGCATTGCTTGGGATATTTGGCGCGATTCTGGGGTATGGTGGATATACGAAGCAGCATCGTGACAAGACTGACTATCCGGAATTTTATGAAAAGTTGTCTGGATTAAAAATAGCAATTCTTCCAGCAGAAAACGGTTGTTTTGCAAAAAAAATGCAAAATTTTAATAATTCTGTTGGTTATGCTTCTTTTGAACAGGGTGGTAATCTCATTGTCAGGGAACAGTGGCTTGAAAATCCTAAGTGGATAATCTATGTACTGATTGATCGTCCGGAAGCGCAGGCATTATCAAAAGCTATGCTGCAGAATAAGTGTGTATACATTCCTTATCTGGGAAGCAATGACCATCCGGCTGATATAACAGGAGTAGAAATACTGGAAGGTAAAGAAACAGTCAATTATGATAAAATAGATACGTTATTCTATAGAAATAAAGTATCTTATCAGGCAAAAAAAGGTTCTGTTTTTTTCAATATGAATGTGAAAATTCATAAGTATGAGGAATACTTACCGGTGGCGCTAGACGAAGCGCTTAACCAGTACATTCTGAAGCCGCTGGTCTATACCAACGCAAAAATAGAGCGGTATGAGGATAAGGTATATACAATAGTGGATAAAGTAGTTGCATTTATATAGTGCGATGATAAAAGCAGATTAAAACAGATATAAATTATTTTGTTTTAATCTGCTTTTGCAGTATAAGGGGGGATTATTTTGTTAAATCAGGAAAAGGTAAAAATTGATGATATCGTCAGTCATCAGTACAGGTTCGAAGCACATGAAAATGAAACAATACAGGAGCATACTGACAAGTGTGTCATGTTTTTTGAACAGATATGGAAAGCGAAAAAGCTGGATTCTACACTGGAGATGTTGGAACAGGTTTTGTTAGGAGAACAGATGGATGAATGCAGGCAACTGTTTGAAAGACTTTTTCTTCATACGATTATTTTTCATGATATTGGAAAGATTAACCCAAGGTTTCAATATCTGAAGATGAATCGACAGGAGTTTGCCGGGGCAAAGTGGGATAATGGCTTAGGTTCCAGGCATTCTTTTATTTCATCGGTTATTTATTTACAGTATTTTATGCCTGAATTGTGTGAATTGTCCTGTGAAAGCGTGGATATCATGGCATATATTATATTTATTAATTCTTATGTAATATCAAGACATCACGTATCGCTGGATAATTTTCAAGAATATTTGATTGATTTTAAAGAAGGAAAACAAGGTGATATTGACAGAAAAAATATATTTCAATATGTTCCCCAATATCTTCACTCAAATGAGATTTTTGATCAGGAATGGTTAAAATATGCATGTAATGTTTTGGAAATTAAATTACCGAACCGAGAATACGAAATTGCCTGTTATGCTTATGAAAGGCTGCTCTTTTCCTTACTGGTTGCATCAGATTACTATGCCACTACATATCAGAAAGAAAACTACTGCATAGAAAGTTATGGAACTATAACAGATATCAATATACTTTATCAGATTTATTCTGACACGGATGTCATGAAAAAGATACGAGATTATCAAAAGACGGAAGAACACACTGAGCAGAATATTAACAGTTTAAGGACAGAGCTGTTTCTTGAATCAGAACAGACTCTTTTAAGGCATCTGGATGAAAATATATATTATCTGGAAGCGCCTACAGGAAGCGGAAAGAGTAATACTGCTATGAATCTGAGTTTTCAGCTTATCAGAAATTGTGATTGCTTGGATAAAATCATGTATATTTATCCTTTTAATACACTGGTAGAACAGAATGAGAGTATATTGAGAAAAATATTCGGAGAAAATCCAGAGGCAATGGAACAGATAAAAGTGGTAAATTCAATTACTCCTATTTATCAGACTGAAGTAAAAGAGGAAAATGAAAAGTATGTAACTGCTTGTCAAAAGGCATTGTTGGATAGACAGTTCTTTAATTACCCGATTGCGGTGTCAACACATGTTACATTATTCCGTACTATGTTTGGGGATAACAGGGAAGATGCCTTTTCTTTCCATCAGTTAGCGAACAGCGTCATTGTTCTGGACGAGATACAAAGCTATCGTAATGAGATTTGGACAGAAATTATTGTCTTTTTGAAGATGTTTGCCAAGCTTCTGCATATGAAAGTAATTATCATGTCAGCAACTTTACCTGATCTGGATATTCTGAGTGAAGAAGAAGTACAGGCAGTAAGATTAATCGCAGATAGAAACCGATATTTCCAAAATGACTGCTTCAAAAAGAGAGTATCGAGATTGGAATATTCGTTGCTTGATATAGACAGGGATGATCTTTTTGCTGAGATAATAGTTTTAATCAAAAAGCATATTTTGCAGAAACAAAAGATATTGGTGGAATTTATCACGAAAAAATCAGCTCTTGATTTCTATGAGTGCATAAGAGAAGCCCTTGACTGCGAGACATTGTGTATAACAGGAGATGATAACAGCATAGAGCGAAAGAGAATTTTACAACAGGTCGAAGATTCACCTGGTGGAACTCCTC
The DNA here is from genome assembly GCA_001916965.1 of Roseburia sp. CAG:10041_57. Lineage (GTDB taxonomy): Bacteria > Bacillota > Clostridia > Lachnospirales > Lachnospiraceae > COE1. The sequence goes on from MNTL01000078.1 coordinate 46,721, forward strand.
TTGTATTGGTGGCAACGCAGGTTATTGAAGCAGGGGTGGACCTGAAGAACATAAATCTAGGATTTAAGGATATATCTATGATAGATCTGGAAGAGCAGTTTCTGGGGCGTATCAACAGATCTAATACAGGGATAGGGATGGTATATTTCTTTAACTATGATAAAGCAGGTAATGTGTACATGAAAGATAACAGAAAGGATTTTACTCTGTTACAGCCGGAAATGAGACAGGTATTGGAATCAAAGGATTTTTCGCCTTTTTATGAAAAGGTTCTGGGTGTGATCAAAAGGCAGAATCAGTCTGTGAGTGAAAAGGATAATATTGATGTTTTCTTTGAACATGTAGGTAAGTTAAATCAGAAAGAAATCGCCAAACGTATGTGGCTGATTGAAGAGGACAAGGGCGTCTGCAATATCTATTTTGGAAGAGTGATTGAGTCAGATGGCAGGAAAATAGATGGTCGGAAATTATGGGAAGAGTATGAGCAGTTAATAAAAAATAGCCAGAATATGAAATATTCTGTGTTCAAGGTAGAACTCTCAATACTTATGAGTGAAATGAACAACTTTATTTATCGCATTCGAGTAAAGCCAACATTTCCATATAACGATATGATCGGTGAACTATATTACATTGACAATGGAGAAGACTATTTCGAAAACGAAAAAATAAATATAAACAAACTCCAGGATGGAATCGGGGAATTTATATAGGAGGGGATCGCATGACTGTAAATGGAACCTTGATCAATTACTATTTTCATTGCAAAAGGCAATGTTATTTGCATGGAAACCGTTTAAATCTGGAAGATAACAGTGAGTCTGGATATGTGTGAAGTGTTTAAACCTGTTATCGTATTCAGAACAATATTTGAGCTTGTGAATAACAGAAAGATACAGGTAGAAAAGCACTTTGTCAAAGAAGCTAATTATTGTCTTTTAAATGAAGAAGGCAGAAATATATTTATAACAGCCTTTGAGGGACGATTGGAATCTGTCTTTTTACACCCTGTATTAAAAAGAAAAGTGTCCTATAGAACTGCTATGAAACTTGATTGTTATAAATTGATCAAATTTATATTGGAAGATAAGGAATTTGTTCCTTTTTCCTTAAAGGAGATGAAGTAAAATGCCGCCTAAAACACAAAATTATAACTACGCATTTCTTTTTTATGATGTGAATGAACGAAGAGTGCAAAAAGTATTTAAAGTTTGCAAAAAATACCTGTCACATTTCCAATATTCAGTGTTTCGTGGAGACATTACCCCTTCAAAATTAATCCGTTTGGAAAACGATTTGAAAAAAGTCATAAATGAACAGGAGGATTTTGTATGCATTATAAAATTGAAGAATGACAATGTATTTGGTGAGGATACATTTGGTGTAGGAAAACGAGAGACCGGGGAACAATTGATTCTATAATTTTACCAGGCGTCATTTGAAACAAAAAGGCGATAACTTCAGAATTTATAAGCATTTGCGGGATTTTATACGTGTACACTGCACATTCTTGATTAGGTTGGTAAAAAATTTAAAAAATCTTGATTTTTAGGGGATATCTTGTGATATAATAAAATAAGAAACCAGTAAAAATGCGGATAGAACAGTAACAAAAGTTGTATTGAAACAACCTGTCAGTTGCCGTAAACTTGGCTTCCGTATCAATAGAACAGTAACAAAAGTTGTATTGAAACAAGAATCTTTGCGATACGCCGTAGTCTTGTGTGAAATAGAACAGTAACAAAAGTTGTATTGAAACAAAGAAACAAATAAAAAGGATGAGATTGTTGTGAATCATAGAACAGTAACAAAAGTTGTATTGAAACTCCTAGATATGAAGCTGATGATTTTGCTGCATCAATAGAACAGTAACAAAAGTTGTATTGAAACGATTAAGAGAATATGACGGTAGTTATCTCACTTTCATAGAACAGTAACAAAAGTTGTATTGAAACCGGTTCAAGTCCTTACGGATTATTTTAAGGATGGCAAATAGAACAGTAACAAAAGTTGTATTGAAACTCCTGTACTTTGGATATGTACCCCCTAAAGGAGAAATAGAACAGTAACAAAAGTTGTATTGAAACCAAGATAGCTTATCTCAATGCAAGACAATACCTAGATAATTCCATACGTAGTCAGTTTATGAAATTGAAATGGACTTTGAAAAATATATTTCGTTGTTGCCTTTTTATGTTATAGTATAAAGAGTATTGCAAGATACTGCGATTTTTGCATTGAGTATTCACTTAGCTGAAAATCATGGTATGAGAGAAGAAAAAGAACATTACATCGAAAGGCAGGTTTAACATGTATTCATATAATACAAGGATAAGTTTCAGCGAGTCGGATGAGAAATTGGAGTTGAAGATTCCGGCGCTGTTGAATTTTTTTCAGGATGCGGCAATCTTTGAGGCAGAGGAAGGCAGCATCAATATGGAATATCTCCAGGAGAGGCACCTGGCATGGCTGCTTGGTTCCTGGCAGATTGTGATTGAACGTAGACCGAGACTTGGGGAGAGGGTAATTGTATCTACAACACCTTATGCTTTTAAAGGATTTATAGGATATCGTAATTTTACACTGACTACAGAGAGCAGCGAGATACTGGCGAAAGCCGCATCTATATGGACCTTAGTGGATATTGAGAAGATGCGGCCTGCAAGACCGTCAGAAGAGATTCTGGCAGGGTATGAGATTGGCCCTAAACTGGAAATGGAATATGAACCAAGACGAATTGATCTGACAGGAGAAGGGACTCCCAGAGAGCCATTCTTTATCAGACAGAACCAGATTGATTCCAACCATCATGTGAATAATGAAGAATACGTCAATATGGCGATGGAATATCTGGATGAATCCTGGCATGTGATACAGGTCAGGGCAGAGTATAAGAAGCCGGCATATCTGCATGACACATTGATTCCTGTTATCTATGAACAGGAGAACAGGATGCAGGTACAGCTCACTAATGAACAGCATGAGACTTTGTGCATCGTGGAGTTTACACATGAGTAAGTGGATGGTGGCTGCTAAGAAGGCAGATTTTTATGCAATTGCCCAACAATATCATATCAGCCCTGTAATGGCACGTATTATTCGTAACCGTGATGTGATAGAAGAGGCGGATATTCGCAAATTCCTGCATGGAACGAGACAGGATCTGTATGCACCGGATTTGTTAAAAGACATGGATAAGGCAGTGGATATCCTGCTGGATAAGATTGCCCGGAATAAGCAGATCCGTATTATTGGCGATTATGATATTGATGGTGTATGTTCTACATATATATTATATAAAGGCTTGGGCAAATGTGGTGCGAAAGTAGATACTGCTATTCCGCACCGCATGAAGGATGGGTATGGACTGAATGAACATCTGATTCAGGAAGCGTATGAAGCAGGGGCAGATACGGTGTTGACCTGTGATAATGGTATCGCTGCCTTTTCCCAGATAGAATATGCTAACTCACTGGGGATGACAGTCGTGGTGACAGATCATCATGAAGTCCCTTATGAAGAGAAGGACGCAGAGAGGCAGTATCTGATTCCTCCTGCGGCAGCGGTAGTAGATCCCAAGCAGCAGGACTGTCACTACCCATTTCCTGAAATATGCGGCGCAGTAGTGGCGTATAAGCTGGTACTGGCATTGACGGCGAAGCGCCAGGGTGTGACCTGGCAGCAGGTGATGGAGTCCGATATGGGACTGGAACTGTTGGAATTTGCGGCTTTTGCTACGATTGGGGATGTGATGGAGCTTCGGGATGAGAACCGTATCATAGTCAGTGAAGGTCTGAATCTGATGAAACATACGAGGAATATCGGACTGGAAGCGCTGATACGTGCGACGGGAACAGATGCAGGGCATATCAAACCGTACACGGTTGGATTTATTCTAGGACCTTGCCTGAATGCAACCGGGCGTCTTGACACGGCAGATCATGCGCTTGCGCTTTTTGAGGCACAGGATGAGTCCGAAGCAGCCTGTATTGCGGGGAATCTCAAAGCAATGAACGACAGCCGTAAGGAATTGACGCTGGAAGGTGTGGAAGAGGCGATTGCCCAGATAGAGGAGAAGCAGCTTTGCCAGGATGATGTGCTTGTGGTCTATCTTCCTGATGTTCATGAGAGCCTTGCAGGAATCATTGCCGGACGTATCAGAGAGAAATATAATAAGCCCTCCTTTGTACTGACAAGGGCAGAAGAAGGGGTTAAAGGCTCAGGGCGTTCCATTGATGCGTTCCATATGTATGATGAAATGACGAAGTGCAAGCAGCTTTTTACCAAGTATGGTGGACATAAGCTGGCAGCGGGAGTCTCCATGCCGGAAGAGAATGTGGAAGAATTTCGCAGGCAGCTTAATAAGAACAGCCATTTGACAGAAGATGATTTCGAGGAAAAAGTACTCATAGATGTGCCGATGCCCATGTCATATGCTTCATTGGAATTTGTAGAAGAACTGGAGAAGCTGGAGCCTTTTGGAAATGGCAATCCCAAGCCCTTGTTTGCCCAGAAGCAGGTAACTTTCTTAAAGGGCAGGCTGCTTGGACAGAATCAGAATGTGGGAAAATACACAGTCGCAGACGAAGACGGCAGAGAATTTGAAATAATTTATTTTGGCGATATTCAGGCATTCCATGAATATCTGGATCAGAAATTTGGAATCCAGGCGGTTGAGAGGCTGTATCAGGGAAGAGGACGTGAGATTGTGCTGTCTGTAGCGTATTATCCTGATATCAATGAATACAGGGGCAATGTGTCGTTACAGATGGTAATGAAGTACTATATGTAGGAAACTGAAAAGCAGTTTATAGTTTCTTTATAAAAATTATCTTTTCTTTATCCTTTGTACACAGTTTTGACACATTTTTTCTATATAGTATATCTCAGATAGTTGAAACACTCACTATCTCCCCCCTCATAAGAAAATATATGACGAAGAGCCAACGTAATGTTGGCTCTTTGTCATATAGTAACTATTCAGAGCCCAATGTCATTTAGTTAGTGTTATGTATCTAAAATGGTTAGATTTCTAATTAGGGGTCTAACCATTTTTTATAAAATGGTTGACAAATACACTAAAAT